>NZ_PDJO01000001.1:1758333-2477500 GCF_002563775.1 Thioclava sp. ES.031 | reverse complement strand
TGGCTAAGTGGGAAAGCATGTGAGACTTCCAAAACAACCAGGAGGTTGGCTTAGAAGCAGCCATCCTTTAAAGATAGCGTAACAGCTCACTGGTCTAGTCAAGAGGTCTTGCGGCGAAGATGTAACGGGGCTCAAGCCATGAGCCGAAGCTTTGGATGCACAGTGATGTGCGTGGTAGCGGAGCGTTCTGTGATATAGAACGCTGCCTCCTTATCTCCTTCGGGAGTATTGGAGGCAATGTTCTGACTGTGAAGCCGGGCTGTAAGGCATCCGGTGGAGTGATCAGAAGTGAGAATGTTGACATGAGTAGCGACAAACAGGGTGAGAGACCCTGTCGCCGAAAGTCCAAGGGTTCCTGCTTAAAGCTAATCTGAGCAGGGTAAGCCGGCCCCTAAGGCGAGGCCGAAAGGCGTAGTCGATGGGAACCAGGTTAATATTCCTGGGCCATGTGGTGGTGACGGATTGCGAGGGTTGTTCACACTTATCGGATTGTGTGGGCCGCTTAGCAGTTCCTGGAAATAGCCCCACTATCGGACCGTACCCGAAACCGACACAGGTGGACTGGTAGAGAATACCAAGGCGCTTGAGAGAACCACGTTTAAGGAACTCGGCAAAATGCCTCCGTAAGTTCGCGAGAAGGAGGCCCCATTCTCACGCAAGTGAGGGTGGGGGGCACAAACTAGGGGGTGGCGACTGTTTACTTAAAACACAGGGCTGTGCGAAGCCGTAAGGCGACGTATACAGTCTGACGCCTGCCCGGTGCCGGAAGGTTAAAAGGAGGAGTGCAAGCTCCGAATTGAAGCCCCGGTAAACGGCGGCCGTAACTATAACGGTCCTAAGGTAGCGAAATTCCTTGTCGGGTAAGTTCCGACCTGCACGAATGGCGTAACGATCTCCCCGCTGTCTCAAACGTGGACTCAGCGAAATTGAACTGTGTGTCAAGATGCACACTACCCGCGGTTAGACGGAAAGACCCCATGAACCTTTACTATAGCTTCGCACTGGCATCAGGCATGTGATGTGCAGGATAGGTGGTAGGCTTTGAAACGGGGACGCCAGTCTTCGTGGAGCCATCCTTGAGATACCACCCTTCGCCTGCTTGATGTCTAACCGCGGTCCCTTATCGGGATCCGGGACCCTGCGTGGTGGGTAGTTTGACTGGGGCGGTCGCCTCCCAAAGTGTAACGGAGGCGCGCGAAGGTTGGCTCAGACCGGTCGGAAATCGGTCGTTGAGTGCAATGGCAGAAGCCAGCCTGACTGCAAGACTGACAAGTCGAGCAGAGACGAAAGTCGGCCATAGTGATCCGGTGGTCCCGAGTGGAAGGGCCATCGCTCAACGGATAAAAGGTACTCTGGGGATAACAGGCTGATGATGCCCAAGAGTCCATATCGACGGCATCGTTTGGCACCTCGATGTCGGCTCATCTCATCCTGGGGCTGGAGCAGGTCCCAAGGGTACGGCTGTTCGCCGTTTAAAGAGGTACGTGAGCTGGGTTTAGAACGTCGTGAGACAGTTCGGTCCCTATCTGCCGTGGGTGTAGGATACTTGAGAAGAGTTGCCCCTAGTACGAGAGGACCGGGGTGAACGGACCACTGGTGGACCAGTTATCGTGCCAACGGTAGTGCTGGGTAGCTATGTCCGGACAGGATAACCGCTGAAAGCATCTAAGCGGGAAGCCCCCTTCAAAACTAGGTATCCCTTGAGGGCCGTGGAAGACCACCACGTCGATAGGCTGGAGATGTAAGCGCGGCAACGCGTTCAGTTGACCAGTACTAATTGCCCGATTGGCTTGATTTGATCCGGTAGAAGCCAGACCTCTGGCTCCGATCATAATCAAAAGCTGCATAGCAACTTGACTTGAAATCATCGCTTCTTCCTCGGTTTGGTGGTCATAGCACGAGCAAAACACCCGGCTCCATTCCGAACCCGGCCGTTAAGTGCCGTCGCGCCAATGGTACTGCGTCTTAAGACGTGGGAGAGTAGGTCACCGCCAAACCTAGAAAGAAGCGATGAAAAATCATCTCTCAAACAACGATGACAAACAAAATCCCGATCGCAAACACAAAAAGCCCTCGGGAACGGACGCGGGATGGAGCACCCCGCAATCGCTACAAACTCTCCGCGAGAGTTTGCCTAACGCGATCGCCTCGTCAGGCTCATAACCTGACAAAAAGGCAAACGCTCAACGGACGCGGGATGGAGCAGCCCGGTAGCTCGTCAGGCTCATAACCTGAAGGTCGTAGGTTCAAATCCTACTCCCGCAACCAAAATCATGAAGTTAGATCAATACGTTAAACGCCGCCTTCGGGCGGTGTTCTGCGTCGTGCTAAGCCCCGTGGAAGCGCTGTGGAAGCAGCAGAGCGCGTTTGGCGAGTGTGGCCATGAAGCAACTCGGCCAATAGTGCGCGGCGGTGGCACAGCGATACAGGGCGAGCGACGCGCTTCGCTTTGTGATCTGGACGCATCCTGCTACCGTGCCTCTTTCCTTTCCTGCCGAAGGTCGCCGTATGCTTCAGAAAACCGTCTTCCCCATCAATCGCGTCCGCGTGCCTGTCAAGCGTGCCAAGACGCTCGACACTGCAAAGATGACCGCACTGGCCGAGAACATTCTCGAACACGGCCAACTTACTCCGATCAGGGTCCGCGCGGACGGGGAGAACTTTGTGCTGATCGAGGGCCTCCATCGGCTCGAGGCGCTGAAGGCGCTTGGCGAGGAAACGGTTGACGGCTACCTCGTCCATGCCCGCCTACACTAAGCGCTGCAGTCAAAGCTACTGGCTGGAGGCGCGGGCGTGGCCGGACACGACATCGAGGCAGCCCCGGGTGGCTTGGCAATGCGGTCACACTTCCGGCCTCCTGAAAGTGGTGCCAGGCATGGATGCTGCCCTGAAGGGCGGGGAGTTGCCGTTAGCTGCGCCGCGAATAGTTCTCTGCAAGACAGGCATAAAAGCGGCCATTCAAGCCCTAGCGGGCCGAAACCCAAATGTTGCGCTGCGCACCAAGGTCGGCTGTGCGCAGAAAGCGGGTTTTGCAAAGTTTGGCCGGTTTCCCGACAGCGGACCTTCGCGTAGCGGCGGCGAACGACGGCAGTGAGCCCGACTTTGCTAAAATGCTGCAATGCAAATAATGTCTGCTTGTGAAGTAGAACGATGCACTACCGTCCCCCATACTGATGCACGGCAGACAGAAGAGGCTAAGCGCAGCTTTGAGGAAGCAATATGTCTTTTGAAAAAATCGATCAGCTCTACAAACTGAGAAGTGAAGACCCTCAAGCTGCAATTTCCTTCTTGAGCGAGCTGGGCAGCAGTCCGGAGGAAAAAGTTGCAGCCGCCGTCGTGCTCGTCGATTGCGGCGACGCTATGAATGACTTTGCATAGGTCAGTAGAGGTGTCGAGCTCTTTGATGAGCTCGTAAAGACCGCCAAGCCCGATTCTGCTCTCTTCTATAATTTGGCAAATGGGCTTCAAGTCCGCTCACGCCTTGGACACGGCCCAATGTCTCCAATTGCTGGTCAAGCGTTTGAAGATCGCTTCCGTGCGAGAGTTCATTTTGGATCGGTCATGCGCGATAGCACGGCTTCTCATGAACTTAGGTCACAAGCATTGACCAATATTGGAATTCTTCTTCTGAGCACTTCTCGTTGGGTAGAAGCTCTTGATTGCTTTCAGAAAGCGCTGAAAATCTTGCCGCGTAACGGCGTCGCTGCATATCAGGAGATGCGACACTTGATGGGTCTCGCGAGGCTATTTTATCGTAAGTCAGAAGTCTATCAAACTTACTCTCATGTCGATACTCTTCTTGAGCGCGTTCGACAGCTTTCCGACGTGGTTTCATCTAACTATGACACCGTGGTGGAGTTTTCGGGGATAGACGCGTTGCCAACTGTTAGGAAAGCTGTTGAGGACGCAGCTAACATCAAACCTGGCCCTGAACAAATAATCGATAATCAATATTTCAAATTCGTAGACGCGAATGGATTGGCGTTATCGCTCCATTGCAGCGCTGAAGAGTATTTATCCGGCCGCTTTGATTTCCTGACTGTTCCATCCATACATGCGAAAGTATCAGACGGGCACAGGGTCCCTGAGATTTTCTCTATGATTAACGTGATGAAATCTGACTTCGCTTTCGCTCGACAGGTATATTTTGATGTACGAGAGTTCGATATTGACACGCCGTTCTTTGAAACAACCCCTCACGCAGATACTTTGGACTATGCCGTGTACGGTGTCCGCTTTTCTGCTCTGACAAGCGCACAACGCATTGCTTTCGATATCTTGGATAAGATTGCGGTTGCTTTGGCGTGCTATCTAGGAGTGAAGAAGGCACATGAAGCTAGCTTTTCCCGTGTCTGGGGCAGGACAGGAAAGGGTGGAGTATTCAGTTTGAACGAAGAGATCGCAGCCTCTTTCAGATTGGGAAACCCGGGTTTAATTGCACTCTATAATATTTACCATGACATTTCGAAAGATGATAGCCGAGGAGTCGGCTTTATGGAGGCACATAAGAGCTACAGAAATAGCTCAACGCACCGCTTTACAGTTCTTCATGATGATATGTTTCCCAACAACTATTCGTCTTTATCGTCGGCAGTGGACCATATGCATCTTCAAAGGTTTGAATGCCTAACTCTGGATTCACTTAAGCTGGCAAGAGCGGCGCTGTTTTATTTTGTAGATACAATCAACTTTGCCGAAGAGGCGAGCCGTACTGATAAGGGGGGTATTATTATATCATCAACAGTTCCTGACCATGACTACATTAGAGGTCGGTAATAGTTTGTTGGTGAAGTTTCGCATCCGAATCTGTCATTAGCGCAAGTGCAGCGAAAGCCCGCTTCGTCCCGCATCTTACCAGTTCACGACCCTCACGGCGAAGGTCAGCTATCACAAATTCGCGTCTGGAGCCGTGGGTCCGCTTTGGGCTGAGAGCGGTCATCTGGGGACCCCCTCAGGTGCCATTACGGTCAAGTATCGCGTGCTGCACCGCCGCAAGTCGGCTTCGAGCCCAAACTGACCGTGTTGTTCTTAGGAGACTTCGCACTTGCAGCGCGGAGGCGTCCGGCGCATTCGGCTCGGAGCTGCCGTTCATCATTGACGCCTTTGCCGCGATGCAGCTTCACCAAAACAGTCATTCGTGCATCGCGCAGCATCTTCGCAGGGGGGGGGAGGTCTGCAGTGCGGACGGAGTTGCTGTTCACACTGTCGCCATAATCCAGTGCCACAACGATTCAAAACCGTAAATGCGAAGATTGGACTTATCTTGGGCTCCCCAACGAAGCAGAGCGAAGATGTTGAGGCATTTTTAAAAAATTGTGCGGGTGTGTATCAGTATCGTCTGCGGTTTCGAAAGGCGGTGTTTTCGGTTGGGATCATATGCCTTCTTGGGGTTTCCCTCAGCGCTTATAATCTATTTTCGCATGATCAAAACTCGATTTATTCGACGGCCAAGATGAGTTTCTTGCTCGTGCTTGGGTCGTATTTCTTGTGGTCTTGTGTCGTTGTTGCACTAGGCTTCAAAGAGGTTAGGATTGACGAAGAAGGTATCAGCATCCTTCCATTCGGAATCCATCTTTCGCGTGACGAGATTGAAGAAATACGGCACAGCGAGAGCTTCGCTGGCGCGGGTGTAATCAAGTTAAACCTCAAGTCACCATGCTTTATATTTTATATGGGTGCATGGGCTTGGGGGCGAAAATTGACGATCGCGTTCAACAATCGCCTGCTGACACAGGCGCCAACCCCCACCTGATTGTGGTTCTGGGCTAAAACCGCATTTTTGACCCTATGGTGGGTCGGGGCTGAAGGGCTTAACCAAGTGCGTCGTTGCTTCCACGCCTAAGCCGACATTCAGGCTTAGAGCAGCGTTTGCTCGGCCCCAACTTCGACGCTGACGATTCAGTGTTCAATTTATGAATTCTGCGAAAATAAAAAAGCAGACCACCAAGCCAAGAATAGAAATCAACAGGCTTTGCATAAATCTTTTTGCAGTAAACATTTCCAGATACCATGTCTCATACCACCATCTCAAGTATCTCTTAAGCAAGCCACCCTCCCCATTTCCGAATTATTCCTCCGCGCACTGACAGCGCTACTATTCTCGTTATCCCCAAGTAGCGAACGGCACGTCAATATGCCCACATCTTGTATCGCATGAAAACATTTGCCGCCTAGTAAAAGTCATAAAACTTACTCATAAAATTAAGAACAGCAAACGACTGCCAGGAATTCATCACGGGGTAAAATAAATCATGCACATCAAATCCCTATACATTCATGCTTTCCAAAACCAACTTCGGCTTTCTAATCGCAACGAACAAGACAGAAGGCAAGGCAGACCACATACATGTCGTAATTAGCATCACCCACCAAAGGGGCATTCCGCGGAACCTGCGATCAGAATTAGCGAAGCTCGAATGAGCGTCGGAAAGCATGAAATACGCCCCCAACACTACCGCAAAACCGGAGAAAAGAAAGAACTTGGCGGAAAGTCGATCTCTGCCTGTGACAATCCGAGATCTAATCAAAATTTCTCGCATGGAGGCGACTAAGAATAGAAAAATTGCAACAAGCATGTAAAGAAGTGAAATAATCATATGCCCCGCATATGAATCGGCGACATTACGCATGCCGGGAGCTTCACGGAGAAGCAAAACGTCATTAAAAAAACCAAAACCAGAAAATAAATCTACGATTGATATCGGCAACAAATGAAATCCCACTGAATGAAACACGAGACTTCCGAACCAGAACGCGATCACCACTCGATGAAATGTAATTTCTGACCTGTTTAGAGAAGCGGAATCATTCTTCAAGCTTGATGCATCGCTCACAGTAAACTCCTACTTTCAAGAAGCAAATCAGCCTCTTCCGTGTTTTGATATTTTACCATCTTTCTTATAATATATATCATTCTAAAAATAAAAACTAGCGGCCACAGCAATAGAAAAGCCAGTATCCTGTTGGTAAACCTTGATGGCTCAGCCTGCCTCATGAATGCTAAGTAAAGACGCAAACCAACAGCCCAAGGAACAAACTCTTCACGATGCTTCTTCCAAGCGATCGAGGCTGAATTCGAAATGAA
Source organism: Thioclava sp. ES.031 (assembly GCF_002563775.1). Classification (NCBI taxonomy): domain Bacteria; kingdom Pseudomonadati; phylum Pseudomonadota; class Alphaproteobacteria; order Rhodobacterales; family Paracoccaceae; genus Thioclava; species Thioclava sp. ES.031. Next base: position 2,470,416 of record NZ_PDJO01000001.1, on the reverse strand, counting down.
TCTTCTCTTCACCACCTAAATCCTCTGAGCAATGCCCTTGATGATCAGTAAATATTGCCGAATTCAAGCTTAATTGACAGCATTCATGCATCAACAAAAAATTTCGCTCATGTATCGCAAAACGTGTTGCACTGCTCTCCGCCCTTCCAGCTGCGAGGCTGAAAAACAGCAGAAAGCCGACATTCGGCAGAAGCGCAGCGAACGGCTGCTTCCCGCCCTTCCTCCCGGACGACCGTGCCGGCGCAGTATAAACTGAGCGCGTGCGGCGAACGGCAGGAAGGTCCGCTCTGCTGTCATTCGAGGGACAGAGATGCTGCGTGATGCGCGAATGGCCGCTATGGTGAAGCTCCGCCGCAGTGATGACCAATCTGGCAAATGTCCGGTCAAGGCCCGTTTGCATTGTTCAGCGCTAAGAACGCCGCGATTCTGCAATCTCCGTTTTCTGCGCTTCAGGCTCCCGCAATCGGGATGACGCACGGGTGGATTTCAAGGCGACCCTACCGAAACCGATACCGCGAAGCCGCTTTTGCCAACCGCTCGTCCATTGGTACTGGGTGCTCGCGCGTCTCGTCTCGCATGGTAGCAAGGCGCTGCTTTGCGAAGGTGAAGAAGGTCTCCGCATCGGTGACGCCCTCAGCGGCTGCCCGTGAAACAAGAAGGCCGAGTAGCTGCCCGTCCAGCATTCGCTTGTGCTCTTCTCGGTTTGCCTCCTTCACGTCACTCGCGAACACGCCAGAGCGCTGCTCTTCCAAGCCTTGACCTGCAGCTGCAGTGACAGCCTCCCAGAGCTCGTGGAGAGGCCAGCGCGAGCGGTTCCGGTCGGCGCTGACGATACAGTAGCGAATGCGCTGGTAGGCGTCCGTAAAGGCGTCGCCGACCATCGCATCAAGATCAGCCCAGCTGCGTATCTCCCAGCGATTCCGCAGCTGCTTGGAGCCAAGGCGCATCTCGAAGCGCCACGCTCGACTCTGGTCCGGATCGGCCAAGTCGAGGGGAGGGCGCCCAGCAGCGGTGCGGTTACGGTTCCAGATTGTGAGCCACCCCGCTTTGCCCTTGGCGATGACTTCCGCGCGCTTGTCGTAAATCACGAGTTGGCGGTTAGCGACGGCACCGGCGCGCAGGCCCATGACGCGCGGACCTGTGCCATGTGTCTCGGTTTCGTCCACGCCGGTCCAAGTGGTGACGCGCGTGCCCTGAGGCGCCACCAGCGCCTCGCGCTCCGGCTCAAACCAAGGTGCGAGAATATCAATCGCGAAATCTACCCGTGACACCCGCAATTGCGTTTCCGCATAGGGGATGCCGAGCGCGGCCATACAGTGTTCGAAATGCTGCTGTGCGGCCTCCAACCCACCCGTAGCGAGCAGGAAAGCCCGGAAGTCGACAGTGACGCCGGGATTGTTCTTGGGGCGGTTCTCTGGGTCGAGGAAGTACCACTCTGCCCCGTACTCCCCAGTATGGGCAGAGAATGCCATTCCGCCGCTGCGTCGGACCGCTAGGGCAATTCCGTCGCGCTCGATGATGGAACCAGCGTTGGTGCGGACCGCTTCGGCTTTCGCTGCGACCAACGCTTCGCGCAGCTCCGGGGGAATGTCGGTGGTGATCGTAAACTTCAGCCCATCGAACCCACGATGCAGGATTTCTGCGTTCATTTGCTCTGACCTTCGCCTTCGTATTTGTGGAGGGGGGTGTTACAAGTCCCCCCTCCTTGCCGCTCCGCCGTTTTCGAGGCCCGCTTCGCGGGCTGGGCGGGCGCATTGCGCCCTTAGATGTGCCTCCGGCGGGGCAGCTTTTCTTTTGGGGCCGGGCGCGGGCGCCCGGCAGGAATGGGTGGAGAGGTTGCGCCCAGCATGTTCAGGGGCGCGAAAGCGGCAGGGAAAAGGCGCGAGACCCTGAGACCTCGCGCCTGAAGAGCCATCCGGCCCCAAAATCCCGCGCGGTGCTGCCAACCCCAACGCGGGCAAAACTCATATGGTGGCGCCTTGGCTGGTACTGGCCCGGCGCCGTGCTTCGATCCATGCTGCCAGATCGCGACGCCGGTAACGTACCGAGCGGCCCGGCTTGTAGAACTGCGGCCCGAAACCGGTCAGCCGCCATTTCTGCAGCGTACGCACGCTTTGACAAAGGTAGTCGGCCGCCTGTTTTTCATCGATCAGCTTGTCGAGGTGGTCAGGATTTCCTGCATGTTGATCCCGTATCTCCTGCATCGCATTTGCCTCCGTTCCTTCAATGCGCTTGAGGCAAGCTAGGGCGTAAAGGAGGCTTCGATCAAACAAACCTAATGTCGGAATTGTCCCCCGAAACGGGAGTCATTTGTCTGAATCTGGGACATCGGCGTTTGAAGCCAGCTCTCCGTCTTCGGGCTCATCAGCAAAATGATAGCGGACCTCTAACGAGTTTCGGGTGAGCATTTCTTCGGAGAGTGCGCGGCGTATCTGACTGCCCAAGGCGTTGTTCGTCTTGGCCGCTGCAGGATCGAATTTCCAGATTACCGCAGCGGCGAAACGGAAGAACGCGCCGTCATATTCTTTGCTCGGCGCATCGTAGGTGAAGCCTTCATAAGCATCGGTCAGTGTGTGGCGTTCATAGATCCACGCCAGATCTTGGATCAGTTCGACCAGAGGTCCATTCACCGGTCGGCCTCTTTTGGGCGCATCGGGATGTTGCGGGAACGCACGGACGGCAAGTTCGAGGATTTGCGCAATCTTGTGAACGTGGTCCGTCGAAAACTCCCTGTAGAAGGCAATTTCCTTGGGAGCAGGTTTTTCATCGAAGGTTTCGTATGAAGGTTCTTGTCCGAGGCCAAGGGCAATGCCGTGTTCGACGTCAATAAAGTTCCCTTCGCCCATCTCGTTGAAAGTTTCTGACAGTGCGTGGGCGTGCTTGTGCAGCTCCTTGAGGACCGCATGGCGTTCCGCAAAGGTCGTGGGGTCTCCATCGGTATGAGCTTGGTTCTCATAAACCTCGAGTGCCCGCGAGATCGCGAATATTGGATCATCGTCTTTAGAGACGTGTGCGCCGTCACTCAGGCCGAGGATCTTGTAGATTTCGAAAATATCCAGATCGCGCTGCTCAGCGATTTCATGTTCCTCGCCCACGTAAATGTCGGATACCCAACCCCATGCCGGTTGAACTTTGCGCGCCATATTTTTTGCCTCGCCTTGGGTGCATTATGTTTAGATCTGCGATCCTACCTCGCCCGCCTAACGTTAGGGCGTGCCATGTCCATCCTTAGACCCGCAGAGGTGCCTAACGTTATGTAGGCCATTTCCCGAATGCGACAGTCAGCTCACCACCCGTAACGTAAGGCCCCGATCTGCGGGCGCGCCAATGGCCGCGCTCAGCTGGGCGGCGTTCTCCTCTGCGGCCCGGTTCACGGGATCATCGGCGAGGTGGGCATAACGCATCGTGGTCTGCAGCTGGGTGTGCCCGAGCAGCCGCCCGACCATTTGGATCGGCATGCCGGAGGACACTGCGTTGGACGCATAGGTGTGCCTCAGGTCGTGAATGCGCACATCTGGAAGACCCGCTCGGTCTCGGATACGCCGCCACGGGTGCTGGAAATCGGTAGCGTAGCGCCCCTCGACCTTCCCGACGATAACGTAAGGGTTGCCCGGCACACGGGGCAGGGCGGTCAGTACGTCGCGCGCCACATCGGGCAAGGGGATACGCCGGGCGCCGGTTTTGCTGTCGGGCAGCTCAATGCCGCGAGGCGTAATGTACTCCCACTTGAGGGTCTGGATTTCGTTCAGCCTACAGCCGGTAAGGAGCAAGAGCCGGAATGCGGCGACTATGTAAGGCGTCTCCGAGCCTTCGGCCTCCACGGTGCTCAGTGTGGAGCCCAGCCGCTGCAGCTCCGCACCGGTCAGGTAACGTTCGCGTTTCTGCTCTCGGTACTTCGGGACATGGCGGCACGGATTGGAGCCGTCGGGGCGCAGCCCCCAGACCTCGGCCAGATTGAACATCTTGGACAGCACGCCCAGCGTCCGGTTCGCCTGATAGGGAATATGGCGGAACTTGTGATGCAGCTCGGAAATGTCCTTCCTCTCCACGTCCACCACCTTGAAGGCGCCAAGAGCGGGCTTGATGAAGAGCTCCAGCGCCCGCTTGTATTCCTTCTGGGTGCGGGGTTTGCAGCGTTCTTCCACATGGGCCGCCATGAAGCGGTCGCAGAGCGCCGCCACGGTCGGTGCGCGGCGGTGCTGGGAGATTTTCTCGGCAGGGTTGTCGCCCTTCGCCACGAGCCCCATAACCTCGCGCGCCTTAAGGCGTGCCTGATCTGCGGTGATGTTCCCGTGCCGCCCGAGCGAAACGCGGCGCGTGCGGCCACCTTTACGATACTGCGCTTGGTAGGTCTTGGCGCCCGAGCGCAGCACCCGAAGGCCGAAGCCTTTAATTTCGGTATCCCAGACAAAGTAATCGCTCTCTCTGGGCAGCAACGCATCAACGGCCCGCTTGGTCAGTTTCGGCATGGTCATCCCCTTCTCCGGGCTGCTTCCGTGGAAGCACTGTGGAAGCAGCCGTGCTCGAATTCTGGGGTAAGGGGTAGAGCTGCGGCGCAAGGCGGATCAAGGAAAATCAAGCGCAGTCAATAAGATAGGGTAGATCGTCGCGTTGCGGAGTAGACCGTCGAAAAGGCCCGAGGCCAACTCATAACCTGAAGGTCGTAGGTTCAAATCCTACTCCCGCAACCAACAATCCAAAACAATATCAAACGCTTAGTCTCGCTCCCCGCGGGGCTCTTTGCGTTTGAGATGGCCTTGCTGCAGACCTCACCCCTGCTCTGACCGCAGCCTCCGCAGTATGCCCCAGGCTCCCGGGATGTGGGAGGCCGGGGCGCACCGCTCGCCTGTAGCCGAGATCAGACCGTGCGCATCAGCCGCAGGGCATCGTAGATTGCTGCATGGGTGTTGCGCGCGGCGACGGCGTCGCCGATGCGGAAGAGCTGATAGGCGCCGTTCGGATTTCGCGTGACCGATTGCGGCTGGCCGGCGATCAGGGCTTCGTAATCGACTTCGCCCTGATTGCTCGCGTCTTCGCGCAGATCGAAATAGATGTCGTCGAGCGGGCGGGTGCCGTGATTGACGACGACCTGATCGACCTGCCGCTCGCGGGTGAAAGCGCCATAATCGCTGCCGACGCGCGCGACCAAGCCGTTTCCGGCCTTCGCCACGCCGGTCAGTTTCCAAAGCACGGTGAAGGTCGCGTCGCGGGCCTGCAATTCGCGCAAAGACGGGGTCAGGGACATCGCCATGACCTCGGAGGAGAAATTGCGGTCGCGCGTCATGATTTCGACCTTGGCACCGCTGGCGGCGAGGGTCTCGGCGGCCTGCAGGGCGGCGTAGTCTCCGGCGTCATCATAGATCAGCACGTTGCTGCCGGGGCGGGCGTCTCCCGAGAGGATGTCCCAGGACGAGACGACGAGATCGTCGCCTGCGTCCAGCACCTCGGTATGCGGCAGCCCGCCGGTCGCGATCACGACGACATCGGGCTGTTCTGCGCGGATGGTGTCCGCGTCGGCATAGCTGTTGAACCGGAAGCTCACGCCGAGACGCTCGCATTCCGCGAAACGCCATTGGATCAGCTGGATCATCTCGTGGCGGCGCTTGGATTGCGCGGTCAGGCGCACCTGTCCGCCGGGATCGTTGGCGGCCTCATGCACGATAACCTCATGACCGCGTTCGGCGGCCACCCGGGCGGCCTCGAGCCCCGCCGGACCGGCCCCGACGATGACCACGCGGCGCGACGCATCGGCCTTCGCGATCTCATGGGGGACTTCCAACTCGCGCCCGGTCGAGGGGTTGTGCAGGCACAGCGCCATGCCGCCCTGATAAATCCGGTCGAGGCAGTAATTCGCGCCGACGCAGGGGCGGATACGCTCTTCTTCGCCGCGCATGATCTTGGCGACGATATGCGGGTCGGCCATATGGGCGCGGGTCATGCCGACCATGTCGAGCTTGCCCTCCGCGATCGCGTGCCGCGCGGTGGCGACATCCTGAATCTTGGCGGCGTGGAAGGTCGGGAACTTGGTGGCTGCGCGGATCTCTCCGGCGAAATCCAGATGCGGCGCGCTGCGCATGCCCTGCACCGGGATCACATCGGTCAGGCCCGCATCGGTGTCGATATGGCCCTTCACCACGTTGAGGAAATCGACCATGCCGCTGTCTTTCAGACGCTGCGAGATTTCCAGCCCCTCTTCGCGGGTGATGCCGCCGGGCAGGTCCTCGTCGCCGGTGTAGCGCACGCCCACGATGAACTCCTCGCCCACACGCGCGCGGATCGCTTTGAGCGTGTCGAAGGTGAAGCGCAGACGGTTCTCCAAGCTGCCGCCATAGGGGCCGTCCAGATCGTTGGTCAGAGGCGACCAGAACTGATCCATCAGGTGGCCATAGGCTTGCAGCTCGATCCCGTCGAGCCCTGCCGCTTTCATGCGTTCGGCGGCGTCGGCGTAGTCCTCGATGATGCGCGCGATGTCCCAATCCTCGGCCTTCTTCGGGAAGGCCTTGTGCGAGGCCTCGCGTTCGTGGCTCGACGAGACGACCGGAAGCCAGTCGGCCTTGTCCCAGCGGGTGCGGCGCCCGAGATGGGTCAGCTGGATCATCACGGCGCAGTCGTGCTCGTGGCAGGCATCCGTCAGCTCTTTCATCCAGCCGACAACCTCGTCTTTCCAAGCGAGGATGTTGTTGAAGACCGGCGGGCTGTCGCGGGCGACGGAGGCGGAGCCCGCCGTCATCGTCAGCGCCACGCCCGCGCGCGCCCGCTCGACATGATAGGCCCGGTAGCGATCCTTGGGCATCCCGTCCTCGGGGTAGGCGGGCTCGTGGCTCGTGATCATCAGGCGGTTCTTCAGCGTCAGATGCTTGAGCTGATAGGGCTGCAGAAGCGGATCACTGGACATGGGCGGACTCCTTGAGGTCGGGTCTTGAGGGTAGGGGGCGTCAGGCGTCGATCGAGACGTCGCCGATCGGGTTCGAGCAGCAGGCGAGAACGTAGCCTTCCTCGATCTCGTCATCGGTGATGCCGCCGTTGTGGACCATGTGGACCTGACCGACCTTGGTCTTGATCTTGCAGGTTCCGCAGACCCCGAAGGTGCAACCCGACGGCAGCGGCACGCCCGCAGCTTTCGCGGCGGCCAGCAGGGTTTCGGTCTCCTTGATCTTTGCGGTCTTGCCGGATTTGGCGAAAGTGACCTCGACGGCGGCATCCTCGTCGGGGGTCACGTCGTCTTCGGGCTCGACGGGGCGATCGGCGATCGGGGCGTTGAAGCTCTCCTGATGGTAGTGGTCCATGTCGAACCCCAGACCGGTCAGCGCCTCGCGCACCGCGCGCATGAAAGGCTCGGGGCCGCAGCAGAACACCTCGCGCTCGAGATAATCGGGGGCTGCGAGGCCGAGGATGAGCTGGTTCAGTTGCCCCTTGATCCCGGTCCAGGGCGCGTAGCGATCCTGTTCCTCGACCACCCAGGTCAGCGCGATCCCCGGCAGGCGCGAGGCCATGTGCTCCAGCCGCTCGCGGAAGATGATCTCCGATGGACGGCGCGCGCAGTTGATGAAAACGATGTCCGGGTCGCTGCCCGCATCATAGAGTTGCGTCGTCATCGACATCATCGGGGTGATCCCGGAGCCTGCCGAGATGAACAGGTATTTCGACGCCGGATGGACGACGTTCGAGAACATCCCCGCCGGTCCCAACGCCTTGATCCGCATGCCGGGGCGCAGATTGTCGAGCATCCAGCGCGTGCCGAGCGAGTCCGGCTGCGCCTTCACCGTGACGGTGAGCGAGGTGGGGCGCGACGGCGAGGAGGAGATCGTGAAGGTCCGGTGCAGCGGGCCGCCCGCCACCGGCAATTCCAGCGTCACGAACTGCCCGGCATTGAAGTGGAACAGCGCCCCCGAGGGCGGGCGAAAGGTGAAGCTCGCCGTATTCGGGGCCTCGGGCAGGAAGTTGACGCATTCCAGCGGTTCGTCATCGGTCCAGAACTGAAGGAGCGGTTGAGGATTTGCAGCCATGAGCCTACTCCGCCGCGACGCTGCGCGGGGCAATCGCGCGGGTCATGGTGTCGGCATACCAGTCGACGAACTGGATCACGCCCGATTCCCAATCCGGGCTGTAGGGCCCCGGCGTATAGGCCGGAGAATTGATGCCGCGCTGGTTGTCCTCGACGATCTCGCGATCCTGATCGTTGGTGGCGATCCAGACTTCGGTCAGGCGATCCAGATCGTAATCCACGCCTTCGACCGCGTCACGATCCACGATCCAGCAGGTCGTCACCTCGGTTTGCGTCGGGCTGATCGGCATCACCCGGAAGGTCAGCGTGATGTCGGGCAGGAAGTGGTTCCAGGTCGACGGGTAGTGGAATTTCAGCAGCGAACCGGCATCGGGCAGGGCGACGCGACCGAGGGGACGCCGCACTGCCGCCTGACCGTCCATCGTGTAGCTGACGGCATTGTCTTGCAGCGGCATCCGCGCCAGACGGTATTGGCCGTCGCCACCCAGTCGGAATTGCGCTGGCGCGCCGGATGCCTCGCAGCGGTCGAAATGCCCCTGAAGCCGGGCCGAGATCGAACCATCGGCGGAGACGCCCGCGACTTCCGGGTCGAGCGGGAAGGAGTTGCACAGCTCGGGGTGGTTGCTCGAGCAGTGATAGCATTCGCGGTTGTTTTCCCAGACCAGCTTCCAGTTGCCCTCCTCGATGATCGACGAGGTGAAGGCGACCTTGCCCCGGTGCAGGTCGTGGACCTCCAGATAGGGGCGCGCCATCGCGGCGAAGGCTTCGAAATCCGGGGCTTCGTCGGCCAGACAGATATAGATCAGGCCGCAGAGATCGCGGGTCTGAACGGCATGCAGGCGGTGCTCTTTCGGGTCGAACTCCGGCCCCATTTCGCGCGCCCAGAGCAGGCTGCCATCGAGATCGTAGGTCCATTGGTGATAGGGGCAGACGAGCTTGGCCACGCGGCCTGCGGAGGCCTTGCACAGGATCGAGCCGCGGTGGCGGCAGGTGTTGTGAAAGCCCCGGATCTCGCCGTCGCTGCCCTTGACCAAAATGACGTCATAGGCCCCGATCTTCAGGCGTGCATAGTCGCCGGTCTTGACCAGCTGGCAGGTCGGGATCGCATAAAGCCACTCGCGGTAGTAGATATGCTCGAGATCCGCCTCGAAGATGCCCGGGTCGGTGTAGAAGGCCCGGTCGAGCGAATATCCGGGTTTGCGATGTGCGAGCAGATCGGCAAGAGGAGGTGTCACGGACGCGGCCTTTCCTATCCAAGCGTGATTTCACCTCATTTCAAATTTGCTTTTCTACACCGCTCAATGGCATAAAAACTCATCATGGATGAGTTCAGTTCATCTTTGTAATATTTCGACGCAGAATGGTTCGAAACCGACATCATGCAACGTCCTTATGATCTGCCCTCGCTCACCTCGCTGAATTGTTTTGAGGCGGCTGCCCGAAAATTAAGCTTCAAGGCGGCCGCGTCGGAGCTGAACGTGACCCCGACCGCCGTCAGCCATCAGATTCGGGCGCTCGAGACCGAGCTGGGCCAAGATCTGTTCCGGCGCCAGCACCGCGGCGTCGAACTGACGGAGGCCGGGGCCTATCTCTTCAATGCCGTGCAGCGCAGTTTTGAGGCGATATCCGACGTGGTCCGGGATATGCGGGGCCCTGCCGCGGAGGATGACGTGATGGTGCTCGCCTCGACCGCGGTCAGTTCTTTGTGGCTCACGCCCAGATTGTCAGAATTCTGGCTGCATCATCCTGACATCAACGTCTCGCAGATCGTGAGCGATGCCGCCGACCTCGACGCGATCGTCGATCTGAGCCTTCACTATGGCGTGTTGCCCGAGGGCGACCAAAGCTGTGCGCAGCTCTTTCAGGATCGCATTTGCGCGGTCAGCTCGCCGGGTTTTGCCGAGCATCATGCAATACGCTCCGCGCGGGACCTGTACTGTGTCCCGCTGATCCATGTCACGCGTGAGCGTCATCCCTGGACCGAATGGCCCGATTGGCTGTCCGAGCTTGCCTGTCCGCAACCGACAGGCAAGCGGGTTACGGTCAACAATTACATGATCGGGCTTCAAATGGCGAAGGAGGGCATGGGCGCCTTGCTGGGCTGGGACGGCCTTGTGGGGCACCTCATCGAAGCTGGGGAGCTGGTCACGCTGGGCACGGAAAGCGTCGTGTCGCCCCAGTGTTTCTACATCAAGACCCACCGTCGAGCATCCGCGAAGGCGAAGAAATTCCGCGACTGGCTCGTCGCGCAAAGCGCCAAGGGGGAGGGCGGCTGACCCACGACGCCCGCGTCGAGCTGACGGCTATCCAGCACTGCAAGGCCCCCCGGTTGACCCTGATGGGTCTTCCGTGTCAGGCACGCGACCTTTCATGATGCACCTCGGCGCGCCTGTGCCGGGCCCAGCCGAAGGAAGGACACATGGCACTCACCCTCCGTCGCAACCGCGAGCGCGACCTGACCCCCTTGGCGGCGATGCTGCCGGACGCGGAAATCCCCTTGCTCAATCCCAATGCGAAAGTTCCCTTCGATGAGATGGAATGGCATCGCAAATGGCTTGGAGAGCATGAGGATGTCTCCTTCTACCTTCAGGATGCTGCGGGACGGGATGTGGGGTTTTTCGCCCTGCGCGAGGGTGTCGGGCCGGAAGTGCGCCACCTCACCTATGTCTATCTCGTCGAAGAGGCGCGCGGGGGCGCTGGCGCGGAGCTGACGGAACATGTGGAGCAGGCGGCGCGGGACCTTGGGGCGCTGACCCTGACCTTGAAGGTGGAGCTCGACAACGCGCCCGCCCTCAACGCCTATCTCTCGGCGGGCTACGAGGAGCTGTCGCGTCGTCAGGGCATGGCCACGATGCGGCTCGATCTGGAGGAACGGCGCGCCGTGTAAGCGGTGCGTGGCCCGCGCGCGCCACAAGCGCCGTCCGTGCCGTCCGGTGCCGGGGGCGCAATAACTCGCCCCCGTCAGCCTGAAAGCCATCTACTGATAATGCAGGGCGTCAATCGGATCGAGCCGGGCCGCCCGTCGTGCAGGGAAGTAGCCGAAGACCATCCCCACCACGGCGGAGAAGCCGAAGGCGAGCGCGATGACGTCCAGGCTGGGCGAGAAGGGGATCGCCATGATCTGCGCCGCGACATAGGCGAGGCCGAGGCCGAAGAGGATCCCGATGATCCCGCCCAGAACCGACAGCACCACCGCCTCGACCAGAAACTGCATCAGGACCTGATGGGCCTGCGCGCCGACCGAGAGGCGGATGCCGATCTCGCGGGTGCGCTCGGTCACCGAGACCAGCATGATGTTCATGATGCCGATCCCGCCCACGAGCAGGCTGACCGCCGCGACGGAGGAGAGCAGGCCGGTAAGAACCGAGTTGACCGAATTGAGCATCGAACTCAGTTCGGCCATGTCGAAGACCGAGAAATCGTCGTCTTCGCCGATGGCGATGCGGCGGCGCTCGCGCATCAGAGCCTCGATGTCGGAGGTCGCCCGCTCCACGGAGGCCGTCCGGGCCACCTGAAGCGAGATCGAAGAGACGTCCTGACTGCCCATCAGCCGCCTTTGCACCGTTCGGACCGGCATCAGCACGAGGTCGTCCTGATCCTGCCCGAAGGACCCGGCGCCCTTTGATTTCAGCACGCCGATCACCTCGCAGGAGATCGACTTGATGCGGATTTTCTCGCCGGTCGGATCGGTCGCGCCGAACAGGGTTGTCCGCACGGTCTCGCCGATGATGCAAAGATTGGCGCCGCTGCGATCCTCCGCCGGGGTGAAGCTGCGCCCGAGCGCGATCGTCCAGCCTCCGATCTCGAGATAGGGCGACGTCGTGCCGGTGATCGATGTCGTGCGATTGTTGTTGCCGAAGACCACGGTCGCTCCGGTCGAGACGACAGGCGCGACGGCCGAGAGGCTGCTGAGGTCCTCCAGCGCTTCTGCATCCGAGAGCTTGAAGGGCGGCGCGGTATCGCGCGATCCGGGCCCCATCATCCGCGCTCCCGAGCGCAGGACCAGCACATTCGTCCCGAGCGATTCCACATTGGCCGAGACCTGCTCGGAGGAGCCTTGCCCGACGGTCACCATCGCGATGACGGCGGCGACCCCGATCACCACGCCCAGCACGGTGAGAAAGGACCGAAGCGCGTTGCGGATGATCGCGGTCAGTGCGAGGCGGATGGTTTCCCAGAGCATCATAGGGCTCCTTCGTGCATCTTTTCGTCGCGCACGACGCGACCGTCGGTGAAGACGACCAGACGGGAGGCATAGGCGGCCATGTCCTCTTCATGTGTGACCATCACGATGGTCAGCCCGGACTCGCGGTTGAGGTCCTGCATCAGGTTCATGATCTCGACGCTGCGTTTGGTGTCGAGGTTGCCGGTGGGCTCGTCGGCGAGCATCACCATCGGCTCGCCCGCAAGCGCCCGCGCGATGGCGACGCGTTGCTGCTGACCGCCCGAGAGCTGCGACGGCGTGTGATCCTCGCGCCCCTCAAGCCCGACCCGCGCCAGCGCCTGACGGGCCCGCGCCACACGCTCGGCCTTGCGCATCCCCTTGTAGATCAGGGGAAGTTCGACATTTTCCAGCGCGGTGGTGCGGGGCAAAAGGTTGTAGCCCTGAAAGACGAAGCCGAGGTAGTGCCGGCGAAGAAGCGCGCGTTGATCGCGGTTCAGGGTCGCGACCTCGACACCGTTGAACAGGTAGTTGCCCGCGGTCGGCCGGTCGAGACAGCCGATGATGTTCATCGCGGTCGATTTTCCCGACCCCGAGGGCCCCATGATCGCGAGGAATTCCCCCGGTTCGACGCGAAGATCGACGCCATCGAGGGCGCGCACGAGGGTTTCGTCGTGGCCATAGTGGCGCTCGATCCCGCGCAGCTCGAGAAGCGGCTCACTCATCGCGACATATCCCGCTGATCGGTGATGACCTGATCGCCGACGGCCAGATCGCCCGCGGTGACGATCGTGAACTTGCCGTTCGTCGCCCCCGGCGTGACCGCCACTTCGACGGGGGTGCCGTCGCGAAGAACCCAGACGGATTTGCCGCTCGCGGTGCCGCTCTCCGAACTCGGTCGGCTCGGTATCACGAGCCCGATGAGCCCGCTCGCGCCATTGCCCGCATCTTCGACCTCTTGCGGGGGCGCGTAGCGCAGCGCCGCATTCGGGATCAGCAGCGCGTCCTTGGCCTCGTCCACGGTGATCGTCGCCGTCGCGGTCATGCCGGGGCGCAGGAGAAGATCGGAGTTGTCGACCGCCAGCACGCCCTTGTAGGTCACGACATCGTCGGTGGTCTCGGGGGCGTAGCGCACCTGCGTGATCGTCGCCGGGAAGGAGCGACCGGAATAGGCGTCGACGGTGAATGTCGCGTCATTGCCGACCGCGACCTGACCGATATCCGCCTCGTCGATATCGACCAGCAACTGCATCCGGCGCAGGTCCTCGGCCAGCGTGAACAGGGTGGGCGCGGACAGCGAGGCGGCCACGATCTGACCGGCCGAGACATTGCGGTCCAGAACGACGCCATTGATCGGGGAGCGGATCACCGATTTCTCCAGATCGTCCTTCTCCAATGCAAGGTTCGCCTCGGCCAGCGTCAGCGACGCTTTCGCGGCCTGAACGGCGGCCACGGCGCGATCGCGCTGCGCGATATAGGTGACGAAGGTGCTATGGGTCGAGACGCCGCGCCGGTCCAGTTCGGCTTGTGTCTCATAAAGCGCCGTCGCTTCTTTCTGGGTGGCCTCGGCCTGCGCGAGCTGCGCCTTGGCGGCGGCAAGCGCGGCTTCGGCATTGGCGACCTGCGCCTTGAATTTCGTGTCGTCGAGCCGCGCGAGCACCTGACCCACTTTGACCTCGTCGTTGTAATCGACATCGATGCTATCGAGCGTGCCCGACAGCTCCGAGGATACCTCAACCTCCGTCGTGGGCTGCACCGTGCCGGTCGCGGTGACCGTGACGGTCAGATCGCCGCGCGTGACGGCTTGCGTCACATAGCTCGTGCCGGTGGTGTCGCCGGAGGGCGCAAGCCAGAGCCACGCGCCGATCGCGATCACCACGGCACCCGCGCCGAAAGCCCAGAGTCGCCAAGGGCGTCCACTCTTCGCAGTGGACAGCATTTGTTCGATTTCGTCGCGGCTCTGGCTTGGCATAGGTCTTCCGTTCCGGTGTCTCTTCCCGCGGGGCAGGGCAGGTTTACTACGTGCCGGAGCATGAACCCCGTCGCCCGCTATGGCTTTGCTCTAGAACAAGAAAGGAAAAAGAAACGCGCTTGTGATCGTCGGAATGATGAATTTGTGACCTGTCTTCGCCCGCTGCGCGGAAAGCCTGCGCAGCAGAGTGTCAAAGGACGTTGCGTGTGAGGGTCTGGATCACCGTCTGAGAATAGCCGTCAGCTTCCACGGTACTCAGCTCCAGATCGAAGCGGCTGCGGCTCCCGTCGGGCGCGAGGACCGTGAGGTCGTCGATATCCGAGGCGCGCTCCATCTGGTGACGCGCATATTTCGCGCCGCGCAGGTTCGGCGGCAGCTTAGCGTTGATGAGCCCCGCGATCTCGTTCGCGCCAGTCAGCACGCCGAAGGGAGAGGCGGTCGACCAAACCCCGTCGGGATGAAACAGCTTTGCGGCCGCCGCACCGTCGCGCCGGTCCACGCAATCCAGAAAGCGCATCAGCAGCGAGCGCTTGGAATGTCTGTCGGCGTAATGGGTGTGAAGCAGACGGTGCGCGGTCGGGGAATTCGGCGCACCCAGTTCCGAGGCATAAAGCGCCTGCACATCCGCATTCTCATAAGAGCGGCGGCGCGGTGCCTTCGCGTCGACGCTGTAGATCGCCTTGGCGCGTTTTTGCAGAATATGCGGGTCCATGGATTTCGGCTCACCGCCGCCGCCGAGGCAGCCGCCGACGCAGGCCATGACTTCGATCGCGACATAATCGTCGCGCCAGTCCTCGTCTTCCAGCATGCGCTGGGCCGACGCGATCCCGTTGCACACGGCCACGGTGCCGACGCCGGGAATGGTCGCGGTTTTCACGCCCTCACGGACGCCGCGCAGCGCCTCCCATTCCAGCGGCAGATCGTGCTCGACCCCTTTGAAATGCGCAGCCGTGCGGACCATCGCCTCCATGACCCCGCCGGAGGCGCCGAATATCTGGGCGGCCCCGGTGCTCTCGCCCAGCGGGCTGTCGAATTGCCCGTCTTCGGAGAGCGCCCCGAACGGGATGCCGCGCGACCGGATCATCCGCGCCAGTTCGCGGGTGGTGAGCACATGATCCACATCGCCGGAGACGCCGGGGCGCTGGGCCTCGTCCTTCTTGGCGGTGCAGGGCATCACGCTCACGACATAGGGCTCGGCTTTGCCGTCCGCGAAATCGGGCCCCAGAGACCGTGCAAAGCGGCCCCGTTTCGCAATCGCGCCATGCATCTGCTGGGGGGATTTGGTCGTGCTCAGATGCGGCAGAAGATCGGGGCGGTTCAACTCGACCCAATTTACCCAACCCGGACAGCAGGAGGTGAACAGCGGCAGCTCCGTCCCGGCCTCGAGCCGCGACAGCAGCTCGGTGCCTTCCTCCATGATCGTCAGATCGGCGGCGAAATTGGTGTCGAACACGTAATCGAACCCCAAAAGCCGCAGCGCGTTGATCAAGCGCCCCGTGCTGACGGTGCCCGGCTCCAGCCCGAATTCCTCGCTGATGGCGATGCGGGTCGCCGGGGCCACCTGAACCACGGAGACGCGCCGATGAGCGTCGAGCGTTTGCAGCACCGCGTGCCAATGCGGCGCCTCGATCAGCGCGCCGACCGGGCAGACGAGCGTGCACTGGCCGCAGGAGATGCAATTGGTCTGCGACAGTGGCACGTCGAAGACCGTGACCGGGCGGCGGTCAAATCCGCGATTGGCGAACCCGATGACATTCTGGTTCTGGACGGCGTCGCCGCAGACCTCCGCACACAACCCGCATTCGATACATTTCGACAGATCGCGCCAGATGCTGGGGGAGGTGTGATCGGTTGCGAGCTCTTCCGAGGCGGCAGGCGCCCCGGCGGGCATCTTCGGCCAGCGCTCCTCCCATTGGTTCTCATGGACGAGACGCTGGAGCTGGCACGCCCCGTTCACCTCGCAGCGCATGCAGTCATTGGGGTGACGCGCGAGCAGCCATTGCGCATCGGCTTTCCGAAAGGCCGCCAGCGCCTCGGTGTCCGTCGCGACGACATCGCCCTCTTTCGCCAAGGTGCGGCAGGCCGGTTGCGGATGGGGGGTGCCCTCGATCTCCACGAGGCACATGCGGCACACGGCATGGGCGGGCAGGCCGGGGTAATAGCACAGCGTCGGGATATGGATGCCAGCCTGCTTCGCCGCATCCAGCAAGCTGGTGCCCTCGTCGACTTCGACGTGCCGCCCGTTGATCGTAAGCGTGATCATGCGAAGGGACCTCCCGTCTCCTAAGTATAGCAGAGGCCCTCGCCGTGGCAGAAGGCCTGCGTCTTCAGCACTGTCTCACAGTGCCGTCACTTTCGGCAAATTCCCATTTTCGGGGCCAGCTATGCTAGACTGAGGCTCGATGGTGCTCGAAAGGACGGCGTAAATGGCCCGAGCCACCCGGATATTTCAGCCTGCCTCGCACTGGGGGCTCGGCAGCTACTGGCAGGGCGACTGCCCGCCTTGGATCGCGCTCGTCGTGGTGCTGATCGGTGGGCGGTTGGCGGTCGCCGAGCTGTGGCAAGCCATGTCGTCGCCGCTCTCGATGCCGCTTTTCGCGTTGCTCTTCCTCGCAGATATGACGCTGGCGCTGTGGCAGCTGGTGGGCGCGTGGCGCAGCCTGTCGCATTGGATCGACGCGCAGGCGCGGGGCCATGTGCTGCTCGCCGGACGCGTGGCGGTGGTGGCGGTCGCGGTGGTGACGGTGACCCATGCGCTCGATCAGGCCGCGCGACAGACAGCGGCCTTGGTGCCGGCCGCCTATGCCGGGCCGCAGCCGCTGGAGGTGCGCAACGGCGTTGCTTATCTGACCGGCGATATCGGCTACGATCTTCTCGCGCGGTTCGAGGCAACCCCGGCGACAGGCGTCTCGGCGGTCGAGCTCGACAGTGCCGGCGGGCAGGTCTTCGCCGCGCGGGCGCTGGCGCAACGCGTGCTGGCGCGGGGGCTGAACACGCAGGTGACGAAGCGCTGCTATTCCGCCTGCACGCTGATCTTCATGGCGGGCGCGCATCGCGATCTTGGCCCTGAGGGCACGCTGGGCTTTCACGGCTATAGCCTGGAAGCCTATCCGCTGCCGATCGACGTCGCGAAAGAGGAAGCGATCGACCGCGCCTTTCTGCGTGATCGGGGCGTGACGCCCAGCTTCGCCACGCGCGCCTTCGCGACGCCACACCGCGATATCTGGCGCCCGGACCGCCGCGCGCTGGTCGCCGCCGGTGTGCTGCGCGACTAACGCTCGATTAAGCTTCGTGTCTCCGCATTCGGCCTGACCGGCGAGGACCGCCGCCCGCTTCAGGCGTCGACGGGTTTCACCTTGGGCGGGATCGGGGCCTCGGACGGGGTGATGCCGTGTTTGAGCAGCGCCTTGTGCATGTAGCTGCCGCGCCGGGGGCGGTTGTTCTCGGCCTCTTCCAGACGGGGTTTCATCCGGCGCGCCCACATATGCACCGCATAGGTGTCGTCTGTCAGGAAATCCTTCTCGACGTCGAAGCGCGACATGATCATCTTGTTCCGGTCCTTGAACGAGATCGGGTAGAAGGCCTGTTGCGAGAGCGCATGGTCCCATTCGCCGGTCTCGCGCAGGAAGTGGCTCAACGCGGCAGGGCCGGTCAGCCCCCATTCCTGCTCGGAGAAATGCACCGGCGCGCCGCGATCGCGGGCCGCGCGCAATTCCGCTTGCTGCTCTTCCTTCAGCCACGGCCCGATCGCATAGGGATCGGCCACGAAATCCAGCAGCCCGCGCAGCGTCTTCGACTCCGCGGGCAGGCGCATCACCGCGTTGCAGATCAGGTGCGGCTTCTCCAGCCCGAAGACGTAATCGTCTTGGAAATCAAAGGGCTTCACGCAAAGCACATCGGCATCGACCCAGATGTAATCGGTCTTCTCCATCAGATGCAGGCGCCACAGATCGGCATGGATCGCGGGGCTTCCGGTGCGCTTGTGGCGGATGATCTCGTCGCCCGGAAAGATGTCGCGCGCATCGCGCAGCGTCACCCCGGGCGGGGCGTTCGGGATCAGGTTGTAGCAATAGAGCAGCGTGTCATGTCCCGCATCGACGAAGGATTTCAGGCTCAGCTGTTCGAGCCAGGACAGGCGGTCTCCGATCCACAGGGTCGCGATCGTCGGCAGTTGGGACAAGGGAAGGCTCCTGTTTGGGAAGGTCTTTCGCGGCGGTCAGGCTGCGGGAGGGCGGTGTCCGGTATGTCCGGTGGAGGTGTCGAGCGTCCAACGGGGGCGAGAATGCACGAAATAGCGTTCACAATATGACGGGTTCGACCCACTCCGCAGCCTGCGGCTCAGGCCACGTTCTGCGCTCCGCTTCACTGTTGCCATAAATGTGCCCGATCTCTCTGGTTTTTCTTATGTCGTTCTCGCCGTAACGATAGCATCAAAACATCCGTATGTAATTGATCGGCGCAAGAAAAAATGTCAGACCTCAACCGATCCCGAGCAGCAAAAAGCGATCCCGATGGCCGATGATTTCGAAGACGACGCCGCAGGTAATGAGTCCGGGCTCGAGGAGAAGCTGCCCGATTGGTATCGCGAGATTTTCCCGGCAGGTCCCCGCGACGGGTTCTATGAAAAGCTGGGGGAGCACGCGCTGATCCATGTCGCGCGCGACCCGGCCACGCTGGTCGTGACGTTCGACAACCTCTCGGATGCGGGCTATCCGGGCTATGACATCCGGCCCTGGGCCGAGAAATTCATCCGCGACAATGGCTGGAGCCATCTGGGCGTGGTCGCGCAGGGCCCGACTTGGTTTCGCGACGCGCGGCTGATCGCCCGGATGGAGGCTTTGCGCGATCAGGGCTTTTTCGAAGGATACGCGCGCGTCGTGATGGCGGGCACCTCGATGGGCGGTTTCGGCGCACTGGCCTTCGCCGATCTCGCGCCGGGCTGCGAGGTGGTGGCCTTCAGCCCGCAGACGACGCTCGCGCGGGCGCTTGTCCCGTGGGAGCGGCGCTTCGCCCGTGGGCGCGATCAGGACTGGTCGCTGCCGCGCTCGGATGCGGCCGAACATAGCGGGAAGGCGGCCAAGGTCTGGGTGATCTGCGATCCCTTCCTGCAAGAGGATATGCGACAGTTCGGGCGTCTGCCGCGCGATAACGTCACGCTGCTCAAGGCGTTCGGGCAGGGGCACAAGACGGCGCTGGTGTTGCGCCGGATGGAGCTTCTGAAGGCGGTCCTTGCGCGCGCGATCACGGGCGAACTGAGCGAGGCCTGGTATTATCAGTCGACCCGAGGCCGCAAGGACATCTACCTTTATCGCAAGGTGATGGAAGACCATCTCGCGAGTCGCGGCAAGGAGCATCGCATCCCGCGTCTGGTCGCGGCTTTCAAGGCGCGCAGGCAAGCGCAAAGGCAGGCCCGCGCCGCGACGACTTCGCCCGGGTCATAACGCCTTCCGAGGCTTGATACGCCGGGGCAGGGCAGCTTGGTCGCACCTCAGCGTGTCGTCGCTTCGCGCACGCGGGCGGCCTCATGCATCATCGCTGTCAGCCGGGCGACTTCGGGGCGTTCGGTCATCTCGTGTTTCATCGTCAGCCCGACCGCGCCCGACATGAACTGCGCGCCCAGCGGCAGGCTCACCAGAAGCCCGGAGGCCAGCTCGCGCGCCACCACGCCGCGCGAGATGAACCACAGCATATCCGACCCTTCCAGCAGCCCGAGCCCGGTCGCGAGCGAGACGGTCTCGATCGGGCAGCGCGGCTCGGTGATGCCTTGTGCGCCCAGGTAATCGTCGACGATGCGCCGGATGATCGCGCCGCGCGTCGGCAGGATCACGTCGCATTGGCGCAGCGCCTCGGGGGCGGGGCTGTTCGCGAAAGGATGGCCCGCGCGCGCCGCGAGGATGACCTCTTCCTCATAGAGGAAATCGAAGCGCAGCCCCGGCATGTCTCCCGCCGCCGGCATCCGCCCGATCATCAGGTCCAGCGCGCCGGAGCGGATCCGGTCGAGCAGATACAGGTTCGGCCCGGTGCTGATCGAGAGCCGCGTGCCAGGATGGGCGCGGCTGAAGTCGAGCGCCACGCCCGGAAAGATCGAGCCCGCCACGGTCGGCAGCGCGCCCACATTGATCACGTCGCCGATTCCGTCGCCGCTCAGCGCGGCCGCCCCGGCTTCCAGTTCCTGCAGCGCCTGTATCGCGTGGCGGCGAAACGCCTCGCCCGCGGGCGTCACGGTCAGCCGCCGTCCGCGCCGCTCGAGTAGTGCGCCGCCCAGCATCGCCTCCATCTCGGAGAGGGTTTTCGACAGGGCGGGCTGTGAAATCCCCTGTTTGCGCGCCGCAGCCGACACGCCGCCTGCCTCGATCGTGTCGAGAAAGGCGCGGATGTGCCGCAGCTTGAGACCTTTATGCATAGCCATGAGGTTATGGATTAACGTGCATTTTATATTTGGCTCAAGCGAAAACTTCAGAAAAGATTATAGCGGGAGGACGAGGATGCACGCACTTATTTGCGACTGGGGGCATATCCATTACCGCGAAGACGGTGTGGCACAGGGCGTTCCGGTTATATGTCTGAACTCGCTGGGCACCGATCTGCGGATGTGGGATGGGCTTGTCGCCCCGCTTTCCGGCTATCGTCTGGTGCGCATGGACAAGCGCGGCCACGGGCTGAGCGCGACCTCTGACGCTGCCCCCACGATCACCGATCTGGCGCGCGATGCGCTGGCGGTGGCCGATCATCTGGGCATCGACGCAGCGGTCTTCGTCGGCTGTTCGATCGGCGGCATGATCGCGCAGGAGATCGCGCGGATCGCCCCTGAACGCGTGCGTGCGCTGGTTCTCAGCAACACGGCGGCCAAGATCGGCACCGAGGAAAGCTGGGCCGAGCGGATCGCCACCGTGGAAACTCAGGGACTGCCCGCGATGGCGCAGGGCGTGATCGAGCGCTGGTTCGGTCCCACCTTCCGCGCCCATCCCGATTGTGCGCTCTGGGTGACGGAGGTCGCGCGCACCGATGCCAAGGGCTATGCGAATTGCTGCGCGGCGCTCGCCGGGGCCGATCTGCGCGACGCGCTGCCCGAGATTTCCGCCCCGACGCTGGTGATCGCGGGCAGCCATGACGGTGCGACCCCGCCCGAGCAGGTCATGGAAATGGCCGCCGCCATTCCCGGCGCGCGGGCCGAATTGATTAAAGGCGCGGGGCATATTCCCGCAATCGAGGCGCCCGAGCAGGTGGCGCGCCTCATCACTGAATTTCTGAAGGAGCACGAGCGTGTCTGAGCGATATGAAGCAGGGATGGAAACGCGCCGTCGCGTGTTGGGCGATGCCCATGTCGACCGCGCCGATGCGGGCAAGACCGAGTTCGATGCGCCGTTTCAGGAATTCATCACCGAAGGCGCCTGGGGCTCGGTCTGGTCGCGGCCCGATCTGACGCCGCGCGAACGTTCCATCGTGACGATCGCGCTTTTGGCGGCGCAGGGCAATCACGAGGAGATCGCGATGCATACCCGCGCCACCGCCAACACGGGCGCCTCCCCCGAGGACCTGCGCGAAGCGATGCTGCATGTCGCGGTCTATGCGGGCGTGCCGCGCGCCAATCACGCGATCAAGATCATCAAGGAAACGCTGAAGGAGATGGGCCAATGACATTCAACCTGATCCCGCGCGCAACCGTTAGCGTCGACATCTGAGCCATGACCCAGGACCCTTGCATCATCTGTGTCGCGATCACCGGCTCAGTGCCGCAGCAATCCGACAACCCCGCCGTGCCGATCACGATCTCCGAGCAGATCGAGTCGACGCAGGCCGCGTTCGAGGCGGGCGCGACCATCGCGCATTGCCATGTGCGCAACGAGGACGGCTCGCCCAGCTCCGACCCCGACCGCTTCGCGCGGCTGATGGAGGGGCTGCACCAGCATTGCCCCGGCATGATCGTTCAGCTCTCCACCGGCGGCCGGTCCGGCGTGGGCAAGACGCGCGGTGGGATGCTGCCCTTGCGGCCCGACATGGCCTCGCTCTCGGTCGGGTCGAACAACTTCCCGACGCGGGTCTATGAGAACCCGCCGGATCTGGTCGATTGGCTGGCCTCCGAGATGAAGACCTACGACGTGCGCCCCGAGATCGAGTGTTTCGACCTCAGCCACATCTTTCAGGCCGCGAAACTGGTCGGCGACGGGCGGCTGCCCGCGAATGTCCATGTGCAATTCGTGATGGGCGTGAAGAACGCGATGCCGGTCGACCGCGCGGCGTTCGATTTCATGCGCGAGACCCGTGCGCGGGTGCTGCCCGAGGCGACATGGTGCGCGGCGGGCGTCGGGCCGGGGCAGGCGATCGTCAATCAATGGTGCATCGAGACCGGCGGGCATTGCCGCACGGGGCTGGAGGACAACATCCGGCTCGATCGCGAAACGCTCGCGCCGTCGAATGCGGCGCTGGTCCAGCGCACGGTCGATCTGTGCGAAAAGGCGGGCCGTCCGGTTGCCACATGGCAGCAGGCGCGCGAGATCCTCGCGCTGCCGATGAAGGGGGCCGCATGAGCCTGTCGCCCCTCGACAGCCCGCTCTGGTCCGGTCTCTACGGCGATCCGGAACTGGGTGCGATGCTTGGCGATGCCGCATTGCTGGCTGCAATGGTGCGTGTCGAGGTGGCATTGGCCGAGGCCTGTGCGGCCGAAGGGGTCGTGCCCGAGAGCGCGGCTGCCGAGATCGCGCAGCAGTTGACCGGCTATCAACCCGATCCGGCGGCACTGGCCGCAGGAGCTGCGCGCGATGGCGTGCCGGTTCCGGCGCTGCTGAGCGATCTGCGCGCCAAGCTGTCGGAAGAGGCGGGGCAGGCGCTCCATTGGGGGGCGACCTCGCAGGACATTATCGACAGCGCAACGGCGCTTGTGATGACGCAGGCGCTTACCGTGATCGTAGAGCGGCTGCGGCGCTTGATCCGCGTGACCGGCGCGCTGGCCGGGCGCGAGGCGGAGACGGTGATGGCCGGGCGCACCCGTAGCCAGATCGGCCTGCCGGTCACCTTCGGCGCGCTGGTCGCGTCGTGGGGTCAGCCGCTGATCGACGCGGCGGCGCGGATGGCAATGTTGCAAGGCGCGGGGCGGATCTCTCTGCATGGCGCGGTCGGCACGGATGCGGCGCTGGGCGACAAGGCGCAGGCGGTGCGCAATCGCATGGCTGCGGCGCTGGGCCTGCAGGCCGAGGATCAGCCGTGGCACAGCCGCCGCGACGCGATGGCCGCGACCGGGGCGCAGGCGGTGCTGCTGACCGGTTCGCTGGGCAAGATCGGCACGGATGTCGTGACGCTCGCCCAATCTGGCATCAACGAGGTGCGGATCGCGGGCGGGGGCTCGTCCACCATGCCGCATAAATCGAACCCCGTGGCCGCCGAGGCGCTGGTGGCGCTGGCGCGTCACGCCGCGCATCTGCAAGTGAGCCTTTTCGAATCCGCGCTGCACGGTCAGTTCCGCGACGGTGCCACCTGGGCGCTGGAATGGATGAGCCTGCGCCCGATCCTCGTGGCCTGCGGCGCGTCGCTGCGCCTCGCCGAGGAGATGCTGAACGGGCTCGAGGCCGACGCGCCCCGGATGCGCGCCAATCTCGAGGCGGCGGGCTTCGGCCCCTATGCCGAGCGCGCGATTTTCACGCTGGCCGAGACGCTGCCGCGCAACGTGGCGAAGACAGCGGTGCAAGAGGCGATGGCCGCACCCGATCCGGTGGCGGCGCTTCTGGCCGCCCATCCCGAACTCGACGGGGACACCCTGACCGATCCGCTTCTCGCGGCAGGGCAAGCCCCGGCGCAGGCGCGCGCTTTTGCGCAGCGCTGCAATGACCTTTGCGGAGGAGACGCATGAAGACCCAAGTCGCTATCATCGGTGGGGGCCCGGCCGGGCTGCTGCTGTCGCAATTGCTCGACCTGCATGGGATCGAGAGCGTCGTGCTGGAACGTCGCTCGCGCGACTATGTTCTGTCGCGGATCCGGGCCGGGGTGCTCGAACAGGGCACCGTCGATCTGCTGCGCGCCGCCGAAGTGGGTGCGCGGATGGACCGTCAGGGCGAAATTCATGACGGGGTCGAGATCTCGTGGCATGACGAGCGGCTCAATATCGACATCAAGGACCTGACGGGCCGCGGGGTGATGGTCTATGGCCAGACCGAGGTGACGCAGGACCTGTATACCGCCCGCGATGCGCGCGGCGGCACCGTGTTGCACGAGGCCGAGGTGACCGCGATCGAGGGGATCGAAGGCGACGGCGTCACCGTGCATTTCACCCATGAGGGCGAGGCCAAGACCCTGACCGCCGATTTCGTCGCGGGCTGCGACGGCTTCCACGGCCCCTCGCGCAAGGCGATCCCGGAAAGCCATCGTCAGGAATTCGAGCGCGCCTATCCGTTCGGCTGGCTCGGCCTTCTGTCCGAGACGCCGCCCGCCGCGCCCGAGCTGATCTACGCCGCCCATGATCGGGGCTTTGCGCTGTGTTCGATGCGCTCGCCCACGCTGAGCCGCTATTACGTTCAGGTGCCTCTCAGCGAGAAGCTGGAAGACTGGCCCGCCGAGCGGTTCTGGGACGAGCTGCGCACCCGCATCCCGGCCGATGTGGCCGAGACGCTGGTCACCGGCGAGCCGCTGGAGATGTCGATCGCGCCGCTGCGCAGCTTCGTCTCCGAGCCGATGCGCCACGGGCGTCTGTTCCTTGCGGGCGACAGCGCCCATATCGTGCCGCCGACCGGCGCGAAGGGTCTCAACCTCGCGGCCTCGGATGTCTATTATTTGCACCGCGCCTTCGATCGGTTCTACAACCACGGCACGTCCGAAGGGCTCGACGCTTATTCCGAGACGGCGCTGTCGCGGGTCTGGAAATGCGAGCGCTTCTCGTGGTGGATGACCTCGATGCTGCATGATTTCCCGGAAACGGGTGCGTTCGAGCGCCGGATGCAGCGCGCGGAGTTCGAATATCTCCAGATGTCGGAGACCGCACGCAAGAGCTTTGCTGAAAACTACGTGGGCCTGCCTTACTGACGGGCCGAACCGCCCCCGCGCGCGGGGCATAAAGGGAGGAAATAACGATGAAATTTACGAAACTGCTGGGCCTGAGCGCCGCGGCCATGCTTTGGGCAAGCGGGAGCTTCGCACAGGAGATCACCCTCAAGCTGCACCATTTCCTTGGCGCCAAGGCGCCGGTGCAGACGCAGATGCTGGAGCCCTGGGCCAAGCGCGTCGAAGAGCTGTCGAACGGCAAGGTCAAGATCGAAATCTACCCGGCGATGACGCTGGGCGGTCGCCCGCCCGAGCTGGTGCAGCAGGCGCGTGACGGCGTGGTGGATCTGGTCTGGACGCTCAACGGCTACACGCCGGGCCTCTTCCCGCGCACCGAGGTGTTCGAACTGCCGACCGTCTTCAACAACGACCCGGCCGCGACCAACCTCGCGATGCGCGACATGTTCGACAAAGAGCTGAAGCAGGAATACGAGGACAAGGGCCTCGAAGTGATGTTCCTGCACGCCCATGCGGGCAACGGCATCCATACCGTGGATACCCCGGTTCACAGCCCCGCCGACGTGAAGGGCATGAAACTGCGCACGCCGTCGCGCACGGGCGCCTGGGTAATCGAGGCGCTGAACGCGCAGCCGGTCGCGATGCCAGTGCCGGAACTGCCGCAGGCGCTCTCGAAGAAGGTCGTGGACGGGGCGCTGATCCCGTGGGAGATCATCCCCGCGCTGAAGCTGCAGCAGCAGACCGAGTATCAGGTCGAAGGGCAGGACCATTGGCGTCTGGGCACCTCGATCTTCCAGGTGTCGATGAACAAGGCGAAATGGGACAGCCTGCCCGATGACGTCAAAGCGGCGTTCCGCAAGGCCTCCGACGAGGAGTGGCTGAAGCAGGTCGGTGATATCTGGCGCACCAGCGACAATAACGGGATCAAGGCCGCCGAAGCGGACGGCAACGAGCTGATCACGCTCTCGGCCGATGAGACCCAAGCCTTCAAGGATGCGATGCAGCCGGTCGTCACCCGTTGGGAAGACGAGGTGAAAGGCCAAGGCATCGACGGTCCGGCGCTGGTGAAAGAAGCCCGCGAGCTGACCGCTGAAGAAGAAAAGAACCTGGCGAGCCAGTAACCAACGGAGCGGCGACGATCATGCATTCTGCAACTGAGACTTTCTTGCGCAAGGCGATCTATGCCTGGGCCCTCGCCGGAGGCGGGGTGCTTGCAGCGATCGTCGCCGTAAACGTCTGGACCGTGGTGGGCGGCTTTATCGGGCTGCCCTTCGCGGGAGACTTCGAGCTGACGGAGATGGGGGTCGCCATCGCGGCCTTCATGTTCCTGCCCTATTGCCAACTCGCCGATCAGAACGTGACGGCGGATATCTTCACCTCGAAACTGAGCGCCGCCGTGCAGCGCCGCTTCTCGTCGATCGGCTCGGTGCTGGCGCTGGGCTTCGCGGCGCTTCTGCTGTGGCGGATGTATTTCGGGATGCTTGACCAGAAATCCTATTCGCTCGCCACCACGATCCTGCAGATCCCGGTCTGGTGGGCCTACCTTCCCGCGCTTGCTTCGCTGGCGCTACTTTTCATCGCCGCAGCGCTGAGCCTGCGGGACAACTGGACGGGGCGTGCCTGATGGACCCGATTACTCTCGGCCTGCTGGGCCTCGCCATTCTCGTGGGGCTCATCGTGATGCGTGTGCCCATTGCCTACGCGATGATCCTCGTGGGTGCTGGCGGCACCGCGATCATCAACGGCCCGGCGATCCTGCTGAGCCAGCTCAAGACGCTCGCTTACGGCCAGTTCTCGATCTATGACCTCTCGGTCGTGCCGATGTTCGTCCTGATGGGGGCGCTGGCCACCAAGACAGGCCTGTCGCGCGACATGTTCCGCGCCGCGAACGCGTGGTTCGGCTGGATGCGCGGCGGCACCGCGATGGCTTCGATCGCCGCCTGTGCGGGCTTCGGCGCGGTCTGCGGCTCCTCGCTCGCCACGGCCTCGACGATGGGCAAGGTCGCCCTGCCGGAGCTGGATCGCTACAACTACTCGCCGGCGCTCGCGACCGGTTCGGTCGCCGCGGGCGGCGTGCTGGGCATCCTGATCCCGCCCTCGGTGATCCTCGTGATCTACGCGGTGATCGTGGAGGCCAATATCGTCACCATGTTCATGGCTGCGCTGATCCCCGGTCTGATCGCCGTCGTGCTGTTCCTGATGACCATCGCGATCTATGTCCGCCTCGTGCCGAGCGCGGGCCCCGCGCAGGGCGTGTCGGACAAGGAAGAGTTCTGGGCGGCCACGCGCGGCGTGCTGCCGGTGCTGGGCATCTTCGGCGTGGTGATCGGCGGCATCTATGCGGGCTTCTACAACCCGACGCCCGCCGCTGCGATCGGCGTCTTCGCGGTGTTCGTCTACGGGCTCTTCCGCGGGCTGATGTCGCGCGAGGCGATGCGCTCGTCGATCCTCGAGACGGCGGGCACTACGGGCATGATCTACCTGATCCTGCTGGGCGCAGAGCTTCTGAAGATATTCATGTCGCGGGCAGGGGTGCCGCAGGCGGCCGCCGATATGGCGGTGAATTCGGGCCTGCCGCCGATGATGGTGATGGCGATCCTGCTGATCGCGCTGATCGTGCTGGGCTGCCTGATGGACTCGATGTCGATGATCCTGCTGGTGCTGCCCTTCTTCTGGCCGGTGCTGGTCGAGATCAATGGCGGGCTTTACCAGATGGCGGACGGCTCTGGCTTCGGCCTCTCGACCGACGAGCTGAAGGTCTGGTTCGGTATCCTCGCGCTTGTCGTGGTGGAGCTAGGCCTGATCACGCCGCCGGTGGGGATGAATGTCTTCGTGATCTCGGCGCTGGCGAAGAACGTGCCGATGGGCACCACCTTCCGCGGTGTCTTCCCGTTCTTCCTGTCCGAGCTGGTGCGCGTCGCGCTGCTGCTGGGCTTCCCGGCGCTGACGCTGTGGTTGCCACGGGTGCTGGGCGGCTGAGCCACCTCAGACAAGCGGATGAGACAAAACGGGGGGCGATTGCGCCCCCCGTTTCGCATTCAGCCCGCGCGCATCGGGGCGAGGGCTTGCCCGCAACCAGAGGCCGCTGTCGCCGGGCAGTGCTTCGAATGGGTCTGGAAACGGCGCGGAAGCGACTGAAAACTGGCGATCTTCGCGGGCAGATGCGCGGATGTGGCGCGCGAAGGCGATCCGAGGCGGATCCGCCCGCGAACGGATCGCGTCTGCCGGAAACTGATGCACTGCGTCAAACGCCAGTTTCCGTCGCTTTTTGCAAAGCGTGGGTAAGGCGCGTGTTTTCAGGGGGTAATGGCGGAGACGAAGGGATTCGAACCCTCGAGACCCTTCCGGGCCTACTCCCTTAGCAGGGGAGCGCCTTCGACCACTCGGCCACGTCTCCGTCGACGCGTATAGCCAAGGAAACGTGGGGGTTACAAGGCGAAACTGCCCTTCATCGCAAAAAACTCTCCACCCCTTAAAATTCGCTCAAAGTGCACCGAAAAGCACTGGAAAGCACCGAGTTTGGGCAAGATCTGGTCAATTTCCCTCACGGCAAAAGCGCCCTCGGACGCGTCAAGCGTTTTGTGAAGTCGCGCAGACCCAACGCGCCCGTGGACCCGCCACAGCCATTTCTGGCCGGGCCTGCACGATCCGATCTCCTTTCCACAAGGAGGCTCGGACATGAAGACCAACAGCAAAGACCCGGGTTCAGCGAGCGTCGAAGAGCTTGCCAAGTATTGGAGACTGCCGTCGACCAGGGCTGCCCGGGAGCTCGCGCGAGCGGATGGCATTCGTCATGTCGGCGGCCGCTATCCGTGGCATTCCATTTGGAAGGCCGAGGGTCTTGCGCCACCGCCGCGTGCGCGCTGGGACGAGCTGAAGCTGCCACACTGCACGGTTGACGACGTCGCGGGCATCCTGGGGGAGTCGCCGCGTTCCGCCAGGCGGCGCGGTTTGGCGAAGCCCGATTCGAGCTTTCCAGACCCTATCCCGCTCCGGAAAAAGCCAATGCTCTGGCGAAGGGCGCAGCTACGCGCCTGGCAGGCAGGATTGCCGGTGCCTCATTATACGCGCGCCTCAAAGACAGCGGATCTCTCGCCGGACGTCTCGAAGCTCCGGCGGAAAAAGGCCGTCTGCAACTCATTCGATCCCTGGGCTGCAGCGCGATCTGCGGCCAGAGGGAACGATTAAATGACACCCCCAGCGAAGAACGGAAAAGATGACAAACACCCGGCAAGATTGTTGCGACCCTTCTTGCTGGCTGCCTGTCAATTTCCGCTTCGTCACAACGAAGAACGGCCAATCTGAACGATGAACGGCCAAATCAAGGAAATGACACCCATGACTTTCAATCCCTTTGAAGATAGTTTCCAGGGCCTTGGCGACAAAGCGACATCCGGAGCGAAGAATCTCCAGGATGTGCTCGAGTGGCTCGAAAGCGAAGACTGCCCTCTCAAAGACGCCGCTCGACGAACCTATGCTCAAGCCGTCCGAAAGGCAGCAAGGCTGATTGGTCGGACGGCCGACCGAATCCCAGCTTGCACAAGGCAGTTTCAGAGCAACTTTCCGAACAAGGACTACAATCGCTCGTGGGGCAAGACCTTCTGCGCTGCCAAGCGCTGGAAGCGCAACGTCTCGGCGGCAATCAATGGCGCGACTGGCACCATTGCAGCTCAGAAGGAGCGGAGGTCGCGGCGCGACGATTGGGCCACGGTTATGTGTGTGCTGGGGGAAATCGCAGAGACGGTCTGTCCCTCTCCGTTCGAGCTTCATCCGAAGCAGCTCATCTGCATCCAAAGTTGCGCGGATACTGCCAGAAAGCTGGATGTTTGCCTGGCCGACATCGATCCGGATCTCGCATTGTGCCTTTACCGAGCTGCGCCCACGAAAGCCGCGAAGGAAGCTGTCGTAGAGGCGCTTGATCTCATCGATCAGTCACGCGTGATAACGGATCGGCGGATACAGAGTATATTGCCAGCACAACCCATCGGCTTTGTTCGGCCGGAACGAGCTGACCAAGTCACAATTCCATTATCCTTGATGCAGGAGCTGGAGGCTTGGGTAGATCTTGCGTCACGGGGGCGTTGGTCGATAACAGACAAAGCTTTTACGGGCGGCGTCTCCCCATTGCCTTACCTCAACGCCGCCAAGAAGATTATCACCACTGCGGAACGCGCGGGCGTATTGAAGCTCGGTGAACTGAACACCATCGCGTCTGCCTTCGATGAGCGGGTCTTGGTTGCCGTCGTTCAAATGCTCCGCGACCTGCACACGAATGATGGGGCGGGTGCGATCACGCCTCGCACTGCTCGGGGGTATTTCGAATGCCTCACTCCGCTTTTGGAGCGTAACGGCGAAGATACTTCGTCCGTCAGAATGATCCTCGACACAGACCGATGGCTGAAGACGGGCCGCCGCAGTCGGACCGAAATGGCCCCGCACGTCCGCACCTTCTGTCGGAATGTCGTCACCGACATGAACGCGCGAATTCGGTTCCTATCTCTTCACATCCAACTCAGGAAAAAGTCGGTCCTCCACCTAAAATCTGCACAAGTGACGGGTGGGCGTGCAGCCGAGCGGCACCTCGAAAAGGCGCGTCGCTTCGGCACTTGCGCAGCCTTCGCGGCGCTGGAAACTGACGCAATCCCGGCGCGTGTTTCGAACGTCTTGAAGATGACCTTCCGCGGCAGGGCAGCCTGGCTATGCCTTGGACATCGCAAGACTGAAGACGGGCGGCTCATGATCCCTGCTGGATACGTGAAGAACCGCAAGCCGCTTTTTGCGACGATATCGGCGACAAGCCGGTTGCGCGGTCTGGAAACGCTTCGCTGGTATGAAACGGTCATCCGGCCGCTCTTTAGTAATAATCAGGAAAACGATTATTTCTTTCCGGCAGTCCAGAACCTAAGGCGGCCGCTACCTTACGCAACGTTCAAGTCGTGGTGGTCCGACTGTGCCGCCGAATGTGGGTTTCCCGGCCTGAATCCACACATGTTCCGTCACGGCCAAGCCTCGATCCTCGTGGCAGAAAATCCCGGAAACTGGTCTCTCGTCACCGCTCGTCTCGGGGACACAGAAGCGGTCTGTCGGGAAAATTACGCTTGGATCGATCACGAAAAACTGGTGCTTGCCGGCCAGCAGGAACTGACGAAGGAGTTCCCCAATGCAGCATGATCCGATCGCGTCGTTCGATCTCCTCAGGATCGAACCGGAAGGCGGCCTGAATAGCAAGCACCACCTTCGTATCCAGCGCTTTCAGCGCTGGTTGAAGGATCGCGACCTCCCGCATGTTGATCGCTTCGTCTTCTTGGATTTCGCTGAGGATGTAGCAACCCGCGGCGTCCTGGCTGACCTTCAAAAATCTCTTCTCCGCGTGTTGCCAGATTGGGAATTTGTGCGAGGGGAATTACACGCGGCCGTGGTCGACCACAGGCGACGCGTCGATGGCGTTCGAATGAGAAGCGACATCCTGCAAGCCGAGTGGTGGCTACCGTTCCTGCCGCAGAACAGGATGGACAAGCTCCACATCCATGAGGTCAACCGCCTTGATGAGTGGCTACGGTTTCTTCACGAACGCGATATCCGTTTGCCCAAATCGCAGGACTACATCGAGTTTGCCGGAAAGTGGGCTTCGGAAGCCCCGCTGACCGCACTAAAGACGACGTTCGGTAAACTCGAGATACCCAAAATCCCGTGGGTGGCGGAAGAACTCGACCTGGCGATTTCGGCCATACGAGCAAAAAGGTTTGGGTCAGGAAAAAGGAACCGTTCCTCGTGGCCGCTCAAGAAGTCGGTGACCAGGGATGCCTTGCCGACAGAATGGCAGTCTCTTCTCAATGACGTCGAGGCGGGCGGCGGTGAAGGCTCACCACTTTCGACGGGTTTTCTTCCTACTGTGGAGGTAGCGCTCCGAACGTTGTGTTTCTGTTGCCAGGATATCGGATTGCCGTGCGAGATAAATAGGGAAACTACACTGGCGCTTGTGGAAGAACTCAAGCAGCGCGGAGCAAGAAACGCGACGATCGAGATCAACATTTCTGCCCTCAGAAGGTTTGCGAAGTTGCTTGGTTTGGATGAAACAGTCATGGCGGACTTGCGTAACATTGAGCGAGATTTCTTCTGCAAGAAGCAGTCGGACATTCCCAAGAAGTTTAAGAAGCTGGAACAGGTAGGCTCGGTAGGCAAAGTCCTTGGGCGCGCAACAGATTTGCTCGCCGCTTCGAGATTCGAACAATCACTCGAGCTCCGCATGGCGAAATTGAACGCGGCAGCAACGCTGGCGCTTTTTTCGCTAATCCCGCTTCGTGTTCGGGACACAAACCTGCTCTGGGGCGTTCATGTGACCCACACCGGAGGGCGGTATCGAATTGACGTCCGGACCAGCAAGACCGGATCGGAATTCCATGGGGAAATCTCTGACTTCGTTACGCCATTTCTCGACGCCCTTTTGTTGCGTGGATGTGACGAGGCATTTCTTGGGGAGAAGCGAGTGGAGGCTATTAAGTCGAGACGGTCACTCTTCGCACACGCAAATGGTCGGCATATGTCGGATAAGCGCGTCGCGAACCTCTGGAAACGTCACCTCAAATGTGGCCCACACATCGCCCGCAGCATCGTTCACACGGAACTCGGACGCATGGGCCGAGAAGGTGTAGAGATGGCACTTTCACTGTGCGCACAGCGAGACCAGAGGACTGCAAAGTTTTACCAAGGAAAGGCGATGCATGACGCGCTGCTGCTCGAAACTAACGGACTGCTGCTCTCTGGGTTCTCGAATGATTTAATCGAAGAACACTTCCCGCCGTTATGCTCTGCCCAGTGAAAATTGGGTTATTTGAAACTGGCGATTTCCGCTTAGGTCGCCCGGCCGGACGAGTGAACCCTTCCAGGTCACTTGAGCAAACCGGTTCCTTTCAGCTGGAAACCGTTCGCCTCTGCCGTCTTGATGCTCGCTACCTGCGCATTTCGGCGTTTCGGCGCGTACCGGATCAGGGCGCGTTCGCAAACAATCCGGTCGCACCATAGCCCCAGGCTCAAGCTTCCGAATTCGCGTCAATTCCGGCCGTTCGCCAAGCGCGATGCGGACGCCGCGACCTTGTTGCGCCCGTGAGTTTGACGTTATCGGCTCGGTGCTGCCGTTCAGGCCGACTTTCATGCTGTACTCGGCGCGCCCAAGCGGACTTTCGCCGCGGGAATGCTGCCCTGCCGGTTTCTAAGGTCACGACTCAAGCTTTTGCCATTCGTGGCAAGGCTTTGCGACGGCGCATGCGTACGAGGGGTAGGCGGAACTCTGTCACACAAGGAGCGGCGCCGTCGTGTTGAATAGTTCAAATCTCAAGAGCGGCCTCCGCTACCACGTATAACCTGAAGGGCCTGAGCCGGTAGAGGATAAACGTCGTAGGCGTGTCCAGCTCCGAACCGAGAAGTCCCTCTTACGGGTCAATCGAAATTCGCAGGGGGCTGTCACACGAAGACTCTGGCGTTCAGTGCGCATCATCCTGGCTATCGGCGACAATTACAATGTAGCGGTCGGAGTCCATCTGAGCGGAAACAAACTTGTCGCGGGCGGCCTGCAATTGCAACTTGCCACGCGGCATCCTCTGGGGGGCCTTTACCTCCCGCTTTTGATATAACTGTGGGTCGTTCCTAACGTGTTTCATTGCTCAACCCTGAGAACACGGCGTATAGCGGTCTTAGTCATTCTATTTTGACAGTGCGCATTCTTCCGGCGAGATCGCCCGTTTCTGTTGGTAGTGGTGAAGACAGTGGAACCGTCAGCGTCAACTTCGAACCGCTTCACTGAACCGTCTTTCGATAGGCTCCAAACCTTCCTTGCACCATTGTGTTCGTAGGACCAATCCAGGCATTGATCCACCTTTCCCAAATCGTTCGCGACTGCGAGCGCAGAGTCATAACGATCCTCCGGATCGGGCTCCAAACATCGTACCACCGCACGCCGCAGTCTATCCGGTATGTGTTCAGGAAAGGCGTTCCGATCTGGGAAGGTTCCGTTCTGCAGGGCCGTAGCGAATGCTTCCCTGCTACTGTGAGCTGCATCGAACTGAGCACGGAAGTTGCCCTCGCCGCAACACATGCGATACATGAGCAAACCAAGTTGATAGATATCGTATCGAAGGTCGTAGGGAGGTCCGGTTAACACCTCCGGCGCAACGATGGGTGTATAGAACCGCGTCTGCCACGCCTCACCGAGATACATTTGTTTGGCCAATCCGAAATCGGAGAGCAGCGGCTCGCCTCGTCCTGAAAGCAGGACGTTATCTGGCTTTATATCGAAATGAACCAAATTTTTTGAGTGAATGTTGTGTAGGCCGGAAATCAACTGACACGATATCTTCACGATTTCACGCACAGTTAAGTTCCGGGCGGAGATTACGGGCTTGAGGGAACCATTCTCATAGTAGGGTAGAGCGATAAATACATGATCATCATCGGCACATGCATAGAGAACAGGCACCACATTCTGATGCGCGGTGGAGTATAATGCTCTTGCCTCCGCGAAATACTCGTCAGAAGAATTAAGATTCACCTTGTCTATTCTCTTCATCACGATCTCCGCATCAAGCTGCAAGTCGTGGACGATGTACGCTGTAGAGTTCCGACCTTCGTGACCAATCTCTCGTATAAGGCGAAATTCGACGTCGGCGACGTTGTGCGGTTTAAGCATTTTCTGCCCCCATTGCACAAAGAATAGCCTCGCGTTCTTCCTTAGGTAGATCCGCCCAGCCCGGAATGCCAGGGTCGGTGTCTCCATCGATGTGAGGTTTGATTTCCTCCCTTTGAATGCCCAGTCTGGCCGCCATCGAAGAGATCTGGCCGAAGTAGAAGCGCTTCATCGAACTGCTTGCGAAAGCTTCGATAATCACACCTTCAATTTGAATTCGTTCAATGTTCTTGCGCTGCGAATTTGGCTCGGTTGTTCTAACTCCAGCTTGTTCCACGGAGTATTCTCTTAGAATATCGAGGATGTTGCTGCGAACGTATTTTAGAGCGTCCGGAGTTTCGAACGCGATTGGAATTACGATCTGATCGCTGTTTAATATGACCTCGTTGGCAGAATCGTATATAGAGTAAAATACTGTCTTAGGGGTGGCCCGAAAACCTATCGTGTTCAAAGTGCTCTCCAATTGCGCCGATCTCAGAACATTTGGAGAACTTAGCGCAGTCTCGTCAATATATCAACGTGAACTTTCAATTGAAGCCACTATCCAAAATGCGGTGGGAATATGACGCGAAGAGGGGGCCCTGACGAATGCCATCTTTCCGTGGAACGCGCGATCCATCTCGCTGAGGCGGCGAAAGTCCGGACGCCGCCCTTCCTGCTCCAGCGCAGTGAATGGCCTTTTTCTGTCATTAGCCGAAGCGCGGACCGCTGCGGTGCAGTTCCCCCACTCAAGACATTCGCCAGACAGACTTTGGCTGTGTCGCTGACGCCTGAACTCGAGGCCCTTGTTGAGCCGGAACTTTCAACATTCGGCAGAGAGAACCGATATGAATGGAACGCCTGAAATGTGTCCTACAGAGTTCCCCGCTGCCTTTTATCTGCTACACTTCGAGAAAGATTAGCTATGTCGTGTACATGAATCTCGCCTCGAAATCCTTCCTCGCGTTCCTGAGTGACCCTCTTGGCCGACACCCGAGGTCCCTGAGCCTCCAAGACAAGGGTATCGAGGCCCGCGGGGCTGGTTCACCCTGGATAGGGTTTGGAGAAATATCGACCCGTCCATCGGTGAGGAAGGGGTTTCTATCGTGGTCGCTTTCGCTCGATCTTGGGGACGGCCGAAACCTAACCTTGCCAGCGGTGAATACGCCTGCGGCCGAGAAATTCGCGGATGCGGCTGCCACCGCCTGGACGGATTTCAATCGGGCGGAGCTGGAGAAGGAGGACGCCGCGGTCCGACGCATCCTGCATGCGCTCGATGAGTTCAAGGTGCCGAATGTCTATCCTGCCGCATGCCATGTAGCGCCGCTGGCGCGCGACGCAGCCGATCTGAACTGCCGCGTGCTTTCCAAGCTGAACGCCGAGGCCGTTGGCAACGAGGTGATGTCCCGGATCGCCCCGATCGTGGCCTTCGCTGCCGATCCGAACACAGTCCGGGACGCGGCTATCGAGACGTTCGTGGAAGCTCAGCTGCTTCGGTGGAAAGACTCCTTCGACACGGTCGAATCCATGCCGCTGACACCGGAGCAGCGCCTGTCGGTGGTCGTCGACGAGGACGCAACGTTGGTTCTGGCCGGCGCCGGGTCCGGCAAGACCAGCGTTATCACGGCCAAGGCCGCATACCTGGTGAAGACGGAGATACGGAAGCCAAGCGAGCTCCTGCTCCTGGCCTTCGCCAAAGATGCTGCAACCGAGATGTCCGAGCGCATCGAGGCGCGGTGCGGGGTCCCCGTGGCGGCGCGCACCTTCCACGCATTGGCCTACGAGATCATCGGTGACGTGGAAGGGGAGAAGCCCCCCTTGGCGCCGACCGCGACGGACGACAAGGCCTTCCTATCCCTTATGAAGGAGATCCTTCGGCACATCGTGGCGACCGCCAGTGACATCGCGCAGACCGTGATCGGATGGTTCGCCGGTTTTTTCGACGACTTCCCGACAGAGTGGGACTTCAAGACCAAGCACGAATGGTATGCGCAGGTCGAAAGTCGCAACCTGCGGACGCTGCAAGGGGAGACGGTGAACAGCTTCGAAGAGCTGCTGATCGCCAACTGGCTGTTCCGGAACGGCATCGCCTACGAATATGAGCCGAGCTACGAGCACAAGCTCCAGAAGACCGGGCGTCGCGTCTACACGCCAGATTTCCGGCTGACAGAAAGCGGCGTCTACATCGAGCATTTCGGCGTGCGCAAGAAACGCGACAGGGATGGTAAGGAGGAGTTGACCACGGCGCCCTATGTCGACCGCGATGAATACCTTGAGGGCATGGATTGGAAGCGGCAAGTCCATGCCGAGCACGAGACGATTCTGGTCGAGACCTACAGCTGGGAGCGTGAAGAAGGTCGGTTGCTCGACGCGCTCGCCGAGAAACTCGAGCCCCACGTCACGCTGCGTCCGGTCCCTGATATCGAGATCTATGATCGTGTCGCCGAGGTCGGGGTGGTAGACAGCTTCACCTCGCTCATGGGCACCTTCCTGCGGCACTTCAAGAACGGAGGCTATCGGGTCGAGGACTGCTCAGACAAGGCGCAGACGCTCAAGATGGGCAAGCGTGCGGAGGCATTCCTGAAGATCTTTGGCGCCGTCTTCCGGGAATATCAATCTCGCTTGGGCGATCGGATCGACTTCGAGGACATGGTGAACCGCGCCACCGCTCTTGTCGAGAGCGGGCACTATCAAAGCCCATTCAAGCATATTCTCGTCGATGAGTTTCAGGATATCTCGACCGGGCGAGCGAAGCTGATCCAAGCGCTCAAGCGACAGCACTCCGATGTCAAGGTATTTGCCGTCGGCGACGACTGGCAGTCGATCTACCGCTTTGCCGGGTCGGACATCCACATCATGCGCAACTTCGGCGCGGAATTCGGCGGCACCTATGCAGGAGCCACCGGGGTCCATCGTACCGTCGATCTTGGTCGAACCTTCCGATCTGTCGACAAGATTGCCCTGGCGGCTCGCCGTTTCGTTCTTCGCAACCCCGCGCAGATCACCAAGACGGTGATCCCGGCAGGCGAGACGGACGAGCAGTCGATCAGGATCGCCTGGACGCGCCGCGACACCGGGGAGACGGCCTTGAACGACGCGGTGGCAGCTCTCGCCGCCACAGAAGGAAAGGGTGGTGGGAAGCCGTCCATCCTCATCCTCGGGCGTTATCGTTTCCTGCGGCCTGATGTGGCGCGGCTCCAGCGTCAGAACCCCGGGGCGACGATCACCTTCAAGACCATCCATGCATCAAAGGGCCTCGAGGCTGATCACGTGATCCTCCTTGGCGTCGACAACGCCAGGATGGGCTTCCCGTCGATGATCGTCGACGACCCCCTGCTCAGCCTGGTATCGCCCGAGGCCGAGCCATATCCGAACGCCGAAGAACGGCGCGTCATGTATGTCGCCGTGACCCGGGCCCGTCGGACCGTGACCATCCTTGCATCGGAGGCGCGACCCTCCGTCTTCGTCGAAGAGCTGGTGAAAGAGCCGGAGTTCGGCGTGACTGTGCCCTTGGAGGCCCAGAAGCACGCCCACACCTGTCCGGTTTGCGGCGGGCGTCTGCTTCACATGGCAGGCAAGGACGGTCGCGACTGGTATCGCTGCGAGCATGTGAAGTTGTGCGGCAGTCGCATGCCAGCTTGCCCGGCCTGCGGTGTCGGCCTTCCGGTCCGTTCCCGGACCAGTGGAGATCTGGTTTGCGCTGATTGCGGCGAGAGCCAGCGGGCCTGCCCCAGTTGCGAAGCAGGATGGTTAGTCGAACGGCGCGGCCGATATGGAGCATTCCTCAGTTGTGTCCGCTTCCCAGACTGCGATGGAAAAGCCAAGCTGCAAATGGGCGCATGACACTCGCGCGCTGGTCAAACGAGAAGCGCTGCAACTTGATGTATGAGTTACTCCCGATCTCTTGGGCAGGACCCGACGTAAATTAAGCTACTCGTTGCACCTGCTGACCGGGTTGGTTGATATCATTTCGTTGCCAATAGACCAGCGCCGGTAGCTTGCCGCCGAGGGCTTCAGCTTTCGTTCCAAAAAAGAGTTGGCCACCGCCAGCTCCCCGATCTTGGCGTGGGGCTCCTTCACCTGCTCCTCGTCGATCTCGGGTTTCTTTCGGCCCCTGCGCTCGAACACGCCGGACGCGCCTGCGAGCAGGGCGTTGGTCGGAGAAACGGTTCACTGGATCGTTTTCTGATCCTCCCAACTCCATTGATGGATCATCGTCGGATGCACCCCGAACCGGTTCGCCAGCTCGGCCGCTGTTTCTTCACCCTTCAGGGTAAGGCTCCGGGGAGGACCGTCTTTCGGACTTGAGGCTGGCGGCGTAGGTCCGGAGCTATGTCCGACCATAGATACAGACCCGAAATTGAGATCCTTTCTGTCACCGATACCGGGCGCCGTCGGCGTTGGACGGATGAAGAGAAGGTGCGCATCGTTGAAGAAAGCTTTGGCGGTAGAGGGCGTGTCGCCGAGACAGCCCGGCGTCATGATATTGGCCGCACCCTGCTGGTGCGCTGGCGTCGCCAATACCGCGAAGGCAGGCTGACGAGCGGCGATGCACGACCGCAGTTCACACCGTTGGCCATCGCCGCTCCTGAAGAAGCGGAGGATCAAGGCGGACCGTTTGCACCGGTTCCGACGCCAGAGACAGCCGAGGTCCTGATGGCAGATATTACCCTCGCGAATGGCCGTCGCCTGTCTGTGGCGGCCACGATTGACCCGATGGTGCTGGCGCGCCTCGTGCAAGCCCTGGATCCGTCATGATCGCGTTCCCGGCGGGGGTGCGCGTCTGGATCGCGGGCGGAGTGACTGACATGCGGCGCGGTATGAACACCTTGGCGTTGACGGTGCAGCAGGGTCTGGGGCGCGATCCCCATGCCGGCGAGATCTTCTGCTTTCGCGGGCGCAAGGGCGAGCTGGTCAAGCTTCTCTGGCACGACGGGGTGGGCATGTCGCTCTATACGAAGCGGCTGGAGGCGGGGAAGTTCATCTGGCCGACCAGTGGAAGCGGCGAGGCGGTGCAGATCTCCGCGGCCCAGCTCGGTTATCTTCTGGAGGGGATCGACTGGCGCAATCCACGCTGGACCCAACGCCCTGCAAAGGCGGGATAAATTGGCCTCATCGACCTTATTTGCATGGGCTTTCCGATGCCGGCATGGTAGGTCTTGGCCATGTCGAACAACGCTTCCGAGATTGCCAGATTGCGCGCCGCGCTCGCGGCCTCCGAGGCCCGTGCCGAGGCCGCCGAGAGCGAGCTGGCGCAGACCCGGGCGGTGGTCTCGACCTCCGAGGCGATGATCAAGCATCTCCGGCTCGAGATCGCCAAGCTCCGACGCGAGCAATACGGCCACAGCTCGGAACGCCGCGCCCGACTGATCGACCAGATGGAATTGCAGCTCGAGGAACTCGAAGCCGCGGCCACCGAAGACGAGATTGCCGCCGAGAAGCTGGCGAAGACCACGATCGTCGCGGGGCTCAAACGTCGCCGCCCGGCGCGCAAGCCTTTCCCGGAGCATCTGCCGCGCGAGCGCGTGGTGATCGCGGCGCCCACGGCCTGTTCCTGCTGCGGCTCGGATCGCATCGTGAAGATGGGGGAAGACGTCACCGAGACGTTGGAGGTGATCCCGCGGCAGTGGAAGGTGATCCAGACCGTCCGCGAGAAGTTCACCTGCCGGACCTGCGAGAAGATCAGCCAACCGCCGGCGCCCTTCCACGCCACGCCGCGCGGATGGGCTGGCCCGAACCTGCTGGCGACGATCCTCTTTGAGAAGTTTGGACAGCATCAGCCGCTCAATCGCCAGGCCGAACGCTATGCCCGGGAAGGCGTCGATCTCAGCCTGTCGACCCTCGCCGACCAGGTTGGCGCCTGCGCCGCCGCGCTGGAGCCGATCCATGCGTTGATCGGTGCCCATGTTCTGGATGGCGACCGCTTGCATGGCGACGATACGACAGTGCCGCTGTTGGCGAAGGGCGGGACAAAAACCGCCCGGCTCTGGACCTATGTCAGGGATGACCGACCCTTCGGCGGCGGGGCTCCACCTGCCGCGCTGTTCCAGTTCTCCCGCGACCGAGGAATGACCAACCCGAACCGGCATCTCGCCGGATGGCAGGGTATCCTGCAAGCCGATGCCTATGGGGGCTACAACGACCTCTACCGCGCCGACCGTGACCCGGGGCCGGTCGAGTCTGCGCTATGCTGGAGCCACGCCCGGCGCAAGTTCTTCGAGCTCGCCGACATCAAGGGGAACGCCCGGAAGGGCAAGCCGGCCCATGATATCTCCCCCGTCGCGCTGGAGGCCGTGGCCCGTATCGACGCGATCTTCGACATCGAGCGCGGAATCAACGGGCTGACGGCTGCAAAACGGCAGGCGGCCAGGCACCAGCTGTCCCGGCCTCTGGTCGAGGAGCTTCATGACTGGCTGCGTGCCGAGCGCGACCGGCTGTCGAAGCACAACCCGGTCGCCAAGGCGATCGACTACATGTTCAAGGCGGAGCGCTGGCCAGCCTTTACCGGGTTCCTCGAGGACGGCAGGATCTGCCTGACGAACAATGCCGCGGAGCGGGCGCTGCGCGGCATCGCCCTTGGCCGCAAGTCCTGGCTCTTCGCTGGCTCCGAGCGCGGCGGGGACCGCGCCGCCTTCATGTATTCCCTGATCGTTACCGCCAAGATGAACGATGTCGACCCTCAGGCCTGGCTCGCCGATGTCCTCGTCCGGTTGCCTGGCACGACCGCCTCCCGGGTGCCGGATCTGTTGCCCTGGAACTGGGCCCGGGCTGAGCAAAGGATAGCCGCATGACCCTGATCGCCCGCCTCCGGATCATCCTGAACGACGTCGACCCGCAGCCGATGCGCCATATCGAGGTGCCGCTGAAGATCAGGCTCGACCGGCTGCATGCGGTCATACAGGCTGCCATGGGCTGGACAGATACCCACCTCTACGAGTTCCGCGCCGGTGATGCCGGTTGGGGCGTGCCCGACCCGGACGGGTTCTACGACGGCCCCATGGACGCGAAGAAGACGACGTTGGAAAAGGTGCTCGAGGACACCGGCGCCAGGACGATCCAGTATATCTATGACTTCGGCGATGACTGGGACCACAGCATCCGTATCGAGCGGGTCTACGAGGCCATCCCCGGCATGATCTACCCACGGCTTCTCAAGGCGACCGGTGCCTGTCCACCCGAGGACGTCGGCGGTGCCTGGGGCTACGAGGAGTTCCTCGAAGCCCTCGCCGATCCCGATCACGAGCAACACGAGGACATGCTCCACTGGTCCGGTGGGGACTTCGACGCCGAAGATGCCGGGATCGACAGCATCCTTGAACGCTTCAACCGGCTTGCCAAGAAATGGGCCCCGCGGGCTCGCAAACCCAAAGCCCCCAAGGGCACGACCTGAGAATTGCTCCCATGTGCGGTCCACGCCGGATGGTTACCCTTCAGGGCTTCCAGCGCGACCTTTGCCTTGAACTCGGGAGCGTGCTGCTTGTGCTCTGCACCCTGAAAATTGGACCGTTTGAAACTGGAGCTTTCAGCGAAGCTTTCCTGGATGGGAGAGGAGCGGAAACGCATGAAAGCATCGAAGTTCACGGAAGCGCGGCTGACTGGCCGCCGCCTCATGGCGCGCGTCGCGCCCAAACCCGAAGTGGCCGGTTATTGCGCCGCCCAATGGCGGATTTTACTCCGCCGATGACACGCTTCTTCGGCCCGTCGATGACTTCGTAGTCGCAAACGGAGCGGCAAATACGTCCGCCCCGTTTCTCAAAAACTGGGTTTAGCCCGAGATCTCGATGCCCATTGCCGTGAGCGTTTCTTCATTAGGAGTACCGGTTTCCTCGAGCCCGTTGGCGGATTGATAAGCCCGCATTGCCTTACTCGAGCCCGCGCCCCAGACACCGTCCGGCGTCCCGGCATCAAACCCGCCTGCATTCAGCAGGGTCTGGATCGCGCGGTAGTCCTCGCGCCTAAGCGCAAGTAAACTAAAGCCGCAGGCATCGGCGGTGTCCTTGAAGGCGCGCTCTGAACCTGCAAGATCGAGTTCCAGGTCATGACTTGCGTTGTTTCTCTCGCGAAGCCTCAGGAAGAGTTTTTTCGCACCCCTCAATTCCCGAATGAACGCTTCCGCTTTCGCCCCGAACAGGCCTGCGCCTTCGCTGGTCGTCAACTCTGACCAAGATTCATTGCGCGCATCTGCATTATCGACCCTCACCGTGACCTTCATCCGATGAGAGTTGAAATCGGAAAGCAGGTATTCGTCGGTGTCGTAGATGACACGCGCCTCGTGCTCAATGCAGCCGATAATCAGGGAGGGGTGATGCATCGCCAAACCCTCCCCGTAGCCAGAAACATTCATTGCAACGACTTCCGCGCTATCGTCGATCGCAGCTTTGCTGTGCTGGATACCCCACCATCCAGACATGACATAATCGCTATCGTGTAGTGAGGAGAAAATGGCCATGGAGTAATCGATCTCGGGATGATCAGGATCAGCCCACGCCACTCCGGGTTTAGCGTCTTGCGGTGACTGAGATTGATCAGGAGCTGCGTTGAATTGGACGGTCTGCTGCGCGTCCCCCGGGAAGGCAATTCCGTATTGCGCACGTAGCCAGCCCTGCCGAAGCTGGGCAAGAGTGAGCTTCTCAGTCTCATAGCGCGTCATCGCAAGCGCACCCATGAGGCCACCCGCATCTTGCGCTTCCTTGAGGGCGTCGTTGACAGTTTTCTGTTGTTTTTGAAATTCACCAAGAATTTTTGCCGCGAGATCCGGCTCGGGCTTCACTGCTGGCACTTTGATTTCGATTGGTGCGCCTGTTTCTTCCGCAGCAACTCTGGCCTCGAGGAGAGACTTTGTCAGTCGCAGCGTTTGCGTGTTGAGATCAGCCATCGCAGCGAGAGCGCCGCCATCATATTTCGACGCCGCTGCCTCAGATTTCGATATCTCTTTCTCCAGGTTTGCGATTTCAGCGCGCATGTCTGACATCTGAGAGGAAGATGTGCTCTGGGCGAACGCCGGCGCAATTGGTGCAAGGC
Organism: Thioclava sp. ES.031; assembly: GCF_002563775.1. Lineage (NCBI taxonomy): Bacteria > Pseudomonadati > Pseudomonadota > Alphaproteobacteria > Rhodobacterales > Paracoccaceae > Thioclava > Thioclava sp. ES.031. The sequence goes on along the minus strand of NZ_PDJO01000001.1, from coordinate 2,426,612 downwards.
AAGTGGTGCCAGCAAGCAAGGCCACCAGGCAAATCGAATAAGAACGGATCATGTTTTCTCCACAACAAGTCGCCTCGGTGACGAGGCAGTAATCACGAGCTATTCTGGCTCGAAACAGGTCAAGCGCCGCAAGGCGGTGGAGAAGCGGCCGATGCGGCGCACAAAAGATAAATTGGCCAATATTACAAACAACGAAATCGCTGAAAGAATTCCACCTGAAGACGGACAGAAAGTGCCCCTTAAGTGACCTATGCGTCAAGAGCCGAGAAAGGTTCACGAGCCGCTATAGTTCCGGAGCAACTCTTTCATATTTCTATAGCAGGTTCCCTCTCGGTCCTGAAGGGAAACACCGAAATTACAGCTTTCACGGATCGCCTCGAGATTGAAATTTTCTCGCAAGTATCGTGATGTCGAGTTTCAGGCATCACCCCGGCTTTGGCTGAGAAGGGGTGACCTATATCCTGTATTCCGCCGAAGTGATGATTACCTTACAGATGACTAAGAAGACCGAAGACGAGAACCTGGCAGAGGTGGCAAATCCCCGACCATTCAATTGCCCATCTCAAAGAAATTCTCAAGTGTAAGCGAGCACTTCCTCTCCAGAGAGCTGCGTCTCGAGGGCCTGCCTTACCAATCCTACGACATATTGCAGATCTTCAGGGTTGCTAAGTTTCACTTCCGAGTTTCCGTTCCCCCAGCGCCCGACGCCAGTGACATCGACCACCATGCCCCTGGGATCAGATATCGTGCCAGGGTCAATGTTCAGTGACAGGCGAAGTGCTTTTGCCTGTGGCACGACATCGACGAAATTCGTTTCGGCTTTATAGGCAACATAAAGCTTGAGGAATTGTTCGGTGACGCATTCATCGAGCGCGAGAACTTCTTTTCGGAAGGCTTCGAACAACGCGCTCATCTTTCCTTCCGTCAGGTGGGGATGATCATCGATCGAATATCCGTTCACCACGGTGTCAGGCGTCCGATAAGCGCTTAGGATCTCTTGCGAGAGATCTGGAAGCTCCCAGACGCGCGCGGCATGACGCGCTATTCTGTCGGCACGGTTCTTGATCTCTGCTTCGCTCCAGACCTTGATCTGACCGAGCCCCTGGTTTACGCGAAGAGGGCTGTCCTTGAAGCCTCCTTCCATGTCCCTCTTCTCCTTGAAAGGGCGATCGCTGTACTGGGCGTTGTATCCTGTCAGGGTCAGATTTCCGATTGTGTGCAGCCATTTTTCCTGCACCTCTCTGTAATCCTGACCCAGATCGTCTTTCCATTGCTGTGACAGATTTTCGTTCTGAGGCAGGATATGCTCAATCGTGTAGTCATCGATATAGACACGCTCTCTGCGGCCATGGTTTTCGAACTTTCTAAGCCAATATGAGCGGTTTCGGAAGTTGTAGAGATCGCGGTCCTGTATCCTTGCAATGAACTCCTCATCCCGCGGAAAACGCCGATAGGATCGCATCAACAGGAAGTGAGCTTTGACGCTTTCCAGATAACAGTCCTTTTTGAGTTCGCGCGAAAAATTCGCAAAAGTCTTGTTAAGCGAATTCGTCGGAACAGCACAGATCGCGCGCCGAAATACATACGCCTCCACCATCCGGGCGATTTCCAGAAACTCGTCGGCTGTGACAAGGCCGTCGTCGTAGTCGCGGTAAACTTCCAGAAGGAAGGGATAGGCTACGTCGACCTTCATTTCACGAAGATCCTTGAATGCTTGGGCGAGCGGAACGTTCTTTTCCTGACCCAATGCCAAAGCCCCATAACGCTTTGAGAACTCCCAGACCTCTCTAACGAGATCCGTAACCTCTTTGCCTTTGGCGACTTGCTGATGTGAATAGGTCTTATAGGCTGTGTAAACGTCTCCCTGCCGGGGAATGCTTCCTGTCACGACAGTCAGGTAGTGACGCATGAAACCATCGAAATGGGCGACGTAGGCGCTCTGCCCAAAGCCCTCCTCCATCTTGCGCCAATATTGCTCATAGAGCCGCGTCTGCAAGTCAGGCTTCAGTCCCATCAGCACGAAGTTCCGGATCAAATCCGCCTGAGACAGCTCCTTTCCTGTCGAATTCATACTTTCGAAGATCAGCTGCGGATTGTCGTGCTCCCGGCTAAGGGCAACGTCTACGATCATCAACTTGTTCAAGCCGGCGCAGATTTCCACCACAGCATCAGGTTCGCTTTCCAGCCAGTGACGGAAAAGCTCAAAGTTCTGCTCGACACGTAGCGAGGGCTTCTCAGGCAAATCGTCTCCGGTAACAATCGCATTCAGTGTCGTGCGATCAGTCTTCGACAGAAGGAGCTTGAAAGCGCGCTCTCCATTCTCATCCGGGTCGAGTAAGTATCTATTTCGGATTTTCTTTGTTGAAAAACCGTCGACAGGTTCAGTATCCCCGATCACAAGTGCAAGAGCCGAAAGCAACAATAGAACGGACGTCAGTCGCTGTTGTCCATCGATCACGAGATCCGGCGAGCGACTGGAATTGTTCGAGAGCTTTTCCTCAATATAGACAACAGATCCCAGGAAGTGAACTTGAACATAGTCGCTACTTCCCGCGCGGCGCACATCGTCCCAGAGTTGCCTGCATTCCTGCTCTGTCCAACTGTAAGTTCGCTGGTAGATCGGAATGACGAACTGCGTTGAGTTGTTGATGAAGGACAAAAAGTTCGCGTCGGTCGCTTTCATTTCGACACCTCGGTAAGGTTGAAGTCACGCCCCTGTGTCCTGACGAGAGATGCCCGAGACGTGTTGTTTTGACCTAACATAAGGATCCTTGATGGTATGAAATATTCATTGGATATAGTGGTTTGGTACATCAAATCTGCCGCAATCGAAGCCGGAAGTGACCAATGAATGTCAATGCTGCGATGATGTTGAATACGACCCAAATCAGCTTGAAAAGGTGAACCGGAATGAGCGGATTAAAGAGAACTGCAATTACTCCAAATATCCATGAAAAGCTGTTCGATCTCTTCCCGTTGAGGGAGTATTCTTTCCATGAAATGACGCCTGCTGCGGCACAAACTACCAAGCGCAGCAGCATGTAGTAGCCATACGGCAGGGGCAGGATTGCAACAAGAAGAGCGATGGCTGGAACCCACCAGAGCCAAGCAGAAATGTCCCGTCCCGGGATCAACCCGTCCGGCGTCGACCGATAGTGGTCGTATTCAGGATTACGCAAGATCAAAAATACCTTCTCATAGTCTTTCTGGAACGCACGATGCCTCATCGTCTCCCGCCAGACAAGACTGATTGAGCCCTTTTGCGCTCTTCCGAACATAAGCGGAAAAAGTTAGTATTGTTATTTTTCAAGCTCCGATTTTTCTCTACGATCACGACGATAAATTGAGCTGTCATGCACCGCATCCAGACTTCATTTTTCAAAATCAAATTGCCGGCCTGGCTGTCTCCTTGGAAATGTGTCGGTTTGAGCGCCACAGTAAGAGTGAATAGCCCCGCGTTTCTTAGACGCCTTCGCGAACTTCTTCTTCCAGGAGTAGGGAGAGTATTGGCTCACGCCCAAGCGCTCGGCCACCTCCCTGACCGGGTAGCCTCTCTCCGTGATCTGCGCGACGGCATCTCTTTTGAAATCGTCGCTGAACTTGGTGCTGCTCATCATGGCCTCCTTGCCTTAAAATTAGCAAAGAAGGCGTCCACGATACACGGCGCTATTCAGCCGGTACTCTTAGGCCTTTTCAAAGGCTGACCTTGGTGCCGTAGATGGAGGTATTAGCGATGAACAGTCGGACAGTGAATTTCGACAGCTACGGCGATTATTACCGCGCCGTAGCTGAGGAAATTTCGGATGCAGAGCTCCGCGAACGCGGGATGTCCGCACATGAGCTGCTGCGGGTGCGCAGACTAAATGATTTTGAGCGCTGCGAAGCGATCACGGCATTTTTAGTCAGAGACTCGCTGAGCGGATTAAGTTCTCGACATTGACTGCCGTATGCTTTCGAGAGGGCGCGCACTCACGCCGATTGATGGCTTACATACCAGGACACAGAAGCACAGAGGGGAGGGGAGGTCGACGCTTAGTTGCCGCTTGTGCCAGGTCGATGTCAAATCGAAGAAAATGGCCTGCGGAACGTCGAGGGCATTTGCCCCCGAGGTCCCGCAGGCTCCCACCCCATACCCCTTGGAGAGGAGGAAGTGCGCGACCTGTTAGATACGCGCCTTGCCCCTCCCGTTCGGTCCTTCGAGATCGCAGCGGCGCAGGAGCGTAACGGCCCACCGCGCGGCGTTGCCTTGCAGCAGCGACCCCTGACGCGTTCAACCCTCCGGGTTAACGCCATAAGTAGCCAGTTCGGCGATCAGTGGGTGTTCCGGATCGCTATTCGCGCCTCGTAGGAATCTCAAGCGGAATCGGCTCCGCTCACTTCTTCGGTCAGGGTTTGAAGCCCGTTGACCTTGTAACCATGCTTGAGCAAAGCGAGCGTTGTTAGGAGGCCGAGACGCTCAATTCCGAAAAAACTGTCCTGCCATTGTTGTTTAACACTCTCAGGTAGGCTGATGACCCAAGAGAGAAGCTCTTCTTGGTTTAGAAGAAACGCGTTTCCGGTTTCCGGCAGGTGCCAAGGCATATCCCTACTGCGAAGATCGATCGCTCCGCTCTTTTCGCGCTTCTTCGGCATCGCGCCTGAGGCATTTTCGAGGACAAGCGCGAAGCGCCCGCGCGAAACTTCCTGAACGGAGACGCGTATCGCTCGGTCTATTGCACAGCCTGGCTTCCGATCCTGTGTATTGTCATAGGCTTCTCGTAATAAGAGGCGGCCGTCCACCTTTAGGAACTGCGAGACAGAGGTGCCCGAGTCGCGCGTATTGGTCCGCCGATACAGCTGGAAGGGTGGTCGCTCCATCCTTTCCCCGAAACGCTGGAGCAGGGGAGTAACCTGGTGCAGCTTGGCGCGGCGTTCATTCCTTTTCCACCTGCTAACCGTCGATTGGTCGACGCGGCATAGCTTCGCGATCTCGTCTTGAGTCATTCCCGACTTCATTGCGATGTTCACGAGCTTCTGTGTCTGCTCGTACTCTGGTCCCTTTGATGACATTCTGCTCCTCTTTCTACTATCGTTGGTGGGGTGCAGTGCACCCCACCAACGTTCTCATGCCTTTTTGGGATTGGATGGGCGCTGGTTTGGGTTCAATTGCTTGCCCCGATTGCCCTCATTCTTGGCATGGGTCTGGTTCTGTCCAGACGTGCCTTTGTTTGCGTTCTTCATGTCAGCGGCGTGGTTCGGTTTTTTCATCGTGTGCTCCATCGGCATATGGTTGAAGATGGACACTTAATCGCTTGGCCTGGTCACTGATTGAACCCGCACGATCATCATAATTACGCATACTTCTGCATACTGTGAATGTATTGCGATTTCGCGCATTTCTGTGAAAAATCCTTTAGGCCTTGGGCCGAGGAACGAGGAGCTTAAAAAGGGCGGCCTTTGCCGCCCTTTTGCGGGATGCACCTGATTTCTCTATGCCGATCGCCAGATGCGCAGCGCATTTTCGACGCGCGCATAGGCCTGAATGGCGTCGTGTTTCGAATGCGTGTCTCGGCTGGATTGATGGACGTAGATGTCCGCGGCCCAACTTTCGAAAACGTAGCCGAGCGCGAGAAATGCTTCGTGCGCCGCTTCAATCAGCCCTGGTGGAGGACTGGATAGGAGCATCACGGCGATGCCCGCGAGATCTCGGTCGATTTGCGTGAAGTGTCGTTCAACCGAGACGTGGATACGAGCAACGCCGTACGTTTCAATGAGCCAGAGCGTTACGTCGCGTATATCCCGCTCCAGTGTGTCACAGGTCGCCTCGGCCTCAGCTCCCATGGCGAAACCGGGCAATTATCTCACTGACGCGTGCGCCATGCCAGCGCGTCATGTCGCTGGCGGGCAGTCCTCTTTCTTGAGTGATCCGTTCGAGCGAAGAAGGTGCCTGATCCGCAAGAGCTCGGTGGATGCCCTGTAGCGCCATTTCGACAGCATCAGGATCGGCGACCGGCTGTCCGAATGCGCTGTGCAGGTCGCAAAGAGATGCGAACCCGCTCTTATCTTCGAGCGCGTCGAGTAGGTCGCAGAGGCTCGCGCCGTGACGGCGAAGATATTGCTCTGCAGTGTATGCGGCCGCGTGACGGACCTCTGCGGTTTCGAGGTTGGTGGTTTTGAGCATGTGTTCTCCTCTCATGTGTAGCAGCAACGGTGGTGGGCGCCTATTCTTCGGCTTCACTGCGGATGCATCAGGAGACATTGTGTGAGTTCGAGTTGGTCTTTTCGGCTGTTTCGCGCCGGTCTTCTTGCTGTTGGAAAGAAGGGCATTCGTGGGCGACGAAAAAGAAGTTTTCCGGGCGCTCCATTTTAGGCCTCAAGCCGTGCTGACAAAGTCGTTGTAAGCTTTCGGAGTGGATCTCTTACTCATTCCCTGGCGTGTGGCGCCGGCCGTGCGGTCTGCAGATGGCCGGCGCACCGTCTCAGGCAGCGTCTTCCGCTGGGAGGGCGAGCGCCAGTGCGTCGTGGTCTTCATCGAGCTCCCCAATTTCGACCAATAGCTCGAACAGCTGGTCCGTGAGGAGGCAAAGCTCTTCTACTTCAGGGCTTTCGGGGTCGAGAAGGACGTAACACGAAAAATCGGGCTCGCATGCGTCGATAAAGGGATCCAAGGACAGGAGACGATGAAGATCTACGAGCTTACCCCGCGTCGTTCGGTCGAGACGCGATGCTTCGCGCAGGCTGGACATAATGCGTAGAACGCGAGCAGTTCCAGCATCGCCGTCGATGAGCTTCGCCGCGTTGCACAGCGCGGTGCCGTGCTCGGCGAAATGGGCGCGAACGGCGCTAAGTTGCGGTTCAGTGGACAGGGTCCGGTTGGGGAGCGTGCGCAGCATGGTGGTTCTCCTTTTGTTGCGCGACTGCCAGTCGTGGCAGCTTTCAAGCCTGTCCGGTCACTCGTGTCTGGATGCCTTTCTTGGTCTGGCCCTGAGCTGAAGGGCTGCTTTTCGTCTCTCAATATGGAGGTTGGCCAACAGGTCGCGAGACGAAGAAAAAAGTTCTCCTAATCGCCGCGACGAGGAGCCGCTCTGCAGCGGCCCTGTGGCGAGCTGGTAAAGACGCGTCACGCCCTGAAACCCACCGACCGGCCGAGGCCTTCACAAAGAAAAAAATTGTCAGCCGTCCGGCGCATCTTGAGGGTGATTTTGATAGCTGCATTGATGAAATGGTTCGCATCGGTCCTGGGGAAAGGGTGAAGCCCGGGCGAAAAGGTCGTCCATCTCGCTCGTCGTTACCGGTGAGGTCGGGGAGCCGCTCCAGACGCAGACCGCCCACTCTGTTCAGAAAGCGATCCCCAGGCATGCTGCCCTCGACAAACCGGGCGGCCAAGGCGGGGAGCAATTATGTGCTTCGCTTCATGAAGAATTTGAGCCTAACGCGGTTGTAGAGCACAAGGCGAAGATCAGTCCGGTTCTTCCGGGCGAAACCGAACCGATACCAGCTCTCCGAAACGAACCGGCTCACTTTCCTCGGGCCGAAAGTCCCAACCATAGGCAAGAAGCTGGTTCGCCAGGTCTTTTGGCGCGATCTTCCTGTAACGATTTGCGGTGTCTGAGCGCCCCCAACCACCATAATCGAGCAAAGCGGCCCAGTCCTTGGTTTGAGCGTAAAACCAGGTCGCCCAAGTATGGCGAAGCGTGTAGGGGACGACGTCTGTGCCTAAACCGGCCGCATCGCGCACCTTCCCGAAGGCGACCGCCATCTGCGCTCCCCGGTTTGCATGAAGTTTGTAGGGGTAGCCATTCGGAGCAGGGAAGGCCGGTCCGCTGGCCGGTATCTCGCCGACAAGCTCAAGCGCGCGCTGCGGCAAGAAGACAAAGCGCGGTCTAAACGTCGTCTTGGTGCCCGGCAGCCACCACTCCCGTGTGGCGGGGTTCCAACCTTTTCCATCGAGCGCCATCGTCTCTCCGGGTCCCGCACCGGTGCCGAGCATGAAGGCGATCTTGCGCAGGGTCTCGCGTCGGGGATCACGCAAACCGATCACGTGAGGGGCGCTGGCAGCCTCGAGCATCCTTTCCGCCTCTTCCGGGCTTAGCCATCGAACTCTCCGCGTATCGGTCGACTTCTGTCGACGCTTCCCGGCGACGAAATTCTGTATCGAGCGAACAGGCACACGAACCTGACGTCGGATCGTATCGGGTCGCGCTTCGGGGTATAGAGCCGCCGCAGCTTCCATGATGCGAACTTCGTCGATGTCCTCGATGAAGGTGTCGTGGCCAAAAAAGCGCTTGAGTTTAGGCAGAAACCGGGCTTCCCCGCCGCCTGCTTCGTATAGCTCGGCTGCTTTGACGAAGGATGTCTTCCTCGGCCCTTTTTCCGCCTGTAGCTCGTTCTGCCAAGCCGATTGATAGATTTTCTCTGCCAGCTTCTCGGCGATCTTGCGTTGGGACTTGTCGCGCACCGGGAGTCTTCGGCGGATGCGACGTGACCCGACGCGAAAGTCGATGGCCCAGGTTGCGTGTTTTTCGTGCCAGACTGGTGTCCACGGATTTGCCAAGCGTTTGTGCCCTCCATATCGTCCTTAGCGACCCTGGGCGTCGTGGTGACATGCCCAGCCTTCTCGGTTCTGCTAAGAGGAGGTTGGCTACTTCGCTCGGGCACGAAGAAGAAAGTTGGGAGCGGGTGACCTGCCACGGGTCTTTCATCCAGCCACGACCGGAGCCCGGTTGGTGTTTACGCCGATCGGCGCAGGTTGAGCAATCGCCCGACGCGCGGAGTTATCATCTCGCGTAGCGGGGCGGGCGATTGCGGTGGTTAGGGCCCGCGCGTAGTCAGCCGGGGTCTGGTAGTCCAGGGCCGAATGCGGACGCTCGGTGTTGTAGTCGGCAGCCCAAGCGGCGATCACGACGCGCGCATGAACCAGGTTACGAAACATGGTCTCGTTGAGTAGCTCGTCGCGCATCCGGCCGTTGAAACTCTCCACGAAACCGTTCTGCATCGGCTTGCCCGGCGCGATGTAGTGCCATTCGATCCGGTGCTCGGAACACCACCGCAGGATGGCATTCGAGGTCAGTTCTGTGCCGTTGTCGCTGACGATCATTCCCGGCTTGCCGCGGCGCTCGATCAAAGCCGTCAGTTCGCGCGCCACCCGGCGCCCCGAAATCGAAGTGTCCGGGATGGCGGCGAGGCACTCCCGGGTAACATCGTCGACCACGTTGAGCACTCGGAAGCGCTGGCCGCTGGCGAACTGGTCGTGGACGAAATCCAGCGACCAACGGGCATTGGGACGCGCCGCGACCAAGATCGGGGCCCGTGTTCCGACCGCCTTACGCCTGGCCTTCCTTTTGCGCACCGTCAGGCCTTCTTCGCGGTAGAGCCGATAGATCCGGTTGATCCCGGATGGCTCGCCCTCGCGGCGCGAGCCGGCACGAAGAGCCGCCGATAGCCGAACCGTCTGCGTTCGTTGGCCAGCTCGCGCAGACGGCCACGCAGCTCCGTATCCGAAGCTCGCTGCGCCTGATAGCGGACCATCTTGCGATCCGCCCCAGCAATCCGGCACGCCCGCCGTTCCGAGAGCCCGAGCAGGGACCTCAGATGCGCGACCGCCTCGCGCTTCACGGCAGGCGTCACCACTTTTTTGAAACCAGTTCCTTCATCGCCGCCAAGTCCAGCATCTGCTCGGCCAGCAGCTTCTTCAGCTTGGCGTTCTCGTCTTCGAGCGTCTTCAGCCGCTTTGCCTCCGGCACTGTCATGCCGCCGAACTTCGCCTTCCAGTTATAGAAGGTCCCTTCCGACATGCCGTGCTTGCGGCACAGGTCCGCGCACTTCGCGCCTGCCTCGTGTTCGGCCAGGATGCCGATGATCTGCTCGTCCGTGAATCTCATTCGCTTCATTGTCCGTCCTCAAGTTGGGTCGGACTCTAATCGATGGTGGAGGAAAAATCCCGTGGCAGGTCAGATCCTGTCCAAGAGACGGGGAGTAGCTCACAGCACAGAAGAGGCGATAGAAGAAGGGATGGGTATCGCCATCGCTGGGAGTCTAAAGGCGACGGTCGACCTTGCCGAGATGGGGTACAAGGTTGCAACCTCACGCCCAAGTCGCTTCATCGGCCGCCAAATCGTGAGAGCTATTGATGGAAGTGATCGTTCCGCCGAAACCCATCCACGCGATGGCTGTCAAACGACACGCAATATTGAGCCTTAGTCTGCTTCCAGACATGGATGCCGATTACCCTAAAATGGGGAGTGCGCACACCGATGCATCCGGTCGGGCATTCCGACAACATCCGGTCAGCTGTTCCGGATATCCGGTCACCGCGAGACGTCGCCACTGAGCGTGCTTTCTTGATGTCGCCTCTGGTTGATGCGGTCAAGCTTTTCGAGGCTTGCGATAGGGGAGCCGCGCGCGGCGCAGTGCGCGCCCTCCGACTCTGGCGCGGCATCGCGCATGGCGGTGCCCTGTCGCGCGGGCGCAGCCCCTTAGGTCGGAACAAGATAGGGTGCGAAATCTACAGGCGGGTTTATCACCGAGACGATCTTGAGCTGCGCAATGGTTCGGCGCAGAGCGTTTTCCAGATGCGTCGAAAGCATGCTGGCAGCCGCGGTGGTGGTCCCCGCGCGCAGCAGGTCGATTACCATGCACAACTCCATCAGCGATTGCCGGTCCGGCGGCAGACCGATAGAGAACAGCACGCTGCGCAACGCCCAAAGGCCGCTGCGGTTTCTGTTGACGTAATGCGCCAGGTCGCGGTTCGGGGTAGACAGGATTGCCAGCTGGAAGAACCGATGATCCAGGTCGAACCACGTCCGCGGTTTGACCGGGTCATCCTGCGGCAGTGCCCTGATCTCGTCCGCCAATTGCGCCAGCGCTTCGGCGTCCACCTCGGAGGATTGAAGAGCGGCGACCTCCAGGATCATGCAGAGTTCAAACTTGTTCTTGATCCGCTGGGCCGTCAGCGGCTCCACCACCCAGCGGGAACTTGCGCTTTTCTCGACCAGGCCGCGTTCCTGGAGGCGGGAAAGGACATCTCGCACCACGGTTCGGCTCACATCGAACTCCTGTGCCAGAAGGGCCTCCACCACGCGGTAGCGGCCGAACACAAGACAGCGCGAAAGCTCCTTTTCCACGACGTCCTGAATGCGTTGCCAGTTCGGCTGGCCGACGGATTGGTCAAGTAATTCGAGGTCCAATTCGACAGTGCGCAAATCGAGTCGGCGGGGCGTTTCGTCCGACCCTGCGACAAGGTATCCACGGCCCGAGAAGCGCCGAATTAGTCCCTCCTCCGCCAAAAGTGCCAGGGAGCGCTTCACAGTTGCGCGCGACATCGACAGCCGTTCAGCCAATGCGCTTTCCTGAAGCACGACGCCGGGCGCGAGTTTGCCGTGTGAGATATTCGCGCGGATCAGGTCGGCGGCCGCTTCGAAAAGTGTTGACGGGTGCGGCTCGGACGCGCGCACGAGGGTCGCCTTCCGGGTCATCGAATCGTTCTCCCACTGCCGCTGCATAGTGTTCAGGACGCCAGCATAGCGCGTTTTTCACCGGTCAAGGTTTGAATATTGTATGCAAACGACGCTGCAATCAAGTGCCTCCCGCGTCTTTTGTGTCTGAAAAAAGCGGGGGTCATGCGTGTGTTGCCATTCGATTAAGCACCTTATGGCATGTTTCATCAGCTAATGCGCAAGATAAATGCATCTTGCATACACAAATCAAATTTTTCTTGCATGGGTGAAAAAATGGTGTTTGCATGCAAAGAGCGATTAACGCAGGAGGGGCAGTTGCTTGAGCTAAATGGCGTCACCAGGCTTTACGGGGATGTAGTGGCCCTGGACGGCCTTGATCTGAGCGTTCCGGACGACACCTATCTGTCGTTGCTGGGCGCGTCGGGAGCGGGCAAGACCACGTTGTTGCGCCTCATCGCTGGATTCGAGGAGCCCAATCGCGGTGAGTTGCTGCTCAATGGTGAGCGGCTCGACGGCAAGCCACCGCACCTTCGCGACATTGGGTTCGTTTTCCAAAACTTCGCACTGTTTTCCCATCTTTCCGTGGCGGAGAACGTCGCCTTCGGCTTGCGCTACCGCGAGGTCGGCCGGCTCGAGAACGAGGCCGAGATTCGGGAAAGAACCCAGCATGCGCTGGAGCTGGTCGGGCTCGAGGATTTTGGCCATCGCGGCGTCGGTGAAATTTCGGGTGGCCAGCGTCAGCGCGTCGCCTTAGCCCGCACACTTGTGACAGAGCCGCAGATCGTACTGCTCGACGAGCCGCTCGGCGCGCTGGATGCCAATCTCCGAGCGCGCATGTGCGATGAACTGCGAGCCATCCGGGAGCGGCTGAAGGTCAGTTTTCTTCACGTCACCGGTTCCGAGACCGAAGCGTTGACCATGGGGGACACGGTTGCAGTTCTGGCCGAGGGCCGGATCGCACAGGTCGATAATTCCCGCTCGCTTTTCACGCAGCCGAAAAATCCGGCCTCGGCACGCCACCTCAATGCTTGGAATCTACTGTCGGGCGTGGTGGAAAACGGCGCCCTGCGCACCTCGGTCGGGCTACTGCCGATCGGCGAGAAGGTGGCCGACGACACGCCGGTTCAACTGGCCGTCCGGTTCGACGATATCGGTGTTTGCGCGCCGTCAGACGTTCCGCTGGGACATGATCACTTCGAAGCGACCTATGTGACCGGTGAGTTCAACGGTCCCACGGCGCTTTCGTTCTTCCGCACACCCGACGGGGAACTGATCCAGGTGGTGGACCACCTGAGCGATCCACGCCTGCCGCAGCTCGAGGAGGGCAAGAGCTACGCGCTGTTCTTCTCGCCGGACTCTGCGGTGCTGTTCAAGGGAGCCGCTTGATGAAAACGACCAGCAAAGAAACGCTTCGCACGCCAGTCTCCGGCACTGATGCGTCAGCCGTCAGTCCCGCCGTCATGCGAGAGACCAAGGATCGGCGCCGGGCCTTCCTGCTTTTGACCCCCGGCGTGCTTTGGATGCTGCTTTTCATGCTGCTGCCGCTGGGGATGGTGATCTACGTGTCCTTCTGGACGCAGACCACCTTCGCGGTGAAGCCCGAGCTGACCACCGCAAGCTGGGAACGTTTCCTGAGTTCTTCCACCTATCTGACAGCAATCGGCACTACGCTCAGGGTCTGGGTCATCGTGCTTCTCGCGACGCTGATCGTGGGCTACCCGGTCGCGCTTTTCATCGGTCTCTTCGTCAAGAACAGGACGCTTCAGACAGCCCTTCTGGTGGCATGCGTGATCCCCTTCTGGACATCGTTTCTGATCCGCGTGATCGCGTGGCGCCCTATGCTCGGCACAGAAGGGGCGATCAACATCATTCTGATGAAGCTCGGCATCATATCCGAGCCTCTGAGCTTCCTGCTCTTCTCGGAGTTCTCGGTCATCGTGGGCATGACGCAGATCTACTGCGTGTTCATGGTCGGTCCGATCACGTTCATGATAGCCCGCATAGACGAGTCGGTGATCGAGGCCGCGCGCGATCTTGGCGCGTCATTCGGGACGATCTTCCGGCGCATCGTTCTACCCCTGTCCCTTCCAGGCGTGATCGTGGGCACGATCTTCGTTTCGGTCATGGTCTTGGGTGAGTTCGCTACCGCAGCATCCCTGTCGGGTCGGAAGGTCAATCTTCTGGGCAACATCATCGTCAGCCAAGTCGGATCGCTCAAATGGGCCTTCGCCGCCGTCGCAGGCGTGGTGCTGACAATCATCATCACTGCGGTCATTGCGCTCGCCTTGCGCGTCGTTGACCTCCGGAAGGAGATGTAATCGTGGAAGTCCGTCTGCTCCGCCCCGTGCTGGTTCTCTACACCGCTCTGTTCCTGCTGTTCCTTTACGGGCCGATGATCATCCTTGCCATTCTTAGTTTCCAGGGAGAGGGCGGGGGCCCCCAGTTCCCGATCCAAGAGTGGTCGATCTACTGGTACAAGCATCTTCTCGGCCTGGCCGAAACCTCACGCGTGTCGCAACTTCCGGTGGGCGCGAGCCTGGTGCGGTCGCTGGTGCTGGCTTTCATGACTACGGTCGTGTCGGTCACTTTGGGTACGATGAGCGCAGAAGCCTTCCGCACCCGTTTCAAGGGGGCCGGGCCGATCTTCTACCTTATCATCTTGGGCATGATGGTCCCGGGTGTTTTGGTTGGGCTTGGAGTGGCGCTACTGTCGAACTTCCTGGACATCGGCAGGGCTTGGTGGAGCACCTCTTTCGTGCTGCATGTTGTCTATACCTTTCCCTTCGCATTCCTCGTGATGCTCGCCATCTTCAACCGCTTCGACCGATCGGTCGAGGAAGCTTCGCTCTCGCTCGGCGTCAGCCCGGCGCAGACTTTCCGGCGCGTGACATTCCCGCTGATCTTTCCTGGGGTGCTCTCGGCCATGCTGTTTAGCTTCACGCTAAGCTATGACGAGTTTTCTCGCACGCTGTTTACCGCCGGTGCCGATCTGACGCTGCCGCTTTCGATCTATGGCACCTTCTCCGTCGAGATTTACCCCAATGTGTTCGCGTTCGGCGTGCTAACTACGCTGTTCAGTTTCACTCTGCTGGTGATCTACGGTCTGCTGATGAAACGCTTTACTGCGCGTTCGAAAAGCCGCTTTGCCGGCCAGGAGGAAGCATGATTGCCTTGGTGACAGGCGCCGGCTCCGGCATCGGCGCGGCGATTGCTGAACGGCTGGCGCGCGACGGCTACCGGGTCGCCGTTAACGACCTTCACCTTGAGGCCGCCGAAAAGGTGACCGCCGGAATCCGGGCCGCAGGCGGCCAAGCGAATGCCTTTGCAGCCGATGTCAGCGACGAGGCCGCGGTCGATGCGATGATGCACCGCGTGAGGAAGGAAATGGGAGCGCCGGGCATCGTAGTGAACAATGCGGGGTTCGGGCATCAGGCGCCGTTCGTCGATATTCTGCCAGCTGAGTTCGACCGCATGTTCGCGGTGCATGTCCGCGGAACCTATCTGGTGACCCGTGCCGCCCTGCCTGCAATGCTCGAGGCCGGCGAGGGGATCATCGTCAACGTGGCGTCCCAGCTCGGACAGATCGGCGGTGTGGAGCTGGCCCATTATTCGGGCGCTAAGGCCGCGATCATCGGAATGACGAAATCTCTGGCGCGCGAAGTGTCGGCGCGGGGGGTGCGGGTTAATGCTATCGCGCCTGGTCCAATTAATACGCCACTGGTCGAGGGGCTGTCGGAAGACTGGAAAAGCGCCAAGCGGGCCGAGCTCCCACTGGGACGGTTCGGCGAGCCCGCGGAGATCGGTGGCGTGGTGTCCTTTCTTTGTTCGGATGATGCCGCACTATTCGTGGGTCAGACGCTGGGGCCGAATTCTGGGGACGTGATGCTGTGAGGGACGATATGGACAGAAGAGTTGTAATTTTGACGGGCGCTGGGATCGGGATCGGCCGAGCCTCCGCCAAGAAATTTGCCGCGCAGGGTGATCACGTCGTCGTCACCGACGTGCTGACCGACGAGGGCGCGGCTACCGCCGCGGAAATCGTCAACGCTGGCGGTAGCGCCGAATTCATGCCGCTTGACGTGCGCGATACCGCGGCCGCGGATGCTCTCGTGGCGGATGTTGCCGAGCGCCATGGTCGCATCGACGTGATCGTGGCGAATGCGGGGATCGCCCACCGCGTCCCAATCGCCGAGATGACTGACGAGAAGTGGGATATGACCTTCGACATTGATCTGAAGGGCATGTTGCGGGTCATCCGCCCTTCATTGCCGGTAATGAAGGAGGGAGGCGCCATCATCTGTCTCAGCTCCATTATGGGCGTGGCGTATGGCTGGGACGAGCATGTCCACTACTCCTCCGCGAAGGCCGGGGTCGTAGGGCTTGTGCGGGGCCTGGCCGTGGAGATCGCCAAGCGTGGTATCCGGGTGAACGGCGTTGCGCCTGGCTATACGCGCACCGCTCAGCTTCTGAGCGAAAAGAACAGTCTTGGGCCGAACGCGGATGAGATCGCGTCGCCCTACATTCCGATGGGCAGATTGGGCGAACCAGAAGAAATCGCGAGCGTCATCGGTTTTCTTGCATCTTCCGAAGCCTCCTACCTGACAGGGCAGGTGATTGCGGTTGATGGCGGCTTATTGCCGGGCCGCTACTGAATACTAACCAACTAAATCAGGGAGTTTTAATCATGACGTCAACGAACCGTCGGACCTTCATGAAAGGCACCGCCGCGCTCGGCGCGGCAGCGCTGGGGTCGGGTATGCACCCATGGACCCGCTGGGCTCAGGCACAGGATTTGTCTAATCAGGCACTTCGAACGACCGGCCTTTCGACCACGGTGCAGGATCGCATCCTCGAGAAATTCCAGAAAGCAAGCGGCGTCGGCTCGGTCTCCGGCACACCGGCGACCTTCCCGGATTCGCAGACCAAGATTCTTTCGGGCGCGTCGGACTTCGACACCTGGGAAATCATCGCCGAGCGTCTGCCCGCGCTGATCGCTACTGACAATGTCGAGACCATTCCAGTTTCGGCGGTTCCGAACTGGGCCAACATCCGCGACACCTTCACTAAGGTGAACCCCAAATGGGAACGGCGGTCCCAGATCGTCGGGCAGATTTGGGCGGATGATGCGCAGACCGAACTTTACATGGTTCCAGCGGTCTACAACTACGACTCCATCGGCTATAACCCCGATGTTCTGACGGACGAGGAAGCCAATACCTGGACCGCGATCTTCGACGACAAGTGGCGGGGTAAATCGGGCCTCAACGTCGACCCGCTGATCGCATTTGGGCAAGCCATCCTTGCTATGAATTCCTTGGGGATGCTGGAGGTTGAAAACCCGGGCAATCCCAGCGTCTCGGACATCGACGAAGCGACCAAGTTCCTGATCTCAAAGAAAAAAGGTGGTCAATTCCGTGCGCTTTGGGGGGATTTCGGTGAGCTGGTGAACCTCATGGCCTCGGGCGAGATGGTTGTGTGTGACGCTTGGCAGCCCGCAGTCATGGCTGTCAAGGCGCAGGGCAAGCCCGCCAAATATGCGCGTCCGAAAGAGGGCTATCGCGCCTGGGCTATCGGCCCGTCGATGCTCAAGGGCACGCCGAACCGCGAAGCGGTGATCGCCTATGCGAATTTCTGGCTGTCCGGTGAACCAGGCATCACCGTGACTGAGCAGGGCTACTATTCGCCTTCGACCAACATCAAAAAGGTGATGGATCCGAAGAAATACGCGTTTTGGTATGAGGGACAGCCGTGGGAAGGTGAACCGGAGCGCGGCATCAACCCTGGCGACCTGCGTGATGGCGGATCGCTTGAAGAGCGTGCTGCGAACGTCGCCTACTGGCATCAGTGGCCCGATGAGTATGACCACCTGATCCAGCGCTGGGACGAGTTCCTTAACGCCTGATCCAAGGCCCGGGCGTGCAGCGGATCGGCTGTGCGCCCGGCGCACTATGAACCAATACCCGAGGCAAGGTGGAAATGCTCTACGATCTTGAACTTAAATCGGTCGGCAAGACCTACCCCGACGGCACGGTCGCCGTGTCGGATTTCGACCTCAAGGTCGAGAAGGGTGAATTCGTGGCCTTCCTTGGGCCATCGGGCTGCGGAAAGTCTACCACTTTGCGGATGATTGCCGGCTTCGAGGAGATCACGAACGGCGAAATCTTCATCATGGGGCAGAACATCTCGCACACGCCGCCGGAAAAGCGCCCGACATCCATGATTTTCCAAAACTACGCGCTGTTCCCGCACATGACGGTTCGCCAGAACATCGCCTTCGGGCTGGACATCAAGGGCATGCCGAAGTCCGAGAAGGATCGCAAGGTTGATCGAATCCTCGACATGTTCGATCTGACCGAATTCGCGGACCGCAAGGCCGACAAGCTTTCCGGCGGGCAGCGCCAGCGAATTGCGCTGGCCCGCGGCCTTGTGGTCGAACCAGAGATCCTGCTGCTCGACGAACCGTTAGGGGCGCTGGACGCCAACCTGCGGCGCATCATCCAGAACGAGCTGAAATTGCTTCAGCGCGATCTGGGGATCACCTTCGTCTTTGTAACCCACGCGCAATCGGAAGCACTGGGCCTGTCAGATCGCGTCGTGGTCATGTCGAACGGCGTGGTCGAGCAAATCTCGGCGCCGAAAGAGCTTTACACGCGCCCGGCGACGCCCTTCGTGGCCGAATTCATCGGCTCGAACACGATCATCGAAGGCAAGCCCGCGCAGGGCGGCGACAAAGGATTGCGGCTGATTGAAACGCCATATGGCCCTATTTCGGGAGTCGGCGCAGCCGGCGCCAACCTTGCGGTGATCCCCGCTGAAGCCTTTAACCTCGGCCTGCGTAATACGCCCGGCGAGATCAGGCTTGAAGGCACCGTGACCGCCAAGCAGCTCGTCGGCTCCATCGGCTATCTCAGGGTCAAGCTCAGCGACGGTCGCGAGATTGACGCGGAAACCCATGTCGGCGCGCTTGAGGCGCACAGCTATTCGCCCGGTTCACCCGTGACCTTGGGGATCGACCCCACGTCGGTCACGCTGATCCATAACTGATCCAACAAGGAGACTAAACATGGCAAAGGATATTCTGGTCGGCTTCGGCATCGACGTGGACGCGGTTGCGGGCTGGCTTGGCTCGTATGGCGGGGAGGACAGCCCCGACGACATCTCGCGCGGTCTTTTCGCAGGCGAGGTCGGCTCGCCGCGGCTTCTCGACCTCTTCGACAAAACCGGACTGAAAACCACTTGGTTCATTCCGGGCCACTCCGCCGAAACCTTCCCCGAGCAGATGCACGATGTCGCAAAGCGTGGCCACGAAATTGGGATTCATGGCTATAGTCATGAAAACCCGATCGCGATGACGCGAGAGCAGGAAGAGGCGGTGCTCGATAAGGGGATTGAACTGGTCACCAAAATCTCGGGTAAGCGCCCCACCGGCTACGTCGCCCCGTGGTGGGAGTTTTCCAACGTCACGAACGAGCTGCTACTCAAAAAGGGTATTAAGTACGACCACTCGCTGATGCACAACGATTTCACTCCCTACCGGGTGCGCGTTGGCGACAAGTGGACGAAAATTGACTATTCCGCCAAGCCCGAGGACTGGATGAAGCCGCTGGTACGCGGCGAGGAGACCGACCTCATTGAGATCCCGGCGAACTGGTATCTCGACGATCTGCCGCCGATGATGTTCATCAAGAAGTCGCCCAACAGCCATGGTTTCGTGAACCCGCGCGACATTGAGCAGATGTGGCGCGACCAGTTTGATTGGGTTTACCGGAATATGGATTACGCGGTCTTCCCGATCACTATCCACCCCGACGTTTCGGGCCGTCCGCAGGTGCTGATGATGCTCGAGCGCTTGATTGCGCACATTAAGTCGCACGAAGGCGTGCGCTTCGTTACGATGAATGAAATGGCGGACGACTACGACAAGCGCTTCCCGCGAGGCTGATCACGCGGATCAATCATCGGGTCGCCCTCGATCGGGCGGCCCCTCACAAACAACAAAGGCAGAACCGATCATGTGCTCGCTATGCGGAATACTGGGGTGCGACGACCACTGGACCCATGCGGTGGACCGTCCAGGCGTCTTCACCCGCAACACCGACCGCCGCTCGCGGCGGGTCGAAAGCGCGCGGCGGGTCGCGGCGGCCAATCGCGTGTTGTCCTGCCGTAGGGTAAAGCTGGCTGAGTGGCAAGGCACGTCATACGTCGTTTCGAATGCCACCGGAGCATCCTCGGTCTTCGAATCCTTCTCTCACCTCTGGCCCGAGGCCGAGGCTCTCGCGGGGTGCGAGATCGATCCGCTTGATGATGCGCTCATCGATTGGGTGGGCGGACAATGATTCCGGTTACGCTGCTCACCGGCTTCCTGGGATCCGGGAAAACCACGCTCCTGCAGCGTCTCTTGACCGATCCGGGAATGGCCCGCGCTGCGGTGCTGATAAACGAATTCGGCGAGGTGGGGCTGGATCACCATTTGCTGGACCGTATCGACGACAATGTAGTGCTTATGAAATCCGGCTGCATCTGCTGCACCGTGCGCGGTGAGGTAGCCGACGCATTGATGAACCTTCACAGCCTACTGACGCGGGGCGAGATCGACTTCGACCGTGTCGTGATCGAGACGACCGGGCTGGCTGATCCCTACCCGGTGCTTCAGACCCTGCGCGCACATCCCGTGCTGCGCAGCCACTTCGATAACGGAGGCGTTCTGACTACGGTCGATGCCGTCAATGCGACACGCCAGGTCGAGCATCGAGCCGAGGCCGTGCGCCAGATCGCGGCAGCCGACCGGATTGTTCTGACTAAGACGGATCTGGCAGAGGATGGAGAGATCGCTGCGCTGCGGGCAACGCTCTCGCGGTTGAATCCCTCGGCGCGGGTGCTAACCAACATGGACGCTGCGGATGCGATAGTCCGCGATCTCGATCCCGGCGTGCCGCCGCTGCCGGAGGCGGAGAAAATCGACGGGCATCATCACCACCATGATCACGACCTAAATGAAGACCTGGGTGTCGTGACGTTTTCCCTGACCGTCGAGGAAAACGTGGACTGGACCGATTTTGGCATCTGGCTCACGCTTTTGTTGCACCGCTATGGTGACCGCATATTCCGGTTTAAGGGGATTCTGGCCATCGCCGGCGAGGAGCGACCGGTGGCAGTTCACGGGGTGCAGCACCTGGTTCATGCGCCGGTCCATATGGAACACTGGCCGGAGGGCGCGCGGGTTTCGCGGATGGTTTTTATCCTCGAGGGGCTTGATCCCGAACGCATCCGTCGTTCATTTGCGGCTTTCATGCGTTTGAAGAGTGTGAAAGCCGTAGCCTGATGGAACCGTTACGAATCCTGTGCACTGAGATTCTGCCTTGGCGGCTTCTGAAGGAACGCGCTGAGGCCGACCTCGGCTTTCCGATAGAATTCATGGAACAGGACTTCGTGACCGCCCAGCGAACGGCGGCGATGCGATCAGATTCCTATGATGTGTATGACCAGTGCTTTCACAACCTCGATATCGTCTGGCACTGGCGCGCGATTCAACCGATCGAGATTTCCCGGATCGACGCTTGGGAGGAGATGAGCGATCTTGCTCGTTGTGTTGGCGCCAACGGGACGGGCGGCGGTTTAGGCGACACACCCGCCAGCCGTCTATATGTGCAACCCGACGCCACCTTGTCGGCGAACCCGACGGGGCGGATCTCGATGCTACCTACGGTCTACAACTTCGACAGTTTCGCCATCAATCAGGGTGAGGCGGCGCTGGACGTGGATCGCGACGTCGTCAGCTGGTCCGAATTGCTCAACCCGCGATGGCAAGGGCGCGTCGCATTGGTGGATGAACCCGCGATCGGGGCGTTCGACCTGACTATGGCGCTTGTTGCAGCTGGCCGCATGGAGGTGCGCGACCTGGGCAACATGACGGTAGAAGAAATTGATGAGATGTATGGCCACGCAGTGGAGCTGGTCAATTCTGGGCATTTCGCCCCGTTCTGGCGGCGAGCGTCGGAACCCGTTGACCGGTTCTCGGATGGTGACCTGTGCATTTCGTCAATCTGGTCGCCCTCTGTGGTGGCAATGAAAGCGCGCGGCATGAAGGTGCGCCAGGCGTCCCCGACCGAGGGTTACCGCGCCTGGCATGGCGGGCTTTGTCTGGCGCAGCATTTGCAGGGGAAACGGCTGGACATGGCCTATGCTTGGTTCAACTGGTTCCTCGACGGCTGGGCGGGGGCATGCATGGCGCGGCAGGGCTATTACATGTCTGTCCCTGAACGCGTGCGCGCGGTACTGGATTCGGACGAATGGGATTACTGGTACGAGGGCAAGCCCGCCGCGCGCAATCTGCCCGATCCTCACGGGCGGGAGGCGATCCGCGCGGGCGATGTCCGCTCGGGCGGCTCCTACCGGGCGCGCGCTAAGCATATCGCGGTCTGGAATAGCGCCATGGACGAGCACAACTTCCTGGTGCGCCGCTGGAACAAAATAATCGAACTGGCGGAGGCGCGCCGCGCGCGCCGGCGGGCGGACTGTCCGCGTAGCGTTTCCGCGAATTGAGGATGTTGCCATGAAGAACGTCACACTTATCGCGACCGGGGGCACAATCGCTTCAACTGCCGAGCGCGCAGGCGGGCCGGTGAATGCCAACGTCGCCGCGCATCGGCTGCTGGATAGCCTGCATGAACGGCCTGATGGGATCACTGTGCAGGTCGAGGATTTCGAGGCAGTCGGCAGCTATGCGTTGGACCTGGAAACTGTGCATCGTCTGTGCACCCGGATTGGCGAGGTGCTTGCCGACGATGCCGTGGATGGGGTCGTGGTCACGCACGGTACTGACACCATGGAAGAAAGCGCGTTTCTCGCCGATCTTCTGGTCCGTTCGGACAAGCCCGTGGTCTTTACCGGCGCTCAGCGCCATGCGGGTGCGCCCGATACTGATGGGCCGCGTAACATTGCGGATGCCATCCGCTGTGCAGCCTCGGAGGGGCTGCGAGGGCAGGGTGCGGTTATCCTTTTCGAGGGGGACCTTCACGCCGCCCGCGAGGTGACGAAGGCGCACAGCTCGCGTGTCGATACTTTCCGCTCGCCCGGCTTGGGCAAGCTGGGCGAGGTTGATGATGGTGCCGTATATCTTTATCGCCGTTCGCTGGCCCGGTCCCATGTCGAGGCGCCGAGGCTCGATCCAGGGGTCGAGCTAATTCTTTTGGGACTCGGCAGCACGCCGGATTACCTCGATTACTGCGCGTCGGCGGGCAAGTCTGGCGTTGTGCTGTCCGCTTTTGGCAGGGGGAATGCCCCGAGCGGTTTCGCTGAACGTATCGCGCGCCTGACGGAGGCCGGAGTGCCGGTTGTTGTCGCCTCGCGCTGCGCCGAAGGCCGGACACTGCCCGTTTACGGTAAAGATTCGGGCGGGCGGACATTGCAGGAAGCCGGCGTAATCTTTGCGGGAAGTCTCTCGCCCATCAAGGCGCGCTTACTGTTGAGCGCATTGCTCGGGGGCGGTGCCGATGATGCCGAGATCCGCGCGGCTTTCGAAAGGGCGGGTGGTCTCGTCTGAACGGCGGTGCTGCCAACTGGGACCAGCTTGGAGCGTCGGGCGTTCGGTCGGGCGCCGCTTGACCAGCGTGCAAATGCGTGGCCCGGGCCCTGGCTAAAGGGAGCGCTGCGATGACGTGCCGTAGGATTGCAAGAATTTATGCGCAAATCGGCAAGAACGCCTGCGCGCCCTGTCACTATCCTGTCTTTAAGGGACGTGTCGGGCCCTTCAATCCAGAGGCACGAGAGACGGAAAATGATCATCAGTAGTGGAGGGTCCGCCATGCCGGGCGGACGCGATAAATGGCAGAAGATGGTGTCCGAGGCCTATTTCCCCCTCGACACGGAATGCCTCGATCGCCAAGCGTTCCGTGGCGAGATGCAGCAATGGTCGCTGGGCGTGATCGGGCTGTCCCGGATAGATTGTGACGGGGTTCTCTACCAGCGCAAGCGTCATCACTTCCTGAACGAGACCGAAAGCTCGCTCCTGATTGCTATCCCGGAAAACGATGAAGTGCAGTATTCGCAGAACCAAAGGCGGACCTGCTGCAAGCCGGGCAGCTTCATCGTCGAGCGCAGTGACGCGCCGTATGAATACTGGCATGCGCGCCGCAATATCCAGTGGGTGCTGAAGGTGCCTTCCGCCAACGTGCGCGCGCGGATCGGCCCCTCCGAGCGGCTGGGCGGGCTTATCTTCGACGGGCGGCATGGCGTGGCCGGCTATTTCCTTAGCAGCATGCGAGCCGCCATTTCCCATATTGAGCAACTCGACTATTCGGCGCGCGAGACGGCCGGAAGCCATCTGCTGGAAATGCTTTGTCTTGCGATACGCAGTGACGAGCGCGTACTCGACAGCACTACATCGACGGTGCGGGCAGCGCATCTTTACCGAGCCGAGCAGTTCATCCGCGAAAACCTGAAGGATCCGAACCTGTCCCCGCAAAGCGTTGCGCGGGCCTGCGGAATCTCTTTGCGCTACCTGCAACAACTCTTTTCTGACGCGGGCCCGTCCGTCAACGGCTATATCCGCGACCGCCGCCTGACCCGTTGCTCGGAAGAGCTGCGCGCCCAGGGAGCGGGCGCAACCGTCGCCGAGATCGCATATCGCTGGGGCTTTGCCGACCAGGCCCAGTTTTCAAGGCATTACAAGGCGAAGTTCGGATGCACGCCGACGGAAACGCGTAAGGAGGCGGGACGCCTCCGCAGGGCAATGTAATGGCCGCGCGAGCCGTGCCGGCTTGAGCCGGCCCGCTCTCCCGTCGACCGAGACGTCCAGTCAATGAAGCAAGAAGCTGCCGAGGACTCCTCTTCGGCAGACGGGCCCATCGTGTCCGCTCAAACCTGGAGGAACCAGAATGGCTAACACCCGAGTCGCCGTCGACGTTGGCGGCACCTTTACTGACATCTGTATCATGGACGAGGCGACAGGCCGGATTCGTATTGAGAAGACCGCCTCCACCCCCGATGATCCGATGCGAGCGATCATTAACGGGATCGAGCAGGGTCGCATTGACCTCTCGGATGTCTCAATGTTCTCGCATGGCACTACTGTTGCGACGAACGCGCTGATAACTCGCAATCTTCCGCGGGCTGCGATGGTCTGCACCGAGGGTTTCAGAGATGTCGTCGAAATACGGCGCGCCAACAAGGAAGACTTGTGGGACACCTACAAAGACGTGGCCAAGCCGTATATCCCGCGCCGCGACCGACTGACTGTGCGCGAACGGGTCAGCGCCGAGGGCGAGATCCTGAGCGCGTTGAACGAGGAGGATGCCTATCTGGTGGCCGAGGTGTTGAAAAAGCGCGGCGTGGCGGCGATCGCGGTCTGCTTTATGAACTCCTACGTCAACGGAACCAACGAACAACGCATGCACGACATCCTCAAGGAGGTGATGCCGGATGTGCCCGTCTCGATCTCGTCGCAGATCATGCCCGAGATTTTCGAGCATGAGCGGTTCTCGACTACGATGGCCAATGCGGTGGTGTCGCCAGTGGTGGTCGACTACGTCTCGCGGCTCGCGGATAAATTGGCAGATGGCGGTTACGCGCGCGAGCTGTTGTTGCTGCACACGGGCGGCGGTGTGATGACGACGCGCGCGGTGCGCCACTTCGCGGCGCGGCTCGCTGGTTCGGGCATCGCAGCGGGCGCGATCGCCAGCCGTTTCATTGGCAATCTCTGCGGGTTCCCCAACACCATCGGCTTCGACATGGGGGGCACGTCTACCGATGTGTCGGTCTCCTACCAGGGCGAGTCCCGGATCACCAAGGATTGGTATATCGAATACGGCTTCCCGATCCGCTTTCCTTCCATCGAGGTGCTCACAATTGGGGCTGGTGGCGGGTCTCTTGCCTGGAAGGACGAGGGCGGGTCGCTGCGCAACGGGCCGCAATCGGCTGGCGCTGATCCGGGGCCTGCCTGCTACAAGAACGGCAATACCACTGCGACTAACACGGATGCGAACGTGGTGCTTGGACGGCTTGGCAGCTCGCTTGCGGGTGGCAAGATCACCCTTGATTTTGCGCTCGCTGAAGCGGCGGTGCGCAGCACTGTGGGCGCGCCTTTCGAGATGGAGCTTCACGAGGCGGCCGAGGCGATCGTGCGTGTGGCCAACGCTAACATGGCGAACGCGGTCCGGCTGCTGTCTATCTCGCGCGGTTACGACCCGCGAGACTTCGCCCTGTGTGCTTTCGGGGGGGCCGGGGCATTGCATGGTGCGGCGGTGGCCCGCGAATTGTCGATTCCGACGGTGATCGTCCCCCCCAATCCGGGTGTGACATCCGCGCTCGGCTGTTTGCTTGTCGACATCCAACACGATTTCTCGGACAGTTTCATGGGGGCCGCGGCCGAGACCGAGCCGGCCGACCTGGAGACCGCCTTCCAGCGCATCGAGGACGAGGCACGCGCCCAGCTCAAGCGCGAGGGCGTGGCTGAAAAGGACATGATGCTGCAGCGTTCTGTCGAGATGATGTACCAAGGGCAGTGGCGCTCGCTCGAGGTGTCGGCGCCGCCCCGGATCACTGATATAGAGGCGCTGATCGCGGCGTTCCACGAGGCGCATGAGCGCGAATACAACTATGCTCTGAAAACGTCGCCCGTCTCGTTGTTTCGCGTCGCCGTCAAGGCGGTTGGGATCGTTCCCAAGGCGGAGCCGGCGAAGAACGAGGTGCGCCCTGGTACGCCGGAGCCCATTGGCCATCGCAAGGTGTGGTTCGATGGCAAGGCGCATGACGCAGCCATCTACGACCGTGATCGCCTGAGCGCAGGGGCGGCCTTTTCGGGGCCGGCAATCGTCGAGCAGTTCGACTCGACTATTGTAGTGCCGCCAAGCATGAGCGCCGAGGTGGACGCCTACATGAACATTCTTATTCACACGAAGGCCTGACCCATGGACCAAATGCTCAATGAACAACTTGACCCAGTGACCTTTGAGGTTCTGAAAAACTCCTTCATCACGTCGGTCGATCAAATGGCCGAGCAGATGCTGCGCACATGTTATTCCTTTGTGATCTATAACCGGGACTTTTCGAACGGACTCCATGACGCCGAAGGAAATTCCGTCGCGCAGGGCAACCAGGACATCGCTGTGCATGTCGGCACCCTGCATTTCACCTGCAAAGACGTGATCCGTGCCTTCGACGGCGAAATGATGCCCGGTGATGTCTATGCAATCAACGATCCCTATGCCGGCGGCACGCATTTCAGCGATGTGCGCCTCGTGCGGCCCATCTTCGACGATGACACCTTGATCGGTTTCTCGCAGTCCAACGGGCATTGGTCGGATCTTGGCGGTTCAGTGCCCGGATCCTTCGATGTCACTGCCCGCGACATGTTTCGCGAAGCGGTCCGGATCACGCCCGTGCGCCTTTTCCGCGGCGGCGAATTCTGCAAGGATGTGGCCGGGCTGATCGCCGCGAACTCGCGTGACCCAAACTCGATTATCGGCGATATTCACTCGCAGGCCCAAGCCACCCAAGTGGCCGAGCGCGAAGTCCTCCGGCTTGTGCGCAAATACGGGCGCCGTCAGGTTCTCCAAGGCATGAACGAGGTTCAGGATTACGTCGAGCGCGCCGTCCGTCAACGGATCGCGGCCCTGCCCGACGGCACGTGGGAAACGGTTGATTTCATCGACCGCGATCCCGGCGAAGGCGAAGGCATGATACCGATCCATATCAAGATGACGATCGAGGGCGATCGTATCCACTATGACTTCACCGGCAGTCACGCCACCATCGCGTCGATCTACAACTCTGCCCCCGGCGCAACGTTCTCGGCGGTGGTGGCAGGGATGAAGACTTTTTTTCCTGACCTTCCGCTGAACAGTGGGTTCTACCGGATGATCGACATCTCGGCGCCCGAAAACAGTGTTGTAAGTGCCCAATGGCCTGTCGCGGTGACCGGTTTTCTTATGCCGTTCGAGAAGATCATGAACGCCATTTTTGAAATGTGGTCCCAAATCATGCCCGAACGCGCGATCGCCTGTGCGTTCAATCTGGAATATCTGCTGGCGGGAGGGCGTGATCTTCGCTCCCCGGAAAAGCCGATGTTCATGTTCTATGAATGGCTGCCCGGCGGTTGGGGCGGACGCAATGGCAAGGACGGCTCGGACGTGACGACGGCGTGTTTCGGAACCGGGCTGATGTCGCAGCCCAACGAGGGGAACGAGCGGGTCAATCCTACGCGCACGACAGAATTCCAGATCCTGCGTGACAGTGCGGGTCCAGGAAAGTGGCGTGGAGGGGCAGGGGTGCAGAAAACTTCGATCCTTCTCGATAGCGAGGATGCGGTGATGTCCTATATCTGCGACCGTGAACGCGCTGTCGTCTGGGGGGTCGAAGGCGGTCTACCGTCGATGCCTCATGGCCTGACCATCAGGCGCAACGGCGAAAGCGAACGGAAATGGCTCGGTTCGGTCTTTTCGGATTACCCGGTTCATCCGGGCGACGAATTCGCACGCCCCACGGCCGGCGGCGGCGGCTTCGGCGATCCGCTGGAGCGCGCACCCGAAAAGGTGCGTGACGACGTGATCGACGACTATGTTTCGATCGAGAGGGCGGCACGGGACTACGGCGTCGTTCTCAAACAGATCGATGCTGACCTCGGCGAGTATGAGATAGACGAGATGGCCACCGACCGGCTTCGCGCCGAAATCCGAGCCGAACGTGTGCAATGGGCGCGGATGGACCCAGAAGAGGTCGCCGCGCTCTACAATGCGGGCGAGATCGACATGCTCGACGCGGTGCGCCGCTATGCCGTGATCCTGGAATGGGAAACGGGCGAGTTGCTGCCTAAGACGACGGCACAGTTCCGCGAGACATTCGAACGACGCACCGTGGCGCATTGGGAGTGATGCTCAGGCTCACGGAGCCGAAGCCCCCAGCGTCGCCAGCCCGCCGATGCCGGCGGCGCTGGGGGGCGGGTCACGAGGCTTCGTCGCCAAGATGCATGAATTCGCGGAACGCCGACGCGGCGCTGCCCAGCGGCACGTTGGCGGGCCATGCCAGGCCCACATCCATCGTCGGCACCTTGTCGGCCAAGGAGATAACCTCGACCCTGCGGCCGTCAAGGGACCACGGGCGATAGACCATGTCTGACAGGATCGTCACGCCCATGCCGCCGGCGACGAATGAGCGGACAGCCTCGACCGATGAGGTTCTGAAGACAGTGTTCGGCCGGTAGGCGGTCTGGTTCCAGTATCGCTGTGCAGTATTGCTGGCCTCGTCCACCGTCAGCATGATGTAGGGTTCGCGTGCGACATCGGCCAGCGTGACGTTATTCTGCGACAGCAGAGGGTGGCGCGACGCCAGCCATAGGCGGCGGCGCGACTGCATGAGGGTCTCGAATTCGAGCCCTTCCTGGTCGATGATGTTCGAGGTCAGCATCACCGCAAGGTCGAAGCTGCCCGAGGCGAGGCCATCCTCGATTCTGTCACGAGGCGCTTCCGTCAGTTCGAGCTCTACACCGGGAAAGGCGCGCTGGAAGCGTTCGATATGCGGCGGGATGTAATAACCCGCGACGGTATAGGTTATGGCAAGACGCAGGCGCCCGTTGACATCGTCGCGCTTGCGGCTGGGCGAACGCACGGCCTCGTCGACGACCGCCATGACCCGTAGTGCATGATCGAGGAAAATGTTGCCTTCGTATGTCAGTGTGACACCGCCGCCGTGACGCTTGAAAAGAGAAACGCCCACAATGTCCTCGAGCTGTTTCACCGCGTTGGTAAGGGCTGATTGCGAGACATTGAGCTCTTTGGCCGCGCGCGAAACCTGTCCGGCATTGGCCACGGCCGTGAAGTAGCGGATCTGTCGAAGCGACGGCTCTTTCATCTTTTGAATATCTTCTTTTTTATTTTCGAATTTCAACTCCTCAAAGTAACCACTGCGCTGGCGCGCTGCAAGCAATGCTTCGGAGCGGGGCTGCCAGGCAAGGCAACGAATATATTGCATAAAATTAGCTAAGTGGCCAGTAATGTGCCGCCATGGTCTGGACCGGCGCGCGCGAGGCGATGGGTGTTGTGGTATAAAATAAAGTAATAAATGAGCGCTGATATTCGTATTTTACAACTTCCATTCCTGGCCTCTAAACTTTCTGGCGAGGTGCCGCGAGGTTCGAGCGGAATACTTGGTGACATGCCGCTGCGACCGAGGAGGGGCGCTATCATCGGCGGGAGCTTGGGGGTGTATGTCGGTGCAGGCCGGTAGACGCTTACGCCACTTCGGCTGGTACGATTGCGGGAATGAAGGAGGAGAGCCCATGCGGGCGGAGATTAACTGTGACATGGGCGAGAGTTTCGGCCTTTACCGGATGGGCAATGACGCAGAGATCATGCCCCATATCACGCAGGCGAACGTGGCCTGCGGGTTTCATGCATCCGACCCAGGCCATATGCACCAGACGGTGGCATTGGCCAAGGCCCACGGGGTAAAGGTGGGCGCCCATGTCTCATTGCCCGATCTGCCCGGTTTTGGCCGGCGCGAGATGAAAATCGAGCGCGAGGAAATGGCGAACATAATCCTTTACCAAATCGGGGCGCTTAGTGCGTTCCTAAAGCAGGCGGATGTCGCGCTTAGCCATATCAAGCCCCATGGCGCGCTTTACGGCATGGCGGCGCGCGAGCCGCATATCGCCGAAGCGGTGGCCGACGCGGCGCTCGTCTACGGGGTTCCGGTTACTGGACTTTCCGGCACTCTGCATGAAAAGGTCTATACCGAGCGCGGCGTTACCTTCCTGCCGGAGTTCTTTGCCGACCTCGATTATGATGACAAGGGGCGGCTTATCATCACCCGTGAGCACGAGGCGGTGTCTCCCGACCTTGCTGCCAGCCGGGTTGTGGCGGCGGTGCGCGACCGCACTCTGACGACCGTGGGTGGCAAGACGCTGCCGGTGAAAGCCGAGACTATTTGCATTCATTCGGACACGCCGAATTCGGTCGAGATCGCCCGCGCGGTGCACGAAGCGCTGGGGCAACTCAAAACGTCTTGATCGGTCGCAACCAACAAGAACAGGAGAGACGACATGGCGAAACACGAAATCAAGAGCCCGATCCCGGGAACCTTCTATCGCAAGCCCTCGCCGGACGAGCCGCCCTTCAAGGAGCCGGGCGACAAGGTCACAAAGGGCGACACCATCGGGCTGGTAGAGGTGATGAAGACCTTTCACGAGATCAAGGCGGATGCCGAGGGGACGATCACATCTTTCCCTGTCGATGATGGCGAGCCCATCACCGCAGGCCTGACCATCGCCGAACTGGATTGACGCATGGCAGAAGATCTTCCGATTAAGACGATCCTGATTGCCAACCGGGGCGAGATTGCCTGCCGGGTGAACCGCGCGGCGAAGGAGCTGGGTCTGCAGGTCGTGCAGGTCGTCAGCGAAGCCGACATTGACAGCCTTGCGGCCCGGCTCGCTGACGAGGTCAAGGTAATCGGCCCGCCGGCGGCAGCGAAATCCTATCTGGATACCGACGCGATCCTGGCCGCCGCGAAGGAAAGCGGCGCTGACGCCATCCATCCCGGCTATGGCTTTCTGTCGGAAAGCGCCGACTTTGCAGATGCGGTTGAGGCCGCGGGCCTGATATTCGTGGGTCCGTCCGGGGACACAATCCGGCTGATGGGCGACAAGGCCGCGGCTCGGGAACAGGCGCGCAAGGTCGGTGTGCCCACCGTTCCCGGCAGCGACGGCGTGATTGCCGACATGGATGCGGCGCTGGAGCTGGCCGAGGCAGTTGGATTCCCGGTAATGATCAAGGCGACGGCTGGCGGCGGCGGTCGAGGCATCCGTATCGCCGACGACGCCGAGACCTTCCGCAAACTCGCGCCTCAAGCCGCGAACGAAGCAAAATCGGCCTTCGGCGACGGCGGCATCTACGTCGAGAAGGTCATCGAACGCGCCCGGCACATAGAGGTTCAAGTGCTGGGCGACGGCCACGATGTCGTGCATTTCTACGACCGCGAATGTTCACTTCAGCGCCGGCGGCAGAAGGTATGGGAAGAGGCGCCCTCGGCCGCGCTGGATGACGATACGCGCAAGCACTTGTGCGACGCGGCCGTCGCGCTGGCCCGTTCGGTGCGGTATCGCGGCGCAGGGACGGTGGAATTCCTTTTCGATGATCTGACGGGTGCGTTTCATTTCATCGAGATGAATACGCGCATCCAGGTTGAGCATCCGGTGACCGAGATGATCTGCGACACTGACCTCGTGGCCGCTATGATCCGGGTCTGCGCAGGCGCCCCGCTGGGACTGACGCAGGCCGATATCGCCCGGGAGGGGCACGCCATCGAAGTGCGCCTGAACGCCGAGGACCCGGCCAATGCTTTCATGCCGTTTCCAGGGGTGGTGAGCCGGCTGAAGCTGCCCAAGGGCGAGGGTATTCGCTTCGACCACATGCTCTATGAGGGCTATGCGATTCCGCCCTTCTACGACTCGCTCTTAGGCAAGCTAATAGTCTGGGCCCCGGACCGTGCGGGGGCGATCGCGCGCCTCGAGGGGGCTCTCGGCAATCTGGAGATCGATGGGCTGCCCACCACCGCCCCACTCTTCGCGGCGCTTGCGCAGGATGGGGATGTGCAATCCAACGCGGTGCACACCCGTTGGCTGGAGCTCTGGCTGGAACATGCCGCCGATACACTCACCAAGCAGGGAGAGACAACGACATGAGCCGATACACATTCGGAGGCGATGAGCATGTCTTCGTCGAGGTTGACGAGGAAATGTCGCTCGAGGCGTTCTTCACGTCATTGGCGATGACCAACGCCGTGCGAGAGGCTAATATCGACGGCGTGATCGAGATCTGCCCGGCCAACGCCTCGTTCCAAATCAAGTTCGACCCCGACAAGATCCATCCACAGAAAATGATGGATATGCTCAAAGAGATGGAGCAGACCGCCGAGAAAAAGGAGGCCAAGCTCGACACCCGCATCGTTGAGGTTCCCGTCTATTACCAGGATCCCTGGACACACGAGACCCTGATGCGGTTCCGAGAGCGTCACCAGGACCCCAACGGGACGGATCTTGATTACGCCGCACGCATCAACGGTTTCGACAGCGTTGAGGCGTTCATCAAGGCGCATCACAGCGCGCCCTGGTTCGTCTCGATGGTGGGTTTCGTCTCCGGACTTCCTTTTCTTTACCAGATGGTCGATCGCTCGCGGCAGATTCAGGTGCCGAAATATCTGCGGCCCCGCACCGATACGCCGAAACAGACGGTTGGATATGGCGGCTCGTTTTCCTGCATCTACTCCGTGCGCGGCGCTGGCGGTTACCAGATGTTCGGCATCACGCCGATGACCATTTTCGACCCCAAGCAGGAAGCGCCTTACCTGAGGGACTTCATGGTGTTCTTCAAACCTGGCGACATCGTAAAATGGCGGCCCATCAATCGCGAAGAGTACGACTCGATTAACGCAGATGTCCAGGCCGGGCGGTTCGAGCCGCGAACGAAGGACGTGGTCTTTTCGCTCGACGATTTCAATGCCGACATGGACGGCACCAACGCCAAGCTGATGGAGGCCCTCTATGCCGATTAACGTCATCTCCTCCGGCATCATGACCACGATTCAAGATCTGGGCCGGCCCGGTTATTACCATCTCGGCATTCCGATGGGTGGGGCGATGGATCGCTTGGCAATGCGCACGGCAAACTTGCTGGTGGGCAACCCCGAGGACGCCGCCGGGCTCGAATCCGTATTCGTCGGGCCGGAGTTGGAATTCACCGAGGACGCGACCGTCGCCGTTTGCGGCGCCGAGCTGCCGCCCCGTATCGACGGCGAGCAACAACCGACCTGGACTGCGCTTTCCGTGAAGAAAGGGCAGGTGCTGTCTTTCGATTTCCTTAAGGCGGGGGCGCGGGCCTATATCGCCATTTCAGGTGGGATCGACACGCCGCCACATCTGGGCAGCCGTGCCACCTATCCCATCGGGGCGCTTGGCGGTGTGGATGGTCGCGCGGTCCAGCCGGGCGACTCGCTTCCTCTGGGGAAGGCCAGCGGCAAGGCCCGCCCCGGTACTTCGGTTCCCGAAGACTACCGGCGCCTGCCCGGCGCAACGGCGAAACTTCGGGTGCTCCCCGGTCTCTATTGGCACCGGATCACGGAAGAGTCGCAACGCCGATTCTTCGAGGATAGCTGGAAAGTGGCGAACGAAGCAGACCGGATGGGATATCGCTTTCAAGGTGGGCGACCGCTGGACTTCGTGCCTCGCGAACAGCCGTTCAGCGCAGGGTCGGACCCGTCCAACATAACCGATGCCTGCTATCCCTACGGCTCGGTCCAGGTGCCCAGTGGGCAGGAGCCCATCGTATTGCACCGCGATGCGGTGTCGGGCGGGGGCTATTTCATGCTGGGTACGGTGATCTCGGCCGACATGGACTTGATTGGACAGTTGCAGCCGAACACGACAACGCAATTCGTGAAGGTGGACATGGAGGCCGCGCTTGCCGCGCGGAAGGAACGCAAGGCGCTCATTGCCGCCATCCGCGAGGCAATCTGCTGACCCCGAACAAAGCAAAGGAGAAAGGCATGACCAAAATGGCAAGCAGAAGGCCTACGCCGGCCGAGAGCATCCGGCCGGTCGTGGACACGGCGCTGAGAGGTCGCCATGTGTGAAGCTGAGAAAAGCGCGGGGAGCGCTGTGGGGAGCGTCTTGATCGAGAACGCCCGCACCCGCGTGACAGAATGGCGCTTCCCTGCCAAGGGGGACAATACCGGCTGGCATCGGCACGAGCATGACTATGTTGTGGTACCGCTTGCCGACGGGCAGCTCGAATTGCGCGAACCGGGCGAGCAGACCCGGTTCGCAGAGTTGCGCAAGGGCGTTCCCTATTTCCGCGAGAAGGGTGCGCAGCATGACGTGGTGAATTCCAATGCGTTCGAATTCGCCTTCATCGAGATTGAATTCTTGGACGGCGGCGGCAGCTGATCCCTGCCGCTCACCGCGCTATAGACCTGTGCGGCGCCCCCGGTGCCGCGCTTTTTTTTGACTGAGCTAACGGCATGAGCCGCGCTGCGCGATGGCATTTCGCTTGAAGCTATCGCTGATCTCGGTGCTGCCTATCAGAGCCTCCTTGCCTCAAAATTAGCAAAGAAGGCGTCCATAATATCCGGGGCTATTCAACTTGAATGCGCGCATTTGCCCGGCTGCCCGCCTCAAGAGAGTGAAATGGCCGATCGCGACCATTATAGGCCAATGTCAGGCACCCTCATGCCACCTGCATCGATTAACCACACTCGGCAAGGTGTACGTGCAGTTTGCCATTGCCCGGCGCAATGGAACATACCAGCCAACAGAGTGCTCAGCCGGGAGACGCCATCTTGCTTGATGCTGCCAAGGGCGCGTGAAGACTGGAGCGCGGAGCCCGTTCTGCAACTCCGCGATTCTAAGACAGAGGGTTCTTCGCCACATTCAGACCCGTCTGACGCATAATAACGATTTCATATTTATCTTGAAGTGTGGCAAATATACACCAATCTGCGCGCCCCCAAATCATCGCGGTGGACTTTGGCGCTCGCCAAAAGAGGGTAAATAGGGGAAGTCGCATCCGCTCAACGAGTGCCCATGCAAGTGCACCGGAGTGCAAATCCGTCGGTCGCATAGAGGAGAGGATTTTTTGAGAAAATCTCCGCTCTTTTGTAAATTTTGTGGGTCAAAGATCCACGGATCGCCCCTCCGGAAAAATTCAAGCAAACTGGACCTCTCACTGGGAAACGCGCTCAGCGCGCAACCACATTTTCCCAAACACACACGGAAAAAGCGAAGGGGTATCCTCGGACCAGGATCTCACTTCCTGCGTTTGCTACGGGAGTGACGCCGAAGAAACTGGCGGCCACTGAAAAAAACACTTGACGTCGAAGAGGCCACCCTTCGGCTTTTTCTCGGAGATGCAACGGCTGATGGAAAATGCGCGTTGCATCAAGCGCTCCGAGCGGCCGCCGGCAGCAGGGGTGGGTGGTTGGTGCTCTCGGCTTCGAGCGGCTTTTCGGCGTAGTCGGTTCAGGATCGCTTTTTCCCATCGGCCGCGCTCATAAAGGCCTCTTCGCGAATGGCGACTGTGGTAGTCCAGTAGCGGCACCTTTCATCCAAGGTCGGCTTCCGCGCTGAATTTCCGAGCAGCCCTTGCCGGCTGTGTCTCGTGCGGACGTTTTCTCCGGGAGGTGGGGGGAGGCCACAGACATGGCGAAGACCACGGAAGCTTCCTTCTCTCTCAGGTTCCAACTCTTCGGATGGGCTTGGAAAGCACCCGACCGTTGGCCAGCGGGTCCAGAAGCCGTGTCAAAGAGGACCAAAACACCCTTGCAGCGTTCGTCGGAAAAACGCGCCCAAAGCGTCGGAAAATTCTCGCTTCGTATTTTGCATAAGCTTCGAGCTACAGGGGAGAAAACGCGTCCAAAGCGACGGCCGCCGCCTGCTTCATTCAGTTTCCGCGTTGAAGCATTGGCAATGCAACCGAACGTACAATCCGCAGAAGGTTGGCTTCATGACGTCCCTTTCGGCGCTCGGCAGAATAGGTTGTTTTTTCCGTGCCCGAACGGAATTTCATTGGAGAGTGGAATCAGTTCCATAGAGACCGGACACGAGGGTGTAGGATTTCCAGTCTCTTCCGGTGATTTCTTTGCGATGATCGTCAAGCAAGGTTCGCGGTATCAGTGTTAGCATCGCGCAAACCGCAGAAAACCCTCCATCACGATAGACCCTGACATTGCGCGACTACGATTGGACCAATCAACTTGTCACCTTTTTCGCAGCTGTAGGAGGGTGAGACGGCTTGCGGTCGGAAATTTTCACTCGATCGTAAGGCTTCGCGAGGAGCGTCAAGTCGAAAAACCTTAAACAAACATCGTCATGTGCCCCATGCCACCAATCAACGATTTCTGGATTTGACGCATCATAGATTTCATGGCGGGATTTTCGCTGGACGTCCGCGCGGAAAATTGGCGCCAGTGATGCTCTCGGAATATAGCCCTCGCCGACGGCTTGCCAATATTGCGTCTCGCTACCATCGGTTCCTCAAGCACTCCAAGGCTGGTCTCTCTTCGAGGGCTTGCCTGCCGACCGAATTGCCTGGTCGTTTTTTCCGTCCCCCATGTCAGGAGCACCGGGTTCTTGGTGGCGCCGTCCGAAGGCCCCAAAAGCACCGTTGGAGCGACAGATTGCGCAAGCGCGTCTGCTTGAACGCTGAAGCCCCTTCAAAAGGTCGGTGCTCGAACTTTGTGTTCGTCAATGGTGATCTTGGTCGTTCAAAAATCGTCATCGTGCCGCCTTTACAGGGACGAGTGGTAGGGTCTCCTTTTGTCACGCCAATCGCAACAAAGGAACTTTTCCATGGCATACGACCATCTCGAACTCACTGCCGGAGCTTCCTCCGGCAACTTCTATCCACGTGGACCGCGAAATGCTTTAACCCAGGAGTCGCCCAAGTATCCGTTGACGACCACGGGAGCCGCAGAGGAGCTGGGCATCTCTCGCCGTGAGCTGTTCAAAACTCTCGCGCGATACGCACACTCAAAAGGCATCGTCGAGAAACATGGCCGAAAGAACCTATTCTATCGCGAAAACATCGCGATGATCAGGTCTCTACGCCGCCAGAGCGCGGCGGACAGTTCCCGTCAGCGGAATAACTCGCCGAACACCGCCGTTACCGCGGAATACGAACGGTTCGTGGCCGAGTTGCGAAAGAAGCGGAAGGGAGGTCGGGATGTTTGATTTTCCTCACGGACTCTTTGGCGACGACCGTAGGGACGAGCCGTTCTTCTGCGTGGGGACCGAATTCAAAGAGATCACCGACGATCCGCGCCCTTGGGACCGGTTGCTCGAATACGCCGGACCTTCGATCACGTTTCGTCAGACTCTCGACCCCGCGTGGCGTGCCCGAGCAATTGCAGAGCTCCATCCTGGCTGCGTGGAGAGCACGATCCAGCGCAATTTCCTCGGACCGTTGCGGTCTCTTGACAAGTACCTGACGAAAACGAGGCGCGAGAAGGGCTGTGACACGCGTCGGATGTTCTGGCTTACCCCGGAACAGGCAGAAGATCTACTGCATGTCGCCAGCACACCGGAACGCTATGGCGTCGACGATCCACAGAGGCGGATACGCACTGCCATCGCGTTTTTGCTCGGCACTGGCTGCCGGACAGGCGAGAGCTTCGTTCTGGCTGCTGAAGACATCAACTGGAACACGCGTGAATGCTTGGTCCGTGGCGAGCTCGAGGGGGCCGGAAAGACTGAGGCAAGCACGCGCCTCGTCTATCTCCCCTCGAAAGCAATCGACCACATGGAAGGGTTGCCGGATAAAGGGCCGATCATCCTCAATCGCGAGGGTAAACCGTTTACGCTCCGCTACAAGGGTGGCGGTCAGATCCGACGCGAGTTCAAGAAACTCCGAGAGGCAGCCGGCCTCCCGGAGGCATGCACGCCCCATTCTTTGCGACATTCGTTCGCCACATGGACGTATGCCGCTACAAAAGACATGAAGCTTCTGATGAGCCGCGGAGGCTGGGCAAAGCATGACACGGCACTCCGCTACACCAAGCTGGCGCCTTCGGATCTACCGATGCGACTGAAATCCTATGGCTGGGACTTTGGGAATGATTTGGACAACTGAAAGGGGGAAAGGTTCTATGGCTCTGATTATAGAGCCTTTTCCCGTATGTGTCGCTCCCTTAGCAGGGGAGCGCCTTCGACCACTCGGCCACGTCTCCGCGGACCCGTATAGGGATCGTCTCGGGGGGAGACAAGCGGTTTTTCGACGGAATTTCGGGTGGTTTGCGATTTCCCTCGCGTGGGACGGAGTGGGCGCAGGCGGGGGCGCGGGTCGGTGCGGGGCAGGGGTGACGGGCGCAATGAAAAACGCGCGCGAGATGTCTCGCGCGCGTTTCGTTTTCAAGGGGTTTCGCTTGGCTTAGCGTGTGGTCTCGCCACGCCGGCGCACCACTACGTCGACCGTGATCGATGCGAGCAGCACCGCCGCCGTCGCCATCAGCTGCACCGCCGCCGGCAGGCCCAGAAGCGCCATGCCGTTGACGATCGCCGCGATCACGACACCGCCGAGGATCGCGTGGATCGGATGGCCACGCCCGCCGAAGAGGGACGTGCCGCCGATCACCGCGGTCGCGACGACGTAGAGCACGATCGTGCCGCCGTCGAAGCTGGTGGAGATCGAGCGCAGGCGCGAGGCGTAGATGATGCCGCCCAGACCCGCCGTCGTCGCCGCCAGGGTGAAGGCTGCGGTCCGGATCAGGCGCAGGTTGATGCCCGCCCGGCGCGCGGCCTCGGCATTGCCGCCGATCGCGAGGACATAGCGGCCGAATTTCAGCCGTCCCAGCAGGAAGGACCATGCCAGCAGCACCGCGAAGACGATCGGGATCACCCACGGCATGCCCGAGAGCGGGAAGCGTGCGACGCCCCGGTTCATGTTGGAGATCGTCACCAGCACGATACCCGCGATCACGGCGGCCGCGATCTTCGCGATGGTGAGGCCCATCGGCGGCGCGACGAGGCCGCTCTGGCGGCGTTTCGCATCCTTGCGGAAGGTCATGATCGCGAAGACCAGAACCACCGCCCCGGTCATCAGCCAGCCCATCAGGGGCGTCAGCGTGCCATTGGCGAAATTGTTGATCGTGTCACTCGCGACAGGGATCGTCCCCCCGGCGCCGAGCAGTTGGATCATCAGCCCGTTGAAACCCAGAAGGCCCGCCAGCGTGACGACGAAAGAGGGCAGTTTGAGCCGCGTGATCAGCGAACCCTGGAAGATGCCCAGAACCGCCGGCACGGCCAGACCTGCCGCGACAGCCGCCCACCAGGGCCAGTCGGTGCCCGGCGCCACCAGCAGTGTCGCCACCGTCGCGCCGATCCCGGCCACGAAGCCGAGCGACAGGTCGATCTCGCCCAGCAAGAGCACGAAGACCTGTCCCATCCCGATCATCATGAAGACCGAGCCCTGCACGAGCAGGTTCACGACATTCCCCGGCGAGAGGAATTTCGGGTTCTGCAGCTGGAAGATCAGCGAGATCAGTACGAAGCCCAAAAGCACCGGCAGCACGCCGCTTTCGCCCGCCTTGATCTTCGCCCATGTGCGCGAGAGGTAGCTCGAGAAGCTCTGATCCTCGGTTGTGGCGCCCACCACGGCAGAGGGGCCGCTTTCGCCCGAGACCTCGCGTTGAGCCGCGACCTCCTTGGCGTTCTCGGCCGCGATCGAGGCGGCGGCGCGCATCGCGCCCGGCTCGACCACATGGTCGGATTTGCCCGTGGTCATCAGCTCGACCACGCGCTGGGTGTCGTATTCGTCGATCGGGCCCTGGCTGACCATCTCGCCCAGACGCAGGATCGCGATCCGGTCGGAGACCGCGAAGACGTCGTTGAGGTTGTGCGAGATCATCACCACCGCGAGGCCCTGATCGGCGAGGCGGCGCACCAGTTGCAGCACCTGACCGGTCTGGGCCACGCCGAGCGCCGCCGTGGGCTCGTCGAGGATCACCAGTTTGGAATTCCACATCACGGCCTTGGCGACCGCGATCGATTGCCGCTGACCGCCCGAGAGCGCCGAGACCGGCGCGCGGATCGAGCGCAGCGTGGTCACGCGCAGCCCTTTGAGCGTCTCTGCCGCGGCGCGCTCCATCGCGTCCTCGTCGAGCATCCCGTTGGTCAGGATTTCGCGTCCGAGGAACATGTTCTGCACGACGTCGAGATTGTCGCACAGCGCAAGGTCCTGATAGACGACCTCGATGCCCAGCTCCGCACTGTCGCGGGGCGAGCGGACGCGGACGTCATTGCCTTCCCATTCGATCACGCCGCCATCTGCTTCATGGATGCCGGCGATGGTTTTCGTCAGCACGGATTTGCCCGCGCCATTGTCACCGACCAGTGCCGTCACCTCGCCGGGGCGGACGTCGAAATCGACCCCGCTGAGCGCCTGCACTGCACCGAAGCTCTTTTCGAGACCCCGAATACGGAGGATCGCGTCGCGATCCTCCGTCAGGGACCCGGTACCGTTACCCGTGTCCATCATTGGCTATTAGTTCCCGATGCCTGCGGCCTTGCACGCGTCAGCCGCGCCGCCCGCACAGAGCTTGGAGGTGTCGACGAAGCCGTCTTTCACGACGGTGTCGGCCATGTTCTCCGGGGTGACCCAGATCGGCTTGAGCAGGATCGAGGGCACGTCCATGCCGCCCTGGCTGTCATTGACCTTGCCGTTGACGAGGCCTTCGGGCGGGTTGTCGCCTGCACGCATGTAGAGCGCGAGCGCTGCTGCCGCCTGAGCTTCGAGATAGATCGGCTTGTAGACGGTGCCGCACTGGTAACCGGTGAGCACGTTCTGCAGGCCGGTGACCGTCGCGTCCTGACCGGTGGTCGGGAAGGCTTTCGGCGGCACTTTCAGCGTCTTGAGATAGGAGATGACCGCGTTTGCGTTGTCGTCATTCGGGGTGACGACGGCGTTCATGTCCTGATGCGCGGTGAACTGCTGCTCGAAGGTGGTCCGTGCGACCGACGGGTCCCAGGTGCCCGCGGGCTCGCCCGCGTTGATGTAGCTGCCATCGTCGAATTTCGGCTTCAGCACGCTCATGTAGCCCTGCTTGAACAGCGTGGCGTTGTTGTCATCGGGCGAGCCCGCCATCACGAGGATATTCGGCTTCTCGATGTTCCAGTCGCTGAGGCATTGTTCCATGCCCTTGCCGATCAGCTCGCCGACATATTCGTTGTCGAAGCTGATATAGTAGTCGCGCGAGCCGCCAAGCGTGATCCGGTCATAGTCGATGACCGCGACGCCGTGCTCTTTCGCGTATTTCTCGACAGCCGCACCGCCGCCCGAGGAGATCGGGTCGATCAGCAGAACGGTCGCGCCCTGGCTGATATCGGTCTGCGCCTGGGTGAGCTGGTCGGCTTCCGAGCCTTGCGCGTTGGTGATGATCAGATCGTCCGCGGACAGGCCCGCCTCCTTGAAGGCTTTCTTCAGGTAGGGCTCGTCGAACGAGGTGTAGCGCGCGGAGCTGGCGGTGTCGGGCAGCAGCACGCCGACCTTGCCCTTGCCCTTGGCGGCGATGTCCTTGAGCTGGCCCATGGCGGCGAAATCAGCACCGAAGCTGTCGGCGGTGACGCCTTGGGCTTGCGCGGCACCTGCAATCAGGCCAAGCGCGAGAACGCTGGTTCCAGCGAGACGCGCGGCGGTTCCGCACGTCGAGCGACGAATGTCTTTCATTATAATCCTCCTAAGGCCGGATGGGTTCCTCCCGTGGGGTGGCATCGCCTTGCCCCAGCGCGCCGCCTGTGCCGGTTGCGGACAGAACAGCGCCGTGACGCGCATCCGGTACGCGTCCCGTTAGCGCAATCATGGCTTGAAATGTTGCTCTGAACAGGGGGGTGGCGAACACAAAACACTCACGAAACTGCGAGGGCGTGGCGTTCCGGGGCAACCAAGAAGAGTAGGGGGGACGAGCGGCTGATTTCGCGCGGCACCGATGTGGCGCCCCGAGTGGTTGACACCCGCGCGCGCCGCTGTATAAGCCCGCCATTCCGGTAACGCGAGTTGCCGGGATTATTCATTGGTGTTGGTGGACCTCGCAAGAGGAAACCTGTCGCCGGTCGCCGCAAGGCCCGGAGGAGGACAACGCCCTTCGAAACTATAATGAAGGAGATCAGCCGTGACCAAACGCACGTCTGCCAAGTACAAAATCGACCGCCGCATGGGCGAGAACATTTGGGGCCGCGCCAAGTCGCCCGTCAACCGTCGTGAATACGGCCCCGGCCAGCACGGTCAGCGCCGCAAGGGCAAACTGTCCGACTTCGGTATCCAGCTCCGCGCCAAGCAGAAGCTGAAGGGCCATTACGGCGACCTGACCGAGAAGCAGTTCCGCCGCATCTACGCCGAAGCCGAGCGTGTGAAGGGCGACACCGGTGAAAACCTGATCGGTCTGCTCGAGCGCCGCCTCGACGCGCTGGTCTACCGCGCCAAGTTCGTTCCGACCGTCTTCGCAGCGCGCCAGTTCGTGAACCACGGCCACGTGCTCGTGAACGGCAAGAAAGTGAACATCCCCTCCTACCGCCTGAAAGAAGGCGACGTGGTGGAAGTCCGCGAGAAGTCCAAGCAGATGGCTCTGGTTCTCGAAGCCGTTCAGTCGCCCGAGCGTGACGTTCCGGATTACATCGAAGCCGACCACAACAAACTGACCGCGAAATTCGTGCGCACCCCGGCCCTGTCCGACGTGCCCTTCGCGGTTCAGATGGAACCGAACCTCGTGGTCGAATTCTACGCGAAGAACTGATCTCTCAGTCTTCGCCGATCATTCGGAAAGGCCGTGCCCCCGGGGCGCGGCCTTTTTCTTTTGGGGCCGCGTCTTTGCCCGGATCAGCCGCGCAGCGGCCCGGGCAGCGCCCGACCGCCCCCTCGGGCGGGCGCTTTTCGGCCTCACCGCGCGCGGCAAGCGTATTCGGATTTTGCGAGATAAAGCATCGACCACGCAGCGAGGCGCGCCCACCCGGCGGTCGGGCGCTGCCCTGCGGCACCCTTGGGCAATACATCTCTCATCGACGTGCTATGACATCCGTTGCATCCCTGCCGCGTCTGCTATGCGGGTGATCTTCTCACTAGCCCTGTCGCGCCATGGCGGATAGAACTCGGGCCACGATTCAGGAGTGCACAATGACCACGCATATTCGCCCCCAGCCCGGTATTATGGACATCGAGCTCTATCAGGGCGGCGCCTCCCATGTGGCGGGGCGCACCGATGCCGTCAAACTCAGCTCGAACGAGAACCCGTTCGGCCCCTCTGACAAGGCCAAGGACGCGTTCGCGAAATGCGCCCATTCGATGCATCGCTACCCTCCGACCGACCATGCCAAGCTGCGCACGGCGATCGGCGAGGTGCATAAGCTCGACCCCGACCGGATCATCTGCGGCGTGGGCTCGGACGAGATCATCCACTTCCTGTGCCAGGCCTATGTCGGCGCGCGCGACGAGGTGGTGTTCACCGAGCACGGTTTCCTGATGTATCGCATCTCGACCATGGCCGCGGGCGGCACCCCGATCGAGGTCAAGGAGCGCGACCGCACGACGGATGTCGATGCGATCCTGAGCGCCTGCACCAAGAAGACCAAGCTCGTCTTCCTCGCCAATCCGAACAACCCGACCGGCACGATGATCCAGCTGGCGGAGCTGGAGCGGCTGGCGGCGGGGCTGCCGAAAGGCGCGCTGCTGGTGATCGACGCGGCCTATGCGGAATATGTCGAAGGCTATGACGGCGGGGCGGAGCTGGCGACGCGCCTGCCCAATGTCTTCATGACCCGGACCTTCTCGAAGATCTACGGTCTCGGCGGGCTGCGCGTCGGCTGGGGCTACGGCTCGCGCGAAGTGATCGACGTGCTCAACCGCATCCGTGGGCCGTTCAACCTCTCGACCGCGCAGCAGGAGACCGCAGAGGCCGCCGTGCGCGATCAGGACTGGGTCACGAAATGCCGCGATGACAACACCCGTCTGCGCGCTTGGCTGGCCGAAGCGCTGGCAGAAAAGGGCGTGCCGTCCGACACTTCTACGGCGAACTTCATCCTCGCACGTCTGGCGTCCGAGCAGGAGGCCGCCGATTGCGATACCTATCTGAAATCCGAAGGGATCATCGTGCGCCGGGTCGCGGGCTATAACCTGCCCAACTGCCTGCGCATCACCGTGGGCGACGAGCCCTCGTGCCGCCGCGTCGCGCATCTGATCGGCGTCTTCAAGGCAGGCGGGATCGAGGTGCCCAGATGAGCCAGCTCTACCAGCGGGTCGCGCTGATCGGGCTCGGCCTGATCGCCTCGTCGATGGCCCATGCGATGCGCGAAAAAGGCCTGGCGGGCGAGATCGTCGGTCATGCGCGCTCTGCCGAGACGCGCGACACTGCGCTGGAGATCGGGCTGGTCGATGCCGTCTATGAGACCGCCGCCGAGGCGGTCGCGGGCGCCGATCTGGTGGTGCTCTGTGTGCCGGTCGGCGCGATGGCGAAGATCGCCGAAGAGATCGCTCCGCATCTGGCCCCCGGCGCTACGATCACCGATGTCGGCTCGGTCAAACGCTCGGTGATCGACGCGGTCGGCCCGCATGTGCCCGAAGGCGTGCATTTCATCCCCGGCCACCCGCTGGCAGGGACCGAGCAGTCGGGCCCGCGCTCGGGCTTTGCCACGCTCTTCGCCAATCGCTGGTGGCTGTTCACGCCGATCGAGGGCCCGGATCCCGAGGCGCTGACCCGGCTGAAATCTCTGGTCGAGGCGATGGGCGCGAATACCGACGAGATGGCCCCCGATCACCATGATCTCGTGCTCTCGGTCGT
Organism: Thioclava sp. ES.031; assembly: GCF_002563775.1. Lineage (NCBI taxonomy): Bacteria > Pseudomonadati > Pseudomonadota > Alphaproteobacteria > Rhodobacterales > Paracoccaceae > Thioclava > Thioclava sp. ES.031. Next base: position 2,381,874 of record NZ_PDJO01000001.1, on the reverse strand, counting down.
GTCGCATACACCGCACCTGATCGCCTATACGATGGTCGGCGTGGCGGATCATCTTCGTCGTGTAACCCACGAGGAAGTCATCAAATATTCCGCTACGGGTTTCCGCGATTTCACCCGGATCGCGGCCTCGGACCCGACGATGTGGCGCGACGTCTTCCTGACCAACAAGGAAGCGACGCTCGACATCCTCGGCCGCTTCACCGAGGAGCTGTTCATGCTGCAACGCGCGATCCGCATGGGCGATGGCGACATGCTGCACGACTATTTCACGCGCACCCGCGCGATCCGCCGCGGCATCATCGAGGCCGGGCAGGATACGGATGCGCCCGATTTCGGGCGCGGTGCACCAAAGAAAGACACATGAGCGCCACGGGTCGCAGCAAGGCGGTCGTGTTGATCGCCTTGGCGGCCGTGGTTGCGGTGGGCTCCTGCGGGCGGGGCGAGGATCGGCGCTCTGCGCGCTATTCCTCCTCGGGCGAGCTTTGCGGCATTGCCGGGTTGGAAGGCGCGCATATCGCGCCGATCGACGGGCCGGGGCGCTGCGGCATTGCCGATCCGGTGCAGATCACCGCTGTCTCGGGCATCCGTTTGACCTCGCCGGTGCGGGTGAATTGCTCGGCAGCGAAATCCTTCAAGCGCTGGGTCGATCGCGGGATCAAACCGGCGGTGGGGCGGCGCGGCGGCGGGATCGAGGCGATCCGCATCGCGGCCTCCTATTCCTGCCGGAGTCGCAATTCTCAGCCCGGCGCGAAACTGTCCGAACATGCCAAGGGCAACGCCATCGACGTCTCGGGCGTGATCCTGCGCAACGGCGCGACGCTGAGCGTGTTGGAGGACTGGCGCCGGGGCCGGGTGATCAAGCGGATGCACAAATCAGCCTGCGGCCCGTTCGGCACCGTGCTCGGCCCGAGATCGGATCGCTTCCATCAGGACCACATCCATGTCGATGTGGCCCGCTATCGAAATGGCACTTACTGCCGTTAAACTTTATTGACGCTGGGCGACCAGTTGCGGCGCGGGTCCCAGCGGCACCGGGCCGAGGCTCATCTGCCCGTCCTTGAACACAAGCGGCACGTCTAGCGCACCATCGGGGTTCTTTGCGGCCAACATCGTGCCGATCCCGGTCACCACTTTCACCTCGTCCTTGCTGATCAGCCCCATGCTTTGCGCGATGCCGACCCAGTTGCGCCACGAGGCGGAGCGGATCGTCAGCGTGCCGTCGGGATAACCCGAGGGATCGACCGTCAGGTTGCCCTCGACCGAGACGTCGTTGCCGCCCCAGCTCAGCGACAGGTCCGAGATCGCGACGGTCATCAGTCCCGGCATGCCTGCCTCCAGCGCAGTTTGGTCGATCGGCTCGCGCGTGCCGATCAACGCGTCGAAATGAACGCGCGTGACGGTGTCGGGCAGCTCGCCCTTCGGGTCGATCCGCTCCAGCAGATCGCCCGGGAGTTTCAGCGATTTCGCCTCCGCACCCAGACGATAGGCGGCGGCGGGCATTACCAGATCGGCGGCCTGAGCCGAGGCCCCGATCGCGCCCTGCGCCTTGTCCTTGCGCTCGATCGCGAGGCGCAGCTGATCGGCCGAAACCGCGGGGGCCGTCTCGCCCGCGGGCGTCAGCACCGGCGCGGAGATCACGGCGACCGCCCGTTCCAGCGGCAGCGCGGTCGAATAGCCCACCGTCAGCGAGGCGCGCATGTCCTCTTGCGTCAGCTTGTAGCTTTGATCGCCCAGTTGCAGCGACTGGCCCGAGGGCAGATAGGCGATCACTTTATTGGGTTCGTATCCCAGAGCGAAGAGCTGGGCGAAGGGCGCGCTCCAGCGCCACAGGCCGCCCCGATCCTTCAGTTCGGGCTTGTCGAAGGTCAGATCGAAGCGCGAGGGGAAGCCCGCCAGCGAGACCGATTGCGCATCGCCCCAGCCTTCCTGCCGGGCCTGCGCGAGCATGTCGCGCGCGCCGTTTTCGATCTTGTGCGCACCGAAGAACCAGTAGCCGCAATAGGCCAGCGTCGCGACCAGCACCAGAATGATCAGTTTGCGCATCTTCGCCTCTTTGCAAATCGGGTGAACCCCATGTAAGCCCTGAGCCCATGCAGGACCAGTGCGATGACAATAGGATCTGGGTCTTCGGCTACGGCTCGCTGATCTGGAACCCCGGCTTTAATTTTGACGAGCGGATGCTCGCCCGTGCGCCGGGGTGGGAGCGCAGCTTCTGCCTGCGCTCTCTGGTGCATCGGGGCACGCCCGAAGCGCCGGGGCTGGTGCTGGCGCTCGACGAGGGGCAGGGCGGTTGCGCGGGGCTCGCCTTCGCGATCCGGCCCGGACAGGAAGACGAGGTCATGGCCTATCTGCGCGAGCGCGAGCTTGTGACCTCGGCCTATCTGGAACGTGAAATCGATGTGGAGCTCGACGACGGGCGGCGCCTGCGCGCGGTGACCTATGTGATCGACCGCCATCACGACCAGTATTGCGGCGGGCTTTCCGATGACGAGCAGGCCCGGATCATCGCCAGCGCCACCGGCGGGCGCGGTCCGAACCGCGATTATCTGTTCAATACTGCCCAGCATCTGCACGAATTGGGCATCCCCGATCCCCATCTTGATGCATTGGTGGCACGGCTGCACCACTTGTCGTGATAGGCCTTGGCGAAGGGCTGCGCCCTCGCTAGGCTCTGCGCAAACAGGCAAGAGGGGCAATAATGGAAGAGCCGATCCGGCTGGAGCCGCAATTCTCACAACCCGTGCGTCAGGTGATCCTGATGCTTCTGGTGCTCGGCTTGGTCGCTGCGGGGGGCTATTTCGCCTATTCGCGCATCTTCCCGATTTTCCTCGCCAATCCCTGGCTGAACGGGGTGATCCTCGCGGTCTTCGTCTTCGGCATCCTCGCCTGTTTCTGGCAGGTGGTGCAGCTGGTGAAGGCGGTGAACTGGATCGAAAGCTTCGCCGCGGACCGTCCCGGCCGTCCGCAGGTGCGCCCGCCGTCGATGCTGGCGCCGCTCGCGTCACTGCTGGGTTCGCGCGAGGCGCGCCGCGCGGTGTCCTCCTCCTCGGGGCGCTCGATCCTCGAATCCGTCGCGACCCGGATCGACGAGGCGCGCGACATCACCCGCTATATCGCGGGTCTGCTGATCTTCCTCGGCCTGCTCGGGACGTTCTACGGCCTCGCCACCACCGTGCCTGCGGTGGTCGAGACGATCCGCGCCCTCGCGCCGAAAGAGGGCGAAAGCGCGATAGGGGTCTTCGACAACCTGATGACCGGGCTCGAGGCGCAGCTGGGCGGCATGGGCACGGCGTTCTCCTCGTCGCTTCTGGGTCTTGCGGGCTCGCTGGTTGTGGGCTTGCTGGAACTGTTTGCAAGCCACGGTCAGAACCGGTTCTACCGCGAGCTGGAGGAATGGATTTCCTCGATCACGCGGCTCAGCTTCACCGCGCTCGAAGGGGGCGATGGCGAAAGCTCGATGGTGGCGGGCGTCCTCGATCACATGTCCGAGCAGATGGACCAGATCCAGACGCTGTTCGTGCGTTCCGATGCGGGGCGGGTGCAGACCGAGGCGCGGATCGCGCATCTGTCGAACGCGATCCACGACCTGTCGGAACGGCTCTCGGCAGAGATGGATGCGCGCAACCGTCAGCAAGGCGCGCTGCAACAGATGGCCGAGGGGCAGGAGCGGCTGATCGGCGCGCTCGATCACCTCGCGCAACGCACGGCCGAAGGCGCCCCCGAGGCGGAGGCGCTGATGGAGACCCGGATGCGGCTGCGCTCGATCGACCAGCAGATGATGCGGATGCTCGAGGAAATCAGCGCCGGACGGCAGGAAAGCATGGCCGAGCTGCGCCATGATTTCGCGGGGCTGACGCGCGCGATCCTCGGCTACAAACCGCATCGCGAGGATTAATTCATGGCTCTGGCACGGCGCGGCGGCAATCGGTTCTCGACCAATATCTGGCCGGGTTTCGTCGATGCGATGACGGCGCTTCTTCTGGTGCTGATGTTCGTCCTGTCGATCTTCATGATCGTGCAATCGGTGCTGCGCGACACGCTGAGCACCAAGGAAGGCGAGCTGATCCAACTCAACGAGCAGGTGTCGAACCTCGCCAAGGCGCTGTCGCTGCAACAGACCAAGACGCAGCAACTGACCGGCGAATTGGAAAGTGCGAAGGACAAGGCGGACCAGCAGGACTCGCTGATCGCGACGCTGACCTCGCAGCTCGACGACCGCAAGGCCGCGCTGGCCGATGCCAAGCAGAAGATCACCGAATTCGAGGCCCGCGTCGCGCAATTGGTGGGCGAGCGCAACGCCGCCCAGCAGGATGCGAGCGCCAAGGCCGACGAAATCCGGCTGAGCAAGGAAACCATCGCCGATCTGCGCGACAAGCTGACGAAATCGGGCGACGAGGTCGCGGCGATGACGCTGCAACTCGAAGAGGCGCGCAAACAGGCCGAGGACACGCTGACCAAGCTCGCCGCCGCGCAGACCGCGAAGGATGATCTGGAAAAGCAGCTCGGCAAGCAGCTGTCCGAGGCGGAGAAACAGGCCGCGCTGAAAGCCACCGCGCAGAAGGCGCTGGCCGAACAGCAGGCGATCTCGGAAGGCGCGCAGAAGAAAGTGGCGCTGCTCAATCAGCAGGTCGCGGCTTTGCGCAGCCAGCTCGCGCAGCTGCAAAACGTGCTCGACGAGGCGCAGCAGAAGGATGCCGCGGCGAAGGTGCAGCTCGACAATCTCGGCCAGCAGCTGAACGCGGCGCTGGCCCGCGCGGCCTCCGAAGAGAAGAAACGCGCCGATCTCGAAGAGCAGATGCGCAAGGAGGCCGAGGCAAAGGCGAAGGACCTGCAGAATTACCGCTCGGAATTCTTCGGCAAGCTGTCGCAGCTTCTGAAGGGCAAGCAGGGCGTGAAGGTGGAAGGCGACCGTTTCGTCTTCTCCTCCGAGGTGCTGTTTGCGCCGGCTTCGGCGACCCTGTCGGATGCGGGCCGCGCGCAGATCAAGCAGGTGACCGCGCTGCTCGATCAGCTGCGCGGGGAAATCCCCGGCGACATCCCGTGGATCATCCGCGTCGATGGCCATACCGACGACACGCCGCTGTCGGGGCAGGGCGAGTTCAAGGATAACTGGGAGCTGAGCCAGGCCCGCGCGCTGTCGGTGGTGAAGTACATGGTGGACAGCCTCGGCTTCCCGCCGGAGCGCCTCGCCGCCGCCGGGTTCGCGCAGTTCGACCCGGTGAACACCGCCGACACGCCCGAAGCGCGCGCCCAGAACCGCCGGATCGAGTTGAAGCTGACCGAGCGCTGAGGCGTCGGTCAGCTGATCTCCGACAGCCAGTCGAGAAACGCGCCGAGCCGACGCAGCCCGGCGGCGCGGGTCATGTAGACGGCCTGAACCGGCAGGGGTTCGGCGCTGAGCCTGCCCGGAAACAGCTCGACCAGCCGTCCCTCGGCAATGTCGCGCGCCACCATGAAATCGGAAAACCGCGCGATCCCGAGACCGGCGCAGACGAGCGCGCGGGCGGCCTCGCCATTCCCGGCGGTGACCGAAGGCGCGAGCGTGACCGGCTCGGGGTCGTCGTCGAAGCGCAGTTCGTTGATATGCGCGGGGCTCTGGAACCGCACCTGCCGCAGCCGCGTCAGTTCGTGCGGCGTCTCGGGGCTGCCCATGCGCGCGAGATAATCCGGCGCGGCCAAGAGCCGCCAAGCCGCGAGCCCCAAAGGGCGGCGCAGCAGCTCGCTATCGCCCAGCGTGCCCATCCGGATCGCGACATCGGCCTGCGCGCCGATCAGATCGACGACGCTGTCGGTCATCTCGATGCTGATCTCGATCTCGGGATAACGCGCGGTGAAATCGGGCAGGGCGGGGGCCAGCACATGCAGCACCCACGGCACCGGCGCGTTGATCTGAAGCGGCCCGCGCGGGGTGCCCCCTTGCGTCGCGAGATCGGCCAGCGCCTCGGTCCGGTCGACGATCTCACGCGCGGCCTCCAGAAGATCGCGCCCCTCCGGCGTCAGTTCCAGCGCCCGCGTCGTGCGACGCAGAAGGGTCACCGAAAGCTGCTCCTCCAACCGGCTCACCGCGCGGCTCAGCGTCGAAGGGGCCACGCCCCAGCGCCGCGCGGCTTCGGCGAAACCGCCCGCCTCGACGACACCCACGAAGGTCGCCAGATCGCGGGTTTGCGGCAATTCGTGCATTTTGCGCAATGATCCTTTCCAGACCTGTCTGTTCACGCAAAGGCTGACCCATGACAGATGGGATGTCGATATCCAATCCAACCAAAGGGAGATCGACATGCCTCTTGCTCTCTGGGCGCTCACGATCAGCGCCTTCGCCGTCGGCACGACCGAGTTCGTGATCGTCGGCCTCATCCCCACCATCGCGCAGTCGCTGGGTGTGCCGCTGCCCTCGGCGGGGCTTCTCGTGAGCCTCTATGCGCTTGGCGTCACCATCGGTGCGCCGGTGCTGACCGCGCTTGCCGACCGGCTGCCGCGCAAGACGCTGCTCTTGGCGCTGCTGGCGCTGTTCATCGGCGGCAACGCCTTCGCGGCGGTCGCGCCCAGCTATGGCGCGCTGATCGCGGCGCGCTTCATCACCGGCCTCGCGCATGGGGTGTTCTTCGCCATCGCCTCGACCATCGCGACGAGCCTCGTGCCGCGCGAAAAGGAATCGAGCGCGATCGCCATGGTCTTCATGGGCCTCACCGTCGCGCTGGTGACCGGCGTGCCTTTTGGTACATGGATCGGGGCGCATTTCGGCTGGCACGCGACGTTCCTCGGCGTGGTCGGGCTGGGCCTGATCGGCTTCATCGCCTCGGCGCTGCTGGTGCCGTCGAACCTGCCGCGCGGGGCGTCGCCGTCTCTGAAGCAACAGCTGAGCGTGCTGACCTCGCCGCGGCTTTTGCTCGTCTATCTGATCACGGCCGTGGGCTATGGTGGCAACTTCATCGCCTTCACCTATCTCGCGCCGATGTTGACCGAGGTGACGGGTCTCGGCGCGGGGTCGGTGAGCCTCGTGATCCTGCTCTACGGGATCTCGGTCGCGGTCGGGAATATCGCGGGCGGCAAGCTGTCGGACCGGATCGGGCCGGTGCCCGCGCTCACGCTGATCTTCGCGGGGCTGGCCGGGTCGCTTGCGCTGCTGGCGCTGAGCCTCGCCACGCCTTGGGCCGCCATCGCGGTGGTGCTGTTCTGGGGCGGGTTCGCCTTCGGCAACGTGCCGCCGCTGCAGGCCTATGTGGTCGCTATCGCACGCAACGTCGCGCCGGGGGCGGTCGATGTGGCCTCGGGCCTCAATATCGGCGCCTTCAACCTCGGCATCGCGGGCGGGGCGTGGGTCGGCGGTCTTGCGGTCGACCAGATCGGCCTGTCGGTCACGCCTTTCCTCGGCGCGGTGGTCGTTCTGGGTGGTCTGGCGCTGACTCGGCTGAGCGGGCGTCTCGCGCGCGGCAACGCGTTGCAGGCTGCGGAATGACGTCCGACAACGCGCTGATATGGCAAATGAAAAAGGCTGCCGGGTTTGGTCCCGGCAGCCTTGTCGCTTGTAAAATTTACGCCCGCAGCGGGGCGACCGGGCTCAATGCCCCACCATCATTTCACCCTTCGCCATCGCTAGATGGTGCGGCTGATGATGCGCGCCGACGGTCAGGATGCCGATGAAGCCGAGCGCGCGGATCTTCTGCGCATCCGCGCCGGTCACGGTCAGCGCGCTGCCGCCAGGGATTTCCTCGGCGCTCATCTCCCAGCCCTCGACCCCGTTCATCGTCGCGACATGGGCAGGCACCATTGCACGGATCGAGGCGGTGACCTCGGGGTCGTCGGAAGTAGTCTCGAAGCGCGCACCACCTTCGATGTCGTCCTCTTTGACCTTGGCGCGCAGGGTGACGTTGTTCATGTCGATCAGATGCTGGCGCAGACCCTCGATATTGACGCGGTTCCAATCCGTGTCGGGATCGGCGAGCAGATAGGCGACGATCTCCTGAATGGCCGCGAAGGCGGACTGGCCCGGCTCGGTGATCGCGCCCGTGTCCCCGGATTGCATGCCGGGCATCTGCGCGGTCGAGGTCATCGGCATCTGCCCGTCGACATGAGCGTCGTCGGACATCATGTGATCGTCATGGGACGCCATGTCGCCGTGATCGCCCATATCTTCATCGTCCATCATGTGATCGCCCGACATCATGTCATGCGCGCTTCCATCCGCATGGTCGTCCATCATCTGGGCGTGACCGAGCGTGGGCAACGCCACGAGGGCGAGAATAGTGAGAAAACGAGTCATGGGTCCTCCGGAGTTTTGCGTTACCCTGCCATCTTTCATCGGGGATGTCACAGCTTCAGCCTCCGCAGCCGCAACGCGTTGCCGATCACCGACACCGACGAGAAGCTCATCGCGAGCGCCGCGATTACCGGCGAGAGCAGCACGCCGAAGACGGGGTAGAGCACGCCGGCCGCGATAGGCACGCCCGCGGTGTTATAGGCGAAGGCGAAGAACAGGTTCTGACGGATGTTGCGCATCACGCCCTCGGCCAGACGGCGCGCGCGGACGATGCCGGTCAGGTCGCCCTTGACCAGCGTGAGCCCGGCGCTTTCCACCGCGACATCGGCGCCGGTGCCCATGGCGATGCCGACATCGGCAGCGGCCAGCGCAGGTGCGTCATTGACGCCGTCGCCCGCCATCGCGATTGAAGCGCCGTCCTTGCGCAGTTTCTCGACCAGCGCGGCCTTGTCCTCGGGCGAGACCCCGGCATGGACCTCGTCGATGCCCAGCTCACGCGCGACGGCCCGCGCGGTGCCTTCGCTGTCGCCCGTGGCCATGACGATCCGCAGGCCTTCCTCGTGGAGCGCGCGAATGGCGTCCGCCGTGGTCTCCTTGATCCGGTCGGCCACCGCGATCACCCCAATCACCTTGCGGTCGCGGGCGAGATACATCGCGGTTTTGCCGTCCGATTGCAGGCGCTCGACCGTCTCGGATTGAGCGGAGACATCCGCGCCGATCTGCTCCATCAGCGCCGCATTGCCGAGCGCGATCTGCGCACCGTCGACGTGGCCGGTGACGCCCTTGCCGGTCACCGCCTCGAAGCCTACGGCGTCCAGTTTGGGCGCATCTTCCGCCCCTTGCACGATGGCCTCGGCCAGCGGGTGTTCCGACCCGCGTTCCAGCGCGGCGGCGAGGGATTTGACCTCGTCCTCGGAGGCCCCGTCCGCGATCACATCGGTCAGTGCGGGCTTGCCCTCGGTCAGCGTGCCGGTCTTGTCGACGATCAGCGTGTCGACCTTGGCGAAGCGTTCCAGCGCCTCGGCGTCGCGGATCAGCACGCCTGCGCTTGCGCCGCGTCCGGTGCCGACCATCACCGACATCGGCGTGGCGAGACCCAAGGCGCAGGGGCACGCGATGATCAGGACCGAGACTGCGGCCACGGTCGCATAGCCCAGAGCCGGCGCGGGGCCGAAGGCCAGCCATGCGATGAAGGCGAGGATGGCGCAGATCACCACCGCGGGCACGAAGTAAAGCGACACACGGTCGGCCAGCCCCTGGATCGGCGCGCGCGAGCGCTGCGCCTTGCCGACCATCTCGACGATGCGCGAAAGGGTGGTTTCCGCCCCCACGGCCTGCGCCTCCATCACGAAGCTGCCCTGCTTGTTCAGCGTGCCGCCGGTGACCGGCTCGCCCTGGGTTTTCTCGACCGGGACCGGCTCGCCGGTGATCATGCTCTCGTCGATGGCAGAGGAGCCTTCCGTGACCACGCCATCCACCGGCACGGTCTCGCCCGGGCGCACGCGGAGCTTGTCGCCCGTCTGCACCTGATCGAGGGGCACGTCTTCCTCGCCATTTTCCCCCACGCGGCGCGCGGTTTTCGGCGCGAGGTCCATCAGCGCGCGGATCGCGTCACCGGTCTTCTCGCGTGCCGTCAGCTCCATGATCTGCCCGACCAGAACCAGCACGAGGATCACCGCCGAGGCCTCGAAATAGACCGACGGCAGGCCGTGCTCATTGAGCATCTCGGCGGGGAAGATACCCGGCACCAGAAGCCCCGCGAGCGAGAACAGATAGGCCGCGAGCGTACCCAAAGCGATCAGCGTCCACATGTTGGGCGAGACATTCACGACCGATTTCCAGCCGCGCACGAAGAAGGGCCGTGCGAACCACAGCACCGGGGTCGCCAGCGCGAATTGCAGCCAGAGGAAGGCTTTCGGCCCGATCCAGTCCGCGACAGGCAGCCCGATATGCGCGCCCATCTCCAGCACGAAGACGGCGGCCGCGAGCGGCCCCATGATCCAGAGCCTGCGCCGGAAATCGACCAGCTCGGGGTTCGGGCCGCTATCGGCACTGGGGCTCATCGGCTCCAGCGCCATGCCGCATTTCGGGCAATCGCCGGGCTTGTCCTCGACGATCTCGGGATGCATCGGGCAGGTATATTGCGTGCCCTCGGGCATCGCCTTGGCGGCAGGGCGAACGCCCAGATAATCCTCGGGCCGGGCTTCGAACTTGTGCTGGCAGCCTTCGGAGCAGAAATAGAACCGCTCGCCATCGAGCTTGGCCATATATTTCGCGGTCGCGCGCTCGACCGACATCCCGCAGACCGGATCGGTGGCCTTGATGTAGTCATTGGGCTTGGCCACGAACTTGTCGTGACAGCCTTGCGAGCAGAAGTGGTAGCGATGGCCGTCATGCTCGGCACTGGGCTTTTCGGCATTCGGGTCGACCGTCATTCCGCAGACCGGGTCGCGCGTGATCGCGTCCGCCGTCTCCTGCGTGTCGTGGGTCTCGTTGTGGGCGTGTTGCGATGTCATCCGTTCATCCTTTCGGCAACTTCGCTCGACCAGATAGGGCTTCCAGTAGATGGAGGGTCAAGAGATTTGCTGATCTTTTCTTCAACCCCGCACCGCGTCCCTATGTTCCCGCACGCTTCACGTGAGCGTGACTTTTGCCTCCAGTGGCTGGAAGGTTTATATTGGGCGCAGGAGGCCTATGCAGATGAATATCGGAACCGCCGCGACGCAGACCGGGCTGCCGGTCAAGACAATCCGCTATTACGAGGAGATCGGCCTCGTCACGCCGGACAGGCGCGCGAATGGCTATCGCGATTTCTCCGAGGCTTGCGTGGAGCAGTTGCGGCTTCTGGCGCAGGCGCGACACCTTGGGTTCTCGCTCGAGGAATGTCGCCGCCTGCTCAGCTTGAGCGCCGATGAGGGGCGGGCCAGTCGCGATGTGCGCGCGCTCGCGCAGCAAAACCTCGAAGCGGTGCGAGAAAAGATCGCCTCTCTCAATGCATTGGAGGCGCAACTCCAACGTCTTATCGCGCAATGTCATGGCGACGATGCCCCCGATTGTGCGATCCTCGACGACCTGATGGGGCAGCGCGGGAATTGACAGCCGCGCCAGAGCCCACCAGATAGAGGGCAGGGAGAACCGGGAGAGCCATGCGCAAAGCGCTGCATATCGTTGTCATCGGGCTGGTCTGTTTGATCGGTCTTTCGCAGTTGGGCGCGCCCGCTGCCGCGATGACCCATGCGCGTGCGATGGATGCGATGGACGCAATCACCGTCAGCGATTGTGCCGCCTGTCCCGACAGCCATCACGATGCGGGGCCGATGCAGGACAAGACCTGCCCCCATGCGCAGATGATGGTCTCGGCCACGCTGGACTTTGCGCCGGAATTCTCGCTGAGCCGGGCGGACCTGTCCGTGACGCTCCTGCCTGCGGAGACGCCCGCGCCATTGGCGCATGAGCCGCAGCTCGACCTTCCGCCACCGCGTATCTGATCGATCACACCGTCACTGGCCCCTGAGGGGGGCTCGTCTGTCGCGTCCGCCATCCGGGCGCATGATCGAACAGGATACTCCATGAAACGCTATATTCTCTCTGCCGCTGTCGTCGCGGCCCTCGCTGCGGGCGGTTGGCTCGTGATGCAGCCCGACACCGCTAGTGAGGCCGAGGCGGCCACGCCCGCCAAAGGCGATCCGCTCGTCGCCGTCACCTTGCCGACCTCCCTGACCGAACAGGCCCAGATGGGCAAACGCGCTTTCGACGCGACCTGTGCGACCTGTCACGGCGCGAATGCCACCGGCAAGATGGGCTTCGGCCCGCCCCTTGTTCATAAAATCTACGAGCCGTCCCATCACGGCGACATGGCCTTCCAGGCCGCCGTTCAGGCGGGCGTGCGCGCGCATCACTGGAAGTTCGGCAACATGCCCCCGCAGGAAGGTCTGACCCGTGGCGATGTCGCCAATATCGTCACTTACGTGCGCGAATTGCAGCGCGCGAACGGGATCGAGTGAGATGCAGAATTTCCAACTGACCCGCCGCGCGATCCTTGCCGGAATGGGGGCCACGGCGCTGACCGCGCGCATGGGCAGCGCACAGACTGCCCCGACGCCGCTGACCGCGCAGCGCGCCATGGCCCAGATCGCCCCCGAGGGCTATCCGCAAACCGAGGTCTGGTCCTATGACGGTACGTTGCCGGGGCCGCAGCTGCGGGTGCCGCAGGGCGCGCGCCTGCAACGCCGCTTCGTCAACAAGCTCGACGTGCCAAGCTCGGTGCATTGGCACGGCATCCGCATCGACAATGCGATGGATGGCGTGGCGGGGCTGACGCAGGACGCGGTGCCGCCCGGCCAGACCTTCGACTATGATTTCGTTGTGCCGGATGCGGGCACCTATTGGTATCACGCGCATACGAACTCGATGGAGCAGGTCGCGCGCGGCCTCTCCGGTGCGCTGATCATCGAGGAGTCAGAGGCGCCGGATGTCGATCGCGACGAGGTTCTGCTGCTCGACGATTGGCTGCTCGATCCCGATACCGCGCAGCTGGAGCCGGATTTCACCCATCCGATGGACCTCAGCCACGGTGGGCGCTTCGGCAATCTGGTCGGGACCAACGGGCATTACGCCCTGACCCTGAAGGCGAAACGCCACGAGCGGTTGCGGCTGCGCCTGATCAACGCCGCCAATGCGCGGATTTTCGTGCTGCGGCTGACCGGGCTCTCGGGCTGGCAGGTGGCGCTGGACGGGATGCCGCTGCCCGCGCCGGAGCCCATTCCCGACGAACTGGTCCTCGCGCCCGCGCAACGCATCGAACTGATCGTCGATGTGACCGGCGACGGGGCTCAGGCGGCGATCGAGCGGTTGGGCAATGACGACCAATGGCACAGCCAGGTCGCGTTCGAGATTTCCGGGGAGGCGAGCCGCTCGCGGCGCGACGCGCCTGCGCCTTTGCCGCCCAATCCGAACATGGCCCCGACCGATCTGACGCAGGCCCGCCCGCTGGAGATGAAGATCGAAGGCGGCGCGATGGGCCGGATGTCGCGCAGCCAGATGCAGAGCCTGATGCAGAGCGGCAATTTCTGGACGCTCGCCGGCAAGGCCGGGCCGGGGGATGCGCCGTTTGCGCGGCTGTCACAGGGCGAGCCGGTGCGGCTGCGCTTCGTCAACGACACCGCCTTCCCGCATGCGATGCACCTGCACGGGATGCATTTCCGCGAGGTGCTCGAGGATGGAAGCCTCGGCCCGATGCGCGACACGGTGCTGACCTTTGCCGGACGCAGCCACGAGGTCGCGTTCACCGCCGACAATCCGGGCAAGTGGCTTTTGCACTGCCACATGCTCGCCCATGCGGCGGCAGGCATGTCGTCCTGGATCGACGTGACCTGAGTTTCCGATGAAAGGAGTGAAGATGAGACAACCCCTGATGACGACCCTGTTCCTGCTCGGCTGGGCGCCGATGGCGCTCGCCCATGGCGGGGTGGAGGATCCGCAGGTTCTCGCACGGATGGAAGGCATGAAGCGGCTCGGGACCGAGATGAAGCTTCTGAGCACGATGGCGAAGGGCGAGAGAGACTTCGAAGCCGAGAAGGTCCGTCGCGCGATCACCCGGATCGAAGCCGAGGCCGGACAGATTCCGGTGCTCTTCGAGCCCGAGGCGCAGGACCCGAAATCCGAAGCCCATCCGTCGATCTGGGACGAATTCCATGACTTCCGCGGTCAGGCGCAGGCGCTGGAGGAAGCGGCCAACTCGCTCTCGAAGCCGATCGAGTCCCGGCAGGCGCTTGGACCTGCTCTCTTCAAGCTCGGGGTGACCTGCAAGGAGTGCCACGACGAGTATCGGGAGTGAGAGACGATGCGGATTGAGGCGATAGGTTTGGCTGCCGTGATCGCGCTCGGGGCAGGGGGCGCGCACGCCTCCAGTCTGCTCGACGGGCGCGATATCGCGGCGGGCAAGGATCTTTATGCGCAGAACTGCGCGAGCTGCCACGGAGCCAATCTCGAAGGTCAGCCGGACTGGCGCGAGGCGGGACCCGATGGCGTCCTGCCCGCCCCGCCGCATGACGAAACCGGCCACACATGGCATCACGAGACCGCCTTGCTGTTCGATTACGTCAAGCAGGGCGGGGCGGCGGCGCTGGCCGCGCGCGGGGTTGCCGACTTCCCGAGCGGGATGCCCGGTTTCGGTGGCGCGCTGAGTGACGCGCAAATCCTCGATATCCTCGGCTTCATCCGTTCGACATGGCCCGAGCGGATGCAGGCGGTGCAGGCGGCGCGCGACGAAAGCCTGAAATGAGACCGGCCATTCGCGAGCATGCGAATGGCCGGTGACAAGAGCGTCGCTATGCGAGGGGCGCGAAGCCCCCGGCGGCGTGCTTATTTCGCGATCCGGTCGAGGATGCGCGCCCAGGAGCGGATGCCCTTGTGGAAGCTTTTGACGTCGTATTTCTCGTTCGGCGAGTGGATCGCGTCGTCATCGTTGGCGAAGCCGATCAGCATCGCGTCCATGCCGAGGATCGACTTGAAGTAATAGCCGATCGGGATCGAACCGCCCATGCCGACGATCACCGCCTCGCGGTTCCACTCGTCCGAGAGCGCCTGACGCGCGGCTTCGAATTCGGGGCGCGACGTGTCCATCACGGAGGCCGGTGCGCCATCGAGATCGCCGTCCCAGGTGATGCGCGCATCGACCGGCAGGCGTGCCTCGACATGGGCGCGCAGCGCCTTGCGGACGTGGGCCGGATCCATGTCGCCCACGAGGCGGCAGGTGATCTTGCAATGCGCCTCGGCCGGGATCACGGTCTTCGAGCCCGCGCCCTGATAGCCGCCCCAGAGACCGTTGATCTCCAGCGTCGGGCGTGCCCATTGCTGCTCCAGCGCCGAATAGCCTTCCTCGCCATGCGGCACGGTCATGCCCGCGTGCTGAAGGTATTCCTTTTCGTCGAAGCCGCAGGTCTTCCACGCTTCGAGCTGCTCGGCCGGGACTTCGTGGACGCCCTCGTAGAAGCCGTCTACCGCAACGCGGCCCTGATCGTCATGGAAGCTCGCGATGATCTTGGAAATCTCGCGCAGCGGGTTCAGGGCGGGGCCGCCGTAATGGCCCGAATGCAGATCGATGCGCGGCCCGTGGAGGGTGAATTCCTCCTTCAGCATCCCGCGCAGGCTGCCTGCGATCGAGGGCACGCCGGGCGAGACCATCGAGGTGTCGCAGATCAGCGCCAGATCGGAGGTCAGCTCCTCGCGGTTGTTCTCGAGGAAGGGCACCAGCGAGGGCGAGCCCGATTCTTCCTCGCCTTCAAGAAAGATCACAAGATTGCCAGGCAGCTCGCCGTTCACGGCCTTATAGGCGCGGCAGGCCTCGATGAAGGTCATCAGCTGGCCCTTGTCGTCGGACGCGCCGCGACCGCGGATGACGCGACCGTTCTCGGTGTCCTCGATTTGCGGCTCGAACGGGGGCGTGTTCCACAGCTCCAGCGGGTCGACCGGCTGCACGTCATAGTGGCCGTAGAACAGCAGGCGCGGGCCGTCGCCCTTGGAATGCGCAACCACCATCGGATGACCCGTGGTCGGGCGCAGTTCGGCGTCGAAGCCCAGCGATTTCAATTCCTTGACGAGCCATTCCGCAGCTTCGTGGGTCTCTTCGCGATAGGCCGGATCGGTCGAGATCGAGCGGATTTTCAGCAGCTCGAAAAGACGGTCCATCGCGGCATCCAGGCCGCTATCGATTTCGGTGAGAACCTCGTTCAGTGCCATGCAGGCCTCCTTTATTTTGGCCTCAGCCTAGGGCTGCGCGCGGCACTGTCCAGAGGGGGTGACGCGAGGGCGCGACAAATTGCGAAAATTGAATGTTTGCTTTTCATGACTATTTGCGACATTTTTGCCCTTCAGGGAGAGGAATTTGACATTTATCAATGTCGCGCTTTGTGGTGCCCGGTAGGGCAGACCCAGCGAACAGTCATGCAAGGGAAGCACGAGATGGATTACGACCGCGCACTCGATCAGGCGATTGACAAGCTGCACGAGGAAGGCCGCTATCGCGTCTTCATCGACATCGAGCGCGAGAAGGGTAATTTTCCCCATGCCGTCTGGACCAAGCCGGACGGGTCGAAGCAGGACATCACCATCTGGTGCGGCAACGACTATCTGGGCATGGGCCAGCATCCGGTCGTGCTGGCCGCGATGCACGAGGCGCTGGACGCCACCGGCGCAGGTTCGGGCGGCACGCGCAACATCTCGGGCACGACGGTCTATCACAAGCGACTGGAGCATGAGATCGCCGATCTGCACGGCAAAGAGGCCGCGCTGGTCTTCTCCTCGGCCTATATCGCGAATGACGCGACGCTGAGCACGCTGCCCAAGCTGTTCCCCGGTCTCATCATCTATTCCGACGAGCTGAACCACGCCTCGATGATCGAGGGCATCCGCCGCAACGGCGGCGCCAAGCGCGTCTTCCGTCACAATGACGTCGCGCATCTGCGCGAGCTGCTGGCCGCCGACGATCCGGCCGCGCCGAAGCTGATCGCTTTCGAGTCGGTCTATTCGATGGATGGCGATTTCGGCCCGATCTCCGAGATCTGCGATCTGGCCGAGGAATTCGGCGCGATGACCTATCTCGACGAGGTGCACGCGGTGGGCATGTATGGCCCGCGCGGCGCCGGTATCGCCGAGAAACTGGGCGAGATGGACCGGATCGACATCTTCAACGGCACGCTGGGCAAAGCCTTCGGCGTGTTCGGCGGCTATATCGCGGCTTCCGCCAAGATGGTCGATGCGGTGCGCTCCTATGCGCCGGGCTTCATCTTCACCACCTCGATCCCGCCGGCGGTGGCGGCTGGCGCTGCCGCGTCGATCGCCTTCCTGAAAGGCGAGGGCGGTCAGGAGCTGCGCGACAAGCAGCAGTTGCACGCGAAGATTCTCAAGATGCGTCTGAAGGGCATGGGTATGCCGATCATCGACCACGGCTCGCATATCGTGCCCGTGATCATCGGAGATCCCAAACATACCAAGGCCTTGTCGGACATGCTGCTTGACGAGTTCGGGGTCTATGTCCAGCCGATCAACTTCCCGACCGTGCCGCGCGGCACCGAGCGTCTGCGCTTCACGCCCTCGCCGGTGCACGACACCGGTATGATCGACGGTCTGGTCAAGGGCATGGATGCGCTTTGGGCGCGCTGTGAGCTGAATCGCGCCGAAGCCAGCGCGTAAGCCACATAGGCGCGTGCGCGGCTCGCTTGCTTGTGATAAGCCTTTGTTAATCGAAGGGGCTATTGGCTCCGAATCGACGCAGGCGGGAAAACGGCAGGGACAGGCAGCATGATCGGGCGAAGGGCGAAACCTTCGACGGAGGACGGAGTCAAACCTAAAGGGTTCGACGATTTCGAACTTCGTCTTGGCGATGTGATGCGCGGCGAGCGGGCGACGCTCGCCAAATCGCTCCTAGATGTCCAACGCGAATTGCGGATCAAAGCAGCCTATATCGCGGCCATCGAAGCCTGCGACGTGGAAGCTTTCGACACACCCTCTTTCATCGCGGGCTATGTGCGCTCCTACGCGCGCTATCTCGGTCTCGACCCGGAATGGTCGTTCCAGCGCTTCTGCAACGAGGCTGGCTATTCGCCCGCCCACGGCATGTCCGAGGCCGCCTCCGGCCCGAAGCCGCAGCGCGACCCGAAGGACATGGCCGAGGCGCTCGCCAATCCCGCCTTCATTCCGCGCAAGGAATCGCTCTGGACCAAGATCGAGCCCCGTGCCGTCGGTGCGCTCTTCGTGCTGGCGCTGATCGGTGGCGGTATCGGCTATGGTGGTTGGACCGTGCTGCAGGAAGTGCAGCGCGTGCAGCTGACGCCCGTGGATCAGGCGCCCGGCGTGATGGCCGATCTCGACCCGCTCGATTCGGTCAAGGACGGGCCGGAGATGGCGCAGGCCGACGACACGCTGCCCGAGGTCAACCAACCCGAGCGTTCCGCGCGCATCTACCGTCCGGCGGCCCTCGACGCGCCGGTTCTGGTGTCGCGCGACGGGCCGATCGCATCGATCGACCCCAATGCGACCGGCGCGCTGGCCGGGCAGGGCGTGGGCGCGGCCGCTCCGGGCCTGACGCCCAATCTCATCGGTCTGACCCAGCCGAGCACCTCCCCGAACACGCCGCAGGGGACGCAGCTCGCCTCGGCGGCGGGCCCCGAGAACAATATCCAATCCGCCGTCGCCAAGGCGCTCGAAGCGGATCAGCCCGATGTCGTCGTGCTTGCCGTGCGCCCGTCCTGGGTTCGGATCAAATCCGCCGATGGCGCGACGCTGTTCGAGAAGGTCATGGATGCGGGCGAGCGTTACGTGCTGCCCAAGCTCGAAGAGCCGCCGACGATGCGCACGGGTGAATCCGGCGCGATCTATTTCGCGGTCAACGGCGTGACGCATGGCCCGGTCGGCAAGCGCGGTCAGGTCACGAAGAACATCAAGCTGTCCTCCGCCGCACTAGACGAGGAATACCCGGTCGCCAATCTCGCGCAGGACAAGGACCTCGCGAAGATGATCGCGGTGGCCGATGCGGGCGATGCCGCCGCGCCGACCCAGACCGACCAGCAATAAACCGCAGATCACGATCCGCCCCGGCCCGTTGCACCGCAGCGGGCCTTGGCGTATCAGGAGCCGAGGTCTCGAAGGAGCGTTTGCATGTCTCTCAACCCGGTCCGTCCGTGGCGCAATATCTACCGCCGCAAGTCTCGCCAGATCATGGTCGGCAAAGTCCCCGTGGGGGGCGATGCGCCGATCTCGGTGCAGACGATGACCAATACCGACAGCTCGGACGTGCGCGCGACGCTCGATCAGGTGATCCGCGCGGCCGATGTCGGCGCGGATATCGTGCGCGTCTCGACCCCGGACGAATCCAGCACGCGCGCCCTGCGCGAGATTTGCCGAGAGAGCCCGGTGCCGATCGTGGCGGACATCCATTTCCACTACAAACGCGCGATCGAGGCGGCGGAGGCGGGGGCGGCCTGCCTGCGCATCAACCCCGGCAATATCGGCGACGAGAAGCGCGTGGCCGAGGTCGTGCGCGCCGCCAAGGATCACGGCTGTTCGATCCGGATCGGCGTGAACGCAGGTTCGCTCGAGCGGCACTTGCTGGAGAAATACGGCGAGCCGTGCCCCGAGGCGATGGTCGAGAGCGCGATGGACCATATCCGCATTCTCGAGGATCACGATTTCCGCGAATACAAGATTTCGGTGAAGGCGTCGGACGTGTTCCTCGCCGCCGCTGCCTATCAGGGCATCGCCGAGGCGACCGACGCGCCGATCCACCTTGGCATCACCGAGGCGGGGGGGCTGACCTCCGGCACGGTGAAATCCGCGATCGGGCTGGGCAACCTCCTGTGGATGGGCATTGGCGACACGCTGCGCGTCTCGCTCTCGGCCGATCCGGTCGAAGAGGTGAAGGTCGGTTTCGAGATTCTGAAATCTCTGGGGCTGCGCACCCGCGGCGTGCAGATCATCTCCTGCCCGTCCTGCGCGCGGCAGGGCTTCGACGTGATCGCGACCGTGGCGGAGCTGGAAGAGCGGCTCGAACACATCAAAACTCCGATCTCGCTGTCGATCATCGGCTGCGTCGTGAACGGTCCCGGCGAGGCGCTGATGACCGATATCGGCTTTACCGGCGGTGGTGCCGGATCGGGCATGGTTTACATGGCCGGCAAGCAGGATCACAAGCAGTCCAACGCGGATATGATCGACCATATCGTTGAATTGGTTGAGAAAAAATCGGCCGAGATCGAAGCGGAGAAAGCCGCCGCCGAATAAGCGGAAAAGTGCCGCAGCGCCCCCGAAATCGGCCCTTATCACGCTGCCGTGATAGAATTTCGGGGGAACGAATTGGCGCCCCTCCACATTTCCCTCCCCACAACGGAGAGAGGCCGTCCCTCGTGGCGGTCAGGGTAATGAAGGAGGTAAGTCCAATGACCCGCAAGTTTGCAACTATCCTCGCTGCTGCCGCCAGCACCACGATGATCGCCGGTACCGCTTTTGCCGAGACCAGCCCGCCGCTGATGGCCACCGCGCAAGGCGAGTTCGATATCCACGCCGGCGTCGAGGCCTCGTCGAAAACGATCGCGACTGTCGCCGACGGCACCATCGTCCCGGTGGAAGGCTGTCTGCCCGATGGCACGATCTGTCAGGTGACTTTTGATGGCATGAATGGCTATGCGCCCGCAGGCCAGCTGGGTGTGATGGTCGACGGCCAGATGGCGCTTTTGTCGACCGGCCCGCAATCGGTCACCGTGAACCAGATCCAAGTCCCGGGCGATAACGCCAATAAGGATGGCCAGGGCGCTGCGGCGCTGACCGGTGCGGCTGCTGGTGGCGCAGCCGGTGCGGCCGTGGGTGGTCCCGTGGGCGCCGTGGTCGGCGCGCTGATCGGTTCCGCCGGGGTGGGCGCTGCGGCCAAGCCCGAGCCCACTACGATCACCTGGGTCGAGAAGCACCCCGTCGCGCCGGTTTATCTCGAGGGTGACGTCGAGACCGGCAAGGTCATTCCGGACGTGGTGACGCTGACGCCGGTGCCGGACAGCACCTATGCCTATGGCAACATCAATGACAACACAGTCTTCGTGAACCCTGATAGCCGTGCGATCGTCTACGTGGTGCCGGCCTCGTAAGGCTCGATGACAAAGACCACCAAGAAAGCCGGCGCCTCACCGCGCCGGCTTTTTTATCGCGGTAGGCATTTCGCACGCAGTCCTATCCGGTTCGCTGCCCAACGCGATCGACTTGCCGCGTCGCGGGCGTCGGCAAGCGGCATGGTCTTCGCCGCTGGCAGGTCGGGCGCTCCGGCTATTGAGCCGGGGGTAGTCGTCAGCTCGCCCGCGGAAGCGCTTCTCGGTCCTCCATCACAGCGGGAGAGGTCGAGAATTGCGTCACGGCTTCACGCAGGGCCTCGGCGAGGTCGTCGAGCATTCTGCTCGCGGCAGTGGTTTCTTCGAACATCGCGACATTCTGGCGGGTGGCGTGGTCGAGCTGTTCGACCGAGCCGTTGATCGCCGCGAGGGTGCGGGACTGTTCCTCGGACGAGCGGGCCATCTGGGCGACGCGCTGCGAAATCTCTTCGACCGATTTTACGATGCCTTCGAGCGAGGCGACGGTTTTGCTGACCAGTTCGACGCCGGTGCTGACCTGTTGGCCCGAGGCTTCGATCAGTGCGGTGATCTCTTTTGCGGAGGCGGAGGAGCGCTGTGCGAGGTCGCGCACTTCAGAGGCGACGACGGCGAAGCCGCGACCGGCCTCACCTGCGCGGGCAGCCTCCACGCCGGCGTTTAGAGCGAGCAGGTTGGTCTGGAAAGCGATATCGTCGATCACCGAGGTGATGCGCTCGATCTGCTTCGAACTGGTTTCGATTTCGTTCATCGCGCGGATCGACTCGCTGACCACCGCAGCGCTTTCCTTGGCGACGGTTTCCGCATTGCTGGCGGCACTCGCGGCCTCGGCTGCCATTTTCGCGCCCGATTGCACCGAGGAGGTCAATTCGTTGAGCGAGGCGGCCGCATCGGCAAGGGTGCCCGATTGCTTCTCGGCTCGGGTCGAGAGCGCGGCCGAGGCAGCGCTGATCTCGCCGATTTGTTGGCGGATGTCGACGCTGTGGCCGGTGACGAGGGCGATGGCGCCTTCGAGCTGCTCGATCGCCGTGTTGAAATTGACGGCCAGCCCCGCGTAATCCGCATCGACCCCGCCGAGCCGGGCCTTGAGGTCCTTGCGTGAGAGTTGTTGCAGCGCGATTTCGAGCGCTTCGACGACGCGGGTCTGGCGTGCTGTGGTTTCGGCGCGTTCCTGGGCGAGATCTTCTTCGGCCAGACGGGCGAGGCGGGTCGCTTCTTCGACCTCACGCGCGTTGCGTTCGGCATCGATGCGCAGCGCCTCTGCCTTTTGGGCGGCCTCGCTGGCGGCGTCCTGCATCTGCTGGGCGCGCGTGGTCTCCCCCTCCGCTTGGCGACGGGCTTCGTCGGCTTGGGCGGTGGCGTCGATCGCCTCTGCCATACGCTCTTCCATCGAGCTTTCCATACGGCGGCGGTTGAGCACGGCATAGACGAGCACCGCAGTTTCGATGGCGACGGTCGCGCCGTGGAAAAGCGAGCGCGTGACATTTTCCCAGATATCCGCGCTGGGATAGATCAGGCTGGGCATCAGAACCGAGAGCGCAAGGTGATGGACCACGATGGTCGCCGCCGCGAAGAAGATCGCGCGGGTGTCGACCATCACGATCAGCACGGCCATCAGTGCGAAAAACGAGAGGTGGGCATCGATTTGCCACGGATGCCCGGAGAGCGCGGCGGTGAGGGCCACGGCCTGACCGATCACCCCTTGCGCGAGGATGGTGTTGCCGCGCCGCCGGTCGCGCATCCGCCACCCGAGCAGAGCGGCTGAGGCGAAGACCCAGGCGGTCACGCTGGCTACGAGGAAGGCCGTGCCCACCAAATAGGCGGTTGCCGTGACGATCGCGGCCATGGCGACTGTCCCGAAGGCCAGCAATTTCCGCACCTGACGCATATGCGCGTCTTTTTGTGGCGCTTGCACGGTGGTCGGCCCAGCGGTGTTCCCGTCAATCATCAGAGGTTCCTCAAATCTCGGCCGCCCCGCAGAGCCAGGCCATTTTCTTGGCGTCGAGAACGACCCATGCGCCCGCCGCCCGCAGCCGGGCGAGCGTGCCCGGCGCATCTGTTGCTGCGAATTCTCCCAAGGGCGCGCGCACCGGTCCCACGGGATGCGCCCCTGCGGCGGCGATCACCTGATCGGCGGCGCGCCAGGGCGGGACCACGACGAGGTAAAGCCCCGGTCGGTCTTCTGGCAGCATGCCGAGGGCGGCGATCGGCGCGCAGAGCACCGAGAGGGTCATAAGCAGCAATTCGAGTCGCATCACAGTCCTTTTCGAGGGCAGGCTACGCCCGATCCATTAACGGCCCCCTAAGACGTGAAAACTTCGGACTCTCACGGTAAACGACATGAAAACGCCGCCCGGATCGCGATGGACCCGGACGGCGCTTTCTATCTTAAAAATCTCAATCCTAAGAAGGCCTTGTGCGGCGTTCTTCAGGCACGGATTACTCGGCGTTCCGCTCTTCTGCGACCATTTTCGCCATCGCCGCTTCCGGCGCGTAGCCGCGCAGCAGCTGTCCGCCGATCACGAAGGCCGGGGTGCCCGAAATCGCCATGCGCTGTGCCAGCTGGTAGTTCTGACGCAGCACCTCGGTCACCTTTTCATCGTTCATCTGCTTGAGGATCGGAGCGGGATCGAGGCCCTGATCCTTGGCGATCTGGCTCAGGCTTTCGACGGTGAGATTGCCGCGCGCCTTCATCAGCGTGTCGTGCATCTTCGCATAGGCGTCGTCGCCGTCGATCTGCTTCGTCGCGACCGCGAAGCGCGCCGCCAGTTCCGATTGCTGGCCGAGGATCGGGAACTCCTTGACGATGAAGCGGATATTGCCGTCCTTCGAGATCAGGTCCGAGACCTCGTCATAGGCTTTTTTGCAGTAGGTGCATTTGTAATCCATGAACTCGACGACGGTGATGTCGCCATCGGGATTGCCGCCGACCCAGCTGTAACCGTCCTCGAAGATGTCCTTCGCATTGGTCTTGATCAGCTGCTTGTCGTTATCGGCCTGCTGCGCCTGCTGCTTGGCTTCCAGCTCGTTGATCGCCTCGACCAGAACCTGCGGATTGGCCATCAGGTACTCGCGCACGGCGTCGCCGAATGCGGATTTCTGGCTGTCGGTCATGTTGGCGAAGTCGAAATCCTGCGCGGCTGCCGGGGTGAGCGGGGCGGCCGTGGCGAGCGCGGCGAAGGCGGTCGCGGCCAGAAGCGTGCGGAGCATGGGCGTATCCTTTGGATCGGGTCCTGTTGGTTCGCAAGCAACCTGACCGCTCGGGCGCGCGGGATCAAGAGGGCGTTAGCGCGCAGGGCGCGGCTTCATCGCGAGGCGCGCGCCGACAGATGCGTGCAGTGACGCCGCATTGACGCTCGGGCGGCTTCGGCCTAACCCCTTGGGCGAAATCTCAAGCGGCAAGGAGAAGGCGGATGCGGCAGTCGAAACGCGGGCAGGTGGAACCGTTCATCGCGATGGATGTGCTGCGCATGGCGGCAGAGGCGGAGGCTGCGGGCCGCGACATCGTGCATATGGAAGTGGGCCAGCCGGGCACCTCTGCGCCGAAGGCCGCCAAGCGCCGTCTGGCCGAGGCGCTGGAGAGCCAGCCGATGGGCTACACGGTGGCGCTGGGGCTGCCCTATCTTCGCGAGGGGATCGCGAAGCTCTACAAGCGCTGGTACGACATCGATCTGGATCCGGCGCGCGTGGTCATCACTTCGGGCTCTTCCGGGGCGTTCCAGCTGGCCTTTACGGCGCTGTTCGATGTGGGCGACAAGGTGGGGCTGGGCGAGCCGGGCTATCCGAGCTACCGCCAGATCCTCAAGGCGCTCTCGATCGAGCCGGTGGGCATTCCGACCGAGGCGCAGAACCGCTACCAGCCGACGCCCGAGGAAATCCCGGACGATCTTGCCGGGCTGATCGTGGCCTCGCCGGGCAACCCGTCGGGCACGATGCTGGGCAAGCCGGAGCTGCAGGCGCTGATCGAGCATTGTCAGGCCCGCGACATCGCCTTCATCTCGGATGAGATTTATCACGGGCTGCAATATGAGGGCCGCGCGGTCTCGGCGCTGGAGATTTCCGACGACGTCTTCGTGATCAATTCCTTCTCGAAATATTTCTCGATGACGGGCTGGCGCGTGGGCTGGATGGTGGCGCCGGAAAGCCATCTGCGCACGGTGGAGCGTCTCGCGCAGCATATGTTCATCTGCGCCCCTCATGCGAGCCAGGTGGCGGCTCTGGGCGCGCTGGAGAGCCTCGACGAGATGGCCGAGAATGTCGCGCGCTATGGCGAAAGCCGGCAGATGCTGCTCGAAGAGCTGCCGAAGATGGGCTTCACCCGGATCGCGCCGCCCGATGGGGCGTTCTACCTCTATGCCGACGTGTCGGAGCTGACCGAGGATAGCGCCGCTTTCGCCGCGGAAATCCTCGAGAGCGTCGGGGTGGCGGTCACGCCGGGGATGGATTTCGACCCCCATCGCGGCGCGCAGACGATCCGCTTCTCCTATGCGCAAAGCCCCGAGCGGGTCGCCGAGGGGATCAAGCGGCTGCGGAGCTTCATGGAGAACCGCTGAAGATTTGCGCTGAGGGGGGCCGGATCAAGCGGCCTTCCTGTGGAAGGACGTCCGGCGAACGCCTGTAGCGCAAGAGAAGGGCCGGACGGGCGCGGCCCGGGCTGGTCGCCCGCGCCAAGCCAGCCCCATTCGCCCTTTGCTCCGCGCGACCCCGGCCGCTATAGTGCCCGCAAAACGAAAGC
The DNA here is from genome assembly GCF_002563775.1 of Thioclava sp. ES.031. Lineage (NCBI taxonomy): Bacteria > Pseudomonadati > Pseudomonadota > Alphaproteobacteria > Rhodobacterales > Paracoccaceae > Thioclava > Thioclava sp. ES.031. The sequence goes on along the minus strand of NZ_PDJO01000001.1, from coordinate 2,356,256 downwards.
GCATAAAAACGGGGCGCGTATGATCGGGCGGTTCATTCTTCTTCTCGCGATGTCTCTCGCGCTGGCTCTGCCTGCGCGGGCGCAGGACCTGTCGGCTTTGGCGCAATATGCGCCCGACCGCAGCCAGATCGCGCAAAATGGCGAAAAGATCGCGATCACGCTCGGCATCAGTCAGCCCGTGCCGTATCGCGCCTTTCTGCTGGCCGATCCCTACCGGCTCGTCATCGACTTCCGCGAGGTGAATTTCGGCGCCAACCCGCCCGAGACCCTGCTCAAGGGCAGCGATGCGATCACAGGTCTGCGCTGGGGCAAGTTCCGGCCCGGCTGGTCGCGGATGGTGGCCGAGCTGGCCCATCCGATGCGCCTCGTCACCTCTGAAGAGCGCACCAAGGGCGACCCGGAGATCGCGCTGACGCTGGCGCAGGTGCCCGCGGCGAAGTTCACCCCGCGCAAGGGGGCCGCCGATTCCGCGCTGTGGGATCTGCCGCAACCCGCGCCGACCGCCGCGCCGCATCGCCGTCAGGACGGGACGCGGCCGCTGAAGGTGGTGCTCGATCCCGGTCATGGCGGCATCGATCCGGGGGCGGAGGATGGCGGCGCGCATGAGGCAGATATCGTGCTGGGCTTCGCCCGCCAGCTGCGCGACGCGATGCGCCGGGCGGGGATGCAGGTGGTGATGACCCGCGATCAGGACGTGTTCGTGCCACTCGAGACCCGCGTGACGGTGGCGCGCGCGGCGGGGGCGGATCTCTTCATCTCGCTCCACGCGGATTCCATCGCCGAAGGTCGGGCGACCGGCTCCACGATCTACCGGCTCGCCGATCACGCCGAGACCGAGGCGACCCGCAAGCTGGTGCAGCGCCACGACCGCGACGATATCCTCGCAGGTGTCGATCTGAACGGGCAGGGCGATGCGATCACCCATATCCTCGTCGATCTGGCGCGGCGCGATACGCAGCCGCGCTCGGTCCGGCTGTCGCAGGTGCTGGCGGGCGCGATCAAGGGGGCGGGGCTGCATATGCACAAACACCCGGTGCAGGGCGCGAATTTCTCGGTGCTGAAATCGCCCGATATCCCTTCGGTCCTCGTGGAGCTGGGCTTCCTGTCCTCGCCCGCCGATCGCGCGCGGCTCAAGGACCCCGACTGGCGCGCACGGATGGCTGCGGCGCTCACCAAGGGCGTCGAGACCTGGGCGCAGGGCGATGCGGCCGAGGCGAAGCTTTTGCGCCAATAATCGCGTTTTGTTCCCGGTCTGACGCGCGGTCATCCGCGCATTGGGCGGGATTGTGACCATGCGGAGTCTTCTCGGAAGCGTGAGCGCACATTACTTTGACCGTCACGAAGGCGCGATGTATAGGCTGGCGCGATGGGGTAATCTGCCCCGAGGCAAGGGGTGTATCAGTGATCCGTTTCATTCTCGGCTCGATCGGCGGCGTGTTTTCCTGGGTTGTGACCGGGCTGTTCTTTGCCGCGCTCACCATCGGGGCGATCTTCTGGATCTATTCGCGCGATCTGCCGAGCTATGACCAGCTTGCACAATACCGCCCGAAGACCATCTCGCGCATCTATAACGGCGACGGACGTCTGATCGACGAATTCGCCGAGCAGCGCCGCCTCTTCGTGCCGATCCGCGACATTCCCGACCGGGTGAAGGGCGCGTTCGTCTCGGCCGAGGACAAGAATTTCTACATCCACCCCGGTTTTGACCCGCGCGGGATCGCGGCGGCGATGTTCACCGCCGTGAAGTCGGGCGGGCGCGACGTGCGCGGGGCCTCGACGATCACCCAGCAGGTGACGAAGAACCTGCTTCTGTCCTCGGACCGCTCGGTGGAGCGCAAAATCAAGGAACTGATCCTGTCCTCGCGCATCGAACATGTGCTGAGCAAGGACCGTATTCTCGAGCTCTATCTCAACGAGATCTATCTCGGGCAGAACTCCTACGGGGTCGCCGCTGCCGCGCAGACCTATTTCAACAAGCCGCTCGCCGATCTCACGGTGGGCGAGGCCGCCTATCTCGCGGCGCTGCCGAAGAAACCCGCCGATCTGCATCCCGTGCGCGACTACAAGACCGCCGTGGATCGCCGCAACTACGTGCTGCGCCGGATGTATGAGGATGGCCGGATCGACCGCGCCACGATGGAGGCGGAACAGAACAAGCCGCTGAAATCGGTGCAGAACGGCGATTACGCCCCGTTCCGCGCGCAGCTTCCGCCGCGCGACTATTTCACCGACGAAATCCGCCGCCAGCTGTCGAAGAGCTTCGGCGAAGAGGAATTCTTCGGCGGCGGCCTCACGATCCGCGCGACCGTGAACCCCGATCTGCAATCCCATGCGACGAAGGCGCTGCAACATGCGCTGGAGAAATACGACCGCGAGCAGGGCGTCTGGCGCGGCACCGGGGCGAAGATCGCAGAGGACAAGCTGGGCAAGGAAGCCGACTGGCGCGCCGCGCTCTCCGATGTCTCGACCGCGAAAGCCCCGCGCGACATCGACGGCTGGCACCCGGCTGTAGTGCTGGGCTTCGAGGGCGGCTCGGCCCGCATCGGCATCGAGGGGATCGAGGAAGACAAGGACGGCCACTGGATTCCGCCCGAGGATGTGACCTGGGCGCGCAAGCTGAAAGACGACGGCAAGCTCGGTCCGCGCGCGAAACAGGCGCAGGACCTGCTGGAGACCGGCGACGTGGTCGAGGTCCGTGCGATGACGAAGGATAGCGATGGCTCCTTCATCCGCTGGACCCTGCGCCAGGTGCCGAAGGTCGAAGGCGCCTTCATGGCGATGGACGTGAATACCGGCCGCGTGCTGGCGATGCAGGGCGGCTTCTCGTATCAGTCCTCGGTCTATAACCGCGCCACGCAGGCGATGCGTCAGCCGGGCTCGAACTTCAAACCCTTCGTCTATGCGGCGGCGCTGGATTCCGGCTTCTCGCCCGAGACGATCGTTGTCGACGCGCCGATCGAGATCAACACGCCCCAAGGCATGTGGCGCCCGAAGAACGCGTCGAACAAATATTACGGCCCGACGCCGATGCGCACCGGGCTCGAGCATTCACGGAACCTGATGACGATCCGGATCGCGCAGGAAATCGGCATGGAGACGGTCGCGGCCTATGCCGAGAAATTCGGCGTCTACGACCATATGCGCCAATTCCTCGCCAATGCGCTCGGCGCGCAGGAAACCACGATGTTCCGCCTGATCTCGGCCTATGCGATGTTCGCCAATGGCGGCGAGCGGGTGGAGCCGACGCTGGTCGACCGCGTGCAGGACCGCTATGGCCGCACGATCTACCGCCACGATCAGCGCAGCTGCGCCAATTGCGAGGATCCGAACCTGCCCGAGGGGCAGGGGCCGAAGATCGTCAGCCACCGCGACCAGATCATCGACCCGATCACCGCCTATCAGATGATCTCGCTGATGGAGGGCGTGGTGAAGCGCGGCTCCGGCTACGGGGTCGATCTGCCGGTTCCGATCGCGGGCAAGACCGGTACGACGAACGACGCGAAGGACGTGTGGTTCACCGGCTTCAGCTCGAACATCGTGGCCTCGTGCTACATGGGCTACGACAACCCGCGTAGCTTGGGCCGTCACGCCTATGGCGGCACGCTCTGTGTGCCCGTGTTCAACGAGTTCATGCGCGAAGCGATCAAGGAATTCGGCGGCTCGAAATTCAAGGTTCCGCCGGGCGGCACCTGGGCGAAGTTCAACCGCTATACCGGCGAGCGTCTGGACGACAGCGCCACCGGCGAATTCGTCCAAGCCGAATATCTGCGCCCCGGTCAGGATATGTCGGGCCTCGGCTCGCTGGTCGTCGATGGCGGCTTCGCGATGGGCTCGAACCTGCCGCTGTTTGCGCAGGGCGAACGCGACGATGCGGGCTCGACGACGGTCACCACCTCGACCGGTCAGCAGAAGGTCATCCCGAAGAAGAAGGCCGATTTCGGCTCGCTCTCGGCAGGCGGCCTCTACTGAGCGCGCCGCGCGTCATAACCGACCGACACTAAAAAAGGGGGGCACTGGGCCCCCCTTTTTCCGTTTCTGCTCGATTATACGTGCCAGAGCCTTCGCGGTGCGGGGGCAGCGCCCCCCCCCAAGCCCCGCTCAGAACCCTTCGTTGCCGTCGCCCTGCCAGGGCTTGGCCAGATCCGAGAAGCGCGTGAACTGGCTCTCGAAGGCCAATTCCACCGTGCCGATCGGCCCGTGACGCTGCTTACCGAGGATCACCTCGGCCTTGCCATGCACGCGCTCGGCCTTCTGCATCCATTCGGCGAATTTCGGATCGTCTTCCGGTGGCTTGAGACGCTCGTGATAATATTCGTCGCGATAGACGAACATAACCACGTCGGCATCCTGTTCGATCGAGCCGGATTCACGAAGGTCGGAGAGCTGCGGGCGCTTGTCCTCGCGGCTTTCCACCGTCCGCGACAGCTGCGACAGCGCGACCACGGGGATGTTCAACTCCTTCGCGATCGCCTTCAGGCCCATCGAGATCTCGCCGATCTCCTGCACGCGGTTATCGCCGCGACCCGAGCCGCGCAGCAGCTGCAGGTAGTCGACGATCACCACGTCGAGCCCATGCGTCCGCTTCAGACGGCGACACCGCGCGGCGACCTGACCGATCGGCAGGGCGGGCGTGTCGTCGATATAGAGCGGGCATTTCTCCAGCGCCTTCGCGGCCTCGACGAAGCGGCGGAATTCGCTCTCCGTCATGTCGCCGCGGCGGATGCGCTCCGAGGGCACTTCCGAGGCTTCCGAGAGAATACGCGCGGCCAGCTGTTCGGCGCTCATCTCGAGCGAGAAGAACCCGACCACGCCGCCTTCGATCGCGCCCTCGACCCCGTCATGGCGCATGCCCTTCTTGTAGGCCTTGCCGATATTGAAGGCGATGTTGGTCGCAAGCGAGGTTTTCCCCATCGAGGGACGCCCTGCGAGGATCAGCAAATCCGACGGGTGGAAGCCGCCCAGCTTCTTGTCGAGATCGACGAGCCCGGTCGAGACGCCCGCCAGCCCCCCGTCACGCTGATAGGCGGCGTTGGCCGATTGCACGGCCTCGGTCACCGCCGACAGGAACGAGGTCCAGCCCTTCTGCGCCTGCCCCTCTTCGGCGAGGTTGTAGAGCCGCTGCTCGGCGGAGGCGATCTGCTCCTTGGGATCGTCGTCGATCTGCGGCTTGCCCGCACGCGACGAGATATCCTGACCCAGCTCGATCAGCCCGCGCCGCACTGCCATCTCGTAGATCATCAGCGCATAGTCGCGCGCCGCATAGGCCGAGATCGCCGCCCCCGCCAGACGCGCCAGATAGGCCGGCCCGCCCAGTTCCTGAAGCCCTTCATCGTCTTCGAGATAGGCTTTCAGCGTCACCGGCGAGGCGAGCGCGTTCTTCTGGATCTTCGCCGCCGCGACCTCGTAGATGCGCTGGTGCACCGGCTCGTAGAAATGCTCCGGTTTGATGACGGAGGCGATCCGGTCGAAGATGTCGTTATTGGTGAGGATCGCACCCAGAAGCTGTTGTTCCGCTTCGATATTATGGGGCAGTGCGGTGCCCTCTGCGGGCAAATTTCCGGGCTGCCCCTCATCGGGTCGTTGTGCCTGATCGTTCATGTACCTGCCTCGGTGTCCCCATCCCGTCACCGGTCTTTTAGCCGCAGCCGGGGGAAAAGGGAATCTGGATAAGATTGGGGAAAACCCCGCTGTTTCAGCGGAGTTTTCGGAATTTATGGTGTTTGCCCGTGGGGAGCCTACCACATCTCGCGATTATTTTCGAAGCGCGAGATTCGGGGCCAAAACGCTCCCCAGAGCTTCCACAGGATCATCCACAGGAATCTCCGGGCTGTTTCAGCCCTTGCGCGCGTCCTGCCACGGGCGCGGATCGCTCAGGAAGGCTTCGACCTCGTCGAGCGTTTCCTTCGAGAAACTGCCCTGTGCGCGCGCCTCGGCCAGCACGTCCCACCAGGTGCACAGGTGATGCAGCTCGACGCCATGTTCGCGCAGGTTCGGCACGGTCTCGGGGAAGATCCCGTAGTAGAAAATCACCGCCGTATGGCCGCAGCTCGCGCCGGTGTCGCGGATCGCGTCGACGAAGCTCAGCTTCGAGCCGCCATCGGTGGTCAGGTCCTCGACCAGCAGCACGCGCTGGCCTTCGGTCATTGCGCCCTCGATGCGCGCGTTGCGCCCGTAGCCCTTCGGCTTCTTGCGCACATAGGTCATCGGCAGGGCCAGACGCTCGGCCACCATCGCGGCGAAGGGAATGCCCGCCGTCTCGCCGCCCGCGATATTGTCGAAGGCCTCGAAGCCCGCCTCGCGCATCACCGTCACGGCGAGGAAATCCATCAGGGTCGAGCGGATACGCGGGAAGGAGATCAGCTTGCGGCAATCGATATAGGTCGGCGAGGGCAGGCCGGAGGCGAGCGTGAAGGGCTCGTCGGCGTTGAAATGCACCGCTTCGATTTCCAGAAGCATCTGCGCGGTCAGGCGGGCGATTTCTTCTTTGCTGGGGAAGGAGCTGGGGATCATCATCTCGTCCTTATCAAGGCTGGTTTCGGCTTGGTCTAAATATCCCCCGCGGAGCGTCCGTCGGCAGGCATGGGAGCCTCCGGCGGGGATATTTCGAGCAGTTGGAAATCAGCGTTTTACATGCCAATGGACCGGGAAACCCGGATCGAAGAGGGTGACGGGGCCCGCGCCGGTCTCGATCTTGGCGGGCCAGCTGTTGGGCTGGTCGGTCTTCTCGAGCGTCAGCGTCGCCTCGTTGACCGGCAGGCGGTAGAAGGCGGGGCCATTGCGTGAGGCAAACCCTTCGAGCTTGTCGAGCGCGCCTTCGGCTTCGAACACATGCGCCAGAAGCGGCATCGTATGGGTCGCGGTGAAGCAGCCCGCGCAGCCGCAGGCGGTTTCCTTGGCGGCGTCCACATGCGGTGCAGAGTCGGTGCCGAGGAAGAAATGCGGATTGCCCGAGGTTGCGGCCTCGACCAGCGCCAGCCGATGCGTCTCACGTTTGGCCACCGGCAGGCAGTAGTAATGCGGTTTGATCCCGCCCACGAGGATATGGTTGCGGTTGATGATCAGGTGATGCGTGGTGATCGTCCCGCCCATGTCGTCATCCTGCGCGGCCACGTAATCCACACCGTCTTTCGTGGTGATATGCTCCATCACCACGCGTAGGCCGGGGGTCTTGCGGCGGATCGGGTCCAGCACAGTCTCGATGAAGACGGCCTCGCGGTCGAAGATGTCGACCTCGGGGCGGGTCACCTCGCCATGCACGCAAAGCGGCAGGCCGATCTCGGCCATCTTCTCCAGAACGCCGCGCACCTTGTCGAAATCGCGCACGCCCGAGTCCGAGTTCGTCGTGGCGCCCGCCGGATAGAGCTTCACCGCCTTGACCAGACCGGAGGCGGCGGCCTGCGCCACATCCTGCGGGTCGGTCTTCTCGGTCAGGTAGAGCGTCATCAACGGCTCGAAATCGCTCCCCTCGGGCAGCGCCTTCAGGATGCGCTCGCGATAGGCGGCGGCATCGTCTCCGCGTACCACGGGGGGCACGAGGTTCGGCATGATGATCGCACGGGCGAAATCACGGGCGGTTTCTGGGGCGACACCTTCCAGCATCGCGCCATCGCGCAGATGCAGGTGCCAATCGTCGGGGCGGGGAAGGGTGATCGTGCTCATGAGAAAAGTCCTTAGCCCGAGGCTGCGTGCAAATCCAGAGGGAGTGCGCATGCCGCGCTGCAGCATTTGCATGGCGGGGATGCGGAGATGGCGGTACTACTGGCAGCAAGGCTGACCTAAATTCAGTGTCAAGGGAGAAAACGACCTGAACGCTGAACCTCAGGAGGTTTCCAATGGCATTCGTTACCACCGCCCATGGCGGACAATCGATCTTCGCCCGTATGGGCCACGCAATCGCACAAGGCCTCGTCGCCTATATGGAGCGCCAGTCGCGCCAGGAGCAGATCCGTGCGCTCGACGCGAAAAGCGACGCCGAGCTGGCCGCGATGGGTCTGACCCGCGACGGCATCGTGCGCCACGTGTTCCGCGACCGCTTCTACATCTGATCGCGGTCCGGGGCGCCCGGGCGTCTCGCATTGAAAAAGGGCGTGCCCCCAGCCGGGGCGCGCCCTTTTTACGTTCCAGTCTCTCAATCGGGGCTCAGGCCGCGCCAGCGCGTTCTTGTGGCTCCGGCAACTCGATTCCCTGCTCGGCGAGCTTCTGGGCGAGCGCCTCATAGCGGTTGCGGAATTTCGGGCGGTTCTGGCTCGTCCCGACTGCGCGGCACAGGATCGCCTCCAGCACCGGGCGGCGCGCTCGGCGCAGGTGGTCGACCAGCCGGATCACGTAGCGTTTCGAGAGCCGCCGGGCGCGGAAGAAGGTCCAGAACAGGGACGGGGTCAGCTTGCCTGCGCCCGCAGCGATCAGAACCTCGTCGAGAATATCCATGTCGAGCAGCCCCGCCGCCGGGTCCGGGCCGATATGCCGGCACGGCATCAGCGACACGCAGGGTCGTGCAAACAGCGCCGCGTGCATCGCGTCGAGCCGCTCGAACGGGTCATAGAAGACGAAGGCCCGCTCCGCGCCGTCGAGCATCTCGGGCGCGAAGCCGTAGCGATCGGTGAAGGACATCCGGCGGGTCTGCGGGAACCGGTCATCCCAGCCCGCGAGTGTCGGATCGAGTGTCGCCTGCGGTGCGAGAGCGATCACCGTGGCGCCGGGTGCCGCGACTGAAAACGCGGCCGCCGCATAGCCGCAGGGACCGGCGCCGTAGAACACGACACGGTCGAAATCTTCAAAGAAGGCTTCGTCGACGAGACGGTCGAAATAGGCATAGATGGCCGGATCCCGGAACCAGCTTTCGTCCGAGGCGATAACGCTGAGCGCGGACCAGCCCTCATCGCGGGCGATCTTGTAGCCGAAGGGCAGGGCCTCCTCGCGATCGGCCTCGATCTGGGGCCGGGTCTCGAAGCTGACGATCAGGACGGGCGAGTCGTCGTGGAACAGCACCTCGTGATCGGGGCCGAGCGGCTCGTGATAGCCGGTCTCGTCCGCGATCTTTTCCAGCCGTGCGTGCCACTCCGTGTCTGCTTTGCTCACCTTCGCCTCTTTCAGCTTTCGTGCGCGCTTCGCATGCTGCGGGCGCGGGCGGGTCGCCGCCAATTCTGCTCACCCAACGTATCACCGCAAGAAAGGGGCACAAATAGGAGCCAAGCGAGGAATCTGCCGCCACATTTCTTAACAGGCAACAATTGGCGCATTTAGTGGCGTTTGTTCACGATTGCTCGGCAATCGCCGCTTTTGCAAGGCGGACCATGAGTTTAGCGGCTTGCGGCGAGAGCGGACGGCTTGGCGGGCAGAGCAAGAGCCGTCCGAAAAGCGCGCGGTAAGGCTCCTCGCGCAGAAGCGTGCGGGCTTTCGCCTTGCGCCACGTAACCGCCGCATTGTGCAGGCGGGGCAGGTCGGGATCGGCGCTCAGCTCGGCGAGGCGCGCCTGCGTGCCCGCATCGTGGCGACGGATCGAATCGTCCTCCACGTCCGAGAAATTCCGCTCAACCCAGTAGGACATGTCGAAGGCCCCGGCCTGCCGGTTCGACCGGCCCCGGTCACATTTCACGAGGTAGCCCTCCATCGACCCAAGCGGGTAATGGTTGAGCTGAACAAGGTCGTAAGGCGCGCTGCCGGGCGGGGTGAACAGCTTCTGGCGCTGATATTGCGGCGGCAGTTTGCGGCCCGATCCGTCGACCCAGAGCGTGCCCGCCAGCTTGTCGTCCTGCGGCGCACGGGGGCGGTGGACGCCGAGCTTGGCATAGGCGCCCGTATTGGCGAAGAGCGTCTTGAACATCGACGCGCGCCACGGCCAGAGCATGTCCGACGGCGCGCAGCGGGGGAATTGCTGCGTGACGGGGCGATCCTCGAAGCCCACCACGCCACAATTGCCGAACAGCCGCCACGTCATCGCGAAGGCGGTGGCCTGCGGGACGGCCTCGATCAGCGCGCCAAGCGTGCCGTCGCCGGTCTTTATGGTGACGAATTCGTCAACGTCGATCACCGCGATCCAGTCGGCCTGAGCCACCAGCGGATGCGCATCGGCCTGTTTCAGCGCCGCCCATTGCGGGCCTTCCTTCCACGGGCCGGGATTGGGCACATGGGTCAGCCAACCGATGTCTTGCAACCGATCCAGCATCGCATCGGTGCCGTCGTCGCAGTCATTTGAAAAGACAAGGAAATCCGTGAAGCCGATGGCGCGGTGATGGGCCAGCCATTCCAGCAGAAACGGGCCTTCGTTCTTGACGGATGTGATCGCGAGCGCACGCATTACGCCACTGTAGTGAGGCCGCGCGCGCCCGCAAGTGTCTGGGATCACACGGGGACGTGGCGCGGCAGGGCGGCCACGCTTGCCGCGATTTCCTCGGTGCCGTCGGTCAGCTCCAGAATTTCGTGGCTGATCTCGGGCGCGTCGATCAGCGCGGCCAGCACCGCTGCGACATGGCCGCGCGCGACCGAGCCGTAGTTGAGCGCATGGGCCAGCGCCACGCGCCCGTCGCCCTCCTCATGGAGAAGCGTGCCGGGGCGCAAGATGACATAGTCGAGCCCGCTCGCCACCACGGCGGCATCGGCGGTCTTCTTCGCCAGCATGTAATGCTCGAAACCCGGCTTGATCTCCTTGCCGCGCCCCGCATCGGGGAAGGCGGAGACGAGGTAGAGCCGCGGCACGCTCATCCGGTTCATCGCGGCGATCACGTCGAGCGGTGCCTCGCCATCGATCCGGGTGGTGCGTTCGAGCCCGGAGCCCGCAGCCCCCGCTGAGAAGACGACCGCATCATGGCCCTCGAACATCGGCTCGAAATCGCCCGCGGTCAGTTCCATCAGGTCGCCTTGCACGGGCGTCGCGCCCATCGCACGCAGGCTGTCGGCCTGCTCGGGTTTGCGGTGCAGCGCGGTGACCTCGTGCCCTGCCGCGATCAGAAGCGGGACCAGCCGATGCCCGACACCGCCTGTCGCGCCGATGACGAAAATGCGTGCCATGTGATCCATCCTTTCCTTTGACCGGAAAGCTAGGTCAGGGCCTTCTTGGGTAAAGGTGGCGCTCTCAGTGCGTCGCCTCGTCGGGCGCTTCGACGGTGAAGAAGAAGTCGTCGGGCAGATCGCGCGCGTGAAGGTCCTCGGGGATCACATGCGGGCCGGTGTTGAACACGGCCGAGCCGAAGACATGCAGCATCCGCGAGAGCGCCTCGAAGCGCTCCGAGGTCAGGGTCTCGTAGAACTCGCACTGATCGGGGCGCGCCATCAGTTCCTCGATCTTCGCGCGGTGGCAGGCGACGGAGTGATGATGCGCGGCGGCGATCTCGGGATCGGCCATCATGCGGTCGAACTCGGCGCGGGCGGCGGGCAGCATCCGCTGGATCGAGCGATCCTCGACCGCGTTATGGTTCATCCGGAACCAGTAATTCAGCCCCTGATCGCGATCGACATGGTTCACCCGGCCCCGGTCGCGCTTCACGAGGAAGCTCTCGGCCGAGCGCACCGCGTAATGGTTAAGCTGCACCCAGTCATAGCCATAGGTGTCGAGCGTCGAGCGCCAGCCATTGCGGAACATCTCGCGCGGCATCGGCTGGCCCGAGCCGTTGAGCCAGTTCACCTGATCCCAGAGGTCCGGGTTCAGCCCCTTGGGACGATGGACGCCCAGCTTTTTGTAGAGCGCGATATTGCGAAACAGCGTCTTGAAGCCCCAGGCCTGATGCGGCTTGCGCACGATCTCGGGGGCGCAGCGGGTGAATTGCCCGGTGATGAAGCCGTCCTCGTATTCATGGACATCCGCATTGCCGAAGAGCCGCCAGGTGAGCGCGATCATGTTCGCCTCGCCCATCGCCTGATACAGCGATTTCAGCGTGCCGTCGCCGATCTTCACATTGATGAACTCGTCCACATCCATGCAGATCGACCAGCCCGCCTTGGTGATCACCGGCTCGGTCTCCGCCGCCGCCAGCGCCGCGTGCTGCGGTTTCATGTCGACCATCGTGCGGAACGGGTTCTCGCGGTGTTGGACGTAGCCCTTGGCCTGCAGCAGGTCGAGCATCGTGTCGGTGCCGTCGGTGCAGTCGTTGGTGTAGACGAGGAAATCATCCACCCCGATCGCGCGGTGATAGGCGATCCATTCGAGGATGAAGGGGCCTTCGTTCTTCATCGTGGTGACGATGGCGGTGCGGCCTGCCTCGACGGCTTGGGCGGGCGCGTCCTTCACCTTCGAGACCGGCGGACGCACCGGCTTGAACCCCCAGATGTCACGCGACAGGTGCAACAGGCGTTCGTCCTCGACCAGCGAGGTCTTGGGCGCGAGTTCCGCAGGCGAGGTCCCCGGCACCCTCAGCGCCATCGCGCGCCAGAAGCCGTAGGTCAGCCCCGGATCGGGGCGGCAATAGCTGACGCGCAAGAGGCGCCACGTATTCTCCAGCCCGGCCTTTTGCGGCGCGCAGCCCCAGCGGGCGATACCGCGCCGCGCGTCGAACTGGCGGCAGATATGGTCGGGGAAGCGCGCAGGCTGATCGTTGCGCACGCGCCAAGGGTAGATGCGGCGGCCCACCAGAAGGATCACGCCGTTTTCGGCCTCTTGCGTGGCCTCGAAAGCCGAGGGCTGGCCCGGCTCGCGTTCGGCCAAAAGGTCGGTCACGTCGAGCACCAGCACCGAGGCCGCCTTCGCGAAGAAGCGCCATTTCGCGATCTCGAAGATCAGCGCCTGACCCAGAGGGCTACGCTGCGGATCGGGGGCAGGCGGCTCCATCCGGTCCTTGCCGGGCGCGTCGGGCGCGAGGAAGACATGGTTCTCCGGCCCCATCCCCGGCTTGCCGAGCGGCAGCGGGCTTTCAAGGATCGCGACCGGCAGGTCCAACTCGCGCAGCGCCATGCCCGCCTCGAGCGCATCGGCGAAACTCTCGCCGGACCCTGCGGGGCTGTCCTCTGGCGCGCGGTTCACGATCACCGCGCCTGTCGCGCCGTGATGATCGTGATGCCAGCTCAGCCAATCGAGCACCGTCTCGACGCTTTCCTCCAGCCGCAGCCCGAACAGGCAGTTGCGGCCTTCGAAGATATCCCAATCGGGGGCGGCGGGGGTGATCTCGCGCAGGCTGGGGCCGTCCGGCCCGCTCATCGCGGCCTGGATCGGTCCCGGCGCGGCCGGCTCGTAGATCGCCATCACCGCGCCCGCGACATTGCGCCCCTCGGCCAGATGCGCAGCCCCGGGCACGGCATCGAAGCTGAGATCCTCGGCCTGCGCGGGGGCGGCGAAGAAGGCGCGCAGATGGTGGCGGGGCCCGAGATCGGTGTCCTCGGTCCAGCCCACCGCGTCGAGCAGCGCGGGCTTGCCCGTTTGCGCCTGCATCCTGCGCCGGATCACTCGTTGCTTGCCCATGTCGATCTCGAAACTGCCTCTCGTTCCAACTAGCACGCAGGGGGCGGCGCAATAAAGAGCGCGCAATAGCCGGTAACCCGATTCCGGGCCGTGCCTGTCCGGGTTCCGATTTCGCCTCCGAACGGGGCGATTTCGCGCGGTGGGAATGGCGAAACCGGGGCAATCGCGGAGGCATGCGTGCAAGACCGGATGGGACGGGAAGAAAAAGGCACTGAAAGTTCGGTCGGGGCGACTCGCTCGCGTGATCGCGCCGTGTGTCTTGAGAGCCCGAAAAGACAGGTCCGAAGGCGGGGCGTCGGGCTTCTGGTAAGGTTTTCCTCACACGCGGCTCACCGACCCTGCCAGAAACGTGACCATTGGAACAGTTTGTCGCAGTTCAAACCGGATGAGTTTTGACCTAAGTCAAGTTCAGCACACGGATACTCCCATATCACAAGTGCATCGGGTTCTTGATCTCCCTGACGCGGCCCAAACCGCACAGAACCCGACCAGAGGAACAGACGTTCTCCCTCGTCTTTTCCCCAAAATGCGCCGCGGGTCTCCCTCCCGCGGCGCTTTAATTTTTTTGGGTGTTCGCAAAGCGTTTTGGTCCGCTATGCGCGCTGTGCGAAACTCGCGGCTCGCGCGAGTGCCGTTCCCTGTGCCAATGCGTCCCGATGGCGAGGATGCGACCTGTCGGGCGGAGCGCGGGCCCTGCAAAAACATACATCTTATTGACTACAATCAACGCAGGCTTCGGCCTCGCATGTTCTCCTAGCGCCGACGCCAAGGCGTCATGAATTAGGAGGAAATGGAAATGCGCAATTCAATTTTCACGAGTAAATCCCGCACGTCTCTCGTCGCTATTGCAGCGGCACTGGGGCTTGCCGTCGCATGGCAGGCACCGATCAACGGTCCGTTCAGTTCCGCGGCCTATGCCCAAGGAACCGGCGGCCAAGGGAGCGGCGGCCAAGGGAGCGGCAGCGGAAGCCAGGGCGGTCAAGGTCAGGGCAGCGGCGGCGCCCAGAGCGGGCAATCTCAAGGCCAAGGTCAGGGCGGACCCGGCGGCGATGCCGAGGGCAAGGGGCCGCAAGCCGGGGCGCCTTCTTCGTCCGGTGGCGGCAAGCCGACCTGGTCGCAGGAAGGTATTCCGGAGGTCGAGCTGGGGCGTCTGAACGTCGCGCGGTCGCCGGGACATGTGCTGGATCAGGCCTATGAAGAGGCGCTCGCGTCGATCTCGCCCGAGATGGTGTCGTTCTACAACCTCTCGCTCGACAGCGCGATCGAGGAGCTCTCCCTGAACTGGGACAACGTGACCTTCATCGACTCGCCGCTGCAGAACCTCGCGCTGCTGCAGGCGACGCTCGATGGGAAGACGCCGCTTTCGAGCGATGGCGTGACGAATGATGCTGACACGCTCGCCGCGATCTTCCTTGGCGCGGCGTCGGACAAGACCGTTCCGATCTCGACCGATACGGTGATCGCGGTCACGCAAATCCTCGGGGTGCCGGTGACGGGGGCTGCGGCCGAGTCGCTTGCGGCCGATGCCGAGGCTGTCCGGATCGCGATCCTCGCCGGCCATGGCTGATCGCGCCTGATGCGCAAAGATCCGGACCCGCCTATTGGCGCGGGTCCGGGTCGCGCGTTCTGCCGAGTACGCCAATCGGTTGATCTCTTCATCCCCCGAAACGCGAGAACCGCCCGCGACGGGCCATGAAAAAACCCTCCCGGTGAGGGGAGGGTTCAAACCATCTCGCGATGCTCGGGCGCTTATTTCGCCGGGGCGATCATCATCACCATCTGGCGACCTTCAAGCTTGGGCATGTTCTCGACCTTGCCCAGTTCGCCCACATCGGTGCGGACGCGGTTGAGAAGCTCGAGACCGAGATCCTGGTGCGCCATCTCGCGACCACGGAAGCGCAGGGTGACCTTCACCTTGTCGCCGTTCTCGAGGAACTTCACCACGTTGCGCATCTTGACGTCGTAATCGTGCACATCGGTGCCCGGACGGAATTTGACTTCCTTGATTTCGATCGTCTTCTGCTTCTTGCGGGCTTCGGCTTCGCGCTTTTGCTGTTCGTATTTGAACTTGCCGAAATCCATGATCTTGCAGACGGGCGGATTGGCGTTGGGCGAGATCTCGACGAGATCGAGCCCGGCCTCTTCGGCCATGGACATCGCTTCGCGCGGGGTAACCACGCCGACATTCTCGCCTTCCGCGCCAATGAGTCGAATCTCGTTCGCGCGGATACGGCCGTTCACTCGGGGGCCGGTGTCACGGGTCGGCGGGGCGTTATGGGGTCTGCGGGCTATGGTGGGAATCCTTCTGTAGCCATTAAGTAATTCGGCCGAAAAGATAGTCCTGCGCGCCGCCGTATTCAACCGCAAAGGCGCGGGAACCGGGCGGGGAGGATTCGCGTTGTCTTCTGCCGGGCCGGGCCAAGGTGATCGCGGTGCAATCGCAAGCCGCGCGGGCGGTTGAGCCCAGTGGTCGAGGCAGGGCGTAGAGTGCCCGCAAAGAGAGACAATCAAGGGAAATAGCGCGATGAACAAGCTTGTGGCAGCGGCGATCTTGGTGCTGGCGGTGGCCGCCGGACTGATCATCCTCAATACCGATATCGCAGACGGACCCAAGACGCCCGATGCGACGACGAACGCGACGGCGGGCTCTGAGGCCGCCGACAAGAGCGTCGCCGAGAAGGCCAGCGATGCGGTGAAGTCCGCGGGCGAGTCGGTGAAGGCCGCCGCCGACAAGGCAAGCCAGGCGGCGTCCGACGCGGCCGATAGCGTGAAGGAAAAAGCCTCGGGCGCGATGGATGCGGGCGCAAACGCGGCGGCGGATGCTGCCGATGCCGCGAAAGAGGCCGCGCAGAGCGGAGCCGGTCAGGCGCAAAGCGCCGCCTCCGATGTCGCCCAAAGTGCGGCCGACGCCGTCTCGAAAGCGACCGAGACCGCGCAGCAGGCGGCGGGCGATGCGAGCGATGCGGCCAAGGATGCCGCCTCGGCTGCGAGCGAGGCCGCGACAGCCACGATGGATTCTGCAAGCGATGCGGCCAGCGCGGCGGCCACCGATGCCGCTGATGCCGCAACGGCGGCGGCGGAAGCGGCCGCGAAGGCTGCGAATGCGGCCGCCTCGGCGGCCACCGGCGCCCAAGAGGATGCCACCGATAGCGCGGTCGAGGGTGCGAGCACGGCGGCGAAAGCGGCAGCCGAGGCCGCCAGTGAAGCCGCAAATGCCGCAGCCGACGCCGCAGCCGCCGCGACCAATGCGACGCAGACGGCTACCCCGGCAGCTACCGCGAGCACTGGCGACACGCAGGCATCGGTGCCCGCGCAGGGCGTGATGGCTGCGGCGAAGGCGCTGACCGTGGAAGGGTTCGACGCGGACCGGGTGATGGATATCGTCGACACGTCCGAGCTGCCCGAGGCTACGAAGGCGCAATTGCGCACGGCGGTGCAGAGCGCGCGCGACAATCCGCAACTCGTCGAAGGCGTGGTCGATCAGGTCCGTGCGGCGCTGGGCTTCTAAGCGCCACCCGCCGCCACATTCGCCGAGACCGAAGGGCCGCGCGACATCCCATCGCACGGCCCTTTTCTTTACCCATTCGGCGGGCGGGGTGGGAACGTCTGCGCTAAGCCTCGCGTTCGCTCTTCAACGAAAGGAGCCCGCCATGAGCACTCGTCTCGAATTGCAAAGCATCACACCCGTCACCCATGACACGCATCACCTCGTCTTCCCGCGCCCCGAGGGGTTCGACTTCGCCCCCGGTCAGGCGGTCGATCTGAACCTGACCCGCGAAGGCTGGGCTGACGAGCAGCGCCCCTTCACCTTCACCAACCCGGTGGATGGCGACACGCTGGAATTCGTCATCAAATCCTATCCCGACCATGACGGCGTCACCGAGCAGATCGCGACGCTCACGCCCGGCGAGGCGGTGGAGGTCTCCGATCCGTGGGGCGCGATCAAGGACGAGGGCCCCGGCACGTTCATCGCGGGCGGGGCAGGGGTGACGCCCTTCATCTCGATCCTGCGCGCGCGTCTGGCCCGCGAAGGTACGCTGGAGGGCTGCCGCCTGATCTTCTCGAACAAGACGGAAGCCGACATCATCCTGCGCGACGAGTTCGAGGCGATGGAGGGGCTGGAAACCGTCTGGACCGTCACCGGTCAGAGCGATCCCGGCAAGGGAGTCATTTCGATGCATGTCGATCGCGGCTTCCTCGCGCCCTTCGTCGAGAAGGAGAGCGGCAAGTTCTACATCTGCGGCCCCGACAAGATGGTCGATGAGATCGAGGCCACGCTGAAGGAGCTTGGCGTCGCGCAAGATCGCATCATCCGCGAGGATTTCGACTGACGCCGTCCGATCACGTCTAAGTGCCCTGAGGCCGTGCGCCCTGCGCCTTCCCGCCCCCTTGCCCCCGGTGAGGGGGCGGCCTAGTTTGCCCTCGCGCAAATTTCTGCCAAGAACAGGCGACAGACAAAGCCGGGGGCCCGCACGCATGAGCGAGAAACGTAGCATCTTCGAGGAAGTCGGCTCTGACGGCGCCACGACACGGGCCGAGCCCAAGGGCGGCATGATCGACGCCAAGCCGCGCGGCGCGCGCCGGGCGATCCGGATGTGGCTCTTCGTGCTGTTCACGCTGGTCGTGGCGATGATCGCCGTGGGCGGGGCCACGCGCCTCACCGATAGCGGGCTGTCGATCACGCGCTGGGATCCGATCTCGGGGGCGATCCCGCCGATGAGCGATGCCGACTGGCAGGCGGAATTCACCCATTACAAGGCCAGCCCGCAGTTCAAATACATGAACCCCGACATGACCGTGTCCGAGTTCAAGGGCATCTTCTGGTGGGAATGGGGCCACCGGCAGCTGGGCCGCCTGATCGGCATGGTCTGGTTCATCGGCTTCTTCGGCTTCTGGCTGACCAAGAAAATCCCGACCGGCTGGACGGGGCGGCTGTTCAGCCTCGGGGTCTTGGGCGGTCTGCAAGGCGCGATCGGCTGGTGGATGGTGTCCTCGGGCCTCGTGGGGCGGATGACCTCGGTCGCCTCCTACCGGCTCGCGACCCATCTGGGCCTCGCCTTCATCATCCTCGGTCTGATCTCCTGGTTCGCGCTGCAACTCTCGCGCCCGGAATCGGCACTTCTGCAGGCCCGCCGTCTGGCCGAGCCGCGCCTGAGCCGGATCGGCTCGGTGCTGATCGGGCTGGTGTTCGTGCAGATCATCCTCGGCGCGCTGACCGCGGGGATCGATGCCGGCCTCGCCTTCCCGACATGGCCGTCGATGAACGGGCAATTCCTGCCGTCGGAGAGCTTCGACTACACGCCGATCTGGCGCAATTTCTTCGAGAACCCGGCGCTGGTTCAATTCATGCACCGCATGGTCGGCTATCTCGTCTTCGCCTCGGGCCTTTACGCCGCATGGCGCGCGCGCAGCTCGGCTCATCCGCGCACCAAGGAGGCCTTCGCGCTGATGGCGGCGATGATCTTCTTCCAGATGGTGTTGGGTATCACCACCGCGCTTGAGCTGGTGAATTACTGGTGGCTGGGTCTCATCCACCAATTCGGTGCTATCATCACCTGGGTCCTCGTGATCCGCGCGCGTCACATGGCGCGCTTCCCCCTTGTTCGTTCCATCCGGGAGGGCCGCGTATGAGCGCCTATCAGGACCTGCTCGCGCATCAGCGCGAAACCGAAGCGCTGGGCAATATCGCCGGGCTGCTAAGCTGGGACCAAGAGGTGATGATGCCGCGCGGCGCCGCCGATCAGCGCGCCGAGGAATCCGCCGCGCTGGAATCGGTGCTGCATGCGCGCCGCACCGATCCGCGCATCGAGGACTGGCTGGCCCGCGCCGAGGCCGATGATGCGGTCAGCGCGCGCGTGCTCGATCTGGTGGGGCGCAGCTACAACCGTGCGACCCGCATTCCCGCGCGCCTCGCGACCGAGATGGCGCGTCTGACCTCGCTGTCGCAAGGCATCTGGGCCGAGGCCCGCGCCAATGAGGATGCCTCCGCCTTCCTGCCGACGCTGGAAGAGGTCGTGCGCCTCAAGCGCGAAGAGGCCGAATGCCTGTCCGAGGGCAATCTCTACGATGCGCTGCTCGACGATTTCGAGCCGGGCGCGACGTCGAAGGAAATCGCCACGGTCTTCGACCGGATGCGCGGCCCGCTGGTGGAGCTGCGCGACCGGGTGCTGGGCTCGGAGGTCTCGCCGGAGCCCTTCGACAAGGTCTTCCCCGAGAACGCCCAGCTGCGGCTGGCGCGGAAATGCGCCTCCGCCTTTGGCTATGACTGGACGCGCGGGCGGCTCGATATGTCGGTCCACCCGTTCTCTTCGGGCGGCGGCGACGATGCGCGCATCACCACCCGGATTTCCGAGAGCGACCCGTTCGGCAATATCTACTCGACGATCCACGAGGTCGGGCACGCCACCTACGAGCAGGCGATCAACCCGGCCTATCGCTTCACGCCGCTGGGCCACGGCGTCTCGATGGGCGTGCACGAAAGCCAGAGCCGGATCTATGAGAACCAGCTCGGCCGCTCGGCCCCGTTCACCGGCTGGCTGCATCAGCGCATGACCGACGCGTTCGGCGATCTCGGCATGGATACGGAAGCCTTCCACGCGCTGGTCAACCGCGTCGATATGGGCTTCATCCGCACGGAATCGGACGAGCTGAACTACAATCTCCACATCATGCTGCGCTTCGATCTGGAGCGCGATCTGATCTCGGGCAAGCTGGAGGTCGCGGATCTCGAAGAAGCGTGGAATACCCGTTTCGAACAGGATTTCGGCGTGAAGGTCACCAAGCCCAGCCAGGGCTTCCTGCAGGATGTGCATTGGTCGGTGGGGCTGTTCGGCTACTTCCCGACCTATGCGCTGGGCAATGTCTATGCGGGCTGTCTCGACGAGGCGATGCGCGCGGTCACGCCGGGTATCGACGCCGCATTGGCCGAGGGCGATGCGACGCCTGCCAAGCAATGGCTCGACGAGAACCTGCGCGTCCACGGCGGGTTGCGTCCGCCGCGCGAGACGATCCAGAACGCCTGCGGGTTCGAGCCGACCGAGACGCCGCTGCTGGCTTATCTGACGCGGAAATTCGAGGGCATCTACAAGCTGTGATGCGCCGCGCTGGTTGAGGGGGCAGGCGCCTCCGGCGGGGATATTTGGATCGAGAAGAAGGGGCGCGCGGCCCCTTCATCGATCTCAGTCCTGCTCGGCGGTTTCCAGCTTTTCCAGCGCCGCCATCCAGAGCGCCTCGGCTTTCTCCATCGCCCTGGTCGCCTCGGTATGCTTCGCCTGCCAGATCGCGAGATCTCGGGCTTTTTCAGGCTCGTAGAGCGTGGGGTCGGCGAGTTTCGCGTCGAGTTTCTCGAGCATGTCGCTCAGCTTCTCGACCCGGGCCTCGCAGTCGCGGACCTCGCGCTTCATGGTGGTCATCGCACAGCGCGACGGCTTCGCGGCTTTCGGCGCGGCCGATTTCGCGGGCTTGTCCTCGGGCGGCGGCGCCAGAAGCTCCGCGCGGTAGCTTTCCAGATCGCCCTGATAGGGCGCGACCGCGCCGCCTTTGACCAGCCAGAGCCGGTCGGCCACCAGCCCCAGCAGGTGCATGTCGTGGCTGACAAGGATCACCGCGCCGGAATATTCGGTGAGCGCGGTCACCAGCGCCTCGCGGCTCTCGATATCGAGGTGGTTGGTCGGCTCGTCGAGGATCAAGAGATGCGGCGCATCGAGCGTCGCCAGCAACAGCGACAGCCGCGCCTTCTGCCCGCCCGAGAGCTTGCCCACCGCCGTCTCCGCCTGATCCGCACCGAGGCCGAAGCCCGCAAGACGGGCGCGCAGCTTGGCGGGATGCTCGTCGGGGCGCTCGCGCTTGAGATGGGTGAGCGGCGTCTCTTTCAGGTCCAGCTCGTCGACCTGATGCTGCGCGAAATAGCCGATCCGCAGCTTGGACGAGCGCGTGATCTTGCCGTCCATCACCTGAAGTTTGTCCGCCAAGAGCTTGGAAAGCGTGGATTTCCCCTCACCATTCCGGCCCAGCAGCGCGATCCGGTCGTCCTGATCGATACGCAGGTTGAGCTGCTTGAGGATCGCGGGCCCGCCATAGCCTACGGCGGCGTTTTCCATCGCGATGATCGGCGGGGAGAGCTGTTCCGGCGCGGGGAAGGTGAAGACCTGTTTCGCCGCTTCTTCCGGGGCGGTGATCGGCTCCATCTTCTCGAGCATCTTGACGCGCGCCTGCGCCTGCTTGGCCTTGGTGGCCTGCGCGCGGAAGCGATCCACGAAGCCTTGCAGATGGGCGCGGCGCGCCTCCTGCTTCTTGGCTTGGGCGGCCTGCGCCTCGCGGCGCAGCCGGCGGGTGCGCGCAAACGTGTCGTAACCGCCTTGATAAAGCGTGAGTTGCCGATCCTCGAGATGCAGGATCGAGCCCACCGCGCGGTTGAGCAGATCGCGGTCGTGGGAGATCACGATCACCGTATGCGGGTAGCGCATCAGATAGCTTTCCAGCCAGAGCGCGCCTTCGAGGTCGAGATAGTTCGTCGGTTCGTCCAAGAGCAGCAGATCGGGCTGCGCGAACAGCACGCCTGCGAGCGCCACGCGCATCCGCCAGCCGCCGGAGAAATCCGAACAGGGGCGCTTCTGCGCCTCCATGTCGAAGCCGAGGCCTTTCAGGATGGCGCTCGCCCGCGCTTCGCCCGACCATGCGTCGATATCGACCAGCCGCGTCTGCACGTCGGCGATGCGATGCGCGTCGGTCGCCGTCTCGGCCTCGGCCAGAAGGCTCGCGCGTTCCTCGTCGGCGGCGAGCACCGTATCGAGCAGCGAGGTCGAAGAGGACGGCACTTCCTGCGCCACGCCGCCGACGCGGGCGCGCGAGGGCAGGCCGATCTCGCCGCCATCCAGCGTCAGCTCGCCCCGGATCAGCCGGAACAGTGTCGTCTTGCCCGCGCCGTTGGGGCCGACGAGGCCGACCTTGTGGCCTTCGGGGATGGTGGCGGAGGCGTTCGCAAAGAGCGGACGGCCTTCGATCGAAAAGGAGATATCGGAGATGCGCAACATGGGGCCTGACTTGGCGCAGGGGCGGGCAACAGTCAATCGCTGCTGCGCGTCGCGGCCCTTTCGCCTTGGCAAAAATATCCCCGCCGGAGGCATCTGCGGGCGCAAACCCGCGCGGCGGCCTGCCGATCGGCCTTGACCAAACGGTCACAAAACCACGCTAGAGTCGCTGCAAGCCCGCCCATGAGGGCTTTTCAAGGCTTCCCCTGCATGGTAGCAGGCGCGGCAGATATTTCGGACCGGATACCGGCCACGAACCACAAGGAAAGGGTCACACATGGCCATCGAACGCACGCTGAGCATCATCAAACCCGACGCGACCAAGCGCAACCTCACCGGCAAGATCAACGCCAAGTTCGAGGAAGCGGGTCTGCGCATCGTCGCGCAAAAGCGCATCCAGCTGACCATGGATCAGGCCGGCAAGTTCTACGAAGTCCACAAAGAGCGCCCCTTCTACGGCGAACTGTGCGAGTTCATGGCATCCGAGCCGGTCGTCGTTCAGGTGCTCGAGGGTGAAGGCGCGATCGCCAAGAACCGCGAAGTGATGGGCGCGACCAACCCGGCGGAAGCCGACGAGGGCACCATCCGCAAGGAATACGCGCTCTCCGTGGGTGAGAACTCGGTGCACGGCTCCGACGCTCCGGAAACCGCTGCGGAGGAAATCTCGTTCTTCTTCTCGGGTCTCGAGATCGTCGGCTGATCTAGCGTTTCGCGATCAGACCAATTTCCGAGAGGGCCGCGTCCAGCCGGGCGCGGCCCTTCTCTTTTGCGGATTGGGTGCTGCTGTCGCCCGCCGCGATCCGCACCTTAAGTGCATCGAATTTCTTGCGGAATTCGGCTTTCTCAGCGCCGCGGCAGTCGTTCCACGGGCGGCCCTGCAGCGCCATGTGCAGCGCGTAATAGCCGATGAAATGGGCGGGGTTGCCGACCTCGATCCAGGCGGCATAGGCGGCGTCCGCGCCGATCTTGCGCAGCTCCTCGGCCGAGGTGATCCCGGCGCGGATAAAGCCCTCGGCGGTGGCGGGGCCGATCCCCTTGATGGATGTGAGAGAGTTGCTCATCGTGCCGAACGGTCCTTCGGGGCGCGACGCGTTTGCAGCGCGACGGCTTGGCGGATCATCGCAGTTTGAGAGCGGACTTCGCGCCACGCAAGAGCAGCGCGAAGGAGATGTCGGTTTGCAGGCAGTGCGCGCGCCGGGTTGCGGCCGCGGGGCCTGCGCGCGCCGCTGTTATCGCGGCGCGAGGAAGAGCGTCAGATCGACGCCCAATCGTCGAAAATCGTGCCGTTCTGTTGGGTGGTGTTACCCGTTTGACCTTGCTGCTGGCCAGGACGGTTCGTGCCGCCTTGCTGTTGCTGGCCGGATTGAGTGCCCGATTGCTGTTGCATGACCTAAGCCTTGTGATGAGTCGTGTTTTGCCGGGAGTGTCCCGTTACTGCGACAAGTAGCCACAGGCTCTCGCTGGCGAAAGGGGGGGTCAAGCGAAACTGAATTCTGGTCGCTTTGCCGTGATCGGGTGTCATAAAACTGTGACGTTGCCGCAACGGAAACACCGCTGTGCACGGGAATGAGTCAGAAATATGGACCAATCGGCGCGGCCTCTATGCGGCGGTTATTCCGCGGCGCGTGCGGTTGCGCAGATCGAGAGCGACTGCAGGCCCTGCAGGCTGAGCATCGCCTCCAGCGCGGTGTTGTTGTCGACCAGATCGGCGAGGGTCTTGCGGTCGAGCGTCCCGTAGAATGCGTCGAGCGCGTCGCTCAACGCATCGCGGAACAGGCAGGCGTCGCGCAGCGGGCAGGTGTTCGTCTCGGTGTCGAAACATTCGGCGAAGGGCAGGGCGGCCTCGAAGGCGCGCAGCACCTTGCCCACGCCGATCTCTTCGGGCGGGCGGGCAAGCTGCATCCCACCGGCGCGGCCGCGCAGGGTGGTGATGAAGTTCTCGCGCGCGAGCGTGTTGATGACCTGCGCGAGATGGTTCTCGGACGCGTTACAGGCCTCCGCGATCTCGTGTTTGCGCACGGTTCGATGCGGATTGACCGCGCAGAACATCAGCACGCGCATCGCGAGATTGGTTCGTGTGGTCAGACGCATCGTAACTCCTCCAGCTCACGAAGCGGTGATATAGGTAAGTTTACCTCGTAGGTTTGACCTATGTCACGTTCCTCGAAAAATTTCGTCACACAGAGAGGCGGGCTCCAGCGGGGATCCGCCGGGATCAATACCCGCTGGACGGAGACCTGCGCGGCACCCGGCGCGGCGAATGCGTCCATTTGTCAGACTCCTCAAACACGGGCGCGTGAGTAAATGAGAGATGTTGCCCGTCGTGTCATTCGGTCCGGTCGATCCGGCGCTGCGCGGGCGATCTGATCCGTCGCGGAGCGGCCATTTCGGGCGCGGGCGGCGATTCCCACGGGGAGGGCAAGATGAGCAGTCTGGCTGAAACGAGTGCCGCGCATAGCCGGCTCGAGCATTTTCCGATCACCTTCTATGCGACGACGATGGGGCTCGGGGGCTTCACGCTGGCCCTGCGCGCGGCAGCCAAGCCGCTCGGGCTCGGGCCGTTGCCCTATCAGGTGAGTTTCGCGGTGACTGTCGTGGTCTTCGTGCTGATCTCGGTCTTCTATCTCGCCAAGGCGCTGAAGCACCCGCAGGGCGTGAGCGCGGAATGGCATCACCCGATCCGGCTCGCCTTCTTCCCGACCGTCGCGATTTCGCTGTTGCTGCTGGCGACCGGGGCGCTGACGGTCTCGACCTCGCTTGCGCTCCTGCTGTGGCTGGCGGGCACGACCCTGCAGGGGATCATGACGCTCGCGGTCGTGACCAACTGGATCGGGACGCGCAGTTTCAAGCACGGGCAGCTGAACCCGGCATGGTTCATCCCGGCGGTGGGCAATGTGATCGTGCCGGTGGCGGGCGCGCAGCTCGGTTTCATCGAGATCAGCTGGCTGTTCTTCTCGGCCGGGATGCTGTTCTGGCTCGTGCTGCTGACGCTGGTGTTCAACCGTCTGATCTTCCACGATCCCTTGCCGAGCAAGCTTCAGCCGACACTGGTGATCCTGATCGCACCGCCCGCGGTGGCCTTCATCGCGTGGCTGCGCCTGACCGGCGAGCAGATCGTGCCCGGGGCCGGGATCGGGCAGGGCGTCGATCCTTTCGCGCATATCCTGCTGTCGCTGGCCTATGTCTTTGCCGCGCTCGTCGCGGTGCAACTGCCGCGCATTCTGCGGCTGCCCTTCGCGATGAGCTTCTGGGCGCTGAGCTTCCCCATCGCGGCGCTGACCATCGCGACCTTCCTGCATGCCGAATACGCCCATTCCGAGCCGCATCTGCGCATGGCGGTGGCGTTCCTCGCGATCCTTGCCGTGGTGATCGTGGGGCTCGTCTGGCGCACGGGGCTTGCGATCCTGCGCGGAGAGATTTGCCAGCCGGAGTGAGGGGGGCGGAGTTCAGGTCTGAGATCGCCCGGGGCGACTAGCCCCGGGCCGCGCCCGACCCTCCCCCCCGGGAGGGCGCGTTGGCGATGTCAGCGCGGGCCCACGCGTCATTCGGGCTTGCGAGATAAAGCGACAAGCCACAGAGCGCGTCCAGCGCCCAGCCGAGGTCGGGCGCGGCCCTCTCCACATAGATGCACGCCGCTTGACCTCCCGCGAGGGCTGGCGCAGATTTCGCGGGCGAAAAGGAGGGGCGATCATGGCTCTGGAAGATGCGAAAACCCAAGTGGATCAGGCTTTTACGCGGGCAGAGGCACGTGGCCTGAGCTTCGAGAACACCTTCGGCGGGGCCACCAGTTTCCTGCGGCGGCGCTATACGAAGGACCTCGCGGGTGCGCAGATCGCGGTGACCGGCATCCCCTTCGATCAGGCGGTGACGAACCGCCCCGGCACGCGCTTCGGGCCGCGTGCGATCCGCGAAGCCTCGACGCTGCAGGCGTTCGACGCCCCTTATGGCTGGGGCTACGACCCGTTCTCTGAACTCGCCATCGTCGATTACGGTGACATGCCCTTCGACTATGCCAATGTGCCGGAGGTCCCCGGCCGGATCGAGGCGCATCTGGGCGCGATCTTCGGGGCGGGCGTCGTGCCGATCACGCTGGGCGGCGATCATTTCATCACGCTGCCGATCCTGCGTGCGGCCGCTGCTGCCCATGGTGAGATCGCGCTCGTTCAGTTCGACGCCCATTCCGACACCTGGGCCGATGACGATATGGACCGGATCGACCACGGCACATTCCTGTATAAGGCGATCAAAACGGGCGTCGTGACGGCCGAGAATACCGTCTCGGTCGGTATCCGCACCGACAATCCCGATACGCTGGGCGTGACGATCGTGGATGCGCCTTCGGTGCATCGCGAGGGCGTAGAGGCCACGCTGGAACGCATTCGCGCGGTGGTGGGCGAGCGGCCCTGCTACATCACCTTCGATATCGACGGGCTGGACCCGGCCTTCGCGCCTGGCACCGGTACGCCGGTCTGGGGCGGTCTGGCCAGCTGGCAGGCGGCAGAGTTGTTGCGCGGGCTGAAGGGCATCAACCTGATCGGCGGCGATGTGGTCGAGGTCTCTCCGCCCTACGATCCGACCGGCGTGACGGCCATCGCGGGCGCGCATGTCGCGACCGAGCTGATCGCGCTGGCCGGTTGGGGGCTGCGGGAGGGCGCGGAATGAGCCGAGCCGTGACGATCCTCGCGCTTGGGCTGGCCGTGATGGCCGTGGCCGATGGCTGGGTGCGCTTCGCCCCGATCGACCCTGCGCGCTACAAGATCGAAGGTCTGGCGAAAGCGCCCGGCGATCACCCCGAGACGGGCGGGTTTCAGGCTGCGCGCGAGGTGGCCGACCCGCTGGCGCAGATGGCCGCGCTCGACAAGATCATCCGCGCCACCGCGCGCACCAAGCGCGTCGCGGGCAACGTCGATGAGGGGCATGCGGCCTATGTCACCCGCTCCGCCTTCTGGGGCTTTCCCGATGTCACCACGCTTTGGGTCGAGGGCAATACGCTGCAAATCCGTGGCCATCTCGTCTACGGCAGATCCGATCTCGGGGTGAACAAGGCCCGGATCATGGGCTGGCTCGACGAGGCAGGGCTGTAGCGGGTCTGATCCGAGGCGCGGCTTCCGCGTCTCGCGGCGCGTATCCCGCCGCCTCGATCCGCGCTCGCCGGGTCACAGCGATCAACTCTGACGGCGCGCTCCCTTGCGAAGAGAGGGGGCGGAGCCTAAGTGAGGCCCCATGCAGCCGGAGCCAGCATGACCACCATGTATCGTTATTTTTCCTGGGCCATCGCCGTCACCGTTGCGGGGCTGGTCGGGTCATTCGCGCTGGGGTTCACCCAGACCGGCGGGCTTGGCGGCGCGGTCTCTTTCCTGATGATCACGGCGGTGCTTGCCGTGCTGGAAATCTCGCTGAGCTTCGACAACGCCATCGTCAACGCCAACAAGCTGCACCAGATGACGCCGAAATGGCAGCGTCGCTTCCTGACCTGGGGCATCCTGATCGCGGTCTTCGGGATGCGTATCCTGTTCCCGCTGCTGATCGTCGTGGTCGCAGCCGGCATCGGGCCGTGGGAAGCGGTTCAACTCGCCGCGAAACATCCGGCGGAATATGCCGAGATCATCGAGGACGCGCATCTGTCGATCGCGGGCTTCGGCGGGGCCTTCCTGATGATGGTCGCGCTCACCTATTTCATCGACGAGGGCAAGGAGGTCGACTGGATCCGCACGCTCGAATGCCGGTTGCGATCGCTCGCCTCGATCCGCGGGCTCGAGATCGGCCTCGTGCTGCTCGTCATTCTGGTCTTCACCTGGATCTTGCCGGAAGGGCGCGAGGACGATTTCATGTTCGCCTCCATTTGCGGGCTTGCGACCTTCCTGGGTGTCGAAGTCCTGAGCCACGTGCTCGACCGGACGAATATCGCCGCCGATACGGCCAAGGCGGGCCTCGGCGCGTTCCTCTATCTCGAAGTGCTCGACGCGTCTTTCAGTTTCGACGGGGTGATCGGGGCCTTCGCGCTGACCCAGAACCTGTTCCTGATCGCGATCGGTCTGGGGATCGGCGCGATGTATGTGCGCTCGATGACCCTGATGCTGGTGGAGCGCAACACGCTGAGCGAATTCCGCTATCTCGAGAACGGCGCCTTCTGGTCGATCCTGATCCTTTCCGTCGTCATGTTCGCGCAGACGCTGGTGGAAGTGCCCGAGGTAATTACCGGGCTGATCGGGGCCGGGCTGATCGGGCTGGCGCTGCTGTCCTCGATCCGGTTCAACCGGCGCAGCAGAGCCGCCGTCGAGAGTTGAAATTTTCTTGACAGACTGCGGCGCGCGCGGCACAGCAGGGGCACTTCGGTTCCGCCTTGGCGGATGAAAAGGGAACCCGGTGCGATGCGTGCATTCATTCCGGGGCTGCCCCCGCAACTGTGAGCGGCGAGTGACGGCTGACTGAGCCACTGGGGCGACCCGGGAAGGCCAGCCGAAACCAAGACCCGCGAGCCAGGAGACCTGCCGAGGCGCTCATCCTTTCTGCCTGTGCGGGGCGCGCAGCGGAGGCGGTATTCCGTCAGTGGTGACATTCTCACCGTCGGCGGAAATTCTAAATTTCCAAAGACTTACGATACGAAGTTCACGCGACCGTAGAGTCGCGATACGAGGGAATTGGATATGATCCGCACCCGTTTGACCATGGGCCTGATGCTCACCACCGCGCTGGCAGGCCCCGCGCTTGCGCAAGACAGCCAACCTTACCAACTCGATGAGATCGTGATCTATTACGGCGCGCTCGAGCCGCACTCTGCGGACAAGACCGGACAGGCGGTCACTGTGCTGTCGCGCAAGGATATGGAGCGGTCGGGCGAGACGCGCCTTGCCAATCTGATCGCGCAATCGCCGGGCGTCGGCATCCTGTCGCGCGGGCCGATGGGCGCGCAGACCGGCTTCACCATTCGCGGCGTGTCGCAGAACTACGTGAAGGTTCTGGTGGACGGCATCGACGTCTCCGATCCGTCCGCGACGCAGGTGCTTCCCGATCTGGGCCGGTTCAACACGTTCAACTACGACCGGGTCGAGATCATGCGCGGCTCGCAATCGGCGGTCTATGGCGGGCAGGCGGTCGCCGGTGTGATCAACCTCGACACGCCGCGCCCGACCGAAGATGGCGTGAGCCAAAGCGTCAAGGTTGAGCTCGGTTCCTACCAGACCGCGAATGCGGCCTATAACTTCGGCTGGAAGAAGGGCGATGACGAGCTCGCGATCCAGCTGTCGAAAGTCTACACCGCTGGCTTCTCGGCGGCCGACAAGAAGAACGGCAATACCGAGAAAGACGGCTACCGCGCCGACCGCGTCAGCCTGCGCGCGCAGAAGCGCATCTCCGACAACCTGCTGATCGGCTTCAACGGCTTCGCGCAGAACGACCGGGGCGAGTTCGATAACGGCTTCAGCTCGCCGCCCACGGACAGCAACGAATACACGATCCACAAGGAGCGGGGCGGGCGTCTCTTCGCAGAATTCACGACCGGTCCGCTCGATCACGAGCTCGGCCTGACCTATTACACGACCTCGCGCTGGTATCCGGTCTATGACTATGGCTACGAGGGCAAGCGCCGCAAACTCGACTGGAAAGCCTCGACCGATTTGGGGCCGGGGCGGCTGACCTTCGGGGCGGATCGCACGCTGGAAACCTATACCGGCACCTATGTCACGGGCGATGTCCTGACCGCGGATACGGGCGTCTTCGGCGAATATGCCTTCTCGCCGATGGACGGCGTGAACGTGATCGCCTCGGCGCGCCACGACGATCACTCGGATTTCGGCGGCAACACCACGGGCCGTCTCGGCGTCACCTGGCAGGCCAATGCCGCGACCCTCGTCCGCGCCTCGGTGGGCAACGGGTTCCGCGCGCCGTCGGGCTACGAGCTTTATGACGGCTATGCGGGCAATCCCGATCTCAAGCCCGAGAAATCGCTGAGCTACGATCTGGGCGTCGAGCGTGATTTCGGTGCGCATAAGCTGACCGCGACGCTGTTCCATATCGAGGTGAAGGACCTGATCGACTACAGCAACACGACCTTCAGCTATTACCAGACCTCGGGCACCGCCAAGCGGCAGGGTCTGGAACTGGGTCTGAAGGGGCCGATCTCCAACAAGGTCAACTACAGCCTCGGCTATACCTATCTGGACTCGAAGAACCCCGACGGGCTCTCTGCCGGCTCGACGTGGAACTCGGCCTTCGGGCGCCATACCCTGACCGCCGGGATCGACGCGCAGGTGACTGACAAGCTGACGCTCGCCGCCGATATGCGCGTGGTCACCGATCGTCAGAGCCAGCCCGATTACGGCTTGCTGAACGCGCAGATGACCTACGATCTGGGCAATGACAAAGAGGCCTATCTGCGCATCGAGAACCTGACCGACACCGATTACCAGCTGTGGCCGGGCTACGGCACCTCGGGTCGCGCCGCCTATGTGGGGCTGCGTGCGCGGTTCTGATCTGAAAGGGGCGGTTTGCGCCGCCCTTTTCGCCGCTCTGGCGGCGACCTCCTCCGCATGGGCGGAGGAGCCTGCGCGGGTCGTGTCCATGAACCTCTGCACGGATCAGTTGGCGCTGGCGCTGGCCGATCCGTCGCAGATCGTCTCGGTCAGTCATTTCGCGACCGATCCGTCGATGTCTGTGCATTGGAAACAGGCTGAAGAACTGCCCGTAAACTACGGTCGTGCCGAGGAAATTTCGATTCTGTTTCCCGATCTCGTTCTGGCCGATACATGGTCGAACCCGGACACGATCCGCATGTTGCGCACGCTCGGAATCCGGGTCGAGCAACTGCCGCCCGGCACCTCGCTGCCCGAGATCCGCGGCCGGATCGAGACGATGGGCAAGCTGCTCGGCCATCCCGATCGCGCGGCGAAGATGCTCGCGGATTTCGATGCGCGGCTGGCGGCGATCCAGACACCCGCGCCGGGGCTGAAAGCTGCGATCATCGGGCCCTCGGGCTATGGCTACGGGCCGCGGACCCTTGAAGGGCAAATTCTTGAAATGGCAGGGTTTGAGAATGTCGTCAGCGGGCCGGGGCTCGACTGGGGCGGGCGGTTGCCGCTGGAAGATCTGGTGATGGATCGCCCCGATCTGGTCGTCGTCGGCGGCTCGCAAGGCGGCACCGGCACGAGCCGCGCGCAAGAGGTGCTGGCGCATCCGGTGCTGCGCGATCTTCCGGTCGTGCGGGGCCTGCGCGATGCAAGCTGGACCTGCGGCGCGCCCGCGATGCTGGGCGCGGTGGAGACGCTGGCGACGCTCGGGCGTAAAATCGAGAAAGAGAAGCTGACGCAATGAGTTACCGTGCGATCCTCATCCTTCTCTCCATCCTTTGTGCGGTGCTGTTCGCAGCCTCGCTGCTGATCGGGCCGTCGGGCATTTCGCCGCTTCACGGCCTCTCCGCGCTGATCTCGGGCGATGGCGCGGCAGGGCTGGTGATGCGCGAGTTGCGCCTGCCGCGCGCGATCCTCGGGATCGGCGTCGGCGCGGCGCTGGGGCTGTCGGGCGCCGCGATGCAGGGCTTCCTGCGCAATCCGCTGGCCGAACCGGGGCTGATTGGCACCTCCGCGGGGGCGGCGCTTGGCGCGGTGATCGCGATCCAGACCGGGCTTTACGCGCTCTTCGCTCTGGCCCTGCCGCTGGCCGCATTGGCAGGCGCGGGCGTGGCCGTCGCGCTGATCCTGATCCTCGCCGGGCGCGAGGGCCGAGCGCTGGTGCTGATCCTTGCGGGCATCGCCGTCTCCGCGCTGGCGGCGGCGGCGACCGCGCTGGTGCTGAACCTCGCGCCCTCGCCCTATGCCGCGGCCGAGATCGTGTTCTGGATGATGGGCTCGCTCGCCGATCGCTCGATGACCCATGTCGCGCTGGCGCTGCCGTTCCTGATCGTCGGCGCGCTGATCCTGCTGCGCGCGGGCGCGGGGCTGGATGCGCTGAGCCTTGGCGAAGATGCTGCAGCTTCGATGGGTATCTCCTTGAAAAGTCTGCGTCTTCAGATCGTCTTCGGCACGGCGCTGATGGTCGGTGCGGCCACGGCTGTCGCGGGGGCGATCGGCTTCGTCGGCCTCGTCGTGCCGCATCTGTTGCGCAAATCCGTGGGCGCGCGGCCCTCGCGGCTGCTTCCGGCTTCGGCGCTTGGCGGGGCGGCGATGCTGACGCTGGCAGACATCGCGACGCGGGTGATCGCACCCGAGCGCGACCTGAAACTGGGTGTGCTGACCGCGCTGGTCGGCGCGCCGTTCTTCCTGTCGATGATCCGCAAAATGGGGCGCGAGGGCTGATGCTGGAGCTGGAAAACCTCACCGTTCTGCGTGGCGAATGTCCGGTGGTCGATCGCGTCTCGGCGCAGGTCGGGCCGGGCGAGGTGATCGGGCTGATCGGGCCCAATGGCGCGGGCAAGACCTCGCTGCTGCGGGGCGCGATGGGGCTCTTGTCGCATCGCGGGGACAGCTCGCTCTCCGCACTCGACCCGATGGCGCGGGCGCGGGCGGCGGCGTGGCTGCCGCAGGCGCGCGAGATTGCCTGGGGGCTGTCGGTCGCCGATCTGGTGGCGCTGGGGCGGCTGCCGCATGGCCGCGATCAGGCGACGCGCGGGGCGGCCGCAGTGGAGGAGGCGCTGCGCCGGATGGGGCTCGACAACTACCGCGACCGTGCCGCCACGCAGCTCTCGGGCGGCGAGCAGGCGCGGGTGCTGATCGCACGGGCGCTCGCGCAGGAAAGCCCGCTGATCCTCGCCGACGAGCCGATCGCAGGGCTCGATCCGGCGGCGCAGATCGCGACGATGCAGGTCTTCACAGCCCATGCGCAGGCGGGCGGCGCGGTGGTCACCTCGCTGCATGATCTGGGGCTGGCCGCGCGCCATTGCACCCGGCTCTGGGTGATGGATCGCGGGCGGCTGGTCGCGGACGGTGCGCCCGGCGAGGTGCTGACCGAGACGCTTCTGGCCGAGGTCTTCCACATCCGTGCGCACTTCAAGATCACGCCGGAAGGCCCCGTTTTTCAACCACTTTCCACCTTGGGGGTCTGATGGCATTTCCGGCCGAGCGCATCGTCTGCCTGACCGAGGAAACGGTCGAGACGCTCTACCTACTGGGCGAAGACGCGCGCATCGTCGGCGTGTCGGGCTACGCGGTGCGGCCAAAACGGGTGCGTCAGGAAAAGCCGCGCGTCTCGGCCTTCATCTCCGCCGATCTGCCGAAGATCCTCGCGCTGAAGCCGGACCTCGTTCTGACCTTCTCGGACCTTCAGGCCGATATCGTCGCGGGGCTGGTGCGCGAGGGCGTCGCCGTGCATGCGTTCAACCAGCGCTCGGTCGCGGGTATCCTCGACATGATCTGCACGGTGGGCGCGCTGGTGGGTTGCACCGAGCGCGCGGAACTGCTGGCTGCGGGTTACGAGACGCGTCTGGCGGAGATCGCCGCGAAGCCGCGCCCCAACCGTCCGCGCGTCTGGTTCGAGGAATGGGACGAACCGCTGATCTCTGCCGTGGGCTGGGTGTCGGAGCTGATCGAGATCGCGGGCGGGCGCGACGTCTTCGCCGATCTGGCGAGAGAGGGCAAAGCCAAGCATCGCATCGTCACTCCCGAACAAGTGATCAACGCCGCGCCCGAGGTCATCGTGGGGTCATGGTGCGGCAAGAAATTCCGCCCCGAGAAAGTTTCCGCAAGGCAAGGCTGGCAGGATGTTCCGGCTGTTGCGCGAAACCGGCTGCACGAGGTCAAATCGACCCTGATCCTCCAACCCGGGCCTGCAGCGCTAACGGACGGGCTCGACGCGCTGGAGGCCGCGATCTGGTGCGATCCGGGCCCGATCCGGGGTTGCGGGCGTAATTGTTCTTCGACATAGAACCCGCGCGCGCTAGAGTGGGCGTGCATAAGAACACACGATAAAAAACCCCGCGGGAGGGGGCATGTTCACGCGTTTTATTCGGTTTTCTCCGCTCGTCCTGTCAGCGCTGCTGACCCTCGGCGCGCTTTCCGGCTTGATCCTCACGGATTGGTTTCTGGTCGCCGCGATCCTCTTCGGTTTCCTGACGCTGGTCGGGATCCACGATCTGATCCAGACCAAACACGCGATCACCCGGAACTATCCGATCCTCGGCCATCTGCGGTTCTTCTTCGAGGAAATCCGCCCCGAGATCCGCCAATATCTGATCGAGGGGGACGACGAAGACATTCCGTTCTCCCGCGCCACCCGCACGATCGTCTATCAGCGCGCCAAGGATATCGAGGACGCCAAGCCCTTCGGCACCCGTATCCGCGTCTCGGAATCGGGCTATCAGTGGATCACCCATTCGGTGAAGCCGCGCCATATCGAGGATAGCGATTTCCGCGTCGAGATCGGCGGGGAGGCGTGCAAGCAGCCCTACAAGGCGTCGATCTACAATATCTCGGCAATGTCCTTCGGGGCGCTGTCGGCCAATGCGATCACGGCGCTCAACAAGGGCGCGAAGATGGGCGGGTTCGCGCATGACACGGGCGAGGGCGGGATTTCGCGCTATCACCGTGAGGGCGGCGATCTGATCTACGAGGTCGGCTCGGGCTATTTCGGCTGCCGCAACCATGATGGCAGCTTCAACCCCGAGAAATTCGCCAAGCGCGCGCAGGACCCTCAGGTCAAGATGATCGAGCTGAAGCTGAGCCAGGGCGCGAAACCGGGCCATGGCGGCATGCTGCCTGCGGCCAAGATCACCCCCGAGATCGCCGAGGCACGCGACATTCCGATGGATCGCGACTGCATCTCGCCCGCCTCGCATTCGGCCTTCTCGACCCCGCTGGAGATGATGGAATTCATCGGCCAGCTGCGCGAGCTGTCGGGCGGCAAGCCGGTGGGCTTCAAGCTCTGCGTCGGTCACCGCCGCGAGTTCATGTGCATCGTCAAGGCGATGCTGGAGACCGGCATCACCCCCGATTTCATCGTGGTCGACGGCAAGGAAGGCGGCACCGGGGCCGCGCCTCTGGAATTCGCCAACCACATGGGCTTCCCGCTCGTGGAAGGCTTGAGCTTCGTGCACAACACGCTGCGCGGGGCGGGCTTGCGCGATCAGGTGAAGATCGGGGCCTCGGGCAAGGTCGTCACTGCCTTCCATATCGCCAAGGTTCTGGCGATCGGGGCGGATTGGGCGAACTCGGCGCGCGGCTTCATGTTCTCGATCGGCTGCATTCAGGCGCAGTCGTGCCACACGAATAAATGCCCGACCGGGGTGACGACGCAGGACCCGATCCGTCAGCGCGCGCTGGTGGTGCCCGAAAAATCGCAGCGCGTGGCCAATTTCCACCGCAACACGATGAAGGCGCTGGCCGAGATGACGGGGGCCGCGGGTCTCACCCATCCGGGGCAGTTCCTGCCGCATCACCTGCTGGTGCGCGACCGCGAGCGCGATTTCAAAGTGGGCGACGAGATCTATCACTACATGCCCGAAGGGTTCCTCCTGCGCGAGGATGACGACCGCTTCGGCTATCTCAAGCGCTGGAAGCGCGCCCGCGCCGAGGCGTTCGAGCCCTTCGACAGCGGCGTGTGAGAACGGATTTCACGGTATCTTGGGAAAGGCGGCGACGGAGGTTGCCGCCTTTCTTTTTGGCGGCGTCTCTTGCTTGCGATGAGGGGAGCGCCCGAGGTCTCGGAACGCGTCTGAAACCGTGCCTTCGCCCGGGCGGCCAGCCCGGGCCGCGCCCGACCCTCCCCCCGGGAGGGCGCATCTGCACCGGAGCCGCGGGAACGCAGGTTAGGGAGAGGTGGAGCGATAAACCGAAATCCACCTAGGGAGCGCATGCGCCCACCCAGGGTCGGGCGCAGCCCTCACCGCCCCGCTACGAGCTTGAAGACGGCCTGTTCGGCCGGGCCCTCGAAGGGGCCATGCGTGAAGGCGGCGGCGATGCGGCCTGTCTCGGGGCAATGATAGACGGCGTTGGAGCTGAACGGCCCCGCGCCGGAATGGCCGAAGACGCGCAAATCGCTCCAGTCGCCGCACATCAGCCCAAGCCCGTATCCATGCCGCGTCCAGGGGCGGTCGGGCAGCGCGCCGCCCAATTCGCGGCAGGCGGTCATGCGGGCGAATGCGGCTTCTGGCAGCAGCCCGCCCAGCCCGTGCAACAGCCGCGCGGCATCGCCCGCCGTGCCGATCAGCGTGCGGTGATAGACCCAGCCGGGGTGATAATCGCGCGCCTCGGGCCAGTGAAGCGGGGCGAAATCGGCGGGCGTTTGGGCGAGCCGGACACTCTCCAGCCCCAGCGGCCCCGCGATCCGCTCTTGCACCAGTTCCGCGAGGCCCATCGCCGCCGCGCCTTCGATCACCTCGCGGGCGAGCATGTAGCCGAGGTTGGAATAGCTCCACCCTTCGCCCGGTGGGGGAGCCGCACGCTGTGCCAGCACCCGCGTCACTAGCAGATCGCGCGGCCAGGGCGTCCGACCCGCCGCGACATCCGCGTGATAGGCGGGCAGGGAGCCGTAATCGGGCAGGCCCGCGCTGTGATCGAGCAGATGGGCGAGTGTGCAGCCTTCGGGCAGCTCCGGCAGATCGAGCGGCGCGTCCAATTCGAGCCGCCCCTCGGCCTCGAGGATCAGCGCGAGCGCCGCGATGACCGGCTTGGTGAAGCTCCAATAGGGAAAGAGTGGCGCGCCTTCCTGCGCCGTTTGGCAGCGAGTGTCGCGGTCAATCGTCGCGGTGAAGACGGTGGCGGGTTGGGGCAAGGCTTTGTCTTTACGTAATTTTTCTGGTGGATCGGGCAGGGCGCTTCCCGAGTTTATGTCATTTGCCGCATCGCGGCGCTGAAAAAAGTTGAAACGGCTTTGGCGATTTGTATCATCACCTATGAATATGATCATGGGAGGAAGGGAGGCTTTCATGAGAGACGCACCCAAAGCATTTTGGTCACCGCTCGCCGCCGGCACCGCGCTCGGCCTGGCTCTGCTGTTGACCTTCGTCGTGACCGGGCATGGGCTCGGCGCATCCGGCTTCGTGACCCGCTTCGCGGCACAGGCCAATGACTGGGTCGCCCCGCAGGCGACCGCAGACAATTCCTATTTCGGTCCCTTCATGGCGGCGGGTAGCCCGCTTCTGAGCTGGATCACCTGGGAAGTGGTCGGTGTCCTGATCGGGGCGTGGCTCGGCGCGAAAGGCGCGGGCCGGATTTCGGTCAAGGTAGAGCGCGGCCCGCGCACCACGAGCGGCAATCGCCTCGTTTATGCGCTGCTGGGCGGCGCGCTGGTGGGCTTCGGCGCGCGTCTGGCGCGCGGCTGCACCTCGGGTCTGGGCCTGTCGGGTAGTGCTACGCTCGCCGTGGCGGGCTTCGTCTTCCTGATCGGCTTCTTCGCGGCGGGCTTCGCCGTCTCGATGATGATGCGGAGGATCTGGCAATGAGCATCCCTCTTTACGATAGCGGCATAGCCTCGGGCCTCCTGTCGGGCATTCTCTTCGGCTACGCGCTGGAGGCGGCGGGCTTCGGCTCTCCGCGCAAGCTGACGGGGCAGTTCACCCTGCGCGACTTCTCGGTCTTCAAGGTGATGTTCACCGCCGTGATCGTCTGCGCCGTGGGGCTTTACGTGCTGCGGACGATGGGCTGGATGGGCCCGGCTGCGGTCTTCATCCCCACGCTCTTCTTCTGGGCGATCCTGCTGGGCGGTGTCTTCATCGGCGCGGGCTTTGCTGTGGGCGGCTATTGCCCGGGCACGTCGGTGGTCGGCGTGGCCTCGGGCCGGATCGACGCGGTGGTCTTCGCGATCGGCATGGTGCTCGGCACCTCGGTCTTCGCGTGGGTCTTCGACCCGATCAAGGATTTCTACCTCGCAGGTCAGGGGCCGACGGCACAGACCCTGCCGCAGCTCTTCGGGCTGCCGGAATGGGTGATCCTGCTGGCGCTGATCATCATCGCCGCCGTGGGCTTCCGCCTCGGCACGATCCTCGAGCGGTCGCGCGGCGGTCCGTTCACCGCCGAAGAGGTCTGCGCCCCGGATGACGAGGCCGACGAGTTCGCCCTGACGTCCGCATCGGCAGATGCGCGCGGGTAACGGTTTGTAATACGGACGAAATTCTAGGGAGGAAAAAGTCCATGAAACTGCATAAGAAACGCAAGAGCCTGCTGCGCGCCGCAATGGTGCCGGTGACTGCGGTCGCGATGAGCGCCGCCGTTCCCGCCACTTCCAGCGCGCAGGCGACCAACCCCTGCGCTCCGGCTGTGACGAACCCCTGTGCGCCGGCCAACCCCTGCGCTCCGGCGGCCGCCAACCCTTGCGCACCGGCTGCGGCGAACCCCTGCGCGCCCTCGGCGGCCAAGGCTGCGGATGCGGGCAGCGACGCGGCACCGATGGCCAGCGGGCCCTATGACACCACCGTCAAGGCCACCCAGGCGCCCTATGGCGACAAGATGCCCCCGATCGTCGACAACTACCTGCGCGCGACGCCCTATGTCGGCACCGGTGGCTTCATCGACCCGACGGGCATTCCGATGCTCAAGATGCTCGGCTTCAAGACCGTCGTGAGCCTGCTCAAGCCGGACGAAGGTGCGCCGAACGAGGGCGATCTCGTGCAGAAGGCCGGGATGAATTACATCCAGATCTCCGTGCCGACCAAGGCGCCGACCGAGGCGCAGGTCGCCGAATTCGCGAAGATCGTCGAAGACCCGGCGAACTACCCGATCCTGCTGCATTGCGAGAGCTCGAACCGGGTGGGCGCGATGTGGGCGCTCTACCGCGCGTCGAAAGGCGTGCCGAACGAGATCGCCATCGAGGAAGGCCGTCAGGTCGGTCTGAAGACCTCGCGCGAACCGGCTGTGCGTGAAATGCTCGGCATGGAGCCGCTCTGAGCGCAGATGTCGCGATGACAAGGACGGGGTCAGCGCCTAGGCTGGCCCCGTTCGCATGAGGAGAGACCGATGACCCGACCCGAAACGCCCTCCGAGATGTCACCCGACAGCGCCAACCCGGCGACGCCCGCGCCCACGCTGCGCATCGCCAATCCCGGGATCGAGGGGCTGCCGCGTGCGCGCCTCGAAGAGATGCATGACGCGGCCGAGACCGTGCTCGAATGCGAGACGGTGCTGGCGAAATCGGGGATGAGCGTCGTCTCGGAAGTGCTGCGCGGGCAGGGGGATTTCCTTGTTTGGTCGCGCTATCCGCAGGGCGATGTCTTCGATACCGAGACGCATTGCCACTATTTCTACCACGCCCATGACGCGCGCGAGATGGCCGAGGGGGAGAACGGGCATTTCCACCTGTTCATGCGCCCCGAAGGGATCATTCCGGGGCTGGAGCCGTGGGACCTGCCCGGTGCGAAGATCCCCGAGGATACGGCTGCGCGCTTCGTCCATATCGGCGCGATCAGCGTGGATGCGAAGGGCCGGGCGATCCGCATTTTTACCACCAATCGCTGGGTCACGGATGAATGCCTCTACCGCGCCGAGGACATGATCCGGCTGCTCGATCATTTCGCGATCGAACTGGCGCATCCGAACTGGGCGGTGAACCTGTGGCTGAGCGGAATGGTCACGCTCTACCGTCCGCAATTCGCGGCCCTTCTGCGCGCGCGGGATGCGCAGATCGAGGCGTGGCTGGCGGATCATCCGGGCAGCGAGGTGCTTGAGGATCGCGGCTTGCAGAATATCAGCCAGTGGCCCGTCGATCCCGTCGCTCAGATCGGCGCGATCGAGGATAAGCTCGACCTCTGAGCCGCGGGTCTACACCGGCACGCTCGAGGGTGCGCAGTCATTGACCGAGAGGATCTCGGGCGCGCGGGTCTTCGCGTTCCACTCCACCTCCCAGGCGCGGCAGGGGCCGGATTTGTTCTTCAGCTGCCGCCAGCGCAGCCGGGGCGAGTCCACCCCCTCGCGCAGCAGCTTGTCGTAGACGGGCATCGCGTGCCAGCGCGTCTCCGCCGCGTTCGAGCCGCCATCGGGCAGGATCAGGCACAGCCCCGTCGCGCGGCCCTCCTTGGCGGCCAGTTGCAGCCGCCGCCCGGCCGTCAGCCCGATCTCGCGCGGCAATTCCCCGATCACCAGCGGCACCGAGCCGTCGCGCAGCGCCTCTTCCATCACCGCGAGCGTGTCGGTCTGATCCTTGCCGCGCGCCAGCAGAAGCCGCGCCGGGTCGAAGAAGCTCACCAGCCCGCGCGGATTGAGTCCCTCGCGGCGATGGCGTTCGTTCACCCAGAGGATCGGCCCCGTGGTGCTGGCGCAGACCGCACAGGCGAAGCTTGTGGCGCCGATGCCGCAGACCTCATGGGTGCGGCCTTCGCGCAGGGGGAACGGGTGGGGCGTGGTCATCGGTTCGGCAGCGGGTCAGGTGGAAACAAAGCATGAACATAGTAGGCAAGAGAAATCCGGCCCGCAAGGGATCGCAGGCCGGGAAAGCGGGTGGCGTTACTTCAGGAACTCGAGCAGCGCGATGTTGAACTCATCCGAATGGGTCACGTTGCAGCCATGTGGCGCGCCCTTGATGATGAAGAGCTGGCTGTCGGGGATCGCCTTGTAGGTCAGCGCGCCGGAGCCTTCGAGCGGCACGATCGCGTCGCTGTCGCCGTGGATCACCAGAACGGGCACGCGCACCGCCTCCAGATCCTCGCGAAAATCGGTGGTGCCGAACGCCTCCATGCAGCCAAGCGCTGCGCTCTGGTCGGACTGGTGGCACAGAGTCACCGCCTGTTCGCAGTCCTCGGCAGAGGCCTTGAGATCGCCATCGACGCTATAGAAACTCTCGACGAATTGCGGGAAGAACGCATCGCGCCCGTCGCGCAGCCCCTGTTCCATCTCGGCTGCGGCCTCCTTGGTCAGTGGGCCGTCGGGATTGTTCTCGCTCTGCATCAGGCAGGGCGTCACGGCGGAGGCGAAGACGGCGGCGCGCAGCCGGTCCTCGCCGTGGTTGCGGATGTAGCGCGCGACCTCGCCGCCGCCCATCGAGAAGCCCACAAGCGTCACGTCATGCAGATCCATCGCGGTGAGGATCGCATCGAGATCGGCGGCGAGCGTGTCGTAATCGAAGCCTTCGGTGGGTTTTTCGGCGAGACCGAAGCC
Source organism: Thioclava sp. ES.031 (assembly GCF_002563775.1). Lineage (NCBI taxonomy): Bacteria > Pseudomonadati > Pseudomonadota > Alphaproteobacteria > Rhodobacterales > Paracoccaceae > Thioclava > Thioclava sp. ES.031. The sequence continues at coordinate 2,314,830 of NZ_PDJO01000001.1, read as the reverse complement.
GCGACGATCATAGGTGATGACGCGGTGACCGGCAGCGATCAGGGCGGGGACTTGCTTTTCCCACGCCTTGCCCGAGAGCGGCCAGCCGTGGATCAGGACCACGGGCCGACCCGAGCCGCCATGGTCGATTGCGTTGAGCTGGCCGGGGCCGAGCGGGGCTGCTGTCATGAGGGTCCTCCTGCGTCTTCAGTGGTCGAAGATCTCGCCTGTTCATTGGAGGTAACGCGGGCGAGGCGGGCAAAGGTCCGAAATCTCGTATATTTTTTGCATGTTTTCACAGCCCGGCGGGAGGGCGCCGAATTGCGTCGATCGCGGCGCCGTGCAACCCCCTCAGATGCTTTGATCATTGCAATTAGGGCCCGTTCGCCTTATGTCTTCTCTCGCTACGTTTGATTCCCAGATGCACTGTCTCCTTACGGCTTCAGTTTGCTTTCAAGAACTGACTACGCCGAGCTGACGCATTTCGCAGGCAGCATAATTTAATAGGAGACTCACGATGGCCGAAGGCACCGTGAAATGGTTCAATAGCACCAAGGGTTATGGCTTCATCGCACCGAACGATGGCGGCAAAGACATCTTCCTTCACATCTCCGCCGTTGAGCGCGCTGGCATCCAGCGTCTCGATGACGGTCAGAAAGTGACCTACGATCTGGAAACCGGCCGTGACGGCCGCCAGTCGGCAGGTAACCTCGCGCTCGCGTAAGCTGAGCCCGTGTGACGGTTTGAGACGGCCCGTGCAATCGCGCGGGCCGTTTTCATTTGGGCCTTACCAGACGTCCGGGTCGATGCCCTTCGCGCTGAGTTCCGAGAACTTGTCCTGCAAGAAGCGCTGGAATGGCTGATCGGCATAAGCGCCGCTGGCCACGTATTCGAGCCCTGACAGATGGTGGAAGGGCTTGAAATAGCCCGGCATTCTGAAGGCTTCGGCCTCGCGCACGGATTGCGCCCCTGCGCTCGCGGCCGGGATCAGCACCTGCGTCGGCGTGAAGTTCACCGCCCATTTCTGCGCCAGCGCGCGTTCCTCCAGCGCCTCGCCGTCGAAATCGGTGACCTCGCGCGCACCCCAGAGATCGAGCTGCACGACCATGTAGCTCTTCTCGATCAGCCCGGTGATTTCGGGCTTGGCGAAATTCACCAGATGCATCTCGCGGCAATAGGGGCAGCCGCGCTGCTCGAAGAGCACCAGAAGCCCCTTGCCCTGATCGGCGGCCTCCTGAAGATCCTCTCCCAGATCGAGAAAGCCTTCGTGGAAGAAGGGCTGCTGATAGAGCCCGCCATCGCCCATCACCGCCTCGGCCTGCACGGGCCGCACGCCTCCCAACGCACCTCCCACTGTCATCGCCCCGACTGTCAGGGCCAACATCTCGCGTCTGTTCATCGCGTCGTCCTCCCTTGTGAGAGGCCGAGTATAGCACAGGCCGGGCGAATGGCGGGAATCGCGCGCTGAGGGCCGCGCCCGACCTCGGGTGGGCGCTCGCGAGATGTGGGCGAGGGAACTTTATTTCTCCATCGCCCCGACGGCCTAGTCTCAGTGGTGCAGTGCAGTCGCGCCCTCCCGGGGGGAGGTCGGGCGCGGCCCGGGCTGGCCGCCCGGGCGGCTCGCAATCGGCTGACCCGCAACGAAAAAGGCCCCGCGCTCGCGGGGCCTTCTCCAATCTCGTGACCGTCAGCCTCAGGCTTTGGCGAGGTTGCGCAGCACGTAGTGCAGCACGCCGCCGTTCTTGAGGTATTCGATCTCCACCGCGGTATCGATCCGGCTCTTGAGCTTGATCTCCTTCGTGGTGCCGTCCTTGTAGGTGATGGTGCAGGGCACGATCGACTGCGGCTTGATTTCGCCTTCGAGACCTTCGATCGAGACCTCTTCCTCACCGGTCAGGTTCAGATCCTTGCGGGTCTGGCCTTCGGTGAACTCGAAGGGGATCACGCCGAAGCCGACGAGGTTGGAGCGGTGGATACGCTCGAAGCTCTCCGCGATCACGGCCTTGACGCCGAGCAGGTTGGTGCCCTTCGCCGCCCAGTCGCGCGAGGAGCCTGCGCCGTATTGCTCGCCACCGAAGATCACCAGCGGCTTGCCGGCTTTCTCATAGGCCATCGCCGCGTCGAAGATCGAGGTCTGCTCGCCGTCGGGGCCCTTGGTGAAGCCGCCCTCGACGCCGTCCAGCATCTCGTTCTTGATGCGGATGTTGGCGAAGGTGCCGCGCATCATGACTTCGTGGTTGCCGCGGCGCGAACCGTAGCTGTTGAAGTCCTTCGGCGCGACCTGACGCTCGACCAGGTATTTCCCGGCCGGGGTGTCGGGCTTGAACGAACCCGCCGGCGAGATGTGGTCGGTGGTCACGAAATCGCCCAGCACGGCGAGGATGCCCGCGTCCTTGATGTTCGAGATCGTGCCAGCTTCCGGCGACATGCCTTTGAAGTAGGGCGGGTTCTGGATGTAGGTCGACTGCGGCGGCCAGTCATAAGTTTCGCCGCCTTCGACTTCCACGCCCTGCCACTTCTCGTCGCCTTTGAAGACGTCGGCGTATTTCTCGATGAACTTCTCGCGGGTGACGACCTTCTCGACGAGATCGGCGATCTCTTTGTCCGAGGGCCAGATGTCTTTCAGGTAGACGTCCTTGCCGTCCGGCGTCTGCGCGATCGGGTCGCTCGACAGGTCGATGTTCATGTCGCCGGCCAGCGCGTAGGCCACCACGAGGGGCGGGGACGCGAGGTAGTTGGCGCGCACGTCGGGCGAGATCCGGCCTTCGAAGTTCCGGTTGCCCGAGAGCACCGAGGTCGCGATCAGGTCGTTGTCGTTGATCGCCTTCGAGATTTCCGGCTGGAGCGGACCCGAGTTACCGATACAGGTGGTGCAGCCGTAACCCACGAGGTTGAAGCCCACCGCGTCGAGGTCTTCCTGAAGGCCAGCGGCTTCCAGATATTCCGACACGACCTGCGAGCCAGGGGCCAGCGAGGTCTTCACCCAGGGCTTGCGGTTCAGGCCCAGTTCGCGCGCCTTGCGCGCCACGAGACCCGCGCCGATCAGCACGTAGGGGTTCGAGGTGTTGGTGCAGGACGTGATCGAGGCGATCACCACCGAGCCGTCGCGCAGCTCGTAATCCTCGCCTTCGACCTTGGCGGTCTTGCCGATGGTGACCGACTTGGTTGCGATCGGGCCTTCGTCGGCCATGTCCTTGGCGTCTTCCGAGATGTCGATGCCGCGATAGTCGGCCACGACGTTCTCGAAGGCGTCGGCGGCTTTGGTCAGCGCGACATAGTCCTGCGGGCGTTTGGGGCCCGAGATCGCCGGAACGATGGTGTTCATGTCCAGCTCGAGCGTCGACGAGTAGACCGGCGCGTAATCCGCGTCGCGCCACATGCCGTTTTCCTTGGCATAGGCTTCGACCAGCGCGATGCGGTCCTTGTCGCGGCCCGTCTGCTCGAGATAGCGCAGGGTCTCGTCATCGACCGGGAAGAAGCCACAGGTCGCGCCGTATTCGGGCGCCATGTTGGCGATGGTCGCGCGCTGAGCCAGCGGCAGGTTGTCGAGGCCGTCGCCGTAGAATTCGACGAACTTGCCGACCACGCCATGGGCGCGGAGCATTTCGACGACTTTCAGCACGAGGTCGGTGCCGGTGGTGCCTTCGACCATGGAGCCGGTCAGCTTGAAGCCCACGACTTCCGGAATCAGCATCGAGATCGGCTGGCCGAGCATGCCGGCTTCAGCTTCGATACCGCCCACACCCCAGCCGAGAACGGCCGCGCCGTTGACCATGGTGGTGTGGCTGTCGGTGCCCACGAGCGTGTCGGGGTAGGCGACTTCGGTGCCGTCCTGATCCTTGTCGGTCCAGACGGTCTGTGCGAGATATTCGAGGTTCACCTGGTGGCAGATGCCGGTGCCCGGCGGAACCACGCGGAAGTTCTCGAACGCGGTTTGGCCCCACTTGAGGAACTTGTAGCGCTCGATGTTGCGCTCGTATTCGCGGTCGACGTTCATCTGGAACGCGCGCGGGTTGCCGAATTCGTCGATCATCACCGAGTGGTCGATCACGAGGTCGACGGGCACGAGCGGGTTGATCTTCTGTGCGTCGCCGCCAAGACCCTTGATGCCGTCACGCATCGCGGCGAGGTCGACCACGGCCGGAACGCCGGTGAAGTCCTGCATCAGCACGCGGGCGGGGCGGTAGGCGATCTCGCGCGGGTTCTTGCCGCCTTGCTCGGCCCATTCGCCGAAGGCTTTGATGTCGTCGGTCGAGATTGTGAAGCCGTTATCCTCGAACCGCAGAAGGTTCTCCAGAACCACCTTCAGCGAGGCGGGCAGCTTCGAGAAATCACCCAGGCCAGCCTCGGTGGCGGCGGGGATCGAGTAATAAGCATAGGTCTTCGAGCCGACGCTGAGTTCGCGGCGGGTCTTCGCGGTATCCTTACCGGTAACGATGGGCATGAGAATGGCCTCCCTTCAAGGGTCCTAAGGGTGTCGCTGGCGTGTGTTTGCCCCAAGCGCGCGATCCGTTCAAGAGGGTCGGGACATTTTTAGTATACCATTGCACACAAAAACGCGCGACTGGAGCGACCCTGCGTCATGTTGAACCGCGCTTGGGCCTTATACGTTGGACATATATCGTTTCGCGCGCCCGGACAGAAAGAAATCTCTCAAAACATTGATTAGGCATGGTCAGAGCAGAAACGCTAGGTATAAAGACGGCGAAGTGAGGAGTGTTTTTCGAGTGCGCGCAGGACGTTTGACCGCGATGGGAGCTGCTTTCGCCGCAGGGCTGGTAAGCTTTGCGGAATTTGCGTCTGCCCAAGGGGCAGCCGACGCGCCGCCCGGGATGCGTCTCAATGCGTCCGAAGCGCTTCTCGACCAGATGGCCTCCGAGAAATCCGACACCCCCGCGAAGCCGAACCCCGTGGCGCCCGATCCCGACACCGAAGGCGAACACGACCCGGTCGTGGTCGAGCTTTATACCTCGCAGGGCTGCTCGTCCTGCCCGCCGGCGGATGCGCTCTTGAAGGAGCTCACGGATCGGGACGATGTGATCGCGCTGGCGCTGCATGTCGATTACTGGGACTACCTCGGCTGGAAGGATCCCTTTGGAAAACCTGAGTTTTCCGCCCGCCAGAAATCCTACGCGATCGCCGCGGGCGAGCGCACGGTCTACACCCCGCAGATGATCATCGCGGGCCGCGAGGCCCTGATCGGGCCGCAGGAAGCGGCGCTCGATGCCGCCATCGCACGCGAGAGCGACGCCCATCCCGAGGTCGATCTGAAGGTCACGGGGAAGGGCGATCATTACGAGATCGCGCTGAGCCCGGTCGATAAGCTGGAGACGCCCGCGATGGTGCAGCTCGTGCGCTACAAGCCCTCCGCCACGGTCGACATCCTGCGCGGCGAGAATGCCGGGCGCACGGTGACCTACAAGAACATCGTCACCAGCCTGACCGGCATCGCCGAATGGGACGGGCGCGCGCCGGTGACGCTCTCGGTCGATCTCGACGGGGACGCGCCCGCCGTGGTGATCGTGCAGGAGACCCGCCCGAGCGAACATGGCCCGCTGCCCGGTCCGATCCTCGCCGCAGGTCAGCTCGACTGACCGGGTCGGGTCGAGCTGGGCCGAGCCTTTGAGGGCAGGGCGCAATCGCCCCTTCGGCACCCTGATTTTTCCTTGCATCCGGACGCGCATCCCGTATAAGGCCGCATCTTCCGCGTTTGCTATGAACCGGCGGAGCCTCTCGTGTTGGGTTGCGGAAGTGTCAGACGCCCAACTTTGAAGCCGCCTCGAAATACAGGAGTTCGCATGCCGCTTTACGAGCATGTCCTCATCGCGCGTCAGGATCTGTCCAACGCGCAGGCCGAAGGCCTTGTCGAACATTTCTCCACGGTCCTGTCGGACAACGGCGGCAAAGTCGTCGATTCCGAATACTGGGGCGTGAAGACCATGGCCTACAAGATCAACAAGAACCGCAAGGGCCACTACGCCTACCTGCGCACCGACGCCCCGTCGGCGGCCGTGCAGGAAATGGAGCGTCTGGCTCGTCTGCATGACGACGTGATGCGCGTCCTGACCATCAAGGTCGACGCGCACGAAGAGGGCCCCTCGGTCCAGATGCAGAAACGTGACGAACGCGACAACCGTCGCGAGCGCCGTTGATCGGTAGACAGGAGTAGACACCATGGCAAAACCGTTTTTCCGCCGTCGTAAGGTCTGCCCGTTCTCGGGTGAGAACGCGCCGAAGATCGACTACAAGGACACCCGTCTTCTGCAGCGCTACATCTCTGAGCGCGGCAAGATCGTCCCCGCCCGCATCACCGCCGTTTCGGCGAAGAAGCAGCGTGAACTGGCCCGCGCGATCAAGCGCGCCCGTTTCCTCGCCCTGCTCCCCTACGCCGTGAAATAAGGAGACCGACCGATGGAAGTGATCCTTCTCGAACGCGTGGCCAAGCTCGGCCAGATGGGTGACGTCGTCACCGTCAAGGACGGCTTCGGCCGTAACTACCTGCTGCCGCAGGGCAAGGCGCTGCGCGCCAACGAAGGCAACATCAAAGCTTTCGAAGAGCGCAAGGCCCAGCTCGAGGCACGCAACCTCGAAACCAAGAAAGAAGCCGAAGCTCTGGCGTCGAAGCTCGACGGCGAGACCTTCGTCGTGATCCGTTCGGCTTCGGACGGCGGCAACCTCTACGGTTCGGTCACCACCCGCGACGCGGCGAACATCGCCTCCGAGCAGGGGTTCACGGTCGACCGCAAGCAGGTCATCATCCGCCAGCCGATCAAGGTTCTCGGCCTGCATGACGTCGAAGTGCACCTGCACCCCGAAGTCGTCGCCGAGATCCAGCTCAACGTCGCACGTTCGCCCGAAGAGGCCGAACTGCAAGCGTCGGGCAAGTCGATCCAGGACGTGGCGGCCGAGGAAGAGGCTGCAGCCGAATTCGAGATCGCCGAACTGTTCGACGATATCGGCGGCGCGACCTCCGACGACGACGAGGGCGGCCCCGTTGCCACCCCCGAGGCGGCAGCCGAAGAAGAAGACAAGGCCTGATCGGCCACGTCGGTTCTTCAGCCGAAAAGATAGAGAACCGCGCCTTTCGGGGCGCGGTTTTTTCATGCTTGCCTGTCGGGGCAGTTCTGCCGAAATATGTCTAATGACATAGTGGGTGCCCGACGCGCGGCGCAGACCCCGGAACCGCGTGCCGCAATCCGGCGTTGGCCCCTAAATGGCCCTCAGGGCTTTGAAAACAGGGGACACGCATGACGAAACGATCGGGGCAGGGCCCACGCGACGACGCATCGAGCCGACGCGACCGGCTTGTGCAGGCGGGGCTTCTGGGTTTCGGCGTCTATCTCATGTGGCGGCGCTATCAGGACGATCGGCAGGCCGCGATCCACGGCCCGACCGAAGGCCGCAGCGCCCGCCATGTGCCCGCGACCCGCACCGACCGCTACGACCGGCCCGCCGACCGCGCGCTGGGACGTCAGGCGGAAAGCCCGTTCGAGATCCCCCGCGCGGGCTGGAAGGCCATCGCCAAGCGCGCTTACGGCCAGATCGACGAGGACCGGGTTCTGGCGGTCGCCGCAGGCGTCACCTTCTACGCATTGCTCGCGCTCTTCCCCGCGCTGACCGCAACCGTCTCGATCTACGGCATTTTCGCGGACCGCCAGACCATGCTGCAAGACCTCGATGCGCTCAAGAACGTCATCCCGCCCGAGGCGCTGAGCCTGATCCGCACCCAATTGGAGCAACTGATCGGGTCCAGTTCCAACGCGCTCGGCCTCGCTTCGATCTTCGGCGTCCTTCTGGCGCTCTGGTCGGCCAATGGCGGCGCGAAGGCGATGATCGGTGCGCTCAACGTGGCCTATGGCGAGAAGGAGCGACGCAGCTTCGTACGGCTCAACGCCTTCGGGCTGGGCATGACGATCACCGGGATCGTCATGGTCTGCGCGCTGATCCTCGTGGCGGCGGTGCTGCCCGTGATGCTCGATTACATCCCGATGGGCGGGGCGCTGGATGCGGTGCTGCGCTGGGGGCGCTGGCCGGTGATGGCGCTGGTGCTGATGGGGATGCTGATGCTGCTCTATCGCTTCGCGCCCGCACGCAACGCGCCGCGCTGGATCTGGGTGGTGCCGGGGGCGATCGTGGCGTCGATCCTGCTGCTGATCGTCTCGGCGGGGTTCTCTTTCTACACCTCGAACTTCGCGAATTACTCGAGCACCTATGGCTCGATCGGCGCGGTAGTGGTGCTGATGATGTGGATCTGGCTCTCGACGACGGCGGTGCTTCTGGGGGCCGAGATCAATTCCGAGGCCGAACATCAGACCGCGCAGGACAGCGCCGTCGGCGCGCCGCGTCCCTTGGGCGCACGCAATGCAGTGGCCGCCGATGCGGTGGCGCCTGCACCTGCGCGCAAGCGCTGAGCGCGGCGGGGCGCGCGAAACGAGCCTCAAAATCGCCGTTTTTACAGGGAATCCTGTCCGGGCAAGCAACCCTGACGAGGCCCTGCCATGCGGCTGTTTTCGATCCTGCACTTCGCGCTGACCCACACGATCCTCGTGACGGGCGGGCTTTTGTATCTGCACGATCCCGAAGGCGCGCGCGATCGGCTCGCATCGGCGGGCGAGGTGCTGCGGACGGCGATCTACGACCGGATCGAGCCCGGCAATCCCGCGGCGGATCGCACCGCGTCCCTGCATGTGGATCGCGCGGCCCAGAAGCTGCGCGAGGTCGCGACCGCGACCGATCTTCCCTCGCTAATCCCGAACGCGAAATTCCTGAAAGTGCCGACCGCGGAGTGAGGCGCAAAGAGAATAGCGGTAGGCGCGACCCGCGCCACCTCCCATCCACGAACGCAAAAGGCCGCCCCGAGAGGCGGCCTTCGCTATTGTTGGGCTGAGCGCCCGAAGATCACAGCTCGTCGAGCTTCTCGATCTCTTTCTGCAGCTCTTCCTTGGAGACTTCCTTGTCGTCCACATTGGCTTCGCCAGCGATGTAGTCGACGACTTTGTCTTCGAAGAGCGGCGCGCGCAGCTGCTGCTGCATCTGCGGGTTCTGCTGCACGAATTCGAAGAAGGCGCGCTCCTGACCCGGGTACTGACGTGCCTGGTTCATGATCGCCTGGGTCATCTCGGCGTCGGAGACCTCGATCTCCTGCTTGCGGCCGATTTCGGCGAGCAGCAGGCCAAGACGCACGCGGCGCTCGGCGAGGGTGTTGTGCTCGTCGGTGGTCTCGATCTCGCCATGGTCATGGCCGTGATCGTCCGGGTTCTCTTCGTGATAGAGCTGGTGCGCGATCTGCTTGGCCTCGGCTTCCACGAGCGAGGGGGGCAGGTCGAACTTCACCTGATCGTCGAGCTGGTCGAGCAGGCCGCGCTTCATCACCTGACGCGCTGCGCCCTGGTATTCAGCTTCCAGACGCTCTGCGACCTGCGCTTTCAGCGCGGCGAGGTCTTCGGCGCCGAACTGCTTGGCCATCTCGTCGTCGATCTCGGCAGCCTTCGGCGCCTTCACTTCGTGGACCTTGCACTTGAACAGCGCTTCCTTGCCCGCGAGATGCTCCGCACCGTATTCGGTCGGGAAGGTCACGGTCACTTCGACGTCGTCACCTGCGCTCGCACCGGTCAGCTGCTCTTCGAAGCCCGGGATGAACGACCCCGAACCGATTTCCAGCGGGTAGCCTTCGCCCTTGCCGCCTTCGAACGCTTCACCGTCGACGAAGCCTTCGAAGTCGATCACGACCTGATCGCCGTTCTCGGCCTTGCCTTCTTTGGTCTCGAAGTTCTTGGCGGTCGCGGCGAGGCTTTCCAGCGCTTCGTTCACTTCGCCCTCGTTGGCCTTGACGACCAGACGCTCGAGCTTGACGCCCGACAGATCGACATCCGGGATGTCCGGCAGCGCTTCGTACTCGACGGTCACGATCACGTCGTCACCCTCTTTCCAGTTCTCGCCGTCCTTCATCTCGATCTTCGGCTGCATCGCGGGGCGGTCGCCGGTCTTCTCGAAATGCTCGCTCATCGCGCCGTCGACCGATTCCTGCATCGCTTCGCCGAGGATGCGCGGGCCGAATTGCTTGCGCAGCATCGCCATCGGAACCTTACCCTTGCGGAAGCCCTTCATCTCGATCTCGGGCTGCGCTTCGGAAAGCTTCGCGGTGACCTTCTCGTCGAGTTCCTTGGCGGTGATGGTGATCTCGTAGCCGCGCTTGAGGCCGTCGTTCTGGGTCTCGGTGACCTGCATGGTTTGTCCTTTGTCTCTGGGCGCCGCGCGGATCGCGGCCGGTTCTCGAATTTCAGGCGTCCTTCTATTGAGCCTCAGCCATGGTGGCAAGGCGAAAAGGGGCTGCGGGGCGGCCTCCGGGCGGTGAAATACGCGCGCGGGCGGGCGCGTGCGAGGAGATGCCGGGAACACAGGATCGAGAGCGGGCAGGGCGGGCGCTGACAAAGCGGCGCAAGGTGCGGGGCGCGGCTGCGGTGGATCGGGCGGGAAGTTGCAGCCGGGACGCACCACCCCACAATGGTCGCCCCGGCCGCGAATCCGGGATTGCGCCGCGCGGGCGCGTCGTCGTGATCTCTCACCGCTTCGGCGGATCCGCCCCCTTGTTTGCGGAGCCCAAGCGAAGACGTCACGACCTCCCTGAAGGTCCACTCTAAGCCGGAAGTGTTTGAAACTCAGCGGTCATTTTCGGACAGATCGCGTCTTTGCGCCCCGTGTTGCGCCCGGAAAACCGCTCTCTCGTCCTCACGCGACGGCGCGCCAGCCGCGCTCGACGCATTCGAACTTCACCGCCTGCCTGCGGAAATGGTCGCGCACGAAATCGGGCGAGAGCCAGAGCCGGCCCCGCCTGCGCGGCAATTCCCACCCAAGGTGGCCCGCCTCTTCGGCCTTCTGGATCATTCGCTTGATCTTCGAGACTGAGATCAGGAATTGCTCCGCCAGCGCGGCGATGCTGACCGGTTCGAGATAGATGCGCCCGTCGGTCTCGCGCAGGTCGGTGAGCATGCGGATCAGCGCATGGAGCAGGATGCCGCCGGTGTCGGAGCCGAGGAAATGCGCCATCGAGGGCGGCGGCGCGCGCCATTCGGGATCGGCGCGGATGATCTCGACCATGTGCCGCTGCATCGCGAAGGGAAGATCGGGATCGTTGCGCGCCGCTGCCAGCCGCGCGCCACCGTCGAGCATATCGAGGCAATGCAGATGCCCCTCGCACCAGCGCCGCATCCCCTGTTCGGCCATGAGCGTGGTGGTGACGGGCCGCAGCCGCCGGTCGCCCTTGGGCTCGGAGGGCGGGGCGAGCAGGCCGTGCACCTCCATCTCGCCCAGATACTGGCTCAGCGTCTTGCGGTTGATCTCGACATGGGGCGTCAGCGCCGCAAGAAGCCGGCCCGGCGTCAGCTCCGGCGCGTCCGACCCCGTCTTCGCCCGCATCGCAAGCGCGAAACTGGTCTGGCTGACGAGCCAGCGCCGATGCGAGGCCATGTGCCGCGCGATCCGCGGCGTCTGCGCCTGCACGTCGAGCAGCATCGTCGCCACCACTTTCTGGGCGGCGAAGAAATTCGGATTACCCGCAATCGCGTCGCGGCTGAGCGCGTGGCTGGAATTGGGCCTGTGCGAGCGGGACTCCGGCGCGTCTTCGACAGGCCGCCGGGGCGGCATTTGCGGGCCTTCGACCATCACGCCTCCCACGCTTTCGGTCACCAAAGCGGGGGCGTAGCAGGCCCGCGCAGCCATCCGAAATTAGCACGCTCGCGTGATAAGGCGAGGGTATCTTGTGATATTCCGCAAGTGGGGAGTGGTGCGGGTGAAGGGACTCGAACCCCCACGCCAAAGGCGCCAGAACCTAAATCTGGTGCGTCTACCAGTTCCGCCACACCCGCATCAGGGGCGTAATAGCAACAGCCTGAGGGCTCGGAAAGAGGAAGATGCGATTTTGCTCGTCTTAACGCGATGGTGAGGGTTAGCCTTTATCCAAAGGCGCGTCAGACGCCAAAGTTACGAGTAGGCAAGAGCAGGTATCGCCATGGGACAGGCACCAGGGCGGGGGGATGGCATGGCCATGCTCCGCCAGATAATCGAATCCAATCCACGCCACACATTGCCGGGCCCGGCCGGTCCGGTCGTGACCGAGCGCGCAGCGCCGCCCGAGGCGCGCAGGCCCACGCCGGATCTCAGTGCGGGGATCGCCGCCGGGGCGCGGGTCTACACGCTGGACGGGGCCATCCCGATCGAGTTTCTCGAACCCGGCGACCGGATCGTGACGCGCAGCGGGACCTGCAGGCTCAAGGCGTTGCGGGCGGGCGAATATGTGGGCGCGCTGATCCGCATCTCGCCCGGCGCGCTTGGCCATGACCGGCCCGGGGCGCCACTTCTGATTGCGCAGGGCGCGCAGCTAATGATGCGCGACTGGCGGGTGCAGGTGATCTACGGCAAGCGCGAGGCGCTTCTGCCGGCGCAATCGGTCGTCGACGGGCACTATGTCACGCTGGGCCAAGGCCGCGCGCGGCTCTTCGTGCTGGAATTCGAGACGCCCGAAGTGATCTATGTCGACGGTGTGGAAATGGCCGCCGCAGTGGCAAGCGTCGACGCCTGATCCACGCGGAATTTCTGACAATTTCCATAAGTCTCAGAGGGTTGCGAGGCATCGTCTCGTCACATCTGCGATAGTGATTTGACATATATGCACTCTATCACGCGCATGTGTTGACAGTCTGATATGTCATTTGCATAGTCTTATTACGCACTAGGGGACGAGTACGCAGTTTTGCTGCGAAGAGTGTGGGTAAACCCCTTCGGAGATTGCGATGACGGCACCTTTGCGAAATGCAGAGGCGATCTTGCATTGCGCAGGTTGCAACGGGCGCAACCAAGGCGTGTGCGGATCCCTCTCGGATCGAGCCTTGGCTCGGGTCGTGGAACAGGCGCGCACGATTACCTGCGCGGCCAATGACCGGCTTTGCGAGGAAGATGTCACCTGCAACCATATCGCGCTGGTTCAGCGCGGCATGTTGCGGATGCAGAGCCATTCGCTCTCGGGGCGACGCAAGATCACCGGTCTCGTCGTGCCGGGCGACAGCGTCGGGCAGATTATCAACGGAACGCGCGACACCGCGATCGAGGCGGTGATCGACACGGATCTTTGTCTGTTCGAGTCGGCGCGTTTCACGCAGCTGATCGATCAGGAGCCCGAATTGCGCCGGGCGCTGTGTCATCAGGCGGAAAGCTGGATCCACAAGGCGCGGCGGCTGAGTTGGCTTCTCGGGGCCTGCGGGCCCACCGACCGGCTGCGCGTGCTGCTTCTGCTCTCGCGCAATATCATGCCGTGGCAAACCCTGCCCAAAGGGGGCGGCATGTTGACGATGTTGCTGCCGCGTCAGGATATCGCCGATCTGATCGCCACGACGCAGGAGACGGTCAGCCGGTCGCTGCATCAGTTCCAGAAGGACGGGCTGATCGACATCCTGAATTCCCGACAGTTCCGGCTGAACGATCTCGACGCCTTGGCCGAGGGACTGGAAGAGTTTCTGGAAAGCTGAGCGCTCTCAGGCGTCGCGCATCTCCAGCGAATTGCCCGAGATGTCGATCAGCGCCGCGAGATCCGCAAGCTCGATATCGTAGGGGGTGACGAGACGGATCGCGCCCCTGCGCTCGAGCTGATGGAATGCACGGCTCAGCGATTCCGGCGAGGTGCCCAGCAGATGGGCGATATCGACCCGCTTGATATGGATATGCAGGCGCAGCTGGACAGGCTCATGCGCGGTGCCTTCGGGTGTGCGGTATTTGTGGCGGCTCAGGATGATCAGGAGCGAGGCCAGCCGCTCGACGACTTTCGAGCTGCCCAGCACCATCACCCATTCGCGCGCGGCATCAAGTTCGTCGAGGATGCTCAGCAGAAGCAGCCGTTCCGCCTCGTGCGAGCGGCTGATGATCGCTTCGAATTTCTGCCGGTCGCAGGTCAGAACCGCGCCGCCGCTGAGCGCTTCGATCCGGTAGCCGGAGGGCCCGTTGAAGGCGCGTCCGAACATATCCGATGGCGTGATCAGCCCGATGATGTGGCGATGCCGGTCCTGCAGCGTTTTCGACATGGCGAGAAAGCCGTCGGTGACGAAGCCGATCCGGTCCGCAACCTCGCCGTCTTCGATCAGCACATCGCCCGGCGAGAAGCGGATGATTTGCCAAAGGGGTAACATCTCGGTGCGAAGATCGGGCGGCAACGCATTGAGAAGGCGCTGCAATTTGCCCTGCGCCAAGACGCCTTCAAGCTCTATCGGCTCCCCGGCTTTCGAGTGCTCGTTCATCGCGTTTCGCCTCCCTGTCGCGTGAAGGAGTCTAATCACGCTCGGAGGGGGATGCGAGGGGGTGGAACCCGAAAAGCCGCGTTTTCGCCGGTCTTTTCATCGCCCTGTCGCAAGATTTCGCAGGAAAAATCGTGATGCGCAGTTAGCACGTTGATCGGCATCAAAGAATCACGCTGAATAGTCACGGTAAAATAACCTGCAACAAAGGAGAGACAGATGAAAAACCTGCTTATCATTCTTGGCGTGACTGCGGCTCTGGCTGGCTGCGAAACGATGACCGGTCCGGCAGCGACCGACATGAACGACGAAGCGATGATGGCCCCGGCGGGTACGTCGACGGACACCACCGGGACCCACACGCAAGACCAGGACCGCTCGCGCGATCAAGCGTCGCAGTAACCTGACACGGGCGGCGAGGGGCTTTCACCTCTTGCCGCCCGTTTCGTCTGGTCGCTTGGCGTCAAAGGGGTGACGATGACCGAATTCGATACCGGCGGGCGCAGGTTGCAACGCGCACGGCGTATTCTGCGTGGCGGAGCGATTGCTCTGCTGCTTTGCGTTTTCGGATCCGGTCCCGTGGCCGCAGAGGTTCCGGTCGTCGATGCGATGACGGACGCGGCGCTGTTGCAGGTTCTGCGTTCGGGCGATTGGAACGCCGCGGAGGCTGCGGCGCGCGCACGTCTGGCACGCAATCCCGACGATGTGGCCGCGCTCGTCGTGCTGGCGCGGGCCCTTCGTGCGCAGGGCGACCCGGCAGGGGCGAAGGCGGCGGCCACTCGCGCCAATGCGCAGGCCCGGACACAGCAGGAAAAATACGTCAGCGCGGTCGAGATGGCGGCGGCGAATTACGATCTCGGTCATCCGCTCGCAGCCCAGCTCTGGCAACGCCGCGCAATCGAAATGGCGCCGAACGACGCCGTGCGCGCCGCGAGCGTGCGGGATTATCGCGCGCTTTCCGCGGCCAGCCCGTGGAGCTTCTCGGTGAATTTCGACGCGGGCGCGTCGAGCAATGTCAACAATGGCAGCCTCGCCGATACCGTCGATATCGGCGGCATCGACTTCACGCTCAATCCCGATGCCAAGGCGCTGTCGGGATATGAGATTTCGCTGTCGTTGAAGGCGCGCTACAAATTCGCGGGTCTGGGGGAGTTGCCCGCCAGTTTCGGCGCGCAGATCTATACCAAACAAGTGATCCTGTCGGGCGATGCGACGGACACGGTGCCCGATGCGCGCGGCTCGGATTACGCGTTCAGCGCGATCGAGACGACGCTGGGGCAGGCGCTCAGCCCGGCCGATGCGCCGCTGCGCTATCGCGTCGATCTTCTCGCGGGCAAGAACTGGTATGGCGGCGACGACCTGAGCAATTATCTGCGGCTTTCGGGAAGCGCGCAGTGGGGTGATCCGCGCCGCGCGCTCACGCAGGTGACGCTTTCGGGCGAGCGGCAGTTGCGCCTCGACAGTTTCCGCAATTCGGCGACGATCATCACCACGAGCCTGAGCCATCGACGGCAGCTCCGGTCGGGCGATCGGTTGGGCCTGTCCTTCGCCCTGCGCGATGCCTCCTCCGAGGCGGTCGAGATCGATCATCAGGCGGTGCTGGCGGGCGTGTCCTACGATTTCGCCAAACGGCTTGCCGGCACCGTCACGGTCGGCGCGGCGCTGGAACTGGAGCGGCGCGACTATGATGCGACGCTCTACGGGCCGGGGGCGCGTTACGACACGCGCGGGCGGCTGGCGCTGCAATTCGGGTTCCCGAAGCTCGAATTCTACGGCATCTCGCCCACGCTGCGACTGGAGGGGGAGGAGACCCGCTCCAATGTCGATTTCTACGACAGCTCGCAGGTGAAGCTCCGGCTTGGGCTGCGGTCGAATTTCTGACCTTTCGCGCCGGCGCGAGAGGTCTTTTCCCCTGCGAAGATGCCACTTCTGCGACCGAGAAATCACGTCGCCGGACTGCTTAGGGTTTCATTGACACATATCAATGCGAATCACGAGGCATTCACATGAATGTGACTCACGGTGAACGGTAATTTCGCAGCGAAATTAGGTCGATAGGCCTCATTTTCCTGACCGGACGCCACTGAACGCGGGGCCGTGACGGATGAGGGGCAGGCAAGTGCCTGAGGGTTCGTCGGTTCGCTCATATGCAAAAAGGGGACGCAGACATGGCGACACAGATTGACCCAAGCAATGTCGACGACTGGGACGAGCCGCTGAACACAGATCCGATGTTCCGCTCGTCGCATGTTTTCAGCACGGCGGATATTACGGTGACCTTCGACGGGATGACGGTCGGCGCGGCGGAGGATCCGCTGGCTTACTTCGATACAACCGGAACGAATGGTACGAAGGAAACCAAGGAAGGAGTGACGCTCTATCCGATCGAGAGCGAGTTCGGTTATAACGTCGCCGATTTCCAAGACGCGACCCAAAAGGTCATCGATCCCGAAAATCCTGACTATGCCGAAGGCTGGGCTGGCGATGTCTACGACGGCGAGGGTAATCAGCTTGGCCTCGTGATCTCCGACGCGCCGACCGACACGTTCAAGACGCCGGCGCTCTACGGTACGTGGCTCGCGGGTCTGGGCGGCAACACGGTGAAGGCCTCGACCGAGCATTACGTCGTGATGCAGAACATCCTGTCGGATCAGAAATTCCCCGGGGATCCAGACGCGCTCTATCCGCTCGACGACGAGCTTCGGGTTGTCAGCAGCAGCGATGCGGCGCTGAACGGCAGGCTGGTCTCCGATGTGATCACCGAACTTGAAGCGCTGCCTAACATGGAGGGCGACAAAAACGGCGATGGTGTCATCGACATCAAGGATGTTCTCGCCCCCAACGAGACCGAGATCACCGAAAATATCGCGGTCAGCAGCGATTATTCGGTGACGGTGAAGGATGACGGCAAGCTGCTCTATCGCTGGGGTAACACGATCAAGAAGCCCAATGATGTGCGTCTTGAAGCGACGATGGACCTGCCCGACGAGTGGAGCGAGTACAACCCCTATACCTCGCTGCGCAACATCTACCACGTGACCGAGGCTGAGCTGGTCGTGCACCACACGATCACCAACAACCCCAACGATCAGGTGCGCCCCGAAGATTTCGAGAACGAGGCCGCGATCGGCACGTTGCCGACCTATTACATTGATCCGGCCTATAACGACGATGGGCTTGGGCCGCGCGAGGTCTGGCTGACGACGGATGCCTATTACGCGGGTGACGGCACGCTTTATCCCGCAGACACGATCCTGCGCGATGAGTATCTCGCCGATCAATGGGATGCGAGCGATCTTGCGGCGATTGGCGCGGAAGACGGGGCCGAGGGCTTCACCAATGCGTGGTACACCACGATGGATCGCGAGCCTTTCGAGCCGGTCCTGAACGAGGATGGCACGGAATATGCCGATAGCGGCCCGCGCTGGCGTCTGCAGCCCGACAAATATGGCCAGGATCTGCCCTCGGTGGTTATTCCCGACGATCCGAGCGACCAGCCGCCGCCCACCAATGACGAGGTGAAATACGAGGTCGGCGCAGAGACCCAGACGGTTCTGAACCTGCTCGACTGGGGCTATCCCGCCCAGCCGCTCTCGGTTAGCGCGGGTTGGCAGGACAAGCCCGGCGATGTCTCGGTCAACGGGATGAACTATTCCGACGGCTTCGATATGGCGGTCTATATCAAGGGCGATATCAAACCCGCGACGGTCTACAGCGCCGAGCTGCTGATGGATTATGAGCTGGTCACGCCCTACGCGGTCGAGGCCGATGTCGTCGGCACGGACGGGAATGATTTCCTTGTCGGGATCGGTTCGAACGCCTTCACGGGCGGCGCGGGCACCGATCTCTTCGTGCTCAGCTACGGCTCCTCGGTGGAGGGCGTGCCGCTGACCGCAAGCACCATCAGCGATTTCGAAGTCGGCACCGATGCGATCGGCCTGATCGGTCTGGGCGTCTCGGACACGAATTTCGCCGACAACATCTCGCAAGTGGTGAACGGGACCAATCTTGAAATCTACCTCGACACGGATGGGGCTGAAGCCGGCGCCGACCCGGTTCTGATCGCGACGCTGACCGACGTGGCGGGCGATCTCGGGCCGAGCCAGGGGCTCGTCATGGAGGAAGACTTCCTTCTGGCCAACCCGGGTGCGGGCGATGCGCCGGTGTCCGAGGCGCCGATCGAAGGCACCAGCGGCAACGATCACCTGACGGGGACCCTCGGGGACGATGAGATCCTCGGTCTCGCCGGGAACGATACGATCTACGGCCTGTCGGGTGACGACACGATCGACGGCGGGGCAGGGTTCGACCTGCTCTATGGCGGGGTCGGCGCGGACACGTTCGTCTTCGCCGACGGCACGAATGTCGACATGGTCTACGACTTCGACCTCGGCGTCGACTCGATCCAGCTCTCCGGCTTTGTCGAAGGCGATGTTTCGGTGTCCGAATACGGGTCGATCGGGACGCTTCTCACGGCAGGGGATGACTACATGATCCTCCGCGGCGTGGACGTGGCGGACTTCAACGCCGAACCTGACGTCTTCATCCCTGACAACACTTTGATGGCCTGAGCCTAGCCAGCTGATTGAACTACAAGGACTAAAATGATGAAAAACCAAGTGAAATACCTCGTTCTGGCTGGCGTAATTGCGGGTCTCGCAGGCTGTGGCGGCAGCAGCAGCTCGACGCCCGCCGTCAGGGACTACGCGACGCTCGTCTCCGAGGCGCAGCAGATGGCTCTGGATACGGGTGTCATCGACACCAACACCGGCGCGATTGATCCCAACGCCACTGCTCTGACCACGTTGCCCACGAATGGTTCGGGCACCTATACCGGCTATGTGTCGGGCTCGGCCAATGGCGGCGAGTTGATCGGGGAACTCACCCTGACCGCAGATCTGGCCACGCCGCAGATCAGCGGGTCGGCAGCGAACTTCCAGCATGAGACAGACGGGGCCTATTCGGGCTCGATGACGATGCCGAATGTGCCCATCTCGACCAACTTGGCGGGCGAGCAGGAGTTCGCGGGCCAGCTGAGCGGGGATCTGGATAATGGCGGGTCGACCTACGCAACCGTCATTGGCATGACCGGGCATTTCTACGACGGCGACAATGGGGTGAACACGATCGCGGGCGATACCACGACGACGATTGATCTCGTTCCGCAGCCTGAACCCGGTGTGTTCATCGCGACCCAATGATCCCGGGGCGATGAACTGGTTGACTGGGGGGAGGAAGGCCCGGCGGAGCGATCCGCCGGGCCTTTTTCATTCGGCTGCCTCGGCGCAGCAATCTGTCCCCGATCACGAAAACGGCCCGGCGAGGTATCCGCCGGGCCGTTCATCTTGATCGTTTGGGACGCTGCCTAGGGTAGGCTAGATGCCCCCTCATTCCCCCCGGAAGGCGCGGTTGAAATAGATCGTCAACGGCTGGGTCAGGTAGGACAGCGGCGTGCGCGCATCGGTCTTGAGGAAGGCCTCCACCGGCATGCCGGGCATCAGCTTGACCTCGGGCAGGGCGGCCAGCGCTTCCGGGTCGGGCTCCACCGTCGCCTCGTAATAGGTCTCGCGGTTCGCCTCGTCGGTCTGCACGTCGGGCGAGACCCGCAGCACCTCGGCCGGGATCGCGGGCGTGGTGCGGCGATTGAAGGTCGAGAATTGCAGCGAGACCTGCTGGCCGGAATAGACCTGATCGATGCTCGTCGGATCGACGCGGACCGAGACGTAAAGCGGCTGATCGCTGGGCACGAGGAACATCATCGGCTGGGCGGGCTGGATGACCGATTGCAGCGCGAAGACCTGCGAGCCGAACACCACGCCATCGACCGGCGCGCGCACGTCGAGCCGCGCGAGCTTCTCGCGCAGGGTGGTCTCGCGTTCGACCAGCGAAATCTCGTTATATTGCAGGTCGCGCAGCTGGGTGATCGCGGCCTCGCGGCGATCTTCGGACAGGCCCACCACCTCGATCTCGAGCGAGGAGATCCGCACGCGGGCCTCCGCGATGACCGAGTTCAGCCGCCCGATCTCGCCGGTCAGCTTGGCGTGTTCGCGCTGAGTGGCGAGGACGCGCGAGGCTTCCATCAGCTTGCGCTCATAGAGGCTTTGCTTGTCCTCCAGCTCCTGCGACACGAGGTCGAGCTGCTCCATCAGCGAGACGCGCTGCGCCTCGACGCCTTCGATCTGCTTTTCGATCTGCTGCTGTTGTTCGCGCAGCTGGTTGATCTTCTTGGCCATCGTCGCCTGACGCGCGGCAAAGAGGTTGCTCTGGCCCTCGCGTTGCTGGGCGACCTGTTCGGGATCGAGCATCGGGAAGTCGGGCAATACGGTGAAATCGACCTTTGCCAGATCGTCGCGCTCGGCGGCCAGCCGGGCCTTGCGCACCGCGATCTCCAGAAGCTGCGCCTGCACGATCGCGAGCTCCGAGCGCAGGAAGGTCCCGTCGAGGCGCAGCAGCACGTCGCCCGCATGCACCTGATCGCCGTTATGGGCGAGGATTTCGCCCACGACGCCGCCGTCGGGGTGCTGGATCACCTGCCGTTCGCTCTCGACCTTGACCACGCCGCGCGACACGACCGCGCCGTTGATCTTCGCGCCGACGCTCCAGGCGCCCATGCCGCCGACGAGGAGGGTGATCGCGCCGAAGCCTGCGGCGAGCAGAAGTCGGCTATTTGCGAAATCGGAGGATTTGCTCATTTCTCGGCCCTCATCGTCAGAATGCGTTGCACGTCCTGCGCGTTCTTGATCATCGACTGGATGACCTCGTCGCGTGGCCCCTGCGCGGTGATCTGACCGCTTTCGAGGATCACGAGGCGCGAGCAGGCTTTGATCGCGTTGGTGCGGTGGGTCATCAGCACGACCGATTTGCCTTCCTCGGTCATCGCCTTCACCACGGCGTTCAGCGCCTCGGAGCCCTCGGAATCGAGCGCCGAGTTCGGCTCGTCGAGCACCAGAAGCACCGGATCGTTGTAGAGCGCACGGGCCAGACCCAGTCGCTGGCGCTGGCCGCCCGAGAGCTGCGCGTCGCGCGCGCTGATCTGGGTGTCATAGCCCTTGGGCAGTTGCAGGATGATCTCGTGGATATGCGCTTTCTTGGCGGCGGCCACGACCCGCTCGGCATCCGGCGATTGCGCCATCTGCGCGATGTTCTCGGCGATCGTGCCATCGAAGGTCTTCACCACCTGCGGCAGGTAGCCGATGAACTGGCCCAGCCGCTCGGGGCTGTATTGGTCGAGCTTGGCGGCGGCGAGGCGCACCTCGCCCGCGGTGGGCGAGACGAGACCCACCAGCGCCCGCGCCAGCGTCGTCTTGCCCGAGCCGCTCTTGCCGATCACGCCGATGGCTTCACCCGGCGCGACATCGAAGCTGACATTGAACAGGATCGGACGTTCGCCGCGCTTGCGCGAGACCGAGACGCCGCGCACCGAGAGATTGCCGGTCGGGGCGGGCAGTTCGGTCGGTTGGCGCGGTTCGGGCACGGAGCCCAGAAACGCCCGCAGCGAGGCCCAGCCGTTGCGCGCGCGGTGCAGCAGCGTCCATTGGCCCAGCACCTGCTCGACCGGGGCCAGCGCACGGCCCAGCAGGACCGAGCCCGCGATGATCGCGCCCGCCGTCATTTCGTGATTGAGCACCAGCCACGCGCCCACGGCGAGCACCGCCGATTGCAGCAGCATCCGGAAGCCTTTGGAGAAGGCGCCGAACGCGCCGGTCCAGTCGGCCGCGCGCAGCATCTTGCGCTGGCCCTCGGTCTGGGTGTCCTGCCAGCGCGCGCGCATGGTCTCTCCCATGCCCTGCGCCCAGAGGTAATCGGCCCCGTCCTCGACCTGCCGCGCGATTTGGTTGCCCGCGAAAGAGGTGCCCTGCGCCTCGGTCAGGCGAGTCTGGGTGATCCAGTGGTTGAGCAGCGAGGTCACGACCAAAAGCGCACCGCCCGCCAGCGCCAGCCAGCCCAGAAGCGGGTGGAAGATGAAGATCGCGGCGGCGAAGACCGGCGTCCACGGGATGTCCAAGAGCGACAGCAGCACCGGCGAGGCGAAGACGGTCTTCACCGCATCGAGGTCCTGCAACGCGCTCGCGCCCTTGTCGGTGCGCCCGAGCGCTGCGCGCTCCAGCGAGGCGCGGAAGACCCGGTCGGAGAGATTGGCATGAAGCCGTGCCCCGACCCGCGCCATCACGCGGGCGCGGACGAATTCCAGAATGGTGTAGAACAGGTAGAGGAACACCACGAGGCCGAACAGCGCGACCAGCGTCTCTTCAGAGCGCGAACCGATTACCCGGTCATAGACCTGCAGCATGAAAAGCGGCCCGGTCAGCAGCAAAAGATTGGTGAAAAAGCTGAACAGAACAGCCGAGCCGATCAGCCCACGGCTCCCGGAAAAAGCGCGCCGCATTTCCGACCGCGCGCCCGAAGAAGAAAGTCCCACGCCAATACCCCAAAAGTTGCGTTTCCCGTGCTCATTTTCACGACGCGGTGAGGGGTATCATTGATTGATGTCAATTTTGCGCGAGGCAGGTCGAAAAAAGCGATGCGCAGAGCAGGGCGCCCGGGTGGCCTCAGTCCTGCGCCATCAGCGCGCGCAGCACCTGCGGCACCGCTTCGGGCAGGTCTTCGGCGATCAGGCCGGGGCCGAAGTGGCGCGCGGCCTCGACATGGAGCCATGCGGCGGAGGTCGCGGCGTCGAAGGGGGTGAAGCCGCGCGCAAGCAGCCCCGCGATCAACCCCGCCAGCACATCGCCCGCGCCTGCGGTCGCAAGCCACGGGGCCGCGCGGTCCTGCGTTGCCGAATGCAGCGCCACGCGCCCGTCGGGGTCCGCAATCGCGGTATCGGCCCCTTTGAGCAGCACCGTGCAGCCCGCGCGCGCCGCGGCGTCGCGGGTGGCATTCAGCTTGGAATAGGTCGGGTCGTCGCCTGACAGCTTATCGGCCAGATCGGGGAAGAGCCGTTTGAACTCGCCCGGATGCGGGGTCAGCACGCAGGTCGCGTGAAGCTGGCCGAAAAGCACGCTCGGATCGTCGGCAAAAGCGCTGAGCGCATCGGCATCGAGCACCGTCGCCCGATTGCCCCAAAGCGCGGCCGGCACCATCTCCTGCGCGCGGGCCATGCCCAGACCGGGGCCGAGGCAGAGCGCATTGAGACGTTCGTCGCCGAGCATCCCGCGCAAGGAATAGGCGTCGGGCAGGGCGCTCAGCATGATCGCGTCGAGATGGGCGGCATTCTCGGCCAGCGCTTTGGGCGGGCAGGCGAGCGTCACCAGCCCCGCGCCGATCCGCAGCGCCGCCCGCGCCGCCATCCGCGCAGCCCCGCCTTTGCCGGCACCACCCGAGAGCACCAGCGCATGGCCGTGGCTGTATTTGTGCCCCGTCCGCTTCATCAGGAAATGCGACGGGCGGTCGATCAGCTGCGCGGCGCCAGGGATCGCATCTTGCGGCAGGCCGATATCGGTCACGACCAGATGGCCGCGCATCGTCGCACCGCCGCCGGGCGCGTCGGGCCCGTCCGAGGAGTCGAGGTAATGGCCGCATTTCGCGCGGTGGAAGCTGACGGTCAGATCGGCGGGAAAAGCGCCCCCGAGATTGCGGCCGCTATCGGAGGAAATCCCGCTGGGAATATCGACCGCGACAAAGCGCGGGCGCTGCTCCGGCGGGTTGGAGAACAGCCGCGGAGAAATCGCGCGCCATGTCTTCGCGGTGTCCTCGGGCATCGGGCGGGTCAGGCCTGTGCCGAACAGCGCGTCGATCACCAGCCCGCCCTCCATCTCGTCGATCCGGTCCTCGATCGCGGCATCGTCCCAGGGCAGGACCGCGCCGATCTGCGCCCAGCGGTCGTGATTGGTCTGTGCATCGGGGGGCAGGCGGGTCGGGTCGCCATAGGCGTAGCAGGCGATGTTCCAGCCGCGCTCGGCCAGAAGGCGCGCGATCACGTAGCCGTCGCCGCCATTATTGCCCGGACCGCACAGCACCACCGCCTGCGAGGGCCCCGGATCGGGCCAGCGCGAGAAGATCGCCGTGACGACGCTTTCTCCGGCGCGCTCCATCAATTCAAGCCCCGTCACCGCGCCGCTCTCGATCTCGGCGCGTTCGCATTGGCGCATTTGGCTCGCGGTCAGGATTTCGGGCATGGTCCTCAGGTCTTCAAAGGAATCGTTTTCAAACTGCTGCTTTTTTGTGCTACTTGCACGAATTGCGGGCGCGGCTTTCGGAATTCCGATCCCCATTCCGCTCCCGTCCAGCCTAGCCGATTGCGGGGGCTTTGGGAAAGTGGTCTGAGGGGGTCGGAACGAAGACCTGACGGAGGAGTCGGCGGCATGAAAAAGGTGGAGGCGATCATCAAGCCCTTCAAACTCGATGAAGTGAAAGAAGCACTTCAGGAAGTTGGTATTCAGGGCCTTTCGGTGATCGAGGTGAAAGGGTTCGGACGCCAGAAAGGCCATACCGAGCTTTATCGCGGCGCCGAATATGTCGTGGATTTCCTGCCCAAGGTGAAGATCGAGATGGTGCTGCCCGACGACCTCGTCGATGCCGCCATCGAAGCGATCACGAACGCCGCGCGCACCGAGAAGATCGGCGACGGCAAGATCTTCGTCTCTCCGATGGAGCAGGCGATCCGTATCCGCACCGGCGAGTCGGGCGACGACGCGCTGTAACTTCCGCCATTCCCGACGGGCCCCGTTGCGGGTCCGGGGATAACCCAAGCTCAACGAAAGGGTAATGTGACATGAGCATCAAGGACGCTCTTAAACTGATGAAGGACGAAGACGTCGAATACGTCGACGTTCGCTTCACCGATCCGCGCGGCAAGCTGCAGCACGTGACGCTGATGCATACCGAGGTCGACGAAGATTTCTTCGAAGAAGGCTTCATGTTCGACGGCTCCTCGATCGCGGGCTGGAAGTCGATCGATCAGTCCGACATGAAACTGATCCCGGACGCGTCCTCGGTCTATATCGACCCCTTCTACGCCGAGAAAACCATGTGCGTGCACTGCACCGTGGTCGAGCCCGACACCGGCGAACCCTATGCCCGCGACCCGCGCGGCACCGCCGAGAAGGCCGAAGCCTATCTCGTCGCCTCGGGCATCGGTGACTCGGCCTTCTTCGGTCCGGAAGCGGAATTCTTCCTCTTCGACGACGTGAAGTTCTCGGTCTCGATGAACAAGGTCTCCTACGAGGTCGACGCGCTCGACGCGGCCTGGAACACCGACACCGATTACGAGATGGGCAACATGGGCCATCGTCCGGGCGTCAAGGGCGGCTACTTCCCGGTCAACCCGGTGGATGACGCGCAGGACCTGCGTTCGGAAATGCTCTCGACCATGAAGCGCATGGGCATGAAGGTCGACAAGCACCACCACGAAGTGGCCTCGTGCCAGCACGAGCTGGGCCTGATCTTCGGGACGCTGACCAAGCAGGCCGACGACATCCAGAAGTACAAATACGTGATCCACAACGTGGCGCACGCCTATGGCAAATCGGCGACCTTCATGCCGAAGCCGATCGCGGGCGACAACGGCACCGGCATGCACGTGAACATGTCGATCTGGAAAGACGGCAAGCCGCTCTTCGCAGGCGACAAATACGCCGACCTGTCGCAGGAAGCGCTGTACTTCATCGGCGGTATCCTGAAGCACGCGAAGACGCTCAACGCCTTCACCAACCCGTCGACCAACTCCTACAAGCGTCTGATCCCGGGCTTCGAGGCTCCGGTTCTGCGCGCGTATTCGGCACGTAACCGTTCGGGCTGTGTCCGTATTCCGTGGGCTGAATCCCCCAAGGCAAAGCGCGTCGAAGCCCGTTTCCCCGATCCGTCGGCGAACCCCTACCTGTGCTTCTCGGCTCTGCTGATGGCTGGCCTCGACGGCATCAAGAACAAGATCGACCCGGGCCCGTCCTCGGACAAGGACCTCTACGATCTGCCGCCGGAAGAACTGGCCGCGATCCCGACCGTTTGCGCCTCGCTGCGTGAAGCGCTGGAATCGCTCGAAGCCGATCACGACTTCCTTCTGGCCGGTGACGTGTTCACCAAGGACCAGATCGAGGGCTACATCGCACTGAAGTGGGAAGAAGTGTACGCGTTCGAGCACACCCCCCACCCGGTGGAATACAAGTACTACTACTCCTGCTAAACGGGAGAGGGACAGTGATAGGAAGGGGCGTCCGGTCGGGCGCCCCTTTCGCTTTGGGTCTGAGATATGGCGCTTTCGCATCGCCCGACGTTGGGTAAGGCCCCGTCCCTTGACAGACTCACCCGCGCCGCCCATCTGTCGGGCCTTGGCTGCCGGATGCCTGCCGCCCGCGGGGTGTGACCCATGGTGAAATCCGGTTCACGATCGCTCTCCATTCTTTCGGGGGCTCTTCGGCAATGCGGGCCCCGAGGCGGTGGATTATCCCCGTGGAGACGAGACGATGACTATGAACACAGTGAAAGACGTGAAGGCGCAGGCGCGCCGTCTGGCCGATGCGATGGCGCGCGCGGGCAATCCCGTTGCGCTGTCGAAAGCCTATGAACTGACCGCGCAGGCGGCGGGTCATGCCGATTGGAACACGATGGTGGCGGCGCTCAAGCGCGCCGAACCCGCGACGGAGGCGCCGGGCTATGCCCTGGGCGATACGGTGCGCGGGCGCTATCTGGGCCATCCGGTGAGCGGGCGCGTCCATGCGCTGCGCCGCAAGGGCGCGACCCATTACGACATCGAGATCGCGCTGGACGAGCCGGTCGATGTGGTTGAAAGCCCGGCCTTTTCCTCGATGCGGCGGCGCGTGCGCGCGACCATCGGCGCGGATGGGCGCTCGATCGGGCGGCGCTCTGACGGGGTCGCGCATCTCGAACTGGACTGAGGGGAAGGGGCGCATCAAGCGCCCCTTTTTCTTTGCGCGCGGCTGGGGCAGGATCATCCGGCGATGGGACGGGGAGGGATCATGCGCTCTGAGAAGGACAAGATGCTGGCGGGCGAGCTGTATCGCGCCGAGGGGCCGGAGATCGAAGCCGATGTGGCGCGTGCGGGCGCATGGATGGACCGGTTCAACGCCACCGTGGCGCATAGCGCCGAGGACTGCCATGCGCTGCTGTCGGAGTTGTTCGCCGAAGTCGGGCAGGGCGCGCGTATCCGCCCGCCCTTTCATTGCGATTACGGCAGCAATATCCGGCTCGGGGCCGGGGTTTTCCTGAATTACGACTGTGTCATTCTCGATGTGGTCGCGGTCACGATCGGCGATCGGACGCAGATCGGGCCGAAGGTGCAGATCCTGACCGCCGATCATCCGCGCGATCTCGAGAGCCGCCGGACGGGGCTGGAATTCGGACGGCCCGTACGGATCGGCGAAGATGTCTGGATCGGCGGCGGCGCGATCATCCTGCCCGGTGTCACGGTGGGCGATGGCGCGATCATCGGCGCGGGTGCGGTGGTGACGCGCGACGTGCCTGCGGGTGCCACGGTCGCGGGCAACCCGGCGCGGATCCTCGGTAAGGCTTGAGCGGGGAGAGGGGCAGCGAACTTGCCCCGCCGCGCCCTTCTCGCTAAGGGAAACCAAAGATCAATCAGGAGGATCAGGCATGAGCCGCGCATTCGTATTCCCCGGTCAGGGCGCACAGGTCATCGGCATGGGCAAGGCATTGGCCGACGCCTACCCCGCGTCGAAAGCGGTGTTCGAAGAGGTCGATGAGGCGCTCGGGCAAAAGCTGAGCACGCTCATCTGGGAAGGCGAGCAGGACGAGTTGACGCTGACCGCCAACGCGCAGCCCGCGCTGATGGCGACCTCGATCGCGGCTTTGCGCGCGCTGGAGGCCGAAGGCTATGCGGTGACTGACGCGGCCTATGTCGCGGGTCACTCGCTGGGCGAATATTCGGCGCTTTGCGCGGCGGGTTCGTTGAGCTTGGCCGATACCGCGCGCCTGCTGCGCGTGCGCGGCGATGCGATGCAATCGGCTGTGCCGGTGGGCGTGGGCGCGATGGCCGCGATCCTCGGCCTCGATTTCGAGGCCGCGTCGAAAGTCGCGGGCGAGGCGGCGCAGGGCGAGGTGTGTCAGGCGGCGAACGATAACGATCCGAGCCAGGTCGTGATCTCGGGCGACAAGGCGGCGGTCGAGCGCGCCACCGTGCTCGCCAAGGAAGCGGGCGCGAAGCGCGCCGTGATGCTGCCGGTCTCCGCCCCGTTCCACTGCGCGCTGATGCAGCCTGCGGCGGATGCGATGGATGCCGCGCTGGCGGGCGTCGAGATCAAGGCGCCGGTCGTGCCGCTGGTCGCCAATGTGCGCGCCGAGGCGGTGAGCGACCCGGCCCTGATCCGCGAGCTGCTGGTCGAGCAGGTCACGGGCTCGGTGCGCTGGCGCGAGAGCGTGGCGTGGATGGCCGGTCAGGGCGTCGATGAGATCTGGGAAATCGGCGCGGGCAAGGCGCTGTCGGGCATGATCCGCCGGATCGCGAAAGAGGTGACCTGCCGCGCGGTCGGCACGCCGGAGGATATCGCCGCGCTGAAGGGCTGAGGGCTGCGCCGGGGGATCCTCCCCCGGACCCCCTGGGATATTTCCGTCAAGAAGAAGCGCAGGCCGACCGGTTCGAAATCGAATTGGTCGGCTTTTTCATGCGTTTGTGATCGCGATGCGCGGCTCCCACGGGCAGCGCAACCATGGCGTGTGGCACTTAGAGTTCCCTAACGGCGCATTCGCTGCTAAGAGAGCGCCAACTTAGATATGAGGTAGCATGATGTTCGATTTGAAAGGCAAACGCGCGCTTGTCACCGGGGCTTCGGGCGGAATCGGCGCCGAGATCGCGCGAGCCCTCCATGCGGGCGGTGCGTCGGTGGCACTGTCGGGCACGCGGGTCGAGCCGCTCGAGGCACTGGCTGCCGAGCTGGGCGAGGGCGCCTATGTCTGCCCCGCGAATCTGAGCGATCCGGAATCGGTCGAGGCGCTGCCGAAAGCGGCGATCGCGGCGATGGGTGGTCTCGACATCCTCGTGAACAATGCCGGCATCACGCGGGATCAGCTGACGATGCGGATGTCGGACGAGGACTGGCAATCGGTGATCGACGTGAACCTGACGGCGGCGTTCCGCCTGATGCGCGCGGTTCTCCGCCCGATGATGAAATCGCGCTGGGGCCGGATCATCAACATCACCTCCGTTGTCGGGCAGACCGGCAATCCCGGTCAGGTGAACTATGCCGCGGCCAAGGCGGGTCTCGTCGGCGCATCGAAATCGCTCGCACAGGAAGTTGCGACGCGCGGCGTGACGGTGAACTGCGTCGCGCCGGGCTTCATCGAGACGCCGATGACGGAAAAGCTCACCGATGCTCAGAAAGACGCGATCCTGTCGGGTATCCCGGCCGGGCGCATGGGCACGCCGGAAGAGATCGCGGCTGCGGTGCGCTACATCGCGAGTCCCGAGGCGGGCTACGTCACCGGTGCGGTGCTGCACGTCAATGGCGGCGGGACAATGGCCTGAGCGCAATGCCGGTCAAATTCTGACTGCGGCTGGCGTGACACAGCTTTGTGACCCAACGGCACTAAGGCGTTTGCTAGGCTAGAGAAACGTCTTGCCATGGCGCATCGCAATCGCTAAGAGCGCAGCAGATGAGCTTGGCGGGTCGCCACAGCTCTGAATTGCGGTCTTCGGGTTGACCCGGGGCGCGCGGGTTGAGACGCTCGTAATCGAGCAAGCATGAACGGGCTACGCCCTATAAACTTTGAGGAATTGACATGAGCGACATCGCTGATCGCGTGAAGAAGATCGTCGTGGAGCATCTCGGCGTGGAAGAGGACAAGGTCACTGAGAGCGCCTCGTTCATCGACGACCTCGGTGCGGACAGCCTCGACACGGTCGAGCTGGTCATGGCCTTCGAAGAAGAGTTCGGCATCGAGATCCCCGATGACGCCGCCGAGAACATTCAGACCGTCGGCGATGCGGTGAAATTCATCTCGGAAGCGCAGTAAGCCTTTTACGGCTGACGCTGAGAGAGAGTTAAGGGCGGCGCTTCGGGGAACCGGAGCGCCGCTTTTCTTTTGCGCAAAGCGCGCGCCTGCGTTCGGGGGAGGGAAGATGCGGAGTTTCGTCGCGATCGAGCTGCCCGAGGCGCATATCGAGGCCATCGAGCGGTTGCAGCAGGCTCTGGGCGCGGGCCGGATTGTGCAGCCCGAGAACCTGCACATGACGCTGGCCTTTCTCGACGAGATCGACGCAGGCCAGCTCGAGGCGCTGGACGAGGGGCTGCGGGTGGTCGACTGGGCGCCCGGGCCGGAGGTGGTGCTGGCGGGGCTGGAGATTTTCGGCAGTGCCGCGCGTCCGGAGGCGCTGGTGCTGGGCGTGCAGGCCGATGCCAACCTTGCACGCTGGCATCGTGCGGTGATGGGCGCTGCGCGGATGGCGGAGATCGACCTGCCGCGGCGCCGGTTTCGTCCGCATGTGACGCTGGCGCGGTTCGGCAAGCGCGCGAGCCCGGGGGAGTTGCTGCGGCTGGGGCGATTCATGGCGGCGCAAGGCGCTGTGAAGCTGCCGGCCTTCGCGCCCGAGCAGGTGGCGTTGGTCCATTCCACGCTGGGACACGGGCCGCCACGGCATGAGGTGTTGATGCGCTATCCGAATGAAAAATTTGTGCAATTCGCAAATACTTGACCGAAAGTGCAATAGCGCCCGCGTGAATGTTAACCCTTCGTTAACGAATTCAGCGTCCTGATAGAGAGGACGCGGGTGCCTAATGCAAAACGTCCTTCTGCCCGCGCAGTTGAGGTCTCGTTATGTCTGTGTTTCGCCGGGCCCGGGTTCTGATCCGTCCTCTTTTGGTTTTCGCCGCAGCGCTTGCGGGGTTGGCTATGCTGGCGCAGGTAGCCACCGCTCTGTCGGGCGAGGACATGGTCGGTCGCGCGCTCACGTCGTGGAACGCGATGGGCGCGTGGACGGCGCTGGCCATTCTGGCGATGGCGGGGGCGATCGCGTTCCGGCGCGAGGCGCCGAATGTGGCGCGCGGGCTGGCGGCGGGAACGCTGCTCCTGTGCCTGTTCTGGAGCGTTGCGGAGGTCTATGACCTGAGCTCAGCGGGGGCGATCGGGGGGAGCGCGGCCGCGCTACTGGGGATCACCGCGGCGGGGTTCTTCGCGCTGGAGGCGGGCGCTTATCTGTTTGGAACGGTTGCCTATCTGACGGTGTTCGGCGGAGCGTTGATGTACCTGCTGTCGCACAGTATCGCGACCAGTCGGCTGGCGGAGGGCGTGTCGATCGGGGCGGCGCTGGCGATCATGTGTCTCGCCTATGCGGGGCTCATCTGCCGCAGCGATCGTGGGGTGATGCGGGTGCTGCTCAACGAGCATGCCTCGGGGCGGCAGGCACGGGCGCAGATGCTTCTGGGGGTCGTCGCGCCCTTCCTGCTGGGCACGTTCTACCTGCTCAACGATCAGGGGAGTCAGGTGCGCGCGGAGCTGCTGTTGCTGGTCGCGACCATCGTGGGGGTGAATATCGGGCTGATCATCCTGATGGCGGTCTCGCTGGAGCGGGTGGATCATGCGCGGCGCAAGGCCGAGCGGGAACTGGTGAACCGGGCGATGCGCGACGGGCTGACGGGGCTGTTCAACCGGGAGATGCTCGGGCGGCGTTTCGCGCAGTATTTCGCGCAAGGAATGCGCGAGCAGGTGCCTTTCACGGCGCTGATGATCGACCTCGACCATTTCAAGCAGATCAACGATCTGGGCGGGCATTCTCTGGGCGATCGCGTTCTCCGCCGGACAGCGCGGGCGATGCGGGCGCAGCTGCGGCTGGAGGATACGATGGCGCGGGTCGGCGGCGAGGAGTTCGCGGTGATCCTGCCGGGGGCGGGGCTGGTCGAGGCGCTCGAAGTGGCGGAGCGGTTGCGCGCCTGTGTGGCGGGGCTGCGTTTCGAGGAGCAGAACGGCGCGGTGCTGCAGGTCACTGTCTCGATCGGGGTGGCCGAATGGGAGCGCGGCGAGGAACTGCGGAGCCTCTATGCGCGCGCCGACGGGGCGCTCTACGCGGCGAAGAATGGCGGGCGCGACCGGGTGCTGCTGGCGCCGCCCACCACTCAGATGCGCTGCACCGCGCTGACGCTGCCGCCGCTGAGCACGGGGCGAGCGCCTACGGCTGTGCCGACGCTCCCGGCACGCCAGACTGAACCGGTTCGCGCCCCGCAACGCTAGCCCCCTCACGCGCCGTCCGTCCTGAACGGTAACCCGCCTGTCGCAATGGGTTATGATTGCGCCTTTGCGCGCCCCCGTGTATCAGGTCTGCCAAGATATTTGGCTGAGAAAGAGGTCGGGCATGCGTCGGGTAGTAGTCACGGGTCTGGGGATGGTCACGCCGCTGGCTTGCGGGGTCGAAGAGACCTGGTCGCGGCTCATCGCGGGTCAGTCGGGGGCGGGGACGATCTCGCGCTTCGATGCGTCCAATGTGACCACGAAATACGCCTGCGAGATTCCGCTGGGCGACGGGTCCGACGGCACGTTCAATGCCGATGACTGGATGGAGCCGAAAGAGCAGCGCAAGGTCGACGATTTCATCCTCTACGGGATGACGGCGGCGACGCAGGCGGTGAAGGATGCGGGCTGGGAGCCCGAGGACGAAGAGAGCCGTCTGCGCACTGGCGTGATGATCGGTTCGGGGATCGGGGGACTCAGCTCGATTGCCGATACCGCCGTTCTGATCAAGGAAAAGGGTGTCCGCCGCGTCAGCCCGTTCTTCATCCCGGGCGCGCTGATCAACCTCGTCTCGGGGCAGGTCTCGATCCGCTTCGGCTTCAAGGGCCCGAACCATGCGGTCGTCACCGCCTGTTCGACCGGCGCGCATGCCATTGGCGATGCCGCGCGTCTGATCATGCTCGGCGATGCCGATGTGATGGTCGCGGGCGGAGCGGAAAGCCCGATCTCGGAGATCGGCATCGCGGGGTTCAACGCCTGTAAGGCGCTGTCCACGAAGCGCGGCAACGAGCCGGAGGCTGCGAGCCGTCCTTGGGATGCCGATCGCGACGGGTTCGTGATGGGCGAGGGCGCGGGCTGCGTCGTGCTGGAGGAATACGAGCACGCCAAGGCGCGCGGCGCGAAGATCTATGCCGAGGTGCTGGGCTATGGCCTGTCGGGCGACGCCTATCACATCACTGCGCCGTCCGAGGATGGCGATGGCGGCTTCCGTGCGATGAAAGCGGCGCTGGAGCGGGCCGATCTGAACCCCGATCAGGTCGATTACATCAACGCGCATGGCACTTCGACCATGGCCGACGTGATCGAGCTGGGCGCGGTGCAGCGCCTGCTGGGCGATGCGGCGAGCAAAGCCACGATGAGCTCGACCAAGTCGTCCGTGGGCCACCTTCTGGGCGCTGCCGGCGCGGTGGAGGCGATCTTCTCGATCCTCGCGATCCGCGACCAGATAGCACCGCCGACGCTGAACCTTGAAAATCCGCCGGAAGAGGCCGTGATCGACCTCGCGCCGAAGGCTGCGGTCAAGCGCAAGATCGACGTCGCGCTGTCCAACAGCTTCGGCTTCGGTGGCACCAATGCGAGCCTCGTGATGGGCAAGGTGGATAGCTGATGTGGCGTAACATCGTCTCGAATTTCCTGACGCTGCTGATCGTCATTCTCGTCGCGCTTGGCGGGTTGGTCGCCTGGGCGAAGAACCAATATGTCGAGCCGGGCCCTCTGGCCGAGGCGATGTGTCTGCGCGTCGCGCCGGGCGAAAGCCTGCAGGGCGTGTCGTCTACTCTGAAAGACAAGGGGGCGATCTCGTCCTCCTATCTGTTCCGCACGGGCGCGCAATATGAGGAAAAGGCCGACAAGCTGAAATTCGGCTCGTATCTGATCGAGCCCAACGCCTCGATGCAGTCCATCGTCGGGCAGATCACCGCGGGCGGTCCGTCGACCTGCGGCTCGGAACTGGTGTTCCGGATCGGGGTGAACGGCAACGAAGTGCTGCTGCGCGAGCTGGACCCGACCACGGGCGATTATCAGAAGGTCGCGGAATACAATCCCGAGAGCGAGAAACCGCCCGAAGGGTTCGAGGACAAGGCCGACCGCGTCGATGTCCGTACCCGCGTGACGGTGGTCGATGGCGTGACCAGCTGGCAGATCGTGCAGGGGCTGCAGGAAGCGAGCTTCCTGTCGGGCAAGATCGACGGGGTGCCGGGCGAAGGCACGCTCGCACCTGACAGCTACGAGGTGACGCGCGGCGCCGACCGGCAGGCGCTGATCGATCTGATGGCCGATCGCCAGTCGAAGATCCTCGCGGATGCCTGGGACGGACGTGCCGAGGGGCTGCCCTATGACAATCCGCAGCAGGCGCTGACCATGGCGTCGATCGTCGAGAAGGAAACCGGTGTGCCGCAAGAGCGCCCGGAAGTGGCGAGCGTCTTCATCAACCGTCTCGAGAAGGGGATGCGGCTGCAGACCGACCCGACGGTGATCTACGGCGTGACCGAAGGCAAGGGCGTGCTGGGCCGCGGTCTGCGCCAGTCCGAGCTGCGCAAGGCGACGCCCTACAACACCTATGTCATCGACGGGCTGCCGCCCGGACCGATCGCGAATCCGGGCAAGGCGGCCATCGAGGCGGCGCTGCATCCCGATTCGACCGACTACCTGTTCTTCGTGGCCGATGGCTCCGGCGGACATGCGTTCTCGAGCACGATCGAGGAGCACAATCGGAACGTAGCGAAGTGGCGCGAGATCGAGAAACAGCGTCAGGAAGATGCGTCAAGCAACTGATAAAGCAGAAAGAACCCCGGTTTGCGCCGGGGTTTTTTCTTGGCCGAATCGCACAACCCAGAATTTAGAGCTTGACTTTCCGAACGCTCTCGGGTAGAGATTTGGCATGCTAGGAGAAGTGGGCAAGCGCCGCGGGGAAACCCGACGGCGTTTTTTCATGTCTCTCGAACGGACCAACTTGGAACGGGTGGGTTCGTAAGTGATGCAAGACAACAAGATGAACGAGGCGGGGGCGCCGGTCGATCTTCTGGATCAGACCGAAGCGCTCTATCGGGACGTGGCCGAGGAGCTGGCGCAGGCGCTGCAGGGGGTGCGGCGCGGCGACATATCCGAGGCGAAAGCGGCGGTGCAGGCGGTCAAGGACCTCCGCACCGCTTTTCATTTGGTGATGGAGG
This sequence comes from Thioclava sp. ES.031, assembly GCF_002563775.1. NCBI lineage: Bacteria > Pseudomonadati > Pseudomonadota > Alphaproteobacteria > Rhodobacterales > Paracoccaceae > Thioclava > Thioclava sp. ES.031. The sequence goes on along the minus strand of NZ_PDJO01000001.1, from coordinate 2,279,495 downwards.
AGCGATCTCGTGTCGAGAAACTCCGCAGACAGCTGGCAGGTGTCGCCGCCGGGCGCGATGGCGCGCTCGACTTCGATGCCGCCAGAGCTGAAATCGGGCGCCGCCTGGCTCGCCTCCGCGACGCCTGAGAGCGTCGAGGCGTTTCTGGATGGGCTCGACGACAATGCATTGCTCGCGCTGCCCTGGATCTTCGAGTTCTGGGCGTTGGATCATCAGCTTCCGCCCGAAGGGGATTGGAAGTCCTGGGTGATCATGGGCGGACGCGGCGCGGGCAAGACGCGGGCCGGGGCCGAGTGGGTGCGTGCGCAGGTCGAAGGCGCACGCCCGCTCGACCCCGGAAGGGCGCGGCGCGTGGCACTGGTAGGCGAGACCTTCGATCAGGTTCGCGATGTGATGGTGATGGGGGAGAGCGGGATATTGGCCTGCTCTCCGCCCGACCGCAGGCCTGATTGGGAAGCGGGAAGACGGCGGCTCGTCTGGCCGAACGGGGCCACGGCGCAGGCCTTCTCGGCCTATGAGCCCGAGGCGCTGCGGGGGCCACAATTCGACGCGGCCTGGGTCGATGAGATGGGCTGTGCCGCGATCGACAAGGGTACGAACGAGCCGAACAAGTTCCTCGATCCGAAAAGCTCGGAAAGCGCGCTGCCGCATTACTCGGATGGGCGACGCGATGACTACATCCAGATGCAATATCTGCGGGCGATGACGTCCTATTGGGGGGATGGCGCGCGGAACCCGGTGTCGGAGTTCTATGGCGGTCCGATGGTGGATATGGCGCGCGCCCATGTCTGGGCGTGGGATGTGCGGCCCTATCCGCAATTTCCCGGTCTGCCGGAGGTATGGGACGACGCGGCGAATTATGCGCGGGGGCATTGGATTTCAGGGCGGGCGACGGCGCAGCCTCTGGCGCATGTCGTGGGCGAGATTTGTGCGCTCGCGGGGGTCGAGATGTTCGATGTGAGCGCGCTGCACGGGGTGGTGCGCGGATATGCGATGCCCGGGGGGATCACGCCGCGCGGCGCGTTGCAGTCGCTGAGCCTAATCTACGGCTTCGATGCGGTGGAGCGCGACGGGGGGCTGGTGTTCCGGATGCGCGATGCGTCGGTCGATGCGGAGGTGATGCCTCCGTTACTGGCGCTGGATGGCGACGATCAGAGTCTGGAGACGCGCCGTGCGCCGGAGGCGGAGATCGCGGGACGCGTGCGACTGGCCTATGTCGAGGCAGATGGTAGCTTCGAGACCCGCGCCGTCGAAGCGATCTTCCCCAACGAGGAAAACGGCCCCGCCTCTGCGAGCGAGGCGCCCCTGGCGCTGACGCGGGCGGAGGGAATGCGCGTCGTGAACCGCTGGCTCTCGGAGGCGCGGGTGGCGCGCGATACGGCGCAGTTCACGCTACCGCCGTCGATGGGCTGGCTCGGGCCGGGGGATGTCGTGGTGCTGCAGACCGAGGAGGGCGCGCGGCGCTACCGGATCGACCGGATGGAGCGCGCCGAGGCGATCCGCATAGAAGCGGTCCGGGTCGAGCCGGGGATCTATGAGGCCTCGGAAGAGACCGACGAGGTTGCGCGGATCGAGAGCTTCACGCCGCCTGTGCCGATCACATCTGTATTCCTTGATTTGCCGTTGCTGACAGGCGCGGAAGACCCTTATGCGCCGCATCTGGCGGTGACGGCGAGCCCTTGGCCGGGAGCTGCAGCTTTGTATTCCGCGCTCGAGGATGCGGGCTATGCGTTGAATACCAGGATCGAGACGCAAGCCGCGATCGGCGTGACACAGACGATCTTGCCGCACGCGCAGAGCGGGCTCTGGGATCGCGGGCCGAGCCTGCGCGTGAAGATGCTGTCGGGGGGGCTGGAAAGCGCGAGCGAAGAGGGTGTGCTGGCGGGGCTTAACGCGATGGCGATTGGGGATGGCTCGTCGGATCGCTGGGAGGTGTTCCAGTTCCGGGCCGCCGAGCCGGTGGAGCCGGGCGTCTGGGATGTCTCGATGCGCTTGCGCGGGCAGGCGGGGAGCGATGCGCTGATGCCCGATGCCTGGCCGGAAGGTTCGGTGGTCGTGCTGCTCGACGGGACGCCCCGCCAGATCGAGGTGCCGCCGTCGGCGCGAAATCAGGCGCGTCACTACCGGGTGGGGCCTGCCGGTCGCGGCTATGATGACCCCTCCTATATCCACACGGTTCAAGCCTTTGCGGGCATCGGGCTGCGACCTTTGTCGCCCTGTCATTTGCGCGCGCAGGCGCTGGGCGGTGATCTGCGGCTGAGTTGGGTGCGGCGGACGCGGATCGGGGGCGACGACTGGGAGGCGCTGGATGTGCCTTTGGGCGAGGTGTCGGAGCGCTACCGGGTGCGGGTGCTCGAGGGGAAGGCGATCCGGCGCGAGGTGATCGTGAGCGCGCCGGATTGGACCTATGGCGCGGCAGAGCGCGCGGAAGACGGGTTGATCGGCGCGCCGAGCTTCGAGGTGGTGCAGATCTCGGATGTCTTCGGGCCGGGGCTGCCGGCGCGGCTGACCTGGACCGGGTGAGATGCGCGCGGTGCTGGACGGCGATCTGATGGCGCTCGCGCGGGTGGTGATGCTCTGGCCCGATGCGCGGCGCATGGACCGGCTTCACCGGCTCCTCGACCGGGTTCATGCGGCGGACCTCTATTGCAAGCGATTCCGCCGCGCGCATCCGCACTGGCGAAACGGCTCGGTTCTGAGCATGGCGCTGGGCTTGCCGCGGGCGAAGGCGGGGCCGGGCGATCCGCGCGATCTGCGCGCACTGGGCTGCGTCTCTGCGGGGATAGCCGCGTGGCGGTTGACGCGACAGCCCCTTAAGCGAAATGACGAAATGTCCCTTCCTCTATTCGCCGGAAAGCCTATGTGTTAAGTTCTTGCGCGCGAAGAGGGAGTAATCCGATGAACAAGCAGATGGCCAAAGTTACCACCGTCGATCCGGTCTGGACGCAGATTTGCGACGAGGCGCGGGCTGCGGTGCGTGACGAGCCGCTTCTGGGATCCTTGATCCATGCCGGGCTCTTGCATCACCCGACGCTAGAACGGGCGCTGGCCTATCGTTTCTCGATGAAATTGGCCTCGGCGGAGATGAGCGAGCAGCTTCTGCGCGAGATCGCCGAGGAAGCTTTCGCTGCCGATCCCGCCCTGGGGCAGGCGGCGCGGGCCGATCTGGTGGCCGTGCATGAGCGCGACCCGGCCTGCCACCGGCTGATCCAGCCGCTGTTGTTCTTCAAAGGATTTCAGGCGCTGCAAAGCTACCGGATCGCGCATTGGCTGTTCACGAACGGTCGCCGCGACATGGCCTATTTCGTGCAGATGCGCACCTCCGAGCTGTTCGGTGTGGACATCCATCCCGGCGCGAAGATCGGGCGCGGCATCATGATGGACCACGCCCATTCGATCGTGATCGGGGAAACGGCTGTCGTGGGCGACAATGTCTCGATGCTGCATTCGGTGACGCTCGGCGGGACCGGCAAGGAAGACGAAGAGCGTCACCCGAAGATCGGCAATGGCGTGCTGATCGGGGCGGGTGCGAAGGTGCTCGGCAATATCCATGTCGGCGATTACAGCCGGATCGCGGCGGGCTCGGTGGTGCTGGAAGACGTGCCCTGCTGCAAGACCGTGGCCGGGGTGCCCGCGAAGATCGTGGGCGAGGCGGGCTGCGACCGTCCCGCGCGCGAGATGGATCAGCTTTTGCACAGCAAGTGAGCATGTCTCACATTGGATAGACAGGCGGGGCTTCGGCCCCGCTTTTTTCATGTCGCGAACAGGTCTGCGATGGGCACGCTCGCGAATTCAGACCTCGCGCATGGGTCTTCTCCTTGGTGGAAATATCCCGGGGGGTGAATTCGCGCATGCGAAAAGGGGGGCAGCGCCCCCCTTTCCAGCGTTTCAGATTGTGCGGCCCGATCAGGCCAGCATCAGCACCGGGTTTTCGAGGTTCTCGCAGATCGCCTTCATGAGCTCAGCGCCGAGCGCGCCGTCGATCACGCGGTGATCGACCGAGAGCGTCATCGACATGACGGTCGCCACTTCGATCTCGCCCTCGTCATTCACGACCGGTTGCTTGATGCCCGCGCCGACGGCGAGGATCGCGCCGTGGGGCGGGTTGATGACCGCGTCGAAATTCTCGATCCCGAACATGCCGAGATTGGAGATCGCGAAGCTGCCGCCCTGATATTCATGCGGCGCGAGCTTGCGGTCGCGGGCACGGGCGGCGAGGTCTTTCATCTCCGCCGACAGCGTCGAGAGCGATTTCGCCTCGGCATCCTTCAGCACCGGCGTGAACAGCCCGCCTTCGATCGCGACCGCGACGGCCACGTCCGAGGGCTTCAGCTTGAACACCTTGTCACCGGCCCAGACCGCATTCGCATCCGGCACCGATTGCAGCGCCAGCGCGCAGGCCTTGATGATGAAGTCGTTGACCGACAGCTTCACGCCGCGCCCCTCGAGCTGCTTGTTGAGCTGCGAGCGGAATTTCATCAGCGCGTCGAGCTTGACCGAGCGGCGCAGGTAGAAATGCGGGATCGTCTGCTTGGCCTCGGCGAGACGCGCGGCGATGGTCTTGCGCATCCCGTTGAGCTCGATCTCCTCGTAATCGCGACCCTCATACATCTTGGCGATGGCCGAGGAGGAGACGGTCGGTGCTGCCGGGGCAGGGGCCGCGGCCTCCGCTTTCGGCGCGTCCGCCTTGGCCGGGGCTGCCTTGCCAGTTTCGGCGGCTTCGACATCGGCCTTCACGATACGACCTTTCGGACCCGACCCCTTGAGCGCGGACAGATCGACGCCCTTGTCGGCGGCGATACGGCGTGCGAGCGGCGAGGCGAAGACGCGCTTGCCATCCGCATCCTGCGGGGCGGCGGGCGCTTTCTCGGTCTTCGGCGCGGCGCTCGGGGCCGACTTCGCGCCGCTCTTTTCGGCGGGCGCGTTGTCGGCGTCCTTGGTCTCTTTCGCATCCTCAGCGGCTTCGGCTTGTGCTTCCCCGGGAACGGGGCTCTCGGCCTCGTCCACGGCGGAGGCGTCTTCGCCTTCTTCCAGCAGCACGGCGATTGGGTCGTTGACCTTCACGCCCGAGGTGCCTTCCGAGACGAGGATCTTGCCGATCACGCCTTCATCCACGGCCTCGAATTCCATCGTGGCCTTGTCGGTCTCGATCTCCGCGATGATGTCGCCAGAGGAGACTTCGTCCCCCTCTTTCACGAGCCATTTCGCGAGCGTGCCTTCCTCCATCGTGGGCGACAGGGCGGGCATCAAAATCTGGGTTGCCATTGCGCTATCCCCTTACCGGTAGGTGACTTTTTTGACCGCATCGACGACCTCGTCCGAGGTCACGAGTGCCATTTTCTCGAGGTTCGCCGCGTAGGGCATGGGCACGTCCTTGCCGGTGCAGTTGATCACCGGCGCGTCGAGCCAGTCGAAGGCGCGCTCCATGATCACGGCCGACAGGTGATTGCCGAAGCTTGCCACGGGGAAGCCTTCCTCGACGGTCACGCAGCGGTTGGTCTTGCGCACCGAGGCGAGCACCGTGTCGTAATCCACCGGGCGCAGGGTGCGCAGGTCGATCACTTCTGCGTCGATGCCCTCTTTCTCGAGCTTGTCCGCCGCTTCGAGCGCGTGGCTCATGCCGATGCCCCAGCTGACGATGGTGACATCCGACCCTTCGCGCCAGATCTTCGCCTTGCCGAAGGGGATGGTGAAGTCCTCCAGATCCGGCACTTCGAACGAACGCCCGTAAAGGATCTCGTTTTCGAGGAAGATCACCGGGTTCGGGTCGCGGATCGCCGATTTCAGCAGGCCTTTCGCATCGGCTGCCGAATAGGGCTGCACGACTTTCAGACCCGGAACGTGGGCATACCATGCGCCGTAATCCTGGCTGTGCTGGGCCGCCACGCGGGCTGCCGCGCCGTTCGGGCCACGGAACACCATAGGCGCGCCCATCTGGCCGCCCGACATATACAGCGTCTTCGCGGCCGAGTTGATGATCTGGTCCATCGCCTGCATGGCGAAGTTGAAGGTCATGAATTCGACGATCGGGCGCAGGCCACCGAAGGCCGCACCGACGCCGAGACCGGCGAAGCCATGCTCGGTGATGGGCGTGTCGATCACGCGGCGGTCGCCAAACTCGTCGAGCAGGCCTTGCGTGACCTTGTAGGCGCCCTGGTATTCGGCGACTTCCTCGCCCATCACGAAGACGCTGTCGTCGGAGCGCATCTCTTCGGCCATCGCATCGCGCAGCGCCTCGCGGACGGTCTGCGTCTTCATCGGCGTGCCTTCGGGCCAGTCCGGCGTGGTGTCGGGCTTGGGCATGTCGTCGTCCGACGATTTCGCCTGAGCGGGGGCCTTCGCGGGTTCGTCGCTCTCGTCGCTTTCAGCCGCATCCGAGCCGGTGCTCGGCGCTTCGGCCTCTTCGGCGGCGGAGGCGTCTTCGCCTTCTTCCAGCATCACCGCGATCGGGTCGTTGACCTTCACGCCGGAGGTGCCTTCCGCGACGAGGATCTTGCCCAGCGTGCCTTCGTCGACCGCTTCGAACTCCATCGTGGCCTTGTCGGTCTCGATCTCGGCGATGATGTCACCGGCCGAAATCTCGTCGCCCTCTTTCTTGAGCCATTTCGCCAGCGTGCCCTCTTCCATCGTGGGCGAGAGCGCGGGCATCAGAATCTTGGTTGCCATCTGTCTTTCCCCCCTCAGGCGTTCTGCGGCGCGACATCGGTATAGATGTCGGTGTAAAGTTCATCCGCGGAGGGCTCGGGGCTCTCCTTGGCGAAATCGGCGGCGCCGTTGACGATCGCCTTGATATCCTTGTCGACCTGCTTGAGCTCGTCCTCGGTCGCATGCTTGCCGGTCAGCAGAAGCTGGCGGATATGCTCGATCGCGTCGCGCTCTTCGCGCATCTTCTGCACCTCTTCGCGGGTCCGGTATTTCGCCGGGTCCGACATCGAGTGGCCGCGATAGCGATAGGTCTTGATCTCGAGGATGTAGGGGCCCTTGCCCGAGCGGCAGTGCGCAACGGCCTTCTCGCCGGCCTGCTTCACCGCCAGCACGTCCATCCCGTCGACCTCTTCGCCCGCGATGCCATAGGCGATTCCGCGCTCGTAGAAGTCGGGCGACTTGGTAGCGCGCTTCACGCTGGTGCCCATCGCATATTGGTTGTTCTCGATCACGAAGACGACCGGGAGATCCCAGAGCTGCGCCATGTTGTAGGTCTCAGCGACCTGACCCTGGTTCGCCGCACCGTCGCCGAAATAGGTGAAGGTGACGTTGTCGTTGCCCTTGTACTTGTCCGCGAAGGCGAGGCCCGCGCCGATCGGCACCTGCGCCGCGACGATGCCGTGGCCGCCGTAGAAATGCTTCTCTTTCGAGAACATGTGCATCGAGCCGCCCTTGCCCTTCGAATAGCCGCCGTCGCGGCCCGTGAGCTCGGCCATCACGCCTTTCGGGTCCATCCCGCAGGCGAGCATATGCCCGTGATCGCGATAGGAGGTGACGCGCTTGTCGCCTTCCTTCGCCGCAGCCTCGAGGCCCACGACCACCGCTTCCTGCCCGATATAGAGGTGGCAGAAGCCGCCGATCAGACCCATGCCGTAAAGCTGACCGGCCTTCTCTTCGAAGCGCCGGATCAGCAGCATGTCATGGTAATATTGCTTGAGTTCCTCGGCCGAGACATTCGCGCCCGCTTTGGCGCCGCTCGCCGAGCCTTTCCGTGCTGCCATTGGTCAGACCTCCCTTGGCCGGAATAGTTTAGCGTTAAACCATTCCTTACAGCAATGCCGGGCTGAAGGCAATGACCCCACGGTATCGCAAGGCAGGAATGGCGTTCACTTTCCAACTAGGGCCGGTGGGGCGGTTTTCGAGCGATGTTTGTGCCGCGAAAATGGGCAGACCGGGAAGCCTCTCAGCGGATCACGATCTCGTCCGAGCGCATCGCGCCCAGCACTTCGCGCGCCCGGCTGTCGAGGAGGTCCAGATCGAGGTAATCGTCGGAGAGGCGATGGGTCAGGTTGGCCATCCGATCCACCTTGGCGCGCAGCGCATCGCGCTCGTCGCGCTTGGCGTCGATCTCCGCTTCGATCTGCACGCGGCTGAGAATGCCGTAACGCCCCTGCACGGCGGCAAAGGCGAAATAGGCGCCCAGCACCACTGCCACGGTCACGAAAATCAGAGGCCCGATCGTGGGGCGTCTCATCACCATTGTCCTGCCTCGCTTCTTCGCTGGTCGCGTGCCTGTCCCCCAGACCCGCGCCACGGCCTCTGACGGGCCCTGTGTCTCGAATCATGTCACATGTGATTCGTCATTGGAATCCCCCGGATGATCAATTCTGCAAAGATTTCGCACGCCGTTGCGCGCTGATTTGCGCGGAGAGTTGCACGCAGGATTGCCCCGTGGGCGGCCCGCCTCTCACGCGTAGCCCCCGGAGGCGCACAGGCTTGCCCCGGCACGCGCATCTGGCTAGGCAGGTTTCGCAGCAGGAAAGGCGCGCATGTGAGCATCTCCGGGTTCATCAAGGCGATCGGGTCGAAGAAGATGCGGCTCTTCGGCATCACCGCGCCGCCCGCGGCCGAAGGGCGCGAGGGGCTGGCCCTCGTCGCCATCGTGAAGAACGTGGGCGACTACATCCTCGAATGGCTGGAATTTCATACGGCGGCCGGGGCGCGCCACGTCTTTCTCTATGACAATGGCTGCACTGACGACACGCTGGCCAAGATCGCGTCCTCGCCCTTCGCGGCGTCCGTCACCGTGACCCCCTGGCGCATGGCGGGCTACGACCCGGCCACGGAGCGCCGCATCTCGCAGCAGGTCGGAGCCTATGCCCATGCGGTGACGACCTTCGGCGCCGATTTCGAGCGGATGGCCTTCATCGATATCGACGAATTCCTCGTCCCCGATCCCGGGCTGAGCCTGATGGAGGCGATCACGCAGCATGGCGATCACTCCAATATCTCGCTGCCCTGGCACATGTTCGGCCATGCGGGCCATGAGACGCGTCCCGACGGCTGGGTGACCCGCGCCTTCACCGACCGCGCACCGGTTCCCTACGCCCGCGACAGCGATCTGCTGCGCTTCAAATGCATCGTCGATCCGGCCCGCGTCTCGGCGGTGGGCGTGCATAGTTTCGAGACCGTGGACATGGGCGACCGCACGGCCAACGCGGCGGGGCAGGTGGTGTCGAACCACGCGCGCAAGCAGGAGAGTTTCTTCACTTCGAGCCCGCTGCAGCTGAACCACTACTACCTGCTCTCGAAAGCCGAGCTGGAGACCAAACTCGCGCGCGGCCCGATCAATTTCGGCGGCGCCGAGGGCTATCGCAAACGCGTGCTGGCGAAAGTCTCCGAGATCGAACGCGCACCGGTCGAGGATCGCAAGGCGGTCGCGTATTTTGAGGGTGTACGCGAGGGCTAAGCGGAGTAGTTTGCCTCCCGGGGAAGCGCCCTTGATTGGGTGGAAGGTGGGGCAAGTGTTCTTTGAGAAAATCAAACGGTCTTACGATGCGAAACGTCAGCGTAAGAAATCGAGAGCCTTGGGGCGGCAGTTCCTCATCGCTCCAAGACCCGGCCTCACGATCGATCTTTCTGAATATGGCACGGACCGGGATGCGTTGACTGCCGCACCTTGCGTGATCTCTTTCGGGACGCGCGACGGGTTTTACGATCGCTTCTGCGAGGCGCTTCAGAAATCCTGTGACGCGCACGGCGTCGCACATTCAATCGAGACGATCCCGCCCTGCGGGCGCATAAATGCGTGTCTGTTCAAGCCCAGCTTCATTAAGTTCAAGTTACTTACGCTTAATCGGCCGGTCATCTGGCTCGATGCGGATGCATCGCTCGAAGGTGAATTTTCGTTGCCAGATTCCAAATGGGATATCGCGACGCTCTCGAATAACCGGGAGTCCGGGATCAATAAGAAAGCGGCCGTTTGTATCGCGTTTCAGCCGACAGTTGCATCGCTCCGATTTGTCGAGACCTGGGAGGGGTTTTGTTCCTCGCAATGGACGGCACCTGGCCTCGATCATGAAAGAATGAATTACACCCGAGAGGTCATGCACGGGCAGTATATCGAAGCGGATCTGAGCCCTTACGTTTCCGGAAAAATCGTTCGGGATTCAGGCCGGAAGAAAGAATTCAGGTTCTGAGGTGTCTCACGGCGATCGGATGGCTTAGCGAAGCGGCGCTGCGCGGTTCACGATCTCGGCCAATTGCCGCGCCAGGGCCGCTGGTTCGACCGTTGCCCGCATCGCGTCCATTCGCTCCAGCGCCTCGGCCCAGATCGGCCCGCCATAGCTGTCCTGCGCAAGCCGGAAAGTCTCGGTGATGCTCTCAGGCGTCGGATCGGTCAGGAAAGGATAGTCCGAGCCGAGCAGCTCCGCCGCATCGTCGACATCGCGATTGACGAGGATATTCGCGTTGCAGGCCGCCGCGGTGAAGCCCTTCGTGAAGGGCTTGTAGCCGCGCTCGACCCCATGCGCTGTCTGGCTTCCGGGGCGCACCCCGTAATGCAGCGCGAATTGTCCGATCCGGGGCAGGGCGCGTTCGAAATCCTCGACGGTCGTGATATCGATCTGCTGGACCGCATCGCGGATCGCTTCGGGGATCATCGCATTGTCGGCCCGGCCGATATAGCCGCAGCTGAAGGCGTGGCGCTCCGGCAGCGGCACCGACAGAAGGCGTGGGTCGAAATGGTGATGCAGCAGCTCGACCGGGCAGGACAGCCCCTTGTCCGCGCAAAGGTCTCGCAGCGCCCGTTGGCCGCGCAGCGAGGCCGCGATCAGCAGGTCGAACAATTCGGGCCGCACATGACGCAGCTTCATGTCGATCACATCCTGCGCCACCGTGATTTCGCGTTTGCGCAGCGGGGCCAGATGGGCGCGCGTCAGATGTTTCGCGGCGGATTTCACGAAGATACACAGCGAGCCGCGCGGAATGCTGCGCGCCACGGCCCGCATCGCAATCGGCGGCATCAGGAGCGCATGGAACGGGCGCACCGACAGGGTGATCCCCGGATCGAGATGAGGGGTAAGCAGGTCGACCAGCTGCTCGGCTCGCATATAGGCCGAGCCGCGCTGTGCGAGCGGTCGGGCCATGCGACGAAACAGAACGACATGTCGTTGCACCTGGCTTACGCCTTTCTTCTCTAGGGGCTACAACTATAACGTGTCTTTAGCCTCTCCGCGCAAGAAGCCGCAAGGGCGCGTGCGATGCAAAAAGCGGGCCGCCTCCCGACGCCCCGCTTCGGCTTGGTCCAAATATCCCGGGGGAGCTCCCGCAGGGAGTGGGGGCAGAGCCCCCTGATCGGTTAACCGATCTTACCCTGCCACCGAGGCCGCGTGGATCGAGGTGATCGCCTCTTCCAGCATCGCGTTGAACGCCTCGTCCGACTGCTGGGCCGAGAGGCCCTCGGTTAGCGCGCGCGAGAAGGACGCGATCATGCCGGTGTTCTTGGCCAGCTTCTCGTTCGCCTCGTCGCGCGAATAGCCGCCCGAGAGCGCCACGACCTTCAGCACCTTCGGGTGATCGACCAGCGGCTTGTAGCGGTTCGGCTCGGTCGGCAGCGAGAGCTTCAGCATCACCTGCTTGCCCTCGGGCACCGTGTCGAGATGGCTCAGGATCTCGGCCAGCAGCATCTGCTCGGCCTCGTCCTTGTCGGAGATCGAGATCGTTACTTCCGGCTCGAGGATCGGCACGAGGCCGTGGCTCAGCACCTGCATGCCCAGCTCGAACTGCTGATCGACGATCGCCTTGATGCCGCCGACATTGGCCGCCGAGATCACCGACCGCTCCTTGGTGCCGAAGATGCCCGCCTTGACGGCCCGCGACAGCAGATCGTCGAGGCCCGGGATCGGCTTCATCAGCTGCACGCCGTTCTCTTCGGCTTCCAGCCCCTTGTCGATCTTCAGGAAGGGCACCACGCCGCGCTTTTCCCAAAGATAGGTGGCGGTGGGCATGCCGTCGATCTCGCGATCCATCGTCTGCTCGAACAGGATCGCGCCGACCACTTTCTCGCCGGTGAAGGCGGGGGATTTGATGATCCGCGCACGCATCTGGTGGATCAGGTCGAACATTTCCTCTTCGCCGTTATAGGCGTCTTCCTCGATCCCGTAGAGCCGCAGCGCCTTGGGGGTCGATCCGCCCGATTGGTCGAGGGCTGCGATGAAGCCGTTGCCCTCGCGCATCTGCTCGGTCTGCTTGGCGTTGGACATGGAAATTCCTCCTGCGGGATATGGTGTTGCCAGAAGGGATAGTTTCCGCGTCGGATCGATGCAACGCTGGTGACGCTAACATCGCGAAATGGCGTGAATTTTGGCGTGACCTCGCCGCCGCGCGCCGTCCCGCGCCGCGAAAAGACGCGCAAATGAAAAGGGCCGGGGCCGCTCTCGCAGCCCCGGCCCGGTCCGTCTCTGCGCCCTGTCGCAGGGCGTGAGGCTCAGCTTTTCTGGTCGAGCGCGGCCACGCCCGGCAGGACCTTGCCTTCCATCCATTCGAGGAAAGCGCCGCCCGCGGTCGAGATATAGGAGAAGTCCTTCGCCGCATCGGCCTTGTTGAGCGCCGCGACCGTATCGCCGCCGCCTGCGACCGAGATCAGCTTCTCGTCGCGGGTCAGCTCGGCCGCTTTCGCCGCCGCCGCATTGGTCGCCGCATCGAAGGGCGCGATCTCGAACGCGCCGAGCGGGCCGTTCCAGATCAGCGTGCGCGAGTTCTCGAAGACCGATCCGATTTCCTCGACCGATTTCGGACCGGCGTCGAGGATCATCGCATCCGCCGGGCAGGCGTCATTGGCGACGGTCTCGTTCTCGGCGCCCGCCTTGAACTCGCGCGCCACGACCACGTCGACGGGCAGGTGGATCTTGCAGCCGGCGTGTTTGGCCTTCTCCATGATCTCTTGCGCGGTGCCTGCCATGTCGCGCTCGGCCAGCGATTTTCCGACATCGATGCCCTGCGCCACCAGGAAGGTGTTCGCCATGCCGCCGCCGATGATCAGGTGATCGACCTTGGCCACCAGATTGCCCAGCAGGTCGAGCTTGGTCGAGACCTTCGCACCGCCCACGACCGCCGTCACCGGGCGCTCGGGGTCGCCGAGGGCCGCGTCGAGCGCTTTCAGCTCGGCTTCCATCAGGCGACCGGCGGCTGCGGGCAGGATCTTCGCGATGCCTTCGGTCGAAGCGTGCGCGCGGTGCGCAGCCGAGAAGGCGTCATTGACATAGACCTCGCCAAGCGCGCCCATCTCGGCGGCCAGCATCGGGTCGTTCTTCTCTTCGCCGGCGTGGAAACGGGTGTTCTCGAGCAGCAGAACCTCGCCTTTCTGCAGCGCGCCCACGGCTTCCTTCGCGGGGCCGCCGACGCAGTCCTTGGCGAATTTCACCGGGAAGCCCAGAGCCTTCTCCAGCGCGGGGACCAGCGGCTCGAGGCTCATCTCGGGCACGACCTGCCCCTTGGGGCGACCGAAATGCGCCAGCAGCACCGGCTTGCCGCCCTTCGACAGGATGTCAGTCACGGTCGGCACGATCTTCTCGATCCGCGTCGCGTCGGTCACTTTTCCGTTCTCCACGGGCACGTTGATATCGACGCGCACCAGCACGACCTTGCCGTCCAGATCGACCTCGTCGAGGGTTTTCCAAGCCATGAAATCACTCTCCCTATCGGCGCAGGGGACCATCGTGAATGTGGCCCGCTCCCGCGGCTTGCGTTCTTCATGCCTGCGGCGATGGGTCGCGTCAACGGGCGCGGCCCAACTGCGGCGCTTTGTCCTTGCCGCGCAGGGGCCTCGCTCCTATGGTCGGGCCAAATTTCAATGGAGGACCCAATGGCCGATATCAAGGATCCCGAGAACACGATCATCATCGAGCTCAAGGACGGGCCGGTCGTGATCGAGCTTCTCAGCGACGTCGCCCCGAAACATGCCGAGCGCATGAAGCAACTCGCCCGCGACGGCGCCTATGACAACGTGGCCTTCCACCGCGTGATCGAGGGCTTCATGGCCCAGACCGGCGATGTCGCGAACGCGAATATGGAAAAGGACTACAATCCGGGCCGCGCCGGCACGGGCGGGTCGCAATATCCCGATCTTCCGGCGGAATTCTCGAAGCTGCCGCATGATCGCGGGACGCTGGGCGCTGCGCGCTCGCAAAACCCGAATTCGGCCAATTCGCAGTTCTTCATCAACTTCAAGGACAACCATTTCCTCAACGGTCAATACACGGTCTATGGCCGCGTGATCGAAGGGATGGAGAATGTCGACAAGATCGCGCGCGGCGAGCCGCCGGCGAACCCCGACCGGATGATCTCGGTGAAGGTGGCCGCCGATGCGTAATATCCTGCGCCGCACCGTTCTCGCCGCCGCCGCAAGCCTCGTCGTCGCAGCGCCGGCTGCCTTCGCACAAGACAGCTCGGGCGTGGCCGATACCGGCGGGCCGAAGCTCGTCCTGAAGATCGGCGGTCAGACCGAGGGCAAGGTCGTGATCGACCTGCTCACCGACAAGGCCCCGAAATCCGCCGAACGGCTGATGACGCTCGCCAAGGAAGGCAAATACGACGATGTCGTCTTCCACCGCGTGATCGACGGCTTCATGGCCCAGACGGGCGATGTGCAATTCGGCAAGAAGGGCGGAGATACGTCGATGGCCGGTATGGGCGGCTCCGATCTGCCCGACCTTCCGGCGGAATTCTCGAACATCTCCTTCCAGCGCGGCATCGTGGGCATGGCCCGCTCGGCCGATCCGAACTCAGCCAATTCGCAGTTCTTCATCATGTTCGCCCCCGCGCCCCATCTCGACGGGCAATATACCGTCGTGGGCCATGTCGTGAGCGGCATGGATGTGGTCGACAAGATCAAGAAGGGCGATGCGGCGCGCAACGGCGTGGTCGATGACCCCGATTACATCGTCAAGGCGACGGTGGAAGACAAGTAAACCGGGCAAGGGGGCTTCGGCCCCCTTTCTCTTGCGCAGGCTACCTCTTTCGGCTTGGCTCAAATATCCCGGGGGGCTTCGCGTCAGCGAAGCGGGGGCAGCGCCCCCTGCCTAATCGATAGTTGCTTGGTAGAACTGAAAATATCGACGATTTTCGGCGCAACCCCACCCGCGGAAAGCAAAGCGCCGAGATCAGTTAAGATCTCGGCGTGAAGGCCATCTGCGGCGTCTGGATCAGGCTTCAACTCGACCCGCCTTATGAGTTCTCGGAGGTGCTCGTTGGCCTGGTGAACGAGCTCAGGGTTGGCGAGCAGTGTTTCGAGTTCCTGCACAGCGCGCGCAAAGAGCGCAGCACTGTCGGTCGGAAGCTGCGGCAGCACCGAGCAGGTCTCTTGATGCTCAGACAGCTCAGTTTCAAGATCGGCGATCTCGCGTTCGAGGTCTTCCGCGCGCGCCTTATAGGCACTGTAGGGTGCGCCTTGCTCGATCGCATCGAATATCCGCTGGCGGCTCATGCGCGCTTTCTTAAGACGACGCTCGAGCCGCGATGCGGCATCTGCGCCCTGGGCGCTCGCCAGCGCCTTGTACTCCGCCTTGAGCGCGACATCGAAGCTCGCGGCCAATTCCGGCGTCAGAAAGGTGCCCCGAAGCTTCGCGAAGATACGAGCCTCGATCCGATCACGGTGAATGGTCGTTTTGTTGTTGCACGCGCCTTTGCGGGCTTCGCGGCATCCGAAATGCGTTCGACCAACTTTTATGTAAGTCGCGCCGCAGCTGCCGCAGACCAGCAGACCGCTCAGAAGATGCTTGCTGCGCCGGGCCCCGACGGGGTTGCCTTTGCTTCGGGTCTTCGAGGCTTGGATCGCAAGCTGCCCCTCCACTCGCTCCCAGAGGTCTTGATCGATGATCCGGAGCGCCGGGACCTCGATCTCCGTAGCCGCGCTCGGGGTTTCGTAGACCTCCTTGCTGCCGGTTTCCGGATGGTAGCGGCGTGACGTCTTCGCGACGCTCGCGATACCAATGTAGAGACGATTGCGCAGCATGCCTTCGAACCGCGCCGGGTTGCCTCGGATGGTACTGATATCCCAGGTGCCACCGCGCGGGGCCGGAATACCGTCTTTGTTCAACCGCTTGACGATCGCCTGGGTCGAGTGCCCGTCAGCGAACTCGCGAAAAATGCGGCGCACAACTTCTGCCTCCTCGGGGTCGATCTCGCGGTTGAGCCCTTCGTCGCCTTCACGCTTGCGGTAGCCGTATGCGCTCGTGTGAAGCCGTTTCCGGGTGAGCCCCTGCACCATTCCGCGGCGCGTGTGTTCTCCGATCATTTGCGAGTAGAACTGCGCGCCGAGCGCGTTGATCAGAACTTTGAAGAAGTCCTGTTGACCCTCGGCAACCGAATAGAGCTCAGCTTGCTGAAACTGGAACAGCTCGTAGTGATTGAGCGCGTCCGCAATCTTGCGGGTGAGACGATCCACGGCTTCGATGACGATCGCGTCAACCTGCCGCGCGTTGACCGCAACGCACAGCGCCTGAAGTCCCTCGCGGCGGGTGTTGCGGCCCGATTTCTCGTAATCCGTGAAACGATGTGTCACCACCCATCCGCGCTCGGCCGCGAAACGCTCCGCCATCGCGACCTGATCGTCGATCGAAGTCTGCTTCTGTAGACCTGAGCTGTAGCGGGCGTAGATCGCGACGCGTTTCGTCATTGTGCTGTCTCCTTCTGAGGCGCGGCGGGGCTGTTGGCGGGGATCGCATTCGCGAGATCCCGGACAACAGCACGCGCCAGCAACCGGGCGATCGCGTTGCAGGCTGGCAGTACTGTCGTCGCTTCATCGAGCGTATCGTTCGCAGCAGTGATGGGGGCGGATGGCATGAAAAGCTCCTTAGTAGCATGGTCCTACTAAGGAAGCTGGGTTCATCGGTCAGAGCGCGGAAACGCGATCATGAAGAAACTGAAATTTGCGATGCGAAAAGGTCGGCATGAAGCTCCAGTTCATTGCGGACGAGCCCGCCCTCGTGTTCGTCTAAGGGGTGGCCTCACATTCGAAATGGGCGGGAAGCGGATCTTAGCCGTCGCGCAGCAGGGATTTGCGGGAAACGTTATAGCGGACCTTCAAAACCACGAACTCGGTGCAGCCCTGTTTCGAGACAGTTGTCAGGGAAGCGGAAGTTTGCCGCACATGTGCGGCCGTACATCTACTGCACCAAAAGGAGATGCACGTCACAATCGCTATTCCAGCACGATTTCAGACCATCGTATCCTATCGGAGAGGGCAGTTCTTCATGGCCCCACAGCATTGGGTCTTCTCCTTTTTCAGGACAGCAACTATCGCTGCCTCAATCGCCCGCCTTCGATGCTCTCGCAGCACGATTTCTTCAACGACCCGCCGATTTGGGCAATCTGCGCGAAGGATCGGCTTGTGCTGTTTTCGACAACCGGTTTCACAGCTATCCAGTTCGCATGAGTTTTTTCTCAGGGACCTATGTTTCCAAGTACAACCACGAGGACAAGGTGTCCTTGCATTCACGACGCGATCTAGATTCTTCGTCGCACGTGGAAGTTTTTCAGCAAGCCACCCTCGACCGCGAAACATCCCTCTAAGGAGTTCGTCGGTCCATCCTAACGGCCCGGCGAGCTCTTCCATGGAGAGCTGTTCAAGCGCAGCTTCGCCATGGCTCAACCCTGCAGCTAGAGGCCATTCCCTGCGTTTTGCAGCGTACTCCTGATTATGAAGAAAGGTCTCTAAGCTCGACCACCATCGATTGACGGCATCGACGTCGCCAAGCCTGTCTTCCGACCCGTATTCGAGGCAGAAGGTGCCCCCTGGATTGATGTGACGCTCCATACAGAATTCAGGAAATCGGCGATGTTCGGACTGTTCTCTGACGGAGACCCCGCCCCTATCTGTAAGCGCGAGGTCGAGGTGGTAGTGAATCGGATCGACACTGCCAGCAAGCGGGGGCGCGACAACTATCGTTGCCCGGTTCCTACTCTTTCCCCGTATCTCAACCCATATTGGGCGGTTCTCCAAGAGGAGCCTCAGCGAATTCATTCCGACTTGAAATGCGCTCGCGGCGCTGCTTGAGGTTCGGCAACATGCGCCCGCGCATAGGTCGGGCTCGCGACGGTCGCTGGCACGGCCGAAAGGCAAACCGCGATTTCACCGTAGTCGAGTTCGCGGGCATACCCATTATCATCAATCAGATCGAACAGCGCAGTCGGTGCAACCTTCAGGGCATCAGGCCCCAACTTCAGTCCCTCGTCCTTGCATTCGCGCTGCATCTTCTCGGAAACCGTAGTCGCTACGCTTGATGCAACCCGCACCGACCGCTCACCCCGAATACCAATCCTGGAAATCGGCGTGGGACCAAGCTCCAGCCCGATGGCAAGGCCGAGATCATCAAGATTCCCAAGGAGGTCTTTGCAGAGCCCAAACGAAGAATGCAAACCGCCAGCACACTGCGTTCCGAGACTCACACTGAGCTACCCCCTGAAATTCGGACACTGACATAAGCTACGATTTGCAGTCTGCTGATCTTCGACGAGAAGGAGATCAGAGATGTCGAAACGCAAGCAGCACGCGCCCGAGTTCAAGGCAAAGGTCGCGCTGGAAGCCCTGAAGGGTGAAGAGACAGCGGCCGAGCTGGCGAGCCGGTTCGGGGTGCATCCAACGATGATCCATCAATGGAAGCGGGCCTTGCTCGAAGGCGCGTCGGGCGTGTTCGAGCGCGGGGGCCGAAGGAAGCCCGAGATCGACGAGGAGCAGGTGAAGGAGCTCCACGCCAAGATCGGGGAGCTGGCGGTGGCCAACTCTTTTTTGGAACGAAAGCTGAAGCCTTGGGGCGGGAAGTGAGGCGTGGCATGATCGAGCCGAACCATTCGGATCTGTCGATTGGGCAGCAGTGCAAGCTGCTGTCGATCGCACGCTCATCCTATTACTACGAGCCGAAGGGCGAAACCGAACAGAACCTCGGCCTGATGCGGCAGATCGACGAGCAGTTCCTGGAGACCCCGTTCTTCGGTGTCCGCCAGATGACCTGGCACCTGCGTAACGACGGCCACCTGGTGAACGAGAAGCGGATACGGCGACTGATGCGCCTGATGGGGCTCATGCCGATTTACCAGAAACCCAACACAAGCAGGCCGGCGAAGGGGCACAAGACCTATCCCTACCTGCTGCGAGGTCTGCGGGTGGATCGCCCGAACCAGGTCTGGTGCTCGGATATCACCTACCTGCCCATGCGGCGCGGGTTCCTCTACCTCGTGGCGATCATGGACTGGCACACCCGCAAGGTTCTGTCTTGGCGGATCTCGAACACCCTGGAGGCCGACTTCTGTGTCGAGGCGCTGAACGAAGCCATCCACAAGTTCGGCCCGCCCGAGATAATGAATACGGATCAGGGTTCTCAGTTCACGTCCTTCGCTTGGACGGATCGGCTCCGCCGGTCGGGCGTGCGCATCTCGATGGATGGGAAAGGCCGATTCCTCGACAACATCTTCATCGAGCGGCTGTGGCGAACCCTGAAATACGAATGCGTCTACCTGCATGCCTGGGAGACAGGATCGGAGACAAAGGCGGCGATCCGGAAATGGATGACCTTCTACAACCACCAGCGCCCTCACTCAGCCCTCGGCGGCAAGCCACCGGCGCTGGTCTATTGGCAGAGACATGATATCAACCAACCCGATCAGCAGGTGCAAAGAGTAGCTTAAATTACGCCAGATCCTGTCCAAGAGACGGGGAGTAGCTCATTACCACCGCCATCTCTTCGACGCAGTTCGGCGTCGTATTTCACTCATGCGGCTCGACGGATCGCGGTCCTCTGCTCGACGCCGAGATCCACAGCGAGGCGGTACGACGCGTTGATTGCGCACCGAAGCCGACGCATGGCACTGTCGAACTCACGCGCAATCGTCTCATCCGGTTCGATCCTGGCGAGGTGGCGCAGGATCTCCGCGCCCACCTCGCGGAAGTCCTCGCCAAAGACGTCGCCCTTGATCACAAGTCGTTCGCAGAAATCGCGATCAAACTCTGCGCCCCGGAGAGCGTCAGCCGGCAGCGCATCGAGAGCGTCGATTGCCGCGCTTGTCATGGTGTTCACAGTGTCGATCCGGCTCGGTTGCTGAAACATCGGACATCCTTTCAAAGCTGAATTGCGGGCGCTGCGGCCCTCGTCGAGGGGCCGCAGCGGTGGCGGTTCAACCGATCCAATCAGGATCATTTCTCGCAAATTCGCGATCACGCATCGCAGCGCATCTCGCCGAGCGCATCGAGCGCCTTCTGCGCCCAATATGCTTGCCCCTCGAGCTGCGTGCGGATCCCTCTCAGATCAGTCGCGACGGCTCGCATCGCGAGATGCGGCGGGGCCTCTTCGACGGAGAAACGCGGTCCGAGGCGCATGTAGCCGTCTTCGAGGTAGGCCCATTCGAGAGTGTCATCGAGCGCGATGAGAGCCCGGGTGATCAGCGTTCGGGTGCGGCCGTTGGCTTCCGTCAGGCGGCCAAAGAGCGAGATGTCTTCGAAGCCAGTGAAAAGCATCCAGTCTTCGAGAAGCGGTGCGTTTTCGAGGTCTTTCGGGGACGGCTTCGCAGTCGCTCCATGGACGACGTTTGCGAGCACGCTGCGCTCTTTGCGGAGTTCTTCGGCGGTGAGTTCGGAGGGATGTTTATCGTGGGTCATATGTGATCTTTCGAAAATTTGGGGGTCAGGAGACGAAGCAGGGCTGCAAGATCCGTCCGCCTCGGTCAGAAGGCGGACGGACGCTGCAGCCCCGATCGGCGGCGCGGTTTACGGTTGGATGAGAGGTTTCGGGCGGTAGATTGCGACACGCGGCCTAAGCCGTGATCGAACCTCGCGCCGTGCAGTTGCGAGCAGCTTCTCAACCGCTTTGAATTGTTCGCGCTGCGCCGGGCCGAGGCGCCCGATACGAGCATTGCGCTCGAACAGGTCAGACCCGGTCGCGATGAAGAGCCGATGAGATGCGCGGAACATCGTTGGACGATAAAGACCGCAGGCGGCCGCTTGCTCGTCATCTGCAATGACGATGTCATCTTCCCGCAGCAGCCGGCCTTCCGGGCTGACACCGGGCGCGACGATGTTCATCGGTGTATCGCCGATCAGCCCGCGCGAGAGGAGCAAGCAAGGACGCGTGCCAGGCGGGATATCGAACTCGCCGTCGCGCCTGCGGTCGGATGCATAAGGGAAGCGCATGAGGAAGATATCGCCGGGTTTGAGCTGCCCCCCCGGGAGCAGTCGAAGGTATCGGTCGTGGAGCATGAGTGCCTCGTGTCGTTGAAAAGGAAAACGACGCGCTGAACCTCACCAACAAACCCCGATACGCGGCCTCGGGGCTTGGCTTGATTGCGTGCGTCAAAGACGCTGCACGCAAGCAAGACATGCGCCGAGGCCGCTTCCCTCCTATGTGCAATCGATCGCTCGCCTGCGGGCAGATCGCGCGGGTGCTGGGGAGAGCGTCGAGAGGGGTGACATCCCTCTCGACCCGCAGGAGGCGCCGGGAGAGTTCGGAGAGGGTGGCGAGCGCCTCTTCGATCCGTCGGAAGGACGCCGAGAGGGTCCGGGGAGATTGGCGAAAGTCTCCCCCGGTCCGCCGGATGGGCGCCTTAGGGTGCAGGGAAAGTGGCGAACGATCCCTGCCCTGGGGGTTTGGGGGATGTGGAGCTTCCCCCATGCGGCGCGCAGCGGCGCCGGGTCTGGGGCTGCGCCCCAGCGAACGCACGGGACGCGCTATCGGCCGAAGGACGATTGCGCGGCCCGTCAAGTGAGTAAAAGACCCTGCGCACCAGGCTCTACGAGAACGACTGGACGCAGGTAATTTCGGGGGAGTTTACTTCGGAGAGAGGCGAGAGCCACTATCGTATTAAGGAGGAACCGGCTGGGAACGTCACCCGCAGTAGACTTCTCCAGTTTTCGGATACGAGCAGCCACTAAACGCCTCGAATTGAGTTTGCCTGTGCTGCTTGAGGCTGCGTCGCAGCTCCGACGGGCCGGTCATTCATGCCGATCATAGCGAAGCCGGCAAATCGACAAGAGCACCAATTGAGACGCCACTGCCAAGTCGAATCGGGAACGGCGCCTTGGTAAACTGGCTCCTGCCCGGCGGCAGTCACGGTGGAGCGAAATCGGACTGTCCCAAATCATTGTTTCTCTGTCGGAATTTTTCGAATCCTAGGTATAGAATTCTTATCAGGGGGCAGTCAGCCTCGAAATGTTGCCTTGATGAACGATTCGATATAGCATTCTCTGCTATGGCTGCTGCGCGAGGGATGCCACATTGGATAAATTTAGAGAAATGAAGGTTCCTCTCGTATTTGCCGCAGTCGTTGCAGCAATGCTATTTTGGGCATATGTATTTGGTCCAAGCTTTGTGGGCGCACCCGAGCCGCTAGAATTTCCGGAAAAGGACTCGGATTTGGTATATGTGCCAATAGAAGAAACGTTAAAGATCAGCTCGCAAATTTCTCAGCTTTTTGTCTCAATATCATTTGGCTTATTTGTAATTGTCGGATATGCGCTGTCTCGGCGAATGCGCGAATTTAATACTTTATCATTTGCCGACACCTTTGCTGGATGCGCATTTGTCGGCTGCACATTCATCTGCTTCTATTTGACCTTTCAGCTTAAGTACGGTCAGTACGCTGCAATCCAACATCACTACCCCGTAGACGGCTTGAGAAAAACAGTGGCGTGGTTCAATGAAATTCACGCGAAGCTGGCTTTTTGGGTCGGTATTTCAGCGATCCCAGCTTTTTTCATTGCCGCCCGCTTACTATTTTCCAGTCAAACCGCAAGCACTCATTCCGACTCGGACGAAGCTCCGCTGCAACAATCTGACCGGAAACCCGCTAGATTTACGTCCGTGTCAGAAGGTGGAACTGGGCTAGATAGGCCGGAAAATGCAGAACACGAGAGGGGCGATGTTTAAAAAAAATAGAAAAAAAATTATTTTAATTGAGGGTGCGGGATCAATTACGCGCCCCCCTGCCTTGCACCCAAATATTGACTCGAAAGAACTTCGATCATTTGAGAAAAGGAGCCCGACAAACATCTTTCTTTTTGAGTCCATAAGGTACGCTTTTGCATTGGCGAGCATACTTTTGATTACGGCTTTGCCATCTGCTGCGGAAGTGTGCACAGTTGAAGACTATAGTCAGTTCGAATATCAAGAACCGATACCATTGGGGAACAAGCCGATACAGTCAGTGATTTCAAATTATTTAGGTTGTGAAGTCGATCTATCCAATAAGGTTAACTTCTACTCTGAAAAAGGAGTAAATCTCGGTGAAGTTAAAGGACTACTGGCTGACCCGCTAGTTTTTGAAGAGCTGGGCGTCCGATCGGATCTTTATTGGATAATTTCCGAAGCGAATACGGGAGAAGAAGTTGCGACACCGGCGGATAGTGTAGATATCCTGTTCGGTGCGCCAGATAATATCGCTTTGGTAGCGAAGGCTGAATCGGTGCCTTTGATTAGTTACAACCCGGCCGCTCAGGGAACCGAACCTAGAGTGGTGGGGCCTGTATCTAACGAACTGTCGCCCACACTGAGAAACCAAATGTTCCTGGCTGCAATCAATGCCTCTGCGGGATTAAATGGCGACCCCCTGCAGGAAATCACTTTCCGATCAGAACCCTCCGCAGCTTCTCTGTGGTTTGGCTCATCATTCAAAGGAAAAACGGAAAAACGATTTGGCATTGCACGTTCGAAGCTGAAATCTGTCAGAATGACACTTGACGGTTATAAAGAATGCAACTCGTCCAATTACAAAAGAGAGGACAATGGCTACAATGTTGCGACAATCATCTGCGAAATGACGAAGCAGTGAATGTTCTATTTGACATTTTATCAAACTCGCCGTAAATATCCCTATCATTTAACAGTGCGCCCTGCATATGCATGCAAGATGATCCGCCCAGAGAAAACGATAGGCAACGAGCCCACTTTTTTATTAGATTTTCCTTGATTTCGTTACGGAATTTCTATTCCTGAAAATCGCAGCGTTAAACTGATACCGGCTGTCCTTTCAAAACGCAGCGGATGCCAGTCACAGTTCATAGTGGCCTCCCTCTTCAACGCAGGGTGTGGGCTAAAACAACCTCATACCGTACGCCCTAGGGTCAGGGTTCATAACCACAGATGACGAGAGTTGTGAAGGCGATAGCTGAGAGGAGCATCTTAGGGCATCGGTCTTAGCGGGTCGCGACGCGCCTCCAGTCTTTGAGCCTGCCGGACATGATCTCGATCCGGTTACGGCGCGTGTAACGGCGGTTGTCATATTTGACCGGCGTCTTGCGTTGCTTTCGGCTTGGGATACAGGCGCGTATCGAATTCTCTCTCAGAGCTTCTCTGACCCAGTCAGCGTCATAGCCGCAATCCCCGAGCAGCCAGTCGACCTTTGGCGAACTAATGAGCAGCGCCCGTGCGCAGATATAATCTGCTGACCTGTTCGGCGGTGGCGAAAAGGTCAATCGGTCGCCCCTGACTGTCACAGATGGCATGCAGCTTCGTGTCCATGCGACCTTTGGTTCGACCGATCAGGCGACCGCGTGCCCCTTATTGGCGACCATGCTGGTCGCCGTTCGATGGGCCTTGAGATACGTCGCGTCGATCAGCACGGTCTTCTCTTTGCCGTGTTCTGCCGCCAACCCCTCCATCATGTGCGCCGAAGATCCCGTTGTCGCTCCACCGCTTCCACCTGCTATAGAGCGTCTTGTGAGGACCAGAGGCGTCAGGAGCATCACGCCGACGCAAACAATGCGATTGAAGACGAGAATCCCGCTCAACACCCGCCTGGCATCGACCGGTGGCTTTCCGTTCAGCTTCGGAGAGAAAGGCTCAAGACCTGCCATCTGGGTGCCGCGCAACCAGAAGATATCAGACATGTCACTGCTCAGTCTTGCGAGCCGTGAAACAAGCAGCGCAGCGGAAACCAATGCATCCTGACCCTAAGGCCGGGGAGATCAGTTATGTGAAAACGCATGCACGATGACGCTGGCTTCCGCTCGTTGCCCCATTCCGCCCTCACCAACTGATGCCGTCGATCATCTGCTTACTGCGCTTTGTCGCCGTTCCTGCTTGGCGCAGCGAAAGTAGGCTCTCCCTTCGTGAATCAGCCGCCCTTGGTCACGTAGCTATCCCCGAGCCCCGTCTCGCAGGCACCCTCTAAGTAGATACCGGGGGAAATTCACAGCGATTTTTGCGCCAAATGACATGAACCCATCTCGATCCCACAAACACGGAGATCGACTATGTCATCAGCACCTAAAACCTATCCCATCGTCATGCGCATGCAAGGCATGCACCCCCGCAATCTTGCCGGTTACGAGAAGCACCGAATGCGCAGTGGGGGCGATCACGGCCATTGCGACGCCAGCCTCATGGCACACAACCGGCGCCTCATCGGCTCGAAAACCTGGGCACAAGATGCTTGGGACGAGATTCAGGACATGCGCCATGCAAACCATCTCCTCGAATTGGAGCAACTGCGCCGTCGACGCCGGAAAACGGAGCTTAAGAACGCGCTTTTTCGGGGGCCGCGCGACCCTTGGCGCGCAACCCGGCACGGTCCGCTGCGCGAAATCATTCTGACGGTAAATAAAGAATGGTTCGACAAAGACCTCACCGAGTTTTTCGGGGAGAGCGGACCGACGCGAGAAATGCAATTCGAGACTCGGGCCACGGAGTGGCTCTTGACCAACTTCGGCGACGACTGCGTTCATGCACGCGCAGATCTCGACGAAACAGCATATCATATCCACGCTGTGATCATTCCCCGCGCAGTGACAGCGGATGGTCGGCGTATGCTGCAGCCGGCGGTCCACCCGCTCATCCGCAGTTACGAGAAGGCGCAAGATAGCGTCGGCGAATGGTTCGCGGAGATTGGGCTCCGGCGCGGCGAGCGTCGCAAGCAAGCCCTGCGGGAGGCCCTTAAACACAACAGGAAAGTCCGCGAAGCGCGAGAGAATGGGGTGGCCGATCCTGGATCCGAGATCGCGCTGCCAGAACATCGCGAACACGTCAGCCCACGGAAATGGCGCGAGAGCCAGGAGATTGAACTGGCCAGTCGAGACAAGGCGGTGAAGCAGTCCGAGAAAACCCTTACTGCCGAAAAATCGATGCTCGCAGACCAAAAGCAGACGGTCACGCAGCAGCAACAAGACGCACAGTCTGTGCTCGATGTCGCGGCTGCGGTGGCCGAGGGTCGCGTGGATATCGTGTCCGATTTGAACGAGACGGTGTCACAGGTCGCTCACGCCGATACGCCATCGCCGGTGCGGGCGCTTTTCGGACGCGCTTTGGAAGTTCTCCGCCAACAGGCACGCAAAGAAGCGCGCGCGGAGCTCACTGATGAGTTCACGCAGATCGAGGCGGCGGACGCAGCGCTTCGCGAGATCGCGAAAACGCTGCCCGGCAAAGCCAGGCATCGTCTCGCACAAGCGCGCAGATCGCTGTCATTGCCACTGAATGCGCTTCGCCGCCGCTTGTCGCGCGCCCGGTTCGACGACACCGATCGGGGCCCGGATGAGAAAACGTGAAAAGTTCGCGAATTCGATTTCCGCGCTCAGCACGATGAACCCACCTCATCATCAGCGGCCAAGAAGCCCCGCGACAGGCGCAGGGCAGACGCCGCAAAGACCGCCGCGAAAGGATTAGACCACATGGCACAGAAAAACCGACATCCTGTCATCGACTGGAACCGCATGACCGACCGCCAGCGCCAAATGAAAGCCCGCGCGGAAAACCTCACTGCCCAGATCGCTCTTGATCAGCACCGCGAACATGACCGCGCGAATAAAGCCCTTTTCGCAAGCCTCGAGAGCGTCTTGGCACAACTTGCAGGCACGCCCAAAGCGGAAGAGTTTTTCCGCCTGTTCAGCGAAACCGCCACGCTGGCGAACGCCAAGCGGATCGCTAATCATCCTGACTGCCCGGACGTCGTGCGCGATGAAATCGCGCAGCGGATCGAAAAGACTGGCGCCACACGTGGAAACGAAGGCGTTGCACGCGCTGCGCTCGGGAAAACGGACCACGCCAGCGAAGGCTGAAGGCGCTTAGATCACCCAACACGAACAGAAAGGGCGAGGTGTAATCCTCGCCCTTTCTCGTTGTCATGGGTCGCGCAGCGGCTCGGCATTGATCGGAACCTATCGGCGCAGACCGGCACGACCAGCCAATTAAGCACTGCAGAGGCACTCACCTGACAATTATCGGTCGGACTAGGCCCCCTCTCCCTTAAGTTTGTCGCCCTACGGCGACGGGGGGCAGCGCCCCCTGAGCGCGTTACAGCCGCGCGATCCGCTCGGTCAGGAGCGTGTAGAACCCTTCGGCATCCAGATCGCCCATGAACATCGCGTTCGGCGCCCGGTCGGTCACGCGCCACCAGTCGGCGACGGTCATGCCCATGGTCAGCTCCGACGTGGTCTCGATTTCCACGTTGATATGCCGCCCCGTGAACAGGTCGGGCTCGAGCAGATAGGCGATCACGCAGGGATCGTGCAGCGGCGCGCCCTCGGAGCCGTATTTCGCCATGTCGAAGCGCTCGAAGAAGTCGGTCCAGCTCGCGACCGCATGGCCGACGCGGGTGCCGAGATTGCGAAACGCCTCGACGCGGGCGCGGGTGGTGAGCGCCTTATGGGTCACGTCGAGCGGCATCACCACCAGCGGCACGCCGGATTTGAACACGATCTCGGCGGCCTGCGGGTCGACATGGATATTGAATTCGGCGGCGGGCGTGGTGTTGCCCACCTCGAAATAGGCGCCGCCCATCAGCACGATCTCTGCGATCTTCTCGGCGATGTCGGGGGCGCGTTGGAGCGCGGTCGCGATATTGGTCAGCGGGCCCAGCGGGCAAAGCGTGACGCTGCCTGCGGGATGGGCGCGCAGCGTCTCGATCAGGAAATCGACCGCGTGCTGGTCCTGCAGCGGCATCTGAGGCTCGGGCAGGTCGATCCCGTCGAGCCCGGTCTTGCCATGGACATATTCCGCCGTGACCAGGTCGCGCGCGAGCGGCCGGTCGCAGCCCGCATAGACCGGCACATCCGTCCGCCCGGCCAATTCGCAGACCACGCGCGCATTCTTCGACGTCAGCGGCAGCGGCACGTTCCCGGCGACACAGGTGATGCCCAGAACTTCGAGGTCGGGGCTGGCCAGCGCCAGCAGGATCGCCACCGCGTCATCCTGTCCGGGATCGGTGTCGATGATGATCTTGCGCGCCATTTTCGCCTCCTTCGCGGGTCCGGCGCGACCTTGGCGCGGTGTTGCGGCGATGTCCAGATATGGGTGCGGATGCCCCTCGGGCACACCAAATGGACATTACCTATGCGTGTGTTCGCCCCGAACCTTTCCTGCGGTCGGCCACATTTGGCCACATTCGGTCTCTAGACCACTACTTGCAGGGAAGGACACCCAGACATGAACCAGCATCACATCTTCATCGCAGCGCCCGCTTCGGGTGGAATGAGTGGCCAGATGGCACGCACGCTTGGCTGTGGGCAGGACGCTTTGGCCCGCGCAGGCTACGGTCCGGCGGTGATCGGGGCTGCGGCTGGCGGGCGTGTCTACCTCGATTCGCAACTGATCGGCGATGCGGCGGCGGGGCTCTATCACCTCTTCGCCCGGGCTCAGGAACGGGCCGAGCGGTTCCGCGAGGCTCTGAGCGGTTCGGTCGGGCGCGTGGTGCTCTACGCGCCGAGCTATGAAGACTATTACCCGGCGCTCTGGCGTGATCTCGCCGCGCGCCGCCCGCTCAAGCCCTTCGCAGAGCTGACGCCGCGCCTGATGGCGCGTCCGCGCCGCTGGGTGAACGTGGTGCGCGATCTGAAAGCCGGTCTCAACCCGCGCGAAATCATCGTGCTGCCGCATGGCTCGAAGATCGGCGAGGCGATGGCCGCGCTGGTGCCGGGCGCATCGCTCGATCCCGCGCCCGATGCCGAGACCGCGCATGCCGATACGGTGATCGCGATGATGCAGCGCCTGCACCATTCGGGCGTCGTGATCGGGCCGAAGCAGAAACGCCGTCTGGCGCGGTTCCATCATCAGCAGCCGCAAGGCACGCCGATCGCCGAGTTCGATCCGCTCGACCGGGCCTCGCTGCAGCGCCGCTACGAGCAGGATCTGGAACAGATGGCCGCCATCGACGGCGTGCGCATCGGCCCCGACGAGGCGCTGCAGATCGCGGCCCAGTAACCGCTGCGGTTGCGCTTCAATTCCGGACAATGAAAAAAGCGGCGCCCGCTGGACGCCGCTTTCTCTGTTTTGATGTGCGATCGCGATCAGCCGTCGAGATCGACCTCGTCGATCAGCTTCAGCGCGGTCGGGCGCAGCTCGGCCAGCGTCGCGAGATCGAGCGTGTCGGGCGTGAACTCGCCCCAGCTTTGCACCAGTTCGGAGCGCGCAACGCCCGGCTTGATCGGGAATTCGTGGTTGGTCTGGGCGTAGATTTCCTGCGCCTCATCCGAGACGAGGAATTCCATCAGCTTGAGCGCATCCTCGCGGTTCGGCGCGGATTTGGTCATCGCCATGCCCGAGACGTTCATATGGGTGCCGCCTTCCTCGAAGACCGGGAAGGTGATGCGCACGGAATTGGCCCATTGCGCCTGCTCGGGATCGGCGAGCATCTGACCCATGTAATAGGTGTTGCCCAGCGAGATGTCGCATTCGCCCGCCCAGATCGATTTCACCTGGCTGCGGTCATTGCCCTCGGGCGTCTTGGCGAGGTTCGCCTTCAGCCCTTCGAGCCATTCCTTGGTCGCCTCTTCGCCGTGATGGGCGAGATAGGCCGAGGTCAGCGCGACGTTGTAATCGGAGGTGAAGGAGCGGGTGCAGATGCGGCCCTTCCATTTGTCGGAGGCGAGGTCTTCATAGGTCGTCACCTCGCCATCGGCTACGCGCTCTTTCGAGGCATAGACGATGCGGGCGCGCGAGGTCAGGCCGAACCAGTGGTTCTGCGGGTCGCGGAATTCGGCGGGGATCGCGTCTTGCAGCGCCGGGTCCTCGACCGCCTGCGTCACGTCCGCATTCACCACTTCGCTCAGCCGCGCGATGTCGACGGTCAGCACCAGATCGGCGGGGGAGCGGTCGCCCTCGGCTTTGAGGCGCTCGACCATGCCTTTCTCGACATAGGCGATGTTCACCGCGATCCCGGTCTCTTCGGTGAAAGCGTCGAGCACGGGCTGGATCAGTTCGGGCTGACGGTGGGAGTAGATGTTCACATCCGCAAGCGTCGGCGTGGCGAGGGCCGTGCCCATCAGGGCGAGGGCGAGGGTCCGGGTCATTGAAGTCTCCATTCGCGTTTTCGTGAGCGAAGAGGTAGCTGCCGTTCACGAACGCGTCAATGCCTGAGTGAAACAATCGGAAATAAATTGCCGCCCGCTTCCTGCCCGCTTTTTGGGCGTTCGATTTCCCAACAGGCAGGGGCAGGGCGCATTTTTCGAAATTGCCGCTTTTACCGAAGCCCTTGCTCCGTCATCGTGATCTGGCGAAGACCTATTGCGGGAGCGAGACTTATGGCGATTCATGCCAGCATTTATCACCTGACCCATTACACCTATGACCGCCCCGTGACGCTCGGCCCGCAGATCATTCGCCTGCGTCCCGCGCCGCATTCGCGCACCCGGGTGATCTCGCATTCGCTCAAGGTCTCGCCCGGCGGGCATTTCGTGAATCACCAGCAGGACCCCTATGGCAACTGGCTCGCGCGCTTCGTCTTCCCCGAGCCGGTGACCGAGCTGAAGATCGAGGTGGACCTGACGGCGGACATGACCGTCTACAACCCGTTCGACTTCTTCACCGAGGAATTCGCCGAGGAATGGCCCTTCGACTACCCCGAGGAGCTGCGTGACGACCTGTCGATCTACCGCACACCCGAGCCGGAAGGCCCGCTGCTGGCGCAGTTCATCGGCGAGATCGACTACACGATCAAAGGGACGGTCAATTTCCTCGTCGCGCTGAATGCGCATCTCTCGAAGGTGGTGGATTACACGATCCGTATGGACCCCGGCGTGCAGACGCCCGAGGAGACCTTGGCGAAACGCTCGGGTTCGTGCCGGGACAGCTCGTGGCTCTTGGTGCAGGTGCTGCGCCATCTCGGCTTCGCGGCGCGGTTCGTCTCGGGCTACCTGATCCAGTTGAAGCCCGATCTGGAAGCGTTGGATGGTCCCTCGGGCACCGATCACGACTTCACCGACCTGCATGCATGGTGCGAGGTCTTCATCCCCGGCGCCGGCTGGATCGGTCTGGACCCGACGTCCGGATTGCTGACCGGCGAGAGCCATATCCCGCTGGCGGCCACACCCCATTTCCGCAATGCCGCGCCGATCTCTGGGGGCTTTTCCTCGGTCGGCAGCCCGGAGGTGAGTTTCGCCTTTGACATGACGGTGGACCGGGTGGCCGAACATCCGCGCATCACCAAGCCGTTTTCCGACGAGGCGTGGGACCGGCTCAATGCGCTGGGGCGCAAGGTGGATGAGAGCCTGAAGGCGGGCGATGTGCGCCTGACCATGGGGGGAGAGCCGACCTTCGTCTCCATCGACGATTTCGAGAGCGACGAGTGGAACACCGCCGCCGTGGGGCCGCAAAAGCGTGCGCTGGCCGATGAGCTGATCCGGCGGCTGCGCGATCGCTTCGCGCCGGGGGGCTTTCTGCATTACGGGCAGGGCAAGTGGTATCCGGGCGAAAGCCTGCCGCGCTGGACCTTCTCGCTCTACTGGCGGCGCGACGGCAAGCCGATCTGGCGCGACGAGGATCTGATCGCCAAGGAGGGCGACAAGACCGGCGCGGGGCCGGAGGAGGCCGGCACGCTGATGCGCGGCATCGCGGAACATCTGGGGATCGAGCCCGATCACGCCCAGCCCGCCTATGAAGACCCGGCCGAATGGATGCTGAAAGAGGGCAATCTGCCCGCCAATGTCACGCCCGAAGACAGCAAGCTGAAGAACCCCGAGGATCGCGCGCGCTTCGCGCGGGTCTTCAATCGCGGGCTGGAGACACCTACGGGCTACATCCTGCCGGTGCAACGCTGGCAGGCCAAGGCGAAGCCCGGCCATCGCTGGCGGTCCGAGAAGTGGAAGACCCGGCGCGGCAAGCTGTTCCTGATCCCGGGCGACAGCCCCGCGGGGTTCCGTCTGCCGCTGGGCGCGCTGCCCTATGTGCCGCCCGCGCAATATCCCTACCACTATGTCACCGACACCTCGCTGCCGAAAAGCGATCTGCCCGATTTCCATGCCGAGATGGAGGCCGCCGCCGCGAAGGGGTTGGTCGACAAGCCCACCGAGGAACACAGCCAACCGGTCTCCGAGGCGCAATCGGCCGAGCCGGGCCAGACCATCGTGGAGCAGGATCTGGATACGGTGGGCGATGTCGTGCGCACCGCGATCTCGGTCGAGCCGCGCGACGGGCGGCTTTGCGTCTTCATGCCGCCGACCGAGGATCTGGAGGATTACCTCGAACTGATCGCCGCCGCCGAGGAAAGCGCCAAGGCGATGGGGCTGCCGATCCATATCGAAGGCTACGCGCCGCCGCATGATCCGCGCCTCAACGTGATCCGGGTCGCGCCCGATCCCGGCGTGATCGAGGTGAATATCCATCCCGCCCATAGCTGGGAGGATTGCGTCGCCACCACCGAGGCGATCTATGAAGAGGCCCGCCAGTCGCGGCTGGGCGCCGACAAGTTTATGATCGACGGGCGCCATACCGGCACGGGGGGTGGCAACCATGTCGTAGTCGGGGGGGAGACGCTGCTCGACAGTCCCTTCCTGCGTCGCCCCGATCTGCTGAAGTCGCTGATCCTGATCTGGCAGCGGCACCCTTCGCTGTCCTACCTGTTCTCTGGCCTCTTCATCGGCCCGACCTCACAGGCCCCTCGGATCGACGAAGCGCGGCACGATACGCTCTACGAGCTGGAAATCGCGCTGAGCCAGATCCACCCGCCCGAGGCTGGCAACGTCCCGCCGCCGTGGCTGGTGGACCGGCTGCTGCGCAACATGCTCACCGACGTCACGGGCAATACCCACCGGGCGGAAATCTGCATCGACAAGATGTATTCGCCCGACGGGCCGACCGGTCGCCTTGGCCTCGTCGAGTTCCGCGGCTTCGAGATGCCGCCGGACCCGCGCATGTCGCTCGCGCAACAACTGCTGCTGCGCGCCATCATCGCGCGGTGCTGGAATGCGCCCGTGGAGGGGCGTCCGGTGCGCTGGGGGACGGTGCTGCACGACCGCTTCATGCTGCCGCATTACCTCTGGGAGGATTTCACCGATCTTCTCGCCGATCTGCGCCGCCACGGTTTCGATCTCGATCCGCAATGGTTCGAGGCGCAATCGGAGTTCCGCTTCCCCTTCTGCGGCCAGATCGAGGCGGAAGGCGTGCATCTCGAGATCCGTCAGGCGCTGGAGCCGTGGCATGTTCTGGGAGAGACCGGCGCCATCGGCGGTACGGTGCGCTACACCGACAGCTCGGTCGAGCGTTTGCAGGTGAAGATGACCTCGCTCCATCAGGACCGCTACAAGGTGATGTGCAACCGTCGTCCCGTGCCGCTTGCGAGGACGCAGGACAGCGGGGTCTCTGTCGCCGGGGTACGGTTCAAGGCATGGCAACCCGCCGAAGCGCTGCATCCGACGCTGCCGGTCAATGCGCCGCTGACCTTCGACATCTATGACGACTGGACGGGCAGGGCGATCGGGGGCTGTGTCTATCACGTGGCCCATCCGGGGGGACGCAATTACGACACCTTCCCGGTGAACGGCAACGAGGCGGAAGCCCGCCGACTGGCGCGCTTCGAGGGGCATGGCCATACGCCGGGGGCCTATCGTCCGGAACCGGAGACCCCCCATCCGGAGTTTCCCCTGACGCTTGACCTGCGACGTCCTGTCGGGCTGAGTTGATCCGAGCCTAACGGAGACCCGATGCAAAGCCCCGATACGCCCGACGCTGCGAGCCCGCTCGAACAGCACCCGCTTCTGGCGGGCTATGCGCCCGTGCCGGGCGTGGCCGACGAGCTGTTCGAACGCTCCGGTGCGATGCGGCGCGTCTGGCGGCCCTTCGTGGAGAAGTTTCTGAAGCTCGAACCGGGGGAAATCCCGCAGCGCTTCGAGCGCGCCAACCAATACCTGAGGGACGCGGGCGTCTATTACCGGCAATATTCCAACGACGTGCTGGCCGAACGCGAATGGCCGCTGAGCCATATCCCCGTGATCTTGCATGAAAGCGAGTGGTCCGGCATCTGCGAGGGGCTCGCACAGCGGGCCGATCTTCTGGAGGCGGTGATGGCCGACCTCTACGGGCCGGGAAGTCTCGTCGCGAACGGACATCTGCCGCCGGAACTGATCGCGGGCAACAAGCACTGGATGCGCCCGATGGTGGGGGTGGAGCCCAAGGGGGGGAATTACCTGCATTTCCTCGCCTTCGAGATCGGGCGCTCGCCGGACGGGTCGTGGTTCGTGCTGGGGGACCGGACGCAGGCGCCCTCGGGGGCGGGCTTCGCGCTGGAGAACCGGATGGCCACGGGGCGGATCTTCCCCGAGAGCTTCCCGCGCGACCATATCCATAAGCTCGCCACTTTCTTCGGCGATTTCCGCGCCGCGCTTGAGGTGCTCGCGGGGCGGGTCGATGGCGATATGCGCCGCGCCGCGATCCTGACGCCGGGTCCGGCCAACGACAGCTACTATGAGCATACCTATATCGCGCGCTACCTCGGCCTATCGCTGCTCGAAGGCGAGGATCTGCTGGTGCAAAATGGCGAGGCGATGGTGCGCACGATCGAGGGGCCGCAACCCCTGGGCGCGCTCTGGCGGCGGATGGATGCGGGCTTCGTCGATCCGCTCGAGATGGACCCCGACACCCAGATCGGCACGCCCGGTCTGATGGAAGCGGTGCGCGAGGGCAATCTCGCGATGGTCAATGCGCTGGGCGCGGGCGTGCTGGAGACCCGCGCGTTGATGGCCTTCCTTCCGAAGATTTCGCGGGTGCTGACGGGTCAGCCGCTCGCGATGCCCAATATCGCGACATGGTGGTGCGGCGGCGCGTCCGAGCGCGCCCATGTCCGCGCCAATGCCGAGACCATGATGATCGGCCCCGCGATGGCGGTGAACCTGCCCTTCGATCTGGATGCCGCGACCGCGCTGGGCGGGCAGTTCCGTTCGGGTGCGGAGGCGTCCATCGCGGATTGGCTGGAGGCCGAGGGGCGGCATCTGGTGGGTCAGGAGGCGGTGACGCTGTCCACGACGCCCGCATGGCATGACGACGGGCAGGGCGGCGGCTCGGTCCGGCCCTGTCCGATGACGGTGCGGGTGTTTGCGGCGCGCACGCCGCAGGGTTGGCAGTTCATGAAGGGCGGCTATGCCCGGATCGGGCCGGAGGGCGATGCGACCGCGCTGTCGATGCAGCAGGGCGGGGCCGTGGCCGATGTCTGGATCGTCTCGGACAAGCCGGTGCCCTCGGCGAGCATGGCGCCGCGCCAGACCGGCACTTTCCGCCGCAAGATCCCCGGCACGCTGCCTGCGCGCGCCGCCGACAACCTCTATTGGCTCGGCCGCTATATCGAACGCTGCGAAGACTCGATCCGGGTGATCCGCGCCTATCACCTGCGCCTCGCCGCGACAGGCAGTCCGGAAGACGAGCGGCTGGCCCGACTGGCGGAGTTCCTCGGGGCGCATGGGTTCGACATCTCGCAACCCGTGCCCGATGCGCTGTTGCAGCGCCTCGATGCGGCGCAGGCCTGTGCGTCGAAACTGCGCGACCGGTTCTCGACCGATGGCTGGCTGGCGCTGAAGGACCTGTCGAAGACCGCCCGCGGGATGGTGAGCACCGCGCGCCCCGGCGACGATACGGCGCGCGCGATGGGGGTGCTTTTGCGCAAGATCACCGGGTTCTCCGGTCTCGTGCACGAGAACATGTACCGCTTCGAGGGCTGGCGCTTCCTGTCGATCGGGCGGGCGCTGGAACGCGCCGACGGGCTGGCCGCGCTGCTGATCCGATTCACTGCGGAGGATGCGCCGGAAGGCGCGCTCGATCTGGCGGTGGAGGTGGCCGACAGCGTCATCACCCACCAGCGCCGCTACCGGGTGCGCACCAATCGCGAGACGGTGCTGGACCTGCTGGTGCTCGACGCCGCCAACCCGCGCGCAATTCTGTTTCATCTCAATCGGTTGAAGGGCCTTCTTGATGAGTTGCCCGAGGCCGAGGTGGCCGGGCGTCCGGGCGATCTGCTGCGCGCGCTGATGCCGTTGCGCACCCAGCTCTCGGTGATGGAACCCGAAGAGGTCACGCCCCAGATGTTGCAGCAGATCCGGTCGGACCTGTTCCGGCTCTCCGATCTCGTTTCGCAGAAATATCTGAGGTAATCCAATGCGTTACGAGGTGAAGTTAAAGCTGAGCTACCGGTATAACGCGCCCTCCGATCACGCGCGGACCGTGCTGCGGGTGCTGCCGTCGGACATTGCGGGGCTGCAGACCGTCACGTCGCGCGCGCTCAGCTTCGATCCGCCCCCCGATGAGCGCCACGACTCGCGCGATTTCTTCGGCAATGCGATGACCTCGGCGGTCTGGCACGCGCCGATCGCGGAGATCGGCGTGACCCTCACCGCAAAGATTGACCGGGGGCTCGCAGAGCCGGGTCTGGACCTGTCCTCGCCGCGCGAGGAACTGGCGCAGGAGATCGCCCAATTCCGCAGCCTCGCGCCCAATGCGCCGCATCATTTCCTCGCGGCCTCGCGCCGTGCGGCGCCGACGAAAGAGATGACGGAGTTCGCTCAGGCGCAGTTGCAACCGGGCCAGACCGCGCGCGGCGCGATCGAGGCCGTGGGCCGCGCGCTGCATCGCGAGATGCGCTTTGATGCGGGCGCGACCGATGTGAATACGCCTGCAGCCGAGGCCTTCGCGAACCGCCACGGGGTCTGTCAGGATTTCAGCCATATCATGATTTCCTGCCTGCGCGGGGTGGGGATCCCTGCGGGCTATGTCTCGGGTTTTCTGCGCACTTATCCGCCGCCCGGCCAGCCCCGTCTGGAAGGCGCGGATGCGATGCATGCCTGGGTGCGCGCCTGGGCGGGCGCCGAGACCGGATGGGTCGAGTTCGACCCGACCAACAATCAATATGCGGGCGAGGATTACATCACCGTCGGCTACGGGCGCGACTATGACGACGTGCCGCCTTTGCGCGGGGCGATGCGCGGCGCGGGCGGGCAGCAAAGCGCGCAGGCGGTGGATGTGATCCCGCTCGATTGAGGCTGCGTCACTCCGGCCGCCGGGCTACGGCGCTGCCCCATAGGCACACGAAAGTTTCACTGGCTCGTGACCCGCGACGTCGCGGCATTCATTGACCACGTGATCAAACCACGATTTACTCCTCACCAGTTTGTGTTTGAACCGTCCCACGATGTCGCCCACGCGACCGGAGGGGGCGGCAGCACTCACGAAAAGACCAACCAACAGGAAGGACAGACCATGACCATTCGCTCGATGCTTTTGGCGGGGGCTGCCGCGGTGATGATGACCGCAGGCGGGGCCGGCGCCAAGACGCTCGTTTATTGTTCGGAAGCGTCGCCGGAAGGCTTCGACCCCGCGCCCTATACCTCGGGCACGACGTTCGATGCCTCCTCGAAGCCGGTCTACGACCAGCTCGTCGAATTCAAGCCGGGCACGACCGAGATCGAACCGGGCCTCGCAGAAAGCTGGAACGTGTCCGATGACGGGCTGACCTATACGTTCAACCTGCGCAAGGGCGTGAAATTCCACTCGGTCGAGGGCTTCACCCCGAGCCGTGATTTCAACGCCGATGACGTGATTTTCTCGTTCGACCGTCAGGGCAACAAGGACAACCCCTATTATTCTTACGCGCCGGGCGTTTCCTATGAATACTACGCCGGCATGGACATGCCGACGATCATCAAATCGATCGAGAAAGTCGACGATTACACGGTGAAGTTCCACCTGTCCGAGCCGAACGCGCCGTTCCTTGCCGACCTCGCGATGGACTTCGCGTCGATCATGTCGAAGGAATATGCCGACAAGCTGGCCAGCGAAGACCGCAAGGCTGACATCAACAACGTGCCCGTCGGCACCGGCCCGTTCGAATTCGTCGCCTACCAGAAGGACGCCGTGATCCGCTACAAGGCGAACCCGGACTACTTCAAGGGCAAAGCGGCGATCGACGATCTGATCTTCGCGATCACCCCCGATCCGGCGGTGCGCATGCAGAAGCTGCAGGCGGGCGAGTGCCAGATCATGCCGTACCCGTCGCCGGCCGACATTCAGGCGCTCAAGGACGACTCGAACATCAAGGTCGACGAGCAGCCCGGTCTGAACGTGGCTTACCTCGCCTACAACACCACGCAGGCTCCGTTCGACAAGGTCGAAGTCCGCAAGGCGCTGAACATGGCGATCAACAAGGACGCGATCATCGACGCGGTCTTCCAGGGCGCGGGCCAGGTTGCCAAGAACCCGATCCCGCCGACCATGTGGTCCTATAACAAGGACATCAAGGATGACGCCTACGATCCGGAAAAAGCAAAGAAAATGCTTGAGGATGCCGGCGTGAAAGACCTCACGATGAACATCTGGGCGATGCCCGTGCAGCGGCCCTACATGCCCAACGCACGCCGCACCGCGGAGCTGATGCAATCGGATCTCGCCAAGGTCGGCGTGACCGCGAACATCGTCTCCTACGAGTGGGGCGAGTACCTGAAGAAGTCGAAAGATCCGAACCGTGACGGTGCGGTGATCCTCGGCTGGACCGGCGACAACGGCGACCCGGACAACTTCCTCGCGGTTCTGCTGGGCTGCTCGGCGGCTGAAAGCGGTTCGAACCGTGCCTTCTGGTGCGATCAGAAATTCGACGATCTGATCACCAAGGCGCGTCAATCGAGCGATCAGGCCGAGCGCACCAAGCTCTATGAGGAGGCGCAGGTCGAGTTCAAGAAACAGGCGCCGTGGGACACCATCGCCCACTCGACCGTGTTCATGCCGATGTCCAACAAGGTCACCGGTTATGTGATGAACCCGCTGGGCGGTCACGACTTCTACGGGGTGGACATCTCGGAGTGATCCTGAGACTACCTGCATGACAGAGGCGCCCGGGAAACTGGGCGCCTCGCAATACATTCAGGGGCCGAAAATCGAGGGGCAAATGACCGCGAGCGCCACGGAGCGCGGCGGGCAGGGGCTGCCGCGAAAGGTATCCTGAAGAACCGCAAACAGGACCGGTGACATGTTACGTTTCATAATCGGCAAGATCCTCTGGCTGATCCCCACGCTGATCGGCATCACGATCGTGGCCTTCGGCTTCGTTCGGGTGCTGCCCGGGGACCCGGTGCTGCTGATGGCAGGCGAGCGCGGGCTGAGCCCCGAACGCCATGCCGAGCTGGCGCATCAGCTTGGCTTCGACCGCCCGCTCTGGCAGCAATATCTCGACTTCATCTGGCAACTCGCGCACGGCAATCTCGGCGACAGCCTCGTGACCCACAAGCCGGTGCTGGGCGAGTTCTTCGCGCTCTTCCCGGCCACGCTTGAACTGGGCATCTGCGCGATGTTCCTCGCCGTCGTGATCGGCGTGCCGATCGGCGTGCTGGCCGCGATCAAGCGCGGCTCGTGGTTCGATCAGGCGACGATGGGCACGGCGCTGGTGGGCTATTCGATGCCGATCTTCTGGTGGGGCCTGCTGCTGATCATCCTGTTCTCGGGCATCCTGCAGTGGACGCCGGTCTCGGGACGCATCTCGCTGATGTATTACTTCCCCAACGGCACGGGATTCATGATCTGGGACGCGCTGATGTCGGGGCAATCCGGCGCGCTGACCTCGGCGCTGAGCCACCTGATCCTGCCTGCGGTCGTGCTCGCCACGATCCCGCTCGCGGTGATCGCGCGCCAGACCCGTTCGGCGATGCTCGAAGTGCTGGGCGAGGATTACGTGCGCACCGCGCGCGCCAAGGGGATGCCGCCGCGCCGCGTCGTGGGCGTCCATGCGCTGCGCAATGCGATGATCCCGGTGATCACCACGATCGGCCTGCAGGTCGGCATGCTGATGGCGGGCGCGATCCTGACCGAGACGATCTTCTCCTGGCCGGGCATCGGCAAATGGATGGTCGATTCGATCTCGCGGCGCGACTACCCCTCCGTGCAGGGCGGGCTGCTGATGATCGCGCTGATCGTGATGTTCGTGAACCTGATCGTGGACCTGCTCTACGGTCTGATTAACCCGCGTATCCGGCATAGGTGAGTGACATGTCCGAAGTGACCGAAACCGATATCCCGGCCGGCACGCGCCGCGCGCAATTCGCCGAGTTCTGGTTCTATTTCAAAGAAAACCGTGGGGCCGTGATCGGTCTGGTGGTGTTCGCGTTGATCGCGCTGGCCGCGATCGCAGCGCCGCTGATCGCGCCCTTCGATCCCGACACGCAGTTCCGCGACGCGCTTCTGGCGACGCCGCTGACGCATGATGCCAACGGCACCTTCCTGATCGGCACCGATGCGGTCGGGCGCGATATTCTCTCGCGCCTGCTGTTCGGCGCGCGCTTCTCGCTGTTCATCGGCGTGATGGTCGTGCTGCTCGCGCTCTCCGTGGGGGTGATCCTCGGCCTGCTCGCCGGCTGGTTCGGCGGCTGGGTCGATACCGTGATCATGCGGGTGATGGATATCATCCTCGCCTTCCCGTCGTTGCTGCTCGCGCTTGTCTTTGTGGCGGTGCTGGGGCCGGGGCTGATCAACGCGATGATCGCCATCGCCATCGTCTATCAGCCGCATTTCGCGCGTCTGACCCGCGCCGCGGTGCTGTCGGAGAAGAACCGCGATTACGTCATGGCCGCTCAGGTCGCGGGCGCGGGCCATATGCGCCTGATGTTCCGCACGGTGCTGCCGAACTGCCTCGCGCCGCTGATCGTGCAGGGCACGCTGAGCTTCTCGAACGCGATCCTCGACGTGGCGGCGCTTGGCTTCCTCGGCATGGGCGCGCAGCCGCCGACCCCGGAATGGGGCACGATGCTGTCGGAAGCGCGCGAGTTCATCCTGCGCGCCTGGTGGGTCGTGACCTTCCCGGGTCTCGCGATCCTCGTGACCGTGCTGGCGATCAACCTGATGGGCGACGGCCTTCGCGACGCGCTCGATCCGAAACTGAAGCGGAGCTAAGCCAATGTCCTTGCTGAAAATCCGCAATCTCACCGTCGAATTCGACACCGCTCAGGGCGCGTTCCGCGCCGTGGACGGGATCGATGTCGAAGTCTCGGGCCGCGAAGTGCTCGCCATCGTGGGCGAATCCGGCTCGGGCAAATCGGTCTCGATGCTCGCGGTGATGGGGCTCTTGCCGCCCACCGCGACGATCACCGCCGACGAGATCACCTATGACGGGCGTGACATGCTGAAAATGTCGGGCCGCGAACGTCGCCGGATCATCGGGAAAGAAATCTCGATGATCTTCCAGGAGCCGATCTCCTCGCTCAACCCTTCCTTCACCTGCGGTTTCCAGGTCGAGGAAGTGCTGACGCGTCACCTTGGCCTGAAGGGCAAGGGTGCCCGCAAACGCGCGCTGGAGCTGTTCGAGCAGGTGGGCATCCCCGAACCCGAGCGGCGGCTGAACAGCTATCCGCACCAGCTTTCGGGCGGGCAGTGTCAGCGCGTGATGATCGCGATGGCCATCGCCTGCAAGCCGCGCCTGCTGATCGCCGACGAGCCGACCACCGCGCTCGACGTGACGATCCAGAAGCAGATCCTCGATCTGCTGATGAGCCTGCAGGAGGAATATGGCATGGGGCTGATCATGATCACCCATGACATGGGCGTCGTGGCCGAGACCGCCGACCGCGTCTCGGTCCAGTTCAAGGGCCGCAAACTGGAGGAGGCCGACGTGCTCTCACTCTTCGAGAACCCGCAGCATCCCTATACGCGCGCGCTTCTGGCCGCGCTGCCGGAGAACGCGACCGGGGACCGTCTGCTGACAGTCGCCGATGGCTGGGAGGGCGTGCAATGAGTGTGATCCTCGAAGGGCGCGACATCACGCGCGACTACATCGTCTCGGGCGGGTTCCTGCGCGGGGCGAAGACGATCCGGGCGCTGCACGGCATCTCGTTCTCGCTCGAGCAGGGCAAGACGCTTGCCATCGTCGGCGAATCCGGCTGCGGCAAGTCCACGCTGGCGCGCATCCTGACGCTGATCGACCCGGCCAATTCGGGCGATCTGTATATTCAGGGCGAGAAGATCGACATCAAGGAAACCAAGGTGACCTCCGCGCTGCGCGCCAAGGTTCAGATCGTCTTCCAGAACCCCTATTCGTCGCTCAACCCGCGTCAGAAGGTGGGCGAGGTTCTGACCGAGCCGCTGATCATCAACACCGACATCCCCGCCAAGGAGCGCCGCAAGCGCGCCGAGGAGATGCTGGAGAAGGTCGGGTTGGAGCGGCAGCACTACAACCGCTACCCGCATATGTTCTCGGGCGGTCAGCGCCAGCGGATCGCGATTGCGCGTGCGCTGATGCTGAACCCGCAGATCCTCGTGCTGGACGAGCCGGTCTCGGCGCTCGATCTGTCGGTGCAGGCGCAGGTGCTGAACCTGCTCAAAGACCTGCAGGACGAGTTCGACCTGTCCTATATCTTCGTGAGCCACGACCTCTCGGTCGTGCGCTATTTCGCGGATGAGGTGATGGTGATGAATGCGGGCGAGGTGGTGGAATACGCCTCGCGCGATCAGATCTTCGCCAATCCGCAGCACGAATATACCAAGACGTTGCTGGCGGCGACGCCGATCGCCGATGTCGAGAAAATCCGCGAGCGGGTCGAGCGCCGCAAGGCGTTCTTGGCTGCGGAGAGCTGAGGGCAGGGCGGTGCCTTAGGGCCGCTTGGAGTTAAGGAATGGGCCCGGGGCGATGCGCCTCGGGCCTTTTTCATTTTGTGAGATGCTTGAAGCCCACTCTTTGGCGCGGGGCGACCAGCCCCGGGCCGCGCCCGACCCTCCCCCCGGGCGGGCGCTTTGGCGATGCCGCTGCGGGCACAGCCGTCATTCGGGCTTGAGAGATAAACTGCCCGGCCACCTGTCTCGGGACGCCCACCCGAGGCTCGGGCGCGGCCCTTTCCGCGAAACACAGGCGCCCCCTGCGCCGCGACGCGCGGCGCGTTCGCCGCTGAAGCCTTCCACAGGAAGCCTTCCGAGACGCGGCTCACCCCAAGGCTCGGGCGCGGCCCTTATCTCCCGGACCACTCCGGCGCGCGTTTCTCGAGGAAGGCGCGGGCGCCTTCGGCGGCGTCTTCGCTCGCCATCACGGCTTTCAAGGTCCGTGCGTTCTCCGCCCAAAGCGGGTCGACCGCACGACGCTCGATCTCGCGCGACAGGCGCAGGGTCTCGCGCAGGGCCAAGGGCGCGTTCTTCGCGACCTCCTCGGCCAGTGCCAGTGCCGCCTCGAACGCTTGCCCGGCCTCGGCGCGCCGGGCGATCAGGCCCAGGTCCCATGCTTCCGCCGTGTCGAACAGCCGCCCCGTCAGGAGCAACTCGCGGGCGCGCGCCGGGGGGATGAGGCTTGCCAGCCGCAGCGCGCCACCGGCACCCGCCACCAGCCCGCGCAGCACCTCGGGCAGGCCGAAGCGGCAGCCGTCTTCGGCCACGATCATGTCGCAGCCCAGGGCGAGTTCGAACCCGCCTGCGAGCGCGGCGCCGTGGCAGGCGGCGATGATCGGTTTCGTGCGGTGGGATTCCGTCAGGCCGCCGAAACCGCCTTCAGCAAATAGTAACTCCTCGACCTTACCTTCGGTGAAAGCGGCGAGGTCCATCCCTGCGCAGAACACTGCGCCTTCGCCGCGCAGGATGCCGATCTGCAGCGCGTCATCCGCTTCCAGACGGGCCACCGCCTCGGCCAGGGCGTGGCCGGCCTCGGCATTGATCGCGTTGCGCCGCTCGGGGCGGTTGAGGGTGATGATCGCGATATTGCCGCGGGTCTCGAACAGGACGGGGCTCATAGGGCGGGCTCCTTGGGTAGGCGGGCGCGTAGCGCGTTGCGGATGATCTTGCCGGTGGTGGTCACGGGCATGTCGTCGATCACGTAGATCGCGCGGGGATATTCGTATTTCGCGAGCCGCGCGCGGACATGGGCGGCAAGGTCGTCGCGCAGCGCCTCGGTGTCGGCATGGCCGGGGCAGAGCGTGACGAAGGCCGCGACGATCTCGCCGCGCAGCGGATCGGGCTGGCCCACGACGCCCGCCATCTGCACCGCCGGGTGCGAGATCAGGCAATCCTCGATCTCGGCGGGGCCGACACGGTAGCCGCCGGTCGAGATGATATCGTCGTCGCGCCCCTTGAAGCGCAGCCGCCCACCGTCGCCGGTGATGCCCCGGTCGCCGGTCAGCAGCCAGCGCCCGTCGAGGCCGGTCACGAATTTCGCCTCGGTCGCGTCGGGCTGGTTGAAATAGCCCAGAAACATCACCGGGTCGGGCGCGCGCACCGCAATCGCGCCTTCCTCGCCATCGGGCAGAACCTGACCTGTCTGGCTGTCGATGATCGCGACCTCATGGCCCGGCACCGGCCAGCCCATCGCGCCGGGTTCGGGCGCCTCGAGGCTCGCGGCGGACGACACCACCATGTTGCATTCGGTCTGGCCGTAGAATTCGTTGATCGTGACGCCAAGCGCCTTGCGCCCCCAGTCGAGGAGCTGCGCGCCCAGAGGC
Source organism: Thioclava sp. ES.031 (assembly GCF_002563775.1). Lineage (NCBI taxonomy): Bacteria > Pseudomonadati > Pseudomonadota > Alphaproteobacteria > Rhodobacterales > Paracoccaceae > Thioclava > Thioclava sp. ES.031. The sequence continues at coordinate 2,234,950 of NZ_PDJO01000001.1, read as the reverse complement.
TCGCCCCCCGAGGCGACCGAGCGCATATCGAGGTTCCACGTCAGGCTCTCGGGATCGGCCTTCATCATCTTCAGCGCGGTGGGCGGCAGGAAGGCGTTGCGCACGCTTAGCCGCCGGATCAGATCGGCGGCAGCTTTGGCGGAGAACTTGCGGAAACGGCAGGCCACGACCGGCACGCCGTGATGCAGCGCAGGCAGCAGCACGTCCAAGAGCCCGCCGATCCACGCCCAATCGGCGGGCGTCCAGATACGGTCGCCCTCCTGCGGCAGGAAATCATGGCTCATCTCGACGCCGGGCAGGTGGCCCAGCAGCACCCGGTGGGCATGAAGCGCACCCTTCGGATTGCCTGTGGTGCCCGAGGTGTAGATCAGCACGCCGGGGGTCTCGGCGCTGGTATCGACGGGGGTGAATTCGGGCGAGGCCGCGGCGAGGGCCGCATTGAAATCGGCCACGCCGTCCGCGCCGGTCCCACCGTCATCGGTGACGAAGACGGTCTGCAGATCGGGCAATTCGGAGCGGATCGCGGCGATCACCTCATAGCTCGCCGGATCGGTCACCAGCACCCGCGCGCCGCTGTCGCGCAGCCGGTGGAGCAGCGCCTCGGGGCCGAACAAGGTAAACAGCGGTAGCGAGACGCAGCCCGCCTTGAAGGCCGCGATATGGGCGATGGCGGTCTCGCGGCGTTGCGGCAGCAAGATCGCCACCCGGTCGCCGGTCTCACGCCCATCGCCGCCCACGCCCAGTCCGGCCAGCACATTGGCGAAGCGGTTGGACGCCTCGCGCAACGCGCCAAAGGTGGTCTCGCGCACCGCGCCGTAGCCATCCTCTTCGACCTCGATCAGCGCGACGCGGTCAGGCTCGCGCTCCGCCCATTTGTCGCATGTGTCGACGCCGATATTGTAGCGTTCGGGTATGTCCCATCGAAACGCAGCCCGCGTGGCCGCGTAATCCTTGCCGCGTGACAGCACCGGCTTTCCTCCCATTCTGCAAGCGGCGCGGGGGCCGCTCTCCTCCGCGCGCTACCAAAGCGTGGACGGGGCGGAATGTCCATCTCTGCTCACGGGCTCGTGAGGGATGTCTCGGGCGCAAGCCGCCCCGCCGCGAGCGCGCTCAAACCCACCATCACCGTCGCGGTGATCATCACGGCGGGCAGCCCGCCCATCTGGTAACTCAGCCCCGACAGCAGCGTGCCGATCAGCCGCCCGCCCGCATTGGCCATGTAGTAGAAGCCCACATCCATCGTCACCCGCTCGGCCTGCGTGAAGGCGAGGATGAGATAAGAGTGGAGCGAGGAATTCACCGCGAAGATCGCGCCGAAGGCCAGCAGGCCCACGACCAGCACGGAGCTGAGCCACAGCGACGGCGTCGGGTCGATCAGCACGGCGGCGCTGAGAAGGGCAGGCACGGCAAGCAGCGCCAGCGCCCAGTGCCGCGCGGCCCCGATCAGCGCGCCCTCGGGGCGGGACTTGGCGTTCAGAATGCGCGGGGCGGCGGCCTGCACCGCGCCGTAAAGGATGATCCAGAGCGCCATGAAGGTGCCCACGAGGAAGAAGGCCGCGCGGTCGCCTGCATGTGTGCCGTCCGACAGCACCGCGTAGAAATAGATCGGGATGCCGACGACGAACCAGACGTCGCGCGCACCGAACAGGAAGACCCGCGCCGCTGACAGCCAGTTCACATTGGCCGATTTCGAGAAGACTTCGGAGAATTTCGCGCCTTTGCGCCCGCGCGGCAGGCCCGGCGGCATCGCCACGACGATCGCGGCGAGGATCAGCGCCAGCACCACCGCCATCGCGACCACCGCGTAATCGAACCCGAGCGCGGCCAGCAGCGCCGCTCCCAGCAGGAAGCCCACGCCCTTCACCGCGTTCTTCGACCCGGTCAGCACCGCGACCCATTTGAACAGCCCGCCCTTGCCGGTGGGCGCCAGCAGCTTCACCGCCGATTTCGAGGACATTTTCGCAAGGTCTTTCGCAACCCCGCTGAGGCCCTGTACCACCATCACATAGGCCACCGAGGCCCCGATCGCCCAGGACGGGTTCAGCTGCGCCAGCGCGATCAGCGCCACGACCTGCAGCGACAGCCCCGCATAGAGCGTCGAGACCAGCCCGAACCGCGCCGCGATCCAGCCTGCCGAGAGGTTCGTCACCATCCCCGCCACTTCATACAGGATGAACAGATAAGCCAGCTGCACCGGCGAGAATCCCAGCGTGTGGAAATGCAGCAGCACCAGCATCCGCAGCGCGCCATCGGTGAGCATGAAGGCCCAATAGGCCGCCGTCACCGCGATATAGGCGGAGAAACCCTCGGGGCGGCTGGCGGGGCTCTCGCTCACAGCGACGCCCCCACCATCAGCGCGACATCGGCCAGCCGGTAGGCATAGCCCATCTCGTTGTCATACCACGCATAGACCTTCACCTGCGTGCCGTTCACCACCATCGTCGAGGGCGCGTCGATGATCGAGGAGCGGATGTCGTTGGTGTAATCCGAGGACACGAGCGGGCGCGTCTCGTAGCCGAGGATGCCGGTCAGATCGCCCTCAGCGGCGGATTTGAACAGCGCGTTGACCTCTTCGGCGGTCGTTTCGCGTTCGACCTCGAAGACGCAATCGGTGAGCGAGGCATTGAGCAGCGGCACGCGCACCGCATGGCCGTTCAAGCGCCCCTTCAGCTCGGGATAGATCAGCGTGATCGCGGTGGCCGAGCCGGTCGTGGTCGGGATCAGCGAATTGAGCGCAGAACGCGCGCGGCGCAGGTCCTTGGCGGGGCGGTCCACGATGGTCTGGGTGTTGGTCACGTCATGGATCGTGGTGATCGCACCGTGTTTGATCCGCAGGTTCTCGTGGATGACCTTCACCACCGGGGCGAGGCAGTTGGTGGTGCAGCTGGCCGCCGTCACGATGCTATGCGCAGCCGGGTCATAGGCGTCATTGTTCACGCCATAGACGATATTCGCGGTCGGGCCGTCTTTCACCGGGGCCGAGACCACGACCTTCTTCACGCCCGCCGCGAAATAGGGGGCGAGTGCAGATTCGGATTTGAAGACTCCGGTGCAGTCGATCACCACGTCGACGCCGTCGAGCGGCAGGTCTTCGATGTTTCGCGTGCCGATGAAGGGCAGGCGGGTGCCGTCGATGGTGACGCTGCTCTCGTCGCTCGCGAACTCCGCGTCCCAGCGGCCATGAACGGAGTCGAATTCCAGCAGATGCGCCTGCATCGCCGCATCGCCCACCGCGTCGTTGATCCATGCGATCTTCGCGCCGCGTGCCAGAAGCGGCTTCAAGGCGAGTTTCCCGATGCGGCCGAGGCCATTGAGGGCGTAGGTGGTCATGGTCAGTCCTTTAGTTGCGGCCGATGTCATCGACGGCGGATTGCAGCGCGATGCGGTCGAGCGTTGTAAGTGGCAGGGCGGCGAAGGCCTCGATCCGGCGGTGAAGCGCGCCATAGGCTTGCTGGAAGGCCAGCGCGCGCTCGGCCTCGGTGCCGGTGGCCTTCACCGGGTCCGCCATCCCCCAATGGCCGCTGATCGGTTGGCCCGGCCAGGGCGGGCATTCCTCGTTCGCGGCGAGGTCGCAGACGGTGAAGACGAAATCGAGCGGGGGCGCGTCCTCTCCCTGAAACTCGGAGATGTTCTTCGCCCGCAGGGGGGTGACATCATGGCCCTTGTCGCGCAGCACCTGCACCGCGAAAGGGTTCAGCTCGGAATAGGGTTTCGTGCCCGCCGAATAGGCGTTGAACCGATCGCCCGCGCGGTCTCGCAGGATCGTCTCGGCGAGGATGGAGCGCGCCGAATTTCCGGTGCAGATGAAAAGCACGTTGAATTTCCGGCCCGCCGCAGATCGCGTCATCGTAGGGTCTCCGCTTGGGTCGGGCTGCGCGAGAGGGGAGCAGATATCGGGGCGGCCCTGACAGCAGTCGATCAGCAGCGCATCGAAGAGGGAGCGCACAGTCTCCATCTCGATCCCGTAGCGCAGCGAAGTGCCCGCCCGCGTCTGACCGATCAGTCCGACCTCGCTCAGCGCTGCGAGATAGGCCGAGAGCGTCGAGGGTTTCAGCTCCAGCGCCGCGCCGATCTCGCCTGCGGGCAGCCGGTCGGGATACCGGCGCATCAGGAGCCGGAAGATCGCAAGGCGTTGCGCATGGCCCAGCACGGTGAGCCGCTGAGGTGTCATCTGATCCATATTTCGAGGTTTTACGAAATAAGAGAGTCGGATCAAGTGAAGCTTTGATGACAGGGCGCATTACACGCCAGAGTTGTAAACAATCCCATCGAAACGCCCGTGATATCAATGCAGCCGGAAACACTCACAAATTCGTGAAGAACCAAGGAAATAGGGCCGAAACGAGACTTCCCCAGCGTCACGCAATTGCAGAATCCCCAGCAAAGCAAAGAGAACAAACGCATTTTCACATCGTAGCCGGGAGGGCTAACTGCGCCGAAAACGGCAATTATGGTCGGTCTGCCATAATTTCTGCCGCATTTCGGACATGACTGGGCAAGAGAACTTTAAGCACGAACCGACCCAGCCGGTGCGTCGCCAAGAAGGGGGCGCGCGCCGTCCCTGTAACATTGGTGGTCTCGGGCGGCATGGGCGTGCCGGACCGTGTGTCACCCAAAAATCCGCATCGCCCCTGCGGAAAAGGAGAGCTCCCTCGTGTATGAAGCGAATTCCATCTTTGATTGGCATCGCCGTGGTTTCGAGGCGCTCAATTCTTACTGGGAGACGCTCGATCAGCTCGAACAGGCCGTAAAGGACGTCTCGGACGCCGATCTCGGTTTTGTCGAGGATCAGCTCGACAGCGTTCTGGAGACGATCGACGCGTTCGAGCCGACCGTCAGCGTCATCGGTCAGGTCAAAGCGGGAAAAAGCACCCTTCTCAACGCGTTGATCGGCAAGCCGGGGATGCTGCCCTCGGATGTGAACCCGTGGACCTCGGTGATCACGGCGCTGCATCTGAACGCGCGCCATCGCCCGATGGACACGCGCGCGCTGTTTCGGTTCTTCGACCGCCACGAATGGGATCGGCTTGTGGCGACGGGCGGGCGTCTGGGCGAGATGGCCAACCGTGCGGGCTTCGAGACCGAGGCGGAGAGCGTGCGCAAACAGGTCACCGCGATGCGCGATGCGACCGAGGCGCGGCTTGGCGAACAGTTCGAAGACCTTCTGGGCACCAGCCGCGCGTTCCCGACGCTCGATAAGGCGGTGCTGGATCAATATATCTGCTACGGCGATCCCGACGATCTGGCCGAAGGGGCCATCGAGGGCACCTATGCCGATCTGACGAAATCCGCCGATCTCTATCTCGATCTGCCGCATCTGCCGCGAGGCTTGTGCCTGCGCGACACGCCGGGGGTGAACGACACGTTCATGATGCGCGAGCAGATTACGCTCAACGCGATCGGCGACAGCCGCGCCTGTATCGTCGTGCTTTCCGCCCATCAGGCGCTGACCACGATGGATCTGGCGCTTTTGCGCATCATCTGCGCCATCGACGCGCGCGAGGTGGTGATCTTCGTCAACCGCATCGACGAGCTTGAAGACCCGCGCGGGGCGCAGGCTGCGATCCGCAACTCGATCCGCAAGACGCTGGGCCGCATGGGGCTTGGCGAGGAGATCGAGATCCTGTTCGGCTCGGGCTACTGGGCCAATTGCGCGATGGGCGATGTGAGCGAGATGGCGCCCGCCAGCCGCGCCGCGCTGGAGAAGATGACCGGCACCACGCCCAGCAGCGAGACCGAGCTGCGCCAGCGCGCGATGGAAGCCTCGGGGATCGGCGCGCTGATGCAGGCCGTCGTCTCGCGCATCGTCGAGGGGCCGGGGCAGGCCGTGCTGGGCGATGTGCAAGACGAGCTGGAGCGCATCATCGAGCGCGCCGAGACCGTCGATAGCGTCGCGCGCGTGGCCGATCCGTCCACCATTCTCAGCGAGTCCAAACTGATGCTCCGCCTCGCCGAGATCGAGGAAGAGGCGGTGTCGGCCTTCAATAACGAGGCGGCGGGGCTGCGCGCAGAGCTGCGCGAGCGGCTCGACCGGGCGCAGGAGCAATTCGTGGCCTCGGCGCTGGAGGCGCTGCAATCGCATATCGACACCTATGGCGAGATCGGCGCGTGGACCCACGACCCGACCGCGCTGCGTATGGCGATGAAGACGGCCTTCGCGTCGAATTGCGCGCGGCTGCGGCGCAAGGGGGAATCGGCGCTCGATATGGTCAGCGACGGGATCGACAGCTTCCTCGCCGCCGAGTTCGGCGTAATCCGCGAGGCCGATGTCAGCCGCTTCCCCGAACAGCCGCAACATCGCGCGCCGACCGTGCTGGCGCGGATGATCACGCTGGACATGCAGGGCGCATGGTGGCGTCGTTATTGGCGCTTCAACCGCAAGGGGGCGGCGCAGGCGCGCTATCGCGAGGTGATCATCGCGGAAACCACGCCTCTGATCGAAGATCTGATGACCGAATATTTCGACCCCGCCATCGCGCGCAGCCGCGAGATCGTGGAGCGCTTCGCCTTCGATCAGGGTCAGTTCTGCAAGGCGGTGCGCGAGCGCTGCCTGTCGGGCGCGTCCGGTCACGATAAGGAAAGGCTCTCGGCATGAACTCGCTGCGCAAACGTGAACGCCCCGACTTGCCGGATCTGTCGAAAGCGCAAGCCCCGCAGGCCACTCCGAAACCGCGCAAGCTGCGGGTTCTGGTCGCGGGCGAATTCTCCGCCGGGAAGACCAGTCTTATCAACGGGTTGCTGGGCGAGAAAGTGCTGCCCTCGCATGTCACCGCGACCGCGCTGCCGCCGATCTGGCTGGTGCGCGGCGGGGACCGGGCGCAACTTTGGATCGACAAGGAAGAGGTCGCGCGCCCGCTCGCCGATCTGGCGCAGCTCAATCTGGAGAAGGCGCGCTATTGCGTGATCGCCCATAACGCGCCGATCCTCGATCGGATCGACATCATCGACACGCCCGGTTCGTCGGACCCGAACATGCCGATGGAAAGCTGGCAGCGGATGCTGCGCTATGCCGATCTGGTGATCTGGTGCACCAACGCGACGCAGGCGTGGCGGCAAAGCGAGAAGGCGGTCTGGGACGAGATGCCCGAGGCGCTGCTGGCGCAGCCGATGCTGGTGGTGACTCATGGCGACCGTCTGGCTGATGAACGCACCCGCGCGCGACTGATGCGCCGGGTCGAGCGCGAGGCGGGGGAGGTCTTCCCGACGATCCGTCTGGCCGCGCTGACCGAGCCCTCGGACGTGGCGCAGATCGCGCGCGAGATCGAGCGGCTGGTCGGGCAGATCGACAAGCCTTCGGGGGCCGCGAACGAGACGGTCGCGAAATTCGTGGGCGAGCGCGACGTGATCGCCTTCCCGAAACCGCGCACGCCGGTCAAGCCGCGCCGTCTGCGCTCGGCGCGTCTGGTCAAGGCGGAAAGGGCGGAGCTTCCGGATGTGACGGATGCCGAGCCGCTGATCCTCGACTCGCCGCTGCCCGACTATCCGCCCCTGGAGCGCGCCCCGGCGTCGGGCTCGGCCCGCGCGCTCTGGGAGGAACTCACGGCGGGCCACGCCTTCACGGATGCCGCGGATGTTCTCGCCCATGTCGAGCATCTGCTTGATCGGCTGGACGCCGAGCCCCCGACCGAATCCGAGCCAGCCTACGCGAGCAAGAGGACCAAGCCATGAAGATTGCCCCGCAACTGCGTAAGGAACTCGACTTTCTCAACGGCGCGCTCGACCGGATCGAGGCCTCCGTCGAACGTAGTGCCCGTCCGCGCATCCGCGATCTGCGCTTGCGGCTGCATGACTGGGCGGCGCGCGTTGCGGTGATCGGGCAGGTGAAGGCGGGCAAGTCGACCTTCCTCAACGCCTTCCTGCACCAGCATGACTTCCTTCCCTCGGACGTGAATCCGTGGACCTCGGTCGTGACCAATATGCGCATCAACCTGCCCGAAGACCCGGTGACGGGTGCGCGGTTCGAGTTCTTCTCGGAGGCCGATTGGGACGAGATCATCAATGGCGGCACCCGCATCCGCAAGCTGACCGAAGAGCTGCTGCCGGGGTTCGACACCGACATCTTGCGCGAGCAGTCCGAGCAGATGCGCCGCCGCGCGCAACGACGTCTCGGCAAGCATTACCAGATGCTGCTGGGCCAGCATCACGATTACGACTTCCTCGCCCCCGATCTGCTGCAACGCTATGTCTGCGCGGGGCCCGGCGCGGATGACGGGTTGGAGCGCGAGGCGCTTGGCCGCTATGCGGCGCTCACGAAAAGCGCCAATATCTACATGCGCTTGCCCGAATTTCAGGTGCCCACGATCATCACCGACACGCCCGGCGTGAACGACCCGTTCCTCGTGCGTGACGAGTTCACCTGCCGCTCGCTCGACCGCTCGGACGTGTTCATCATGGTGCTTTCGGCGCATCAGCCGCTGACCGATGTCGACCTCGCCCTGATCCGCATTCTCGCCAAGCAGGACGACAAGGATGTGCTGATCTTCCTCAACCGGATCGACGAGCTCGACGATTACGCGGTCGAAGTGCCCCGCGTGATCGCCGATGTGTCGCGCCGTCTGCGCGCGGCGATCCCCGATATCGATTTCAAGATCGTCGCGGGCAGCGCCTATCTCGCCGACCTCACCCAGCGCTCCGACGAGGAAGCCGCCTGGGCGCGCGCCGAGATGGACTCGATGGAGCTGGCGCAATACCTGTATTCGCGCTTTGGCCGTGTGCCCGAGGATCCGATCGACCGGCTGCTGCTGGCCTCGGGCGTCGAAGAGGTCAAACATGTGCTCTCTGCCGTGATCGACGGCGGGGTGGGACGTCAGCAGCTCGCCCAACTGCGCGGCGATCTGCGCGCGGAGCTGTCGGGGATGCAATTCGTCGCCCGCCGCGAACGCGACACGCTGCAGATGCAGATCGAGAGCATCCGCTCGGACGTGGCGGAGGCCGCGATCGAGGAAATGAGCGGCGAGATCGCGGCGACGGAATCGCTGCGCGGTGCGCTCGAAAACCATGTCGAGAGCGCCGAGCATCAGATCGAAGCGGTGCTCAACCGCGGCTGGTCGGCGCTGGAGACACGGCTCAACAAGAGCATCGAGGATTTCGTCCTGAGCCAGCGCGACCGGTTCGAGGATGTCCTGCGCACCAACCGGATCCGCGACGGTCGTCCGCCGCGCAGTTTCGAGACCGACACGACCGCGCTGCAGATCGCGCTCGAACGCGAGGTGACGAAAAGCTACGCCCGCTCGCGTGCGGCGATCGACGTGCTGCTCGACAATGCGATCCATGCCTGCCGCACCACGGTCGCGGACCGGTTCGACGATCCCAGCGAAGAGATCGACCTGTCGGATATGCCGCATGACACGTTCACCTCGACGCTGACGCTGACCCGGCGCGCGCTGCGCATCAACTTCGCGCTGGAGCGGGGCTGGGCCTTCTGGCGCGGTCCGACCGTGAATATCGAGAAGACCCTCGACGGGTTGCGGATCGTGGCGGCGGAAGAGCTGCGCCCGGCGGTGGAGAAGATCCTGCAAGCCTATGGCGAGGCGCTGGTGGAACGCGCCAGCGCAGGCGGGTCGCGGCTGCGGGTGATGGTGCGGATGATGGAGATGATCGTGCGCGAGCGGACCTTGCAGCTCAAGCAGGAGCGGGCCGAGTTGGAACGGCTGGCCCGTGATCCGCAGATGCAAAGCCGCCTGGCGTCCCGGATCCAGAGCAAGCTGGAAGTGCTCGAACGGCGTCTGATCAATCTCGGGGCGATCGAGAGCGCCGTCAGCAGCACCATGATGCCGCGGCGCAAACCCGCGACGCGCGCCGCGTGAGGGCGAAGGGGCCAATGATGTTCAAGCAAGAGATCAGCCGCGAGGACGCGCCGCCCGATCCGCATCGCGCGCCCCTGCGGGTGGCGATCTGCGGCGAGGTCAATTCCGGCAAGTCCACCGTGCTCAACGCGATTTTGCGCGCGCGCAGCATCGGCGACAATCTGGGCCGGACCGAGCGCCCTACGGTCGTCGCGCGGTACCGCGCGACGCCGGGCGTGGTGATGCGCGATGCGACGGGGCGCGAGATCGACGCGGCGGAGGTCGAAGAAGGCTGGGCCGTGCCCTCCGAGATTTACGTCTATTCCGCGCAGCCGCATCTGCAGGGGTTCGAATTCGTCGAAGTGCCGCTGAGCCGCCCCGAAGACGTGAACGAAGAGCAGATCGGCCTGATCGCGACCTGCGACGTGATGATCTGGGTGACGATCGCCTCGCAGGCATGGCGGCTGACCGAAAAGACGATGATCGAGCGGCTGGGGCCGGCGCGCCCGTCGGATTGCCTGCTCGCGATTTCGCGCGGCGACAAGCTGCGCAACGATACCGACCGGGCAAAGCTGAAAGCGCGGGTGCAGCGCGAGTCGGCGGCCTATTTCTCGCGGGTCGCCTTCCTGCACGGGGCGCGCGATCTCCTGCGCGAGGCCGAGACCTCGGATGAGGCCTTCCAGCGCAGCGGCGGTGCGGCGCTGATCGCGGCGCTCGGGGCGATGACGGGGCGCGCGGTGGTGGGGCTCGACTCGCTCGATCCCGAGACCGAGGCGGATCTGGCGATCGGCACCCATGACGCGCCTTCGCCGCTGCTCTCCGAACATGGGGGCGCGGTCCTGCCGTTCCGCGCGCGCAGCGTCCGCAAGCGCGCGTCGCAACCTGCAAATTCCGGCGCGCCCGTCGCGCCCCCCGGGGCCGAGCCCGAGTTTCGGCCCGACCCGCGGCCTGTCGACCGCACGCCTGAAGTGTCGCCGCGACGGGTCACGCGTTCGTCCAAGCCGGGCCGCGACGCGGAGCGTGAGCCTGTTCGCGAGCCGGGGCCGAATGTCACCGGGTCCGAAATGCCCGAAACCGAAGCCGAGATCGAGACCAAGCAGGAGAGCGCGCTGCTTCTGGCAACGACGCGGCTCAGGCTGGGCATCGAGCTGCCCGAAGGGCTGCAGCTTGCCGGGCGGATCGGCCCGAGTGACCGGATCTTGCGGCCCGTCAAAGGATCGTCGGACGAGATCGTGGCCTGCGCCAAGGCGCTGGAGAATTTGATGGCCGGGTTCGCCGGAAATTACACCACCGTATTCGGCGGCCAGCTCGACTCGATCACGGAGGCGGGCGACGATGTGCGGATCATGTTCGCAAGCGCGCCCGAGACCGGCCTGACCTTCGCGCAATTCACGGTCGACCTGATCGACGAGGCAGAGGCGCATGCGTTGTTCGCCCGCATGGCGGGCACCTTGGTCTGACCGCGCTTGGTCTGACGGGGGCGGCAGGTCGCCTCCGCGATCTTCCGCCGCCCACTCTTCCGCCGCCCGCGAAGTGACGCGAAAACAGGCACCGCCCTTCACGAGAACGCAAGGTCATCCTTCTATCGGTTTGCGCCGTGGCGGAGTGCGGCTAATCTTCCTCCCACGCCCCAGCGCGCCGGTAACTGCGGCCGCTCGGGTTTATGAAAAGTTATTCCGCAGGGAGACCGAAATGTCCGATTTCAAGCGCCGTCTGGCTGCCCTCATGCTGGGCGCCGCCTCGACCGGGCTTCTGGCCGCCGGGCCTATTCAGGCCGAGACGGTGAAGCTCACGATCCTCGGGGTCGGCGATATTTACAATTTCGACGGCGATGGTGAGCGTGGCGGTTTCGCGCGGCTCAACGCGGTCGCCAAGAAAGAGCGCGCGGACAATCCCAACACGCTCTATGTCTTCGATGGCGACATGCTCTCGCCCTCGCTTCTGTCGGGGATCGACGAAGGTCAGAACACGATCGACCTGACCAATATCGTGCCCTTCGACATCGCGGTGCCGGGCAACCATGAGTTCGATTTCGGGCCGGAGAATTTCGAGAAGAAGATGGAAGGCTCGAAATATCCGTGGGCCGCGATCAACATCACCCAGGCCGATGGCTCGCCCATTCAGGGCTTGGGCGGCGTGATGATGAAGGAGATCGCAGGGCTCAAGGTCGCGCTGGTGCCGGTGGCCCAGGACACCACGCCCGAAGTCGCCAATTCGGGCGATCTGAAATTCCAGCCCACCGTCGACACGGCAATCGCGGCCGCCAAGAAGGCCCGCGAGGACGGCGCTGATCTGGTGATCGGCGTCGTGCAGACCGACCAGTCGAACGACCGCAAGCTGATCGCGAGCCAGGATTTCGACGTGATCATGTCGGGCGACGACCACCTCAACGCGATGTTCTATGACGGGATCACGGCTTACGTGGAGACCTCGATCGACGCGCGTTATCTGCAGCCGCTCGATCTGACCGTCGACATCTCCGAGAAGGACGGCAAGCGCAAGATCAGCTGGACCCCGAATTTCCGCTGGATCGACACCGCGAATGTCACGCCGGACCCGGAATCGATGAAGCTGGTCAACGGGTTCAAGAAGCAGCTCGACGACAATCTCGGCCAGCAGATCGGTACGTCGGAGACCGAGATGGACTCGCGGCGCAATGTCGTGCGCTCGCAGGAGAGCACGATGGGCGATCTGATCGCCGATGCGCTGCGCGATGCGACCAAGGCGGACGTCACGCTGATCAATGGCGGCGGCATCCGGGGCGACACGACCTATGATGCGGGCCACAAGATCACCCGCAAGGACGTGCTGACCGAGCTGCCCTTCGGCAACAAGACGGTGGTGACCGAGATCCCCGGCTCGCAGATCGTGAGCGCGCTGGAGAACGGCTTCAGCCAGGTCGAGAAGGGGGCCGGCCGCTTCCCGCAAGTCTCGGGCATGAGCGTGGTCTATGATCCGAGCGCGCCTGCGGGCTCGCGCGTGGTCTCGGTCGAGGTGGGCGGTCAGCCGCTCGACATCAACAAGGTCTACAAGGTCGCGACCAACGATTACATGCTGGGCGGCGGCGACGGCTATACCGCGCTTGGCGGTGGCAAGATCATCGTGAACGCGGGCAACGGCAACCTGATGGCCAATGACGTGATGACCTATATCAAGGGCAAGGGCACGGTTGCGCCCAAGCTCGGCGGTCGGATCAAGAAACAGGGCGAGTGAGTTCGGCCTGATCGGATCGAGGGGCGGCGGGGCGACCTGCCGCCTTTTTTGTATTGCGCTGAGGGACGCGCCCGAGCCTCGGGCGGGCGCTTTGATGCGTGTGTGGCTGGGTGCTTTATCTCGGAAGCCCGAATGACGCGTGGGCCCGCGCTGACATCGCCAATGCGCCCTCCCGTGGGGAGGGGTGAGCCGGGAGAAAGCGGCCTTCCAGTGGAAGGACGCCCCGGCGAACGCCTGAGCATCGCGAAGGCCGGACGGGCGCGGCCCGGGGCTGGTCGCCCCGCGCCAAGTGGAGCCTCTGCCCGGAACAGCCGCGAAGCGGCCCGGGCAGCGCCCGTCCGCCCCCTCGGGCGGGCGCTTGGCGGACCTAAGCGCGCGGGTCGAGGTCATCCGGATTTGGCCGCGATAAAGTGCAGACCACATGCGAGGGACGCCCGCCCGGCGGTCGGGCGCGGCCCTGCGTTGCCCTCACTCCAGCGGCGGAGCACTCGCTTCCACAACGGTCTCCATCGCGACATAGCTCGACGACGAATGGACATGGGGCAGGGTGGACAGATCCTCCGACATGATCCGCCGGTAATCGGCCATGTCGCGGGCGCGGATCTTCACCAGATAATCGAAGCCGCCCGCGATCATGTAGCACTCTTCGACCTCGGGGATCGCGCGCACTGCGGCGTTGAACGCCTTCAGCGCCGTCTCGCGCGTATCGCTCAATTTCAGCTCGATATAGGTGACATGGGTCAGCCCCAGCTTGATCGGCGAGATCATCGCCCGGTAGCCCTTGATGAGCCCGGTTTCCTCCATCTGACGGATGCGCGCGGCCACCGGCGTCTTCGACAAGCCGACCCTGCGCGCTATCTCAGCCACGGGGAGGCGAGCATCGGCGATAAGCTCGTTGAGGATTCGCCTGTCGATCGCATCGATCTCTTCACTCATAGGCTGCGTAGTCTCCTAAAATAAGTCATAGAGACCATCGCTTAGCAAATCTTTGAGCCAATCGCCTAGAGGAAATCGAATAGCATCAGCCAATCAGATTTAGGGAGGATCGCATGGGCGACACGTTCGATCAGTTCACGACGCAGGCGAAATTCGCCGATGAAGCCGCAGTTCTCGAGCGCCTGAAGGGCCAAGCCGAACTGAGCGAGAGTGATCGCACGCAGATCTCTGCCCGCGCGGCGAAGCTTGTGCGCCGCATCCGGACCGAAGCCAAACCGACGCTGATGGAGCACTTCCTCGCGGAATACGGCCTGTCCACGCAGGAAGGCGTCGCTCTGATGTGTCTGGCCGAGGCGATGCTGCGCGTGCCCGATGCCGAGACCATCGACGCGCTGATCGAAGACAAGATCGCACCGTCCGACTGGGGCAAGCATATGGGCACGGCCTCGTCGTCGATGGTCAACGCCTCGACCTGGGCGCTGATGCTGACGGGCCGCGTGCTCGAAGACGAAAAGCCCGGCATGGCTGGCGTGCTGCGCGGGGCTGTGCGCCGTCTGGGCGAGCCGGTGATCCGCGCCGCCGTCAGCCGCGCGATGAAGGAGATGGGCCGCCAGTTCGTCCTCGGCGAGACCATCGAGAACGCGCTGAGCCGCGCCAAGAAGCTCGAAGATCGCGGCTATACCTACAGTTACGACATGCTGGGCGAGGCCGCCCGCACCGCGCGCGACGCCAAGCGCTACGCGAAGGATTATGCCGACGCCATCGCCGCTATCGCGAAGGTCTGCAAGGACCGTCCCGTGGCCGAAAATCCCGGCATCTCGGTAAAGCTCTCGGCGCTGCATCCGCGCTACGAGGTCGCCAAGGAAGAGCGCGCCATGGCCGAGATCGTGCCAGTGCTCAAGGATCTGGCGAAGGCCGCGAAGGCCGGGAATATGGGCCTCAATATCGACGCCGAAGAGCAGGACCGTCTGGTGATCTCACTCAAGATCATCAAGGAGGTTCTGTCGGACCCCGAGCTGGCCGGCTGGGACGGGTTCGGCGTGGTCGTGCAGGCTTACGGCAAGCGCGCGAGCCTCGTGATCGACTGGCTGGGCGCACTGGCCGAAAAGCTCGACCGCAAGATCATGGTGCGTCTGGTGAAGGGCGCCTATTGGGACACCGAGATGAAGCTGGCGCAGGTCGAAGGCCTGCCGGACTTCCCGCTGTTCACCACGAAGGCTGCGACCGATGTCAGCTACCTTGCCAATGCGCGCAAGCTGTTCAGCTATACCGACCGCATCTATCCGCAATTCGCCACCCATAACGCTCATTCGGTCGCGGCGATCCTCGAGATGGCCGAGGGCCGTCCCTACGAGTTCCAGCGCCTGCACGGCATGGGCGAGCGTCTGCACGAGATCGTCCACCGCGAAGAAGGCACCCGCTGCCGCATCTACGCCCCCGTCGGCGCGCATCGCGACCTGCTGGCCTATCTGGTGCGTCGCCTGCTGGAGAACGGCGCGAACTCTTCCTTCGTGCACCAGATCGTCGATGAGGACGTGGCGCCCGAGACCATCGCGGAAGACCCGTTCGTGCAGCTTGCGAATGCCGAGCGTTCGGCGATGCTCAAGCTCCCCTCGGAAGTGTTCGCCGAGTCCCGCGAGAATTCCATGGGTTTCGATCTGACCGATGAGGGCACGCTGGCGCGTATCGACGCCGCCCGCAATGTGGCGATCCCGGATGCGGGCCCGCTGGTGGCGGGCGAGGCGACGGGGCAGGCCGTGGCCGTCATCAACCCCTCGACGGGTGAAGAGGTGGCCCGCGTCACCGAGGCCGACGAGGCCTGTGTCGCGGCTGCCATCGACGCCGCGCGCCCCTGGCAGGCCCCGGTCTTCGAGCGCGCCGCCGTTCTGCGCCGCGTGGCGGAGCTTTACGAGGAAAACTTCGGGCCCTTCTTCGCCGTGCTCGCGAAAGAGGCGGGCAAGAGCCAGCTCGACGCCGTGGGCGAATTGCGCGAGGCGGTCGACTTCCTGCATTACTACTCGGCGCAGGCCGAAGAGAGCGACCCGACCGCACGCGGCATCTTCGCGGCGATCAGCCCGTGGAACTTCCCGCTGGCGATCTTCACCGGGCAGATCTCGGCCGCGCTGGCTGCGGGCAATGGCGTGATCGCGAAACCGGCCGAGCAGACGCCGCTCGTCGCCGCCATCGCTGTGCGCCTGATGCATGAGGCGGGCGTGCCGCGCGACGTGCTGCAACTGCTGCCGGGGCGGGGCGAGACGGTGGGCGCGGCCCTGTCGTCCAACCCGAAGATCGCGGGCATCGCCTTCACCGGCTCGACGGAGACGGCGAAGATGATCCGCCGGTCGATGGCCGACAATCTCGACCCGACCGCGCCGCTGATCGCGGAGACCGGTGGTCTGAACGCGATGATCGTGGACTCGACCGCGCTGCCCGAACAGGCGACGCGCGACATCATCGCCTCGGCTTTCCAGTCGGCGGGTCAACGCTGCTCGGCGCTGCGCTGCCTCTATGTGCAGGAAGACGTGGCCGAGGGGCTGATCTCGATGATCAAGGGCGCGATGGACGAGCTGTCGCTGGGAGATCCGTGGTATCTGTCGACCGATGTCGGCCCGGTGATCGATGACGAGGCGCAGGCCGATATCGCCGCCTATATCGCGACTGCCGAGAAAGAGGGCCGCGTGCTGCACAAGCTCGACGCGCCGTCCAAGGGGCATTTCATCGCGCCGACGCTGGTGAAAGTCTCCGGCGTCGAGGCGCTGGAGCGTGAGGTCTTCGGCCCGGTTCTGCATATCGCGACCTATCGCGCCGAGGATATCGAGAAGGTCTTCGCCGCGATCAACGCCACCGGCTACGGGCTGACGGCGGGCTTGCACAGCCGGATCGACAACCGCGTGCAGGAGGTCTCGGACGCGCTGCATGTCGGTAATCTCTACGTCAACCGCAACCAGATCGGCGCGGTCGTGGGCTCGCAGCCCTTCGGCGGCGAGGGGCTGTCGGGCACGGGGCCGAAAGCGGGCGGTCCGCTGTATCTCACGCGCTTCGCGATGGCGCCCGAGGCGTCGTCGAAGAATGGCGAATGGGGCCACAAGGCCGATCTCGATGCGCTGCGCAAGAAGCTTGCGAAAGCGGCGGCGAAGGCCGAGGCGAGCGAGCCGCTCGAAGCGCTCGAGCTGCCGGGGCCGACGGGCGAGGCGAACACGCTGCGCCGCTATCCGCGCGGACCGATCCTGTGCCTCGGCCCGGGCGAGGCTGCGCAGGTCGCGCAGATCAAGGCGGTCGAGAAGCTGGGCGGCGTGGCCGTCGGGGCCGATGGCAAGATCGCCCCGGAAGTGCTTGAAACGCTTGAGGATATCGCGGGCGTAATCTGGTGGGGCCACGATACCCGCGCCCTCGTGAAAGCACTGGCGAAGCGCGAAGGGCCGATCCTGACGCTGACCACCGGCGCGGTGCAGAAGGCCGATGTCCTCCACGAGCGGCATCTGTGCGTCGACACCACCGCGGCGGGCGGTAACGCGGCGCTGCTGGCGGGGTAAACCCCGCTAGCCCACATCTTCGGAGGCCACCGACATCGCCTTGATGATCGCGTGGCAGGCCATCCCCTCGGTCAGGCGAAGTGCCTCGACCGAGCGGGTGGTGAGCCGGGCCAGCAGGTGTTCGTCGCCCATCTTCAGGCGGACATAGACGCTGGGCGGATCCGCGGGGCGCAGCTCCGCGACCGTCACGGGCAGGATGTTGAGCGCGGACAGCCCCTCGGGGCGACCCACCGCCAGTGTCACGTCGCCCGCATGGATGCGCAGCCGCAGCGACTGGCCGGGCTGGCCTGCCGGATAGGGCAGCAGCACCGGCCCGCCAGCGGTCTCGATCCGGGCCAGCCCATCGGCCTCCTGCGACTGAACGCGACCCGAGATCACCGCGCCCGCTTCGCGCTGCCCGAGGGCGGGGGCGAGCGTCGGGTCGGACAGGATTTCGCGCGCCGGGCCGAAGCCGCGCAGGCGTCCGGTCTCGATCAGCGCGATCGAGGTCGCAAGCCGCGCGACCTCGGCGGGGGCGTGGCTGACATAGAGGATGGGCAGTTTAACTTCGTCGCGTAACCGCTCGATATATTGAAGAATTTCCGCCTTCCGTGCGGCATCCAGCGCGGCCAGCGGCTCGTCCATCAGCAGCATGCGCGGGTTCGACAGGATCGCGCGTCCCAAGGCGACGCGGCTTTTTTCACCCCCCGAGAGCGCGGCGGGACGACGCTCCAGCAGCGCGCCGAGGCCGAGCATCTCGATGATCCGGTCGAACTCCGGCGCGGTCTTGGTTTTGTTGAAGCGCTGACCGTAAAGCAGGTTCGATTTGACGCTCAGATGGGGGAACAGCCGCGCGTCCTGAAAAACATACCCGATGCGCCGCTTATGGGGCGGCAGGCAGATCCCGGCCTCGGTCTCGAGCAGCACCTCGCCATTCACCACGATCCGCCCCCGGTCGGGACGCAACAACCCCGCGACTGCGTTCACCACCGTCGTCTTGCCCGCGCCGGAGGGGCCAAACAGCGCGGTGACGCCTTCGGGCGCGGTGAAATCGACGTCCAGATCGAGCGCGGGCAGGCGATGGCTGAGCGAGATTTCCAGCATCAGGTCTGCCCCGCGATCCGCGCCGCGATTCGTCGCGCCAGCCATTCCGAGACCAACAGCGCGCCAAGCGCCAGCGTGACCGAGATCACCACCAGCCGCGCGGCATCCGCCTCGCCGCCGGGCACCTGCAATTGCGAATAGATCGCGAGCGGCAGGGTCTGGGTCTGGCCGGGAATGTTCGACACGAAGGTGATCGTCGCGCCGAATTCGCCCATCGCCTTGGCGAAGGCGGTGATGCTTCCGGCAAGGATGCCGGGAAGGATCAAGGGCAGGGTGATCGTTGCGAAACTGGCGATGCGCGATGCCCCGAGGGTGGAGGCCGCCTGTTCCAGCTTCGGGTCCACCGCCTCGATCGCGAGCCGGATCGCGCGCACCATCAGCGGAAAGGCCATGATCCCGGCGGCCAGCGCCGCCCCGCGCCACGAAAAGGCGACCGTGATCCCGATCTTCGCCAGCGCCGCCCCGATCACCCCGTTCGGCGCGAAGCCGATCAGCAGCAGGTAGCCGGTGACGACAGGCGGCAGGATCAGCGGCAGATGCACCAGCCCGTTGACGAGGCTGCGCCCGGGAAAACGCCAACGCGCCAGCGCATAGGCCACGAACAGGCCCGGCGGCAGCGAGAGAGCCGTCGCCCAGCCCGCTACTTTCAGCGACAGGACAACCGCTTGCCAGTCAGAGGGCGACAGCCAGCTCATTTCAGCGTCTCGAAGCCTTGGTCGTGGAAGATTTTTGCCGCCGCGTCCGATTTCAGCTCGGCATAGAAGCTTTTGGCCGCGTCGCTCTCGGTGAGGCGGGCGGCGGGGTAGCGGATCGGCGGGTGGCTGTCCGCGGGGAAGGTCGCCACGACATGCACGCGCGGCTCGGCCACGGCGTCGGTCGCGTAGGTGATGCCGTAGGGGGCGGCGCCAAGGGCCACCATTGCCAGTGTCGCGCGCACGTTATCGGCCTGCGCGACTTCGGGTTCGACCTTGGCCCAGAGCCCGTAGTGCTCTAGCGCCGCCTTGCCGTATTGCCCCGCGGGCACCGCGCTCACCAGCGACATCGCGAGCTTGCCGCCATTCAAAAGCTTATCGAAATCCAGATCGGGGGAGATCGTCACCGGCGCGGCCTTCGGGTCATGGGCGATCAGCACGAGGTGGTTGGCCAGAAGGTCCTCTTGCGTCTCGATCCGGCCCGTCTTCGCGACCGTCTCCATCCAGCCCGGATTGGCGGAGATGTAGATGTCCGCAGGCGCCCCGGCGGCGATCTGACGGGCCAGCGCGCCCGAGCCCGCGTAGGAGATATGCGCCACATCGCCGGTCTTTTCCTCCCATGCTTTCGCTACCTGATCGAGCGCGGTCTTCATCGAGGCAGCGGCAAAGATCGTGACGTCCTCGGCGCGGGCGGGCAGCGCGAGGCTCGCCGGGATCAGCGCGAGGGCGAGGATGCGGGGCAGGGACATGAGGCCTCCTTCGATATGTTCCACCAGACATATTGCAGCGCAGGCCGCCAAAGGCAAGCGCGCGGAGGGGGGAGTGGGGCGCAAAAAAGGGCCGGCGCATCGCTGCGCCGGCCCGTTCGGGTCGTCTAAGGGAAAGGCTTAGCCGCCCGAGTTTTCGTTTTGCGCGGGCACGGAGGCCTGATCGCCGGACGGGTAGCCCGGACCCATCAGCTCACCATCGACTTCCTTGCCGTAGTAGCCCTGATGCTTGTGGTGCCATTTGTCGAAGGCGTCCTTCACCGTCACGTTGCCGATCTGGCGCGGGTCGTTCGGGCGCGGATGGCTGTCGACGAAGGCGGCCACGTCCCACGCTTCCTGCACGCTGAGCTTGTTCGGCTCCGACAGCGGCATGTTGTGCTTGATGAAGGCGGCGGCGGCATCGACCTTGTGCATGCCAGCCCCCCAGTTGAAGCTGTGCGGCCCCCAGAGCGGCGGGAAGACGACCTTGCCATTGATGTCCTTCTGGCCCTGACCGTCGGCGCCGTGGCAGACCGCGCAGTTCTCGGCGAAGACCTCTTCGCCGCGCTGGCGCGAGGGGTCTTGCGCGGGCTTGTCGATCTTGCCGAAGCCTGCGCCTTCCGGTTTCTCGCCCGTGGGCAGGCCCTTGGACATCCAGAAGAAATAGGCCTGCAGGTCGCGATAGACATCCGAGCCATAGGGCGGCGGGCCACCCGAGGGCGAGCCTTGTGCGTTCATCGAATAGGTGAAGCAGCCCTTGATGCGGTCCTCCATGGTGTTCACCATTTTGTTCTTGCCGCGATATTTCGGATAGACCGGGTAGGCGGCCCACATCGGCGCGGAATAGGCCTGACGGCCCGCGTCGAGGTGGCAGTTCGAACAGGACAGGTCGTTGCCCACGAAGTCATGCGCGTTGGTGCCGGTATCGTTGAAGATCGCCATGCCGCGGCGCACCGATTTGCCGAAGTCGTCATCGGGGATGGTGCTTTCCGCAGGCGGCTGGAACAGCGCGGCCTGCTTGCCGTCGCCGCCGCTTTGCGCAGCCGCGGTCTCGGCTTCGCTCTGGTCGCGGGTGGCGCCGGTCAGCCAGCTGGGTGCGAGGCCGAAATCGACGAGGAGCGAGCCCAGCACGACCAGCACGAGGCCGCCGCCCACTGCGAGGATCGCCCGCAGCACGGTTTGCCCGCGGGAGGATTTGGTCTCTCCGCGCGGAGGGATATCGGACGGGTGCTTGTTACTCATTGATCCACTCCTTCACGGACCGGGATGTTGCTTTCCATCGCGGCCAGTTCGGTTTTGTCCATCGCCGGCATCGGGGCGAGCGAGGCGAGGTAGTCGGCCACGGCGCGGCGATCCGCGTCGTTCAGGGCCTTGCCGATCCCCGCCATCAGGCCGAGCGGCGAGTTATGGCGCGCGCCGCCCGCCCACATCGCGAGCTGATGCGCGACATAGCTGGGCTGTTGGGCGACGATCCCGGGGAAGTTCGGCGCGACGCCGACGCCCGAGGGCCCGTGACAGGTGAAGCAGGCCGGAACGCCGATCGACCAATCGCCCTGTTTGGCGAGCTGCGCGCCGCGCTTGAGATCGCCCTGCAGCGACGGTTTCGCGCCCGACGGGCTGCTCATGCTCGCGTAGTAATTGGCGAGCTCGCCGATCTCGCGATCGCTGAGACCCTTGGCGACATAGGCCATCGAGTCGTTGAACCGGGTGCCTTTCTGGAAGTCATGCAGCTGCTTGGCCAGATAGGGCGCCGGAAGGCCCGCCAGACGCGGCACGGTCTCGATGCCTTCGCCCTTGTCGCCGTGACAGCTTGCGCAGGCCCAGACGGTGTCGGTGCCTTTGCCCACAAGCTGCGCGACGCGCTCGGAATCGGAGCCCTGATCGGCCGCTTCGGAGTTCGGCTGCGCGGGCAGGTCGTTGATCAGCCCGGCGAGCCCGGCCCCGCCATCGAACGGGTCCTTGTCACCGGCGACCTTGCGGATATCGGCCACCTCGGGGGCGCTGATCGTCTTGGCGTCGTCATTGAGCCCGGTCGCGACGTAGGATGCGATTTCGGAAATCTCGGTGTCGCTGAGAACCGAGCCGAAGGCGGGCATCTGGCCCTCATAGCCGTCGCCATTGACGTTGAGCTTGCCGCCGATGCCGCGCATCACGATATGGGTCACGGCTTTCGCGCCGCCCAGCTTCACGACATCCGAGCCGTGCAGCGGAGGGAAGGCGCCGGCCACGCCTTCGCCCGCATCGCCGTGGCAGGTGGCGCAATTGTCGGCAAACAGCGTCTTGCCCGCGTCCAGATCGGGTGCGGCGGCCTGCGCGAGTTTGGTGCTATCCTCCTTGGCCACCTCTTCTTGCGTCTTGTCGGCAACCTGAACGGCGGTGCTGGTCTGGACCAGCATGATCACCCCCCAGATCGCGAGGGCGATCGCGATCGAATAGACGGGCCACGGGATGCGGCGGGTTTCCTCGAACGGCTCGAAGGTTTCGTCGGGACGCCGGGGATCGGGTTTCTTATCGGTCATTGTTGTCTCCCTGGTCTCAGTTCGAGGCCGTGGTGGCATCGGTCGCGTCGCGTTGCTTTTCGGCGATCAGCGCGTAGCCGTTGTCGCGCAGACCGTCCTTCGGCGGGGCGTATTGGCGCTTCATGCCCTGCAGATAGGTCACGAGGTCGAGCGCATCCTGCTTGGCCACGATCACACCGGATTTCGGCGCGTATTGCGCGGGCAGCTTGACCACCACATCGTCGGGCCCGGCCTTGTCCTTATGCTCGAAGAGGTAGGGATAGGCGGGCATGATCGACCAGCTCGCGATGGCGCGGGGCTGGTAGAGGTGGGTCAGCTGCCAGGCCTGCGAGGGCAGGCGGTCGCCGATATCCATCAGGTCCGGCCCGGTGCGCATCGTGCCCAGCTGGTGGGGGTCGTCATAGGCATAATCGCCCGCGACCGAGGCGCGGCCCCAGCCACGTTCGGCATCGGGGGCCTGCGCCAGCGAGCGCGGCTGCTGCGAGTGGCAGTAAAGGCAGCCCATCGAGACATAGACGGCACGTCCGCGCGCCTCGGCCTCGGTGTAGGGTTTGAGCCCCTGCGACGGGCCTTGCGCGCTGATCTGCATGCCCGGCGCGATCACCAGGAACAGGGTCGCGAGCGCAAGGATCGCCAGCGCCGTGATTGCGAGAGGAAGATAGCGGTTCATTCTGCAGCCACCATGTTTTCGGTTTCGGTCTCACGGGTCTTCTTGGCGAAGCCGATCGCGATGAGGTTGATCGCCAGCAGCACGTGGCCCAGCGTCATCAGCCCGCCGCCGAGCGAACGGCCTTCGAGATAGGGCTTGAGCAGGATCACGCTGTCGGCGAAGGGCTTGGTCGCATCGAGCTGGGCGAGGCCCTGCAGGATGCCGCCGATGGTCAGCGAGAAGAAGTAGACGGCAAAGCCGATCACGTTCAGCCAGAAATGCCATGCGATCATGCGCGGGAAGGGCCAGTATTTGCCCGTCGCGCGCGGCACGATCTGGTAGATCGCGCCCATCAGCACCAGCGACACGAAGGCATAGGCGCCCAGATGCGCGTGCGCCACCGTGTAATGGGTGAAGTGGGTGATCGTGTTGACCGAGCGCAGCGCCTCGATCGATCCCTGGAACGAGGCCAGCGTGTACATCACCGCCCCGAAGGAGATGAAGCGCAGCGGCATCGACTCCTTGAGCGCCCAGAGGTTGCTCGCCACCGTGACGTGCTGGTTGATCGCCACCGCGATGACGGGAACGAACATCATCACCGAATGCACGACCGAAAGCGTCACCAGCCAGGTGGGGACGGGGCCGCCGATCAGGTGGTGGATGCCGACCTGGCTGTAGAACAGCGCCAGCGCCCAGAAGCCCACCAGCGACAGCGCGTAGGAATAGACCGGTTTGCCGATGATTTTCGGGATGAAGTAATAGGCCGTGCCCACGCCCAGCGGCGTCAGCCACAGGCCCAGCACGTTATGCGCATACCACCAGTTCATCGTGGCCTGCTCGACGCCGTGATGGACGCCGGGGATGTTGGCGACGATGAAGAGCACCGGGAACCACAGCACGCCCGCGAGGAAATACCAGCCCGAGACATAGATGTGATGGACGTTACGGTTCTTCGCGGTCGCGATCAGCGGGGCCACGAAGCACGCCGCGCCGGCGGCGAGGATGATGTCGATCTGCCACGGGATCTCGAGCCATTCGAGACCGTCGGTCCAGCCGTTCGCGATGGCCAGAACGCCCGCCGCGAGACCGATATTCCACAGCACGATGCCGAGTTTCAGCAGGCCCGTCATACGCAGGTTGGTGCGGAAGATGCGCGGGATGATCCAGCAGACCGCCGCCAGCCCGCCCTGGCTCGCCCAGCCATAGGCGACCGAGTTCAGGTGGACCGTGCGCATCCGCCCGAAGGTCATCTGCGCGGTCCCCGACATCAGGTCGGGCAGGTGGAGTTCGAGCGAGGCGGCCAGCCCGTGCAGCGAGCCGTAGATCAGCCAGAACACCGCCGCCGCGATGAGCCACATCACGACGCTGGAGGAATTCGCGTCGATGCCGCTGCGGGCGGTGTCGAAATGGTGGGGCTTGTCGGGATAGTCGATATCCGCGCCCTCGCCGGGCTCGAAAATGGTCCGCGCGTCATCGGCGTCTGGCGTGTGGACCTGCTTGTTCGCGATCGCCCAGATCAGGATCGTCAACGCGAGAAGCGAGATGACGAAGCTGAGCGCGAGCAGCAGGCCGAGCGTTTCGGTGATTTGCATAGGCTGGCTCCGGTGTCAGACTTGACCCGGGCCGAGCCGGTGCGACGCGTGGATGCTCGTCACTGTTCCATTCTCCCTTTAGCCCGGTTGGTCGGTTTGTTTTCACGTCTCTTTCACGAACAATGCACGGCGGAGTGACCGGTTCCCAAACATTCAGATATGTGCAGATGTCGGGCGCTCCGACCCCCGCTCAGGGACGATCACGACCATGTGGCGCGGGGCCTTATGTTCGCGAACGCTAAGGATGGTGCAGTCACGGGGGCGCGACCACCTCACCTCACGCGATGATGAATTTGGTTGAACGGACCCCGCATCGCGCCTTCCTGCGCGGAATGTTCGCGCACCGGGTAGGGCTTGTTTTTCTAGCGAAAATGGCACCGAGAGATGCTCGCGAGGCGCTCCCGGAGCGCTGATCGCGGCAACGAACGCGTGATCCGCGCCTCACGTTTGCCGTGAGACGGGTTGAAGCGTGGGCCAAAGTTCCAAGAGGGCCGGGCGGTGTGCCGATTTCAGAGCCGAGGACCCGAGCGGGGAACCGGGCGGGGCCTCAGCGCGATTCTGGTGCAGGAACGGCGCGGCGTACGGCCTCTCAGGCACGCCCGCGACGCGCCGCGACAGATGCGATGGAAAGGCAGGGGTGACAGTGGCCGCGAAGGAGAATTTCAAGGATCACGCCGCGAATGAACGGACCTTTCTGGCCTGGCTGCGCACGGCCATCGCGATCGTCGGCGTCGGGCTGACGGCCGCCAAGCTGACGCGGGCGGATATTCCCGGCTGGTCCGATCTCGCGATGGTGCTGAGCGGCGGGGTGGTGGTGATCCTCGCCTTCGTGCGGATGCGGATGCTGCGCGCCCTGATCGACGCCGAGGAACCGCCGGACGAAAAAGGCACCAACTGGCCCGATCTGCTGCTCTTCGCGCTGGTGATTGCGCTCATGGTTCTGCTCGGAATTTTCATCCTGCATGTCCGCTGACGCCCTTGCATCTTCGCCGCGGCACGGGCTTGATGCCGCCAACATGAAGGAGGACATCACATGAAACTTCTGCGTCATGGGCTGATCGGGGCCGAGAAACCGGGGCTGATGGACGATCAGGGCGTGATCCGCGACCTGTCCGGGCAGGTGGCAGATATCGGGGGCGCGGTGCTCTCGGATGACGGGCTGGCCGCGATCGGCTCGCTCGATGCGTCGGAGCTGCCCGTCGTGCCGGAAGGCACGCGTCTGGGCGCGCCGGTGGCCGGGATCGGCAAGATGATCTGCATCGGGTTGAACTATGCCGATCACGCCGCGGAATCCGGGGCGCAGGTGCCGCCCGAGCCGCTGATCTTCATGAAGGCCACCTCCGCGATCCAAGGCCCGAACGATCCGATCGTGCTGCCGCGCGGCTCCGAGCAGACCGACTGGGAGGTCGAGCTGGGCATCGTGATCGGCAAGCCCGCGAAATACGTCTCGGAAGAGGATGCGATGGATTACGTCGCGGGGTTCGTGCTCGCCAATGACGTCTCCGAGCGCAGCTATCAGAAGGATCGCGCGGGCCAGTGGACCAAGGGCAAGAGCTGCGACAGCTTCGGCCCGCTCGGCCCGTATCTGGTGACGCGCGACGCGGTGGCCGATCCGCAGAAGCTGGCGATGAAGCTGAGCGTGAATGGCGAGGTGATGCAGAACGGCTCGACCGAGACGATGGTCTTCGGCGTGAAGACGCTGGTCAGCTATCTGTCGCAGTTCATGACGCTGCATCCGGGCGACGTGATCTCGACCGGCACCCCTCCGGGCGTCGCGATGGGGATGGAGACCCCGCGCTTCCTGCGTCCGGGCGACGTGGTGGAGCTGGAGATCGAAGGTCTGGGCAAGCAGCGCGCCGAGGTCGTGGCCGACGCCTGAGGCATTTTCAAACATTAGGGCAGGGCGCGCGGGTCTCTCGCGCGCCCTTCCTTATGGGCGCTTACAGCCGGATCGGGTCGTCCTTGGCGATCCGGTCGAACTCCATCAGCGTCTGCACGAGCTTCGGCATCTGGTTCAGCGGGATCATGTTCGGCCCGTCCGAGGGCGCGGTGTCGGGCGCCTCATGGGTCTCGATGAATACCCCCGCGATACCCAGCGACACGGCGGCGCGCGCCATCACCGGCGCGAATTCGCGCTGACCGCCCGAGGAGCCGCCCTGACCGCCGGGCTGTTGCACCGAATGGGTCGCATCCATGATCACCGGGTAGCCGGTCTTCGCCATCTCGGGCAGGCCGCGCATGTCGGCGACCAGCGTGTTGTAGCCGAACGACGTGCCGCGCTCGGTCAGCAGGATATTCTCGTTGCTCGTCGAGGCGACCTTGTCGGCCACGTTCGGCATGTCCCACGGCGCGAGGAACTGGCCCTTCTTGATGTTCACGACGCAGCCGGTCTCGCCCGCGGCCAAGAGCAGATCGGTCTGGCGGCACAGGAAGGCCGGGATCTGGATCACGTCGACCACGGCGCCCGCGATCCGGGCCTGCTCGGCGTCGTGGATGTCGGTAAGCACCGGGCAGCCGATCTCGGCGCGCACCTCTTCGAGGATCTTCAGGCCCGCGTCGATGCCGAGGCCGCGCTTGCCCTTGAGGCTGGTGCGGTTTGCCTTGTCGTAGCTGGCCTTGAAGATGAACTGCGCACCGGCCTGATCGCAGGCGCGGGCCATTTCCTTCGCGATCATCATCGCATGGTCGCGGCTTTCCAGCTGGCAGGGCCCCGCGATCACCGTCAGCGGGCGGTCGTTCGAGACGGTCAGCCCGCCAATTTTCACGTCTTTCATATCTCTCTCCGCAGCCTCGTGACGGGCCGCTCAGGGGTCAGCTCGAGACCTGCTCGCGCAGGACCGAAGCTGTGAGCGACAGCATCAGATAGATGCCCGAGAAGATCAGGAAAGCCAACAGCGTGTTCTCGAAAGCGCGCGGATAGGTGGGCTCGTCCGGCGCGACGGGGCGCACGCCCATCTCCAGATAGCGCACCTGCTTGTTGGCCTCGATCCGGGCGGTTTCCATCTGCTGGGCGGCCGCCGACAGCAGCATCTGCCGGGTCTGCAGCTCGCCCTGGGCGATCTGCAGCTGGCCGGTGACGGCGGCGAGCGACTCGCCGCCGGTGGACTGCCGCGCGGTCGTCAGCTGGCCGCGCGTGGTGTCGAGAAGCGCCTGAATGCGCTTGATGTCGCCTTGCACGCCCGCAACCCGCGCCTGATTGGGCCGCGGATTGTCGAGCAGCTGCCCCAGTTCGAGACGCTTCTGCTGCAACTGGTTTTCCAGATTGGCGACCTGACCCATCACCATCGAATTCTCGCTGACGGGATCGAGCACGCCGACCTTTTCCTGCAGCTGCTGCACCTTGGATTGCGCCGCGAAGACCTTGGCCTCGGCATCCTCATAGCTTTCGCGCGCGCCCTTCATCTGGTCGTCGCGCAGCCGCGAGGTCAGCTGGTCCACCTGCGCCTCGGCATAGGAGATCAGCGACTCGGAGAATTTCTGCGATTTGACCGGATCGGGGGCGATCACTTCCATCTTCACGATGCCCTCGGAGGGGTCGTAGCCGATCTGGACCATCTTGGAATAGAGCCGGTAGGCTTGTTCGTCCGTCGCGTTTTCCGGCAGCCGCTGCAGCGGGTCGATGCTCTGATCCTCGAAGGTCTGCTTGAAGCCCTGATCGCGGTCGAGTCGCTGCATCGCGTCGCGCGATTGCAGATAGGACTGCACCGTGACCGAGTCCTGATTGGTGGCGAGCTGCGTGCCCGAGAACAGCGAGCCCAGCCCGGAATTGCCCATACCTTCGGCTTTCTGGATCACGAAGGCCGATTTCGTCGCATACATCGGCGTGGCCATCGCGAAGTAGTAATAGGCGGCCATCAGCGTCGGCAGTACCACGAAGAAACCCAGCCGCGCGGCCAGCAGCATCAGCTTGCGGCGGCGGCGTTTGGCGATGTCGCGCTGGATGCGCAGGATCTCGGCGGCGCGGCGGTCCGCGTTCATCACCTCGGTGGAGGGGACCTGACCCTGCTTGATCGTCTGCGGCAGGTTCACGCGGGTATCGGCGCCCGGCCCGTCGGTGCGCGCCAGCGCCCGTGAGGTCGCCTCCGCCTCGCCGGGTTTCACCAGCGCCACGATATTCGAGCGGTCGAACGGGTCGATCCCGCGGCGGCGCAGAAGCAGCACGGCCTCGAAATCGGAACTGGCCTGAACGCCGTGTTTCTGGGCCATGCGACGCGCGAGGCGCAACTGGCGGCCGGTCAGCCCCTCGGCGCGGATCGCGTCGATTTCTTCCTCGGGGGTGCGCTGGCCCGCATCGATCACATCTGCGCCGGACTGGCCTGCGGTCGGGAATTTCTGATCGCCGAACCCGTCATCCTGCGGCTCGAACAGGTTGGACGGATCGTCCGGCTGGCGCTGCGGCTTGCGCTGTCGTTGCGGCTGCGGCGCCTTCGCGGAGGGCGCGCTTTGCGCGGCGGAGGCCGCCGAGGCGTTCGAAGCGCGCGGCGTGGCGGGCTCGGAGGCGGCGTAGCCCGCGCCCGATTGCAGCGGCATGGCCCCCAGTTGCAGCGAGCCATCGCTCCCCGTGATTACCGGACCATCGCGGCGGATACGGAATTTCGGGGCCTTAGGACTGGTAGTCATACAACCGCTTCGCTTCTTCCAGAGTGTCGAACTGATAAAGTTGGCCGTCGCGCAGCACCGCCGCGCGATTGCAGAATTTCTCGATCGTGGCGGGCTGGTGCGAGACCACGACCACGGTGGAATCGCGCAGCCGGTCGCGCAGGATCGAGCCTGCCTTGCGGTTGAACTCCACATCGGTGGTCGAGGGCATCCCCTCGTCGATCAGGTAAATGTCGAATTCCAGCGCCAGAAGCAGGGAAAACGTGAACCGCGCGCGCATCCCCGAACTGTAAGTGCCCACGGGCTGGTCGAAATATTCCGCGATGCCGGTCAGCCAGCGCGAGAAGGCTTCGACGTAATCGGGGTCGAGCCCGTAGAGCCGCGCGATGAACCGGGCGTTTTCGCGCGCCGAGTGTTTCGAGACGACGCCGCCCATGAAGCCCAGCGGGAAGGACACGCGGCTGGAGCGGCGAATCTCGCCCTCGTCGGGCTTTTCCAGCCCCGCCATCATGTTGATGATCGTGGTCTTGCCGGTGCCGTTGGGCGCGAGAATGCCGAGGCTATGGCCCAATTCCACACGGAAGCTGGCGCCTTCGAGGATCACCTTGCGCTGCTTACCGGTCCAGAAGGATTTGGAGACGTTCTCGAATACGATCATAAGCTCTCGGTCCGGGTCTCCAATTATACGCGCCTCGCCACTAAATCACGGGGGGCGCAGGCTGAGAACCCACCTAACCTTGGATTTGGGCAGGATTATGTTCACTTGGAGGAGGGTTATGCAACGAGGAACACATTGACACCAGAGAGGAAACTATGACCCGCCCCGTGCAAGAGGATATCCGGGCCTGTCGCATCTGCGCGGCGCGGTTCCGTGCGACGGCCACGGGGCATTCTCCACGTCCTGTCGCGTGGTTCGGTGCGGGGGCGCGCATTCTGGTCGTGGGGCAGGCGCCGGGGCTGCGGGTGCATGAGACGGGCGTGCCGTTCAACGACCGCTCGGGGGACCGTCTGCGCGACTGGATGGGGGTGGACCGCGAGACCTTCTACGACACGTCGCGCATTGCGATCGCGCCGATGGCGTTCTGCTTTCCGGGCTATGACGCGAAGGGCTCGGACCTGCCGCCGCCTTTGATCTGCGCCGAGACATGGCGCGAGCGCGTCATGGCCGAGATCGGCCCGGTCGATCTGACGCTTCTGGTGGGCGGCGCCGCTCAGCGCTGGCATCTGGGCAGCCGCAACGTGACCCAGACCGTGATGGGGTGGCGAGACCACGCGCCGCGCCTCTTCCCCTTGCCTCATCCGTCCTGGCGCAATACGGGATGGCTGAAGAAAAACCCGTGGTTCGAGGCCGACCTGCTGCCGGTCCTGCGCGCGCGGGTGAAGGAGCTGACATGACCCCCTATGACCGCGCCCATGCCGCGATGGAATCTGAGCCCGACAATGAGGCCAAGCGCCTCGCCGTGTTCGACCGTCTCGCCGATGCCGAGCTTTTCCTGCTTCTCGAGGAAGAGCCCGAGGACGAAAACATCAAGCCGCAGGTGTTCTCCACCGAAGAGGGCGATTTCGTCCTCGTCTTCGACACCGAGGATCGTCTGGGCGAGTTCGCCGACGGCCCGCAGCCCTATGCGGCGCTGCCGGGCCGGGTGATCGCGCAGCATCTGGTGGGCGAGAATATCGGGCTGGGCGTCAATCTCGCGGTGGCGGACTCGGCGATGCTTCTGCCGCCCGAGGCGCTCGACTGGCTGACCGAGACGCTCGCGCATACGCCGTCCGAGGCGCAGGGCCGTCCGGTGGAATTCACCGCACCGGGCCTGTCGCCTGCGGTGATCGCGCTGCTGCTGCCCGCCTTCGAGGCGAAGCTGCATCAGCTGGCAGGCATCGCGCAGGCCGCGGTGCTGGGCGGCGTGACCTATGAGGACGGCCACCGGGGCCATGTGCTGGCTGTGATCGGCGCGCATGAGCATTTCCGCGCCGGGATCGCCAAGGCAATGGGCGAGGCGCTGACTTTCTCCGGGCTGGACGCGGGCGAACTGGACGTGACCTTCCTCGAGCCCGAGGAAAAGGCCGCGCAGCTTCTGCTGGACAAAGGGCTCGTGCTGCATGTGCCCGAGCCGGAAGCGGAAGAGGTGCAGGAGATCGTTCCCGGTTCGGCCCCCGGCATGGACCCGAGCAAGCCGCCGAAGCTGCGCTAAGGCGCGCCCGGCGGCACTCGTTTATCGGTCGGACGCCGGGGCTGGCTCGTCGGGCTCGCCCGTCACCTCGTTCTTCACCTGACCCCATGTGAGCAGCGTGAAGACCGCAGTGCCGCCCGCGACATTGCCCGCCAGCACCGGCAGGAAGAACCTGCTGAACGCTTCGGCAAGACTCATCTGGCCCGCCCAGACCAACAGCCCCGCCTCGACCGAGCCCGCGATGACGTGGGCCGAGCCCGAGGCGGCGAGCAGCCATGTCATCGCGAGGATCACGAGGAAAGAGCTGCCCTGCGCTGCGGGCATGATCCATACAACGGCGGCGATGATGATCCCCGCAGGCATCGCGCGGTAGAAGTTCTGCCCCATATCGCCATCGGTCGCGTGACGCGCCACCGCAAGCAGGCTGTCGGTCATCTCGTCGGGGATGACATGCGGGATGCTCAGGAAGCCCGAGGCGATCGCGCAGCCCAGCACGTTGGAGGCCAGCACGATCGCCCAGAGCCGCAGCATCTTCAGCAGACAGGTCAGCGAGCGATCCGCCACCACCGGCAGCACGGTCGTGATCGTGTTCTCGGTGAACAGCTGCATCCGCCCGAAGATCACCACCATGAACCCCGCCGAATAGCCAAGCGACTCGACCAGTATCCGCCAGTCCTCATCGGGCAGACGAGCATGCAGGCTCGCCTGCGCGATGACCGAGAGGCTGATGAGGATGCCCGCCGCGAGCCCCGACCACACGAGCGAGATCAGCGGGCGGTTCAGCTCCTCGTCGCCGTCATGGCGGATCACGGCATAGATCAGCCGCGCCGAGAGGCGCGACGCCTGCATCACCGAGCGCTTTTCGTGTCTTTCGCGCACGGCGTTGGAGGCTTTCGCGCCCTCGTCGTCGGACTGGCTTTGATCGTTACTCTGGGAGCCATGTGATTTCATAAATCCAGAACACCGCCAGGCGTTCTTTGTTCCCGAGCCGCGACCGCATCATCCCTGTTCGCTGGCGAACACCTTGTCGATCATCGCCTGCGTGCCGCGCGCGTCTTCAAGCGTCCACATATAGGGGGCGCCCTCGGTGACGTGGCGCACGAAAGCCTCCACCTGGATCACGTATTGATTGACGCCCGGATAGCGGATCACCTCGTCCGGTTTGCCCTTGCGGATCAGGGTGACTTCGGCCTGATCGAAGACATTCGCGTTGAACGGGCAGGTGACGCGGATCACACCTTCGGAGCCCTGGAATACCGCTTCCTGACGCGGGTGCAGCCGGGTCGAGGTCATCGCGCCATAGGTGAAACGGCCCTTGTCCGAGATCATCTCGCCGGTGACCTGCACGAACGTGTCGACATCGTTCTCGCGATGGATGACGGTGCGCAGCTCGCCCGGCTCGGCGCGCGCGGCGAAGCGCACGCAGGAATAGGCATAGACGCCGATATCGGGGATCGATCCGCCGCCCATCTCCGGCTTGTTGCGGATGTTGGTGGGGTCGGGGTTGTTGAAGGTGAAGGCCACATCGGCGTGACGCAGCTCGCCGATCGCGCCCGCATCGAGCCATGCGCGCACCTGCTGCCATTGCGGGTGATGCACGATCATATAGGCTTCGGTCGCGAATTTGCCGGCGGCGTCGCGCGCGTCTATCAGCCCGTCGATCTCCTCGGCCTTCATCGCGATCGGCTTTTCCGTCAGCACATGCTTGCCTGCCGCCAAAGCCTTCTTCGTCCATTCGACATGGAGCGTGTTGGGCAGCGGGATATAGACCACGTCGATCTCGGGGTCGGCGAGCAGCGCGTCATAGCTGTCATGGACCTTAAGATCGGGCGCGAAGGCCTTGAACGGATCGGCTTTTTCGGGGCTCGACGTCGCGAGCGCCGCCAGCCGCGCGCCCTCAGCCGCGTGGATCGCCCGGCCCATGTGCTCGCGCGCGAATTTCGCAGCTCCCAGAATGCCCCAGTTCAAAACGGTCATAGACTACCCTCCTTTTGGCGACGCGATGGTAGCGCAATCAGGATGAGGTGCAACGGGGGCGCGTTGACCGGGTGTCGTGCATCGCTAGGCTGGGTCGAAACGGAAGGGGGCGCCGGAGATGCGCGTGATCGGGATGCTTTTCAGCCTCGGGCTGACGCTCGCCTTCGGCTATGCTTATTACGCGCAATATTTCCGCTGGCGGGGCTGCTTCAACGAGATGGGGCGCTGCTTCGATCCGGAGGAGGGCGTGGTCTATCATGCGCAATCCGGCGTGGTCTGGCTGGCGCTCGCCTGCGCAGCCTTCGCCGCTTTCCTTTACCAATTGCGGCACATGACGCGGGCGCGGTGATAACGAGCGGCGCGGCGCAAAGAAAATCGCCGCCCCCGGACGGGAACGGCGACAAACAACAGCACTCGTTAACGTTCGCGCGTCAGCTGGGCACGTTCATACCTTTTTCCCGTGCCAATTCGGTCATGCGCTTTTGCAGCTTCTCGAAGGCGCGCACCTCGATCTGGCGGATACGCTCGCGCGAGACGTCATAGACGCCCGAAAGCTCCTC
Organism: Thioclava sp. ES.031; assembly: GCF_002563775.1. Lineage (NCBI taxonomy): Bacteria > Pseudomonadati > Pseudomonadota > Alphaproteobacteria > Rhodobacterales > Paracoccaceae > Thioclava > Thioclava sp. ES.031. Next base: position 2,200,895 of record NZ_PDJO01000001.1, on the reverse strand, counting down.
CAGCGTGACCGGGTCGTCGCGCAGGCGGCGCTGCATCAAGATGTCCTTCTCGCGATCGTTGAGGACGTCCATCGAGGCCATCAGCATTTCGCGGCGGGCTTCCATCTCTTCGGACTCGGCATAGGCCTCGGCCTGATCGGCATCCTCGTCTTCGAGCCAATCCTGCCACTGCGCGGCCCCGCCTTCGTCACCGGCGCCGATCTGCGCATTCAGCGACGCGTCCGAGCCCGACATCCGCCGGTTCATCGAGATCACTTCTTCCTCGGTCACGTTCAGATCGGTCGCGATCTGCTTGACGTTCTCGGGGCGCATATCGCCGTCTTCATAGGCACCGATCTTGGATTTCGCCTTGCGCAGGTTGAAGAACAGCTTCTTCTGCGCCGAGGTGGTGCCCAGTTTCACGAGGCTCCACGAGCGCAGGATGTATTCCTGAATCGCCGCGCGGATCCACCACATCGCATAGGTCGCGAGGCGGAACCCCTTCTCGGGATCGAAGCGCTTCACGGCCTGCATCAGACCGACATTGGCCTCCGAGATCACCTCGGCCTGCGGCAAGCCATAGCCGCGATAGCCCATCGCGATCTTCGCGGCGAGACGCAGGTGCGAGGTCACCAGCTGGTGCGCGGCCTCCGTGTCCTGGTGGTCGGCCCAGCTTTTGGCCAGCATATATTCCTGTTCCGGCTCCAGAAGCGGGAACTTCCGGATCTCCTGAAGATAGCGGTTCAGCCCCTGCTCAGGACTCGGGGCCGGAAGGTTCGTGTAGCTCGTCATCGTCTCCCATGTCTCCCTTTTGGCGGCTGCTCAATATGGGGATCGCCCCCCGTTCTTTCAAGAAACGCAGGGCAGTGGCGATTGGTTCACCGAAATCCGCCCTGACGCAGTCGCATAGAAAGATCAACGTATCGTAACGGGATTTCCGTCGCAGATGTGTAAAAAAACATCTGACGCCTCACAAGATCGGGGCGAGGACCGACATCAGATTGTTGATGATTTTCCAGTGCAAAGGCCATTCGGCGATGCGCTCCGGGTCGATCCGGCGGGCCTGCGCGATCCAGTGGCGCTGGCGTTCGCCGAGCGCGAGACCCAGTTCGTGATCCTCGATCAGCACGCAATTCTCGTAATTCAGCTCGAAGCTGCGGCGGTCGAGATTGGCCGAGCCGAGGATCGCCACGCGGCCATCAGCCAGCAGCGTCTTGGCGTGCAACAGGCCCGGCCCATGCTCCCAGATCTCGACGCCCGCCTCGGCCAACACCGGATAGAAGCTGCGCGCGGCATGGGCGACGAAGCGCGAGTCGTTGCGCCTCGGCACGATCACCTGCACCCGCACGCCCCGGCGTTTGGCGGCGCGCAGCGCCGAGGCGATCTCCTCGCCGGGCACGAAATAGGGGGTCGACAGCGTCAGCGTCTCGCGCGCGGCCCCGATCACGGCGAGAAAGACATCCGGCACCCCGCGCGTGTCCAGCATCGGCCCCGTGGCAAAGGCGACCGCCGTGCCCGGGCGCGCGGTCGGCGCGGCGGGGGTCGGGAGCACGAGATCCGAGATTTCCTCGTGGCTGTGGGTCACCCAGTCGGTTGCGAAGATATGCTGGTGTTGCGCGGCGAGCGGCCCCTCGATCCGCAGCATCACATCGGTCCAGGGCGCGAAGCGCGCCTTGATGCGGAATTCGGGGTCGGCGAGGTTGCGCGAGCCGGTATAGGCCACATGCCCGTCGATCACGGCGAGCTTGCGGTGATTGCGCAGATCGATCCGCATCGTCGCGAGCTTGAAAAGCGGCCAGCGGAAGGAAAAGGCGATCGCGGTCTTCACCCCGGCCTTTTTCATCGCCCGCCAGTGGCGCGACTTGATGAAGCCGCGCGCGCCAAGCCCGTCGACGAGGATGCGCACCTGCACCCCGCGTTCCGCCGCGCGGGTCAGCGCCTCGGCCATCGCGATGCCGGTCAGATCGCTCAGCCAGATATAGGTGATCAGGTGGACGCTCTGGGTGGCGGCGTCGATATCGGCGATCAGCGGCTCCAGCTGATCGGCGGGGTCGGGCAGGAAGGCGATCGCATCGCCGGTGCTGGGCGCATAGCCGTTGATGGCGGCGGCCCGCGCGAAAGCGGCGCGATATTCCGGCGTGACGGCCTCTAGGTCTTCAGGCTCGACCGGATCGGGGGCGGGCAGGGCGTCCACCGTCGCCTGCAGCTTGCGCGCGATGCGCTGGTTGAGCCGCGTCTCCCCGATCAGGATGTAGAGGATGACGCCCAGAAACGGCACCGACAGGATCAGCACAGTCCAGCTTGCGCGCACCGCAGGCGGTTTGTCGGGTCGGGTGAGCACCCGCAACAGCGCGAGCACCTGAGAGCCGAAGTGAATCAGCAGCGTCAGAAGCTCGGCCCACCAGACGTTCACGGGCCCGTGCCGCCGGTTGGGGGCGTGGAGGCCGCGCGCAATGCGTCGATCAGCGCGGTCATGTCCTCGGGCAGGGGCGCCTCGAAGGACAGTTCCTCTTCGGTGACCGGATGGATGAAGCCCAGCGTCGCCGCATGAAGCGCCTGACGCGGGAAGGCGCGCACGGCCTCTGCAGCCGCAGGCCCGACCGCTTTTTCCGAGATCTTGCGCTTGCCGCCATAGGTCTGATCGCCGATCAGCCCGTGGCCCGCATAAGCCATATGGACGCGAATCTGATGGGTGCGGCCGGTTTCCAGCCAGCAATCGATCAGCGCCGCCGTGCCGTTGAAATCCTCGATCGTGCGGGCGCGGGTGACGGCGTGACGCCCGCCATTGGCCACCACCGCCTGTTTCTGCCGGTCGGTTTTGTGGCGCGCGAGCTGGGTGACGATTTTCAGCACGCCGCCTTGCTCGAAGCTGACCCCGTTCAGCCCGCGCAGACGCGGATCGGAGGCCTGCGGCACGCCGTGGCAGAGCGCGCGGTAATGGCGATGCACCGTATGCGCCTCGAATTGCGCAGCCAACCCGCGATGCGCCCGGTCCGATTTCGCGACGACCAGCAGCCCCGAGGTGTCCTTGTCGATGCGGTGCACGATGCCGGGGCGCGCCTCGCCGCCGATACCTGAGAGATTGTCGCCGAAATGGTGCAGCAGCGCGTTCACGAGCGTGCCTTCGGGCGTGCCCGGCGCGGGGTGGGTGACCATGCCCGCGGGCTTGTTCACGACGATCAGGTCGTCGTCTTCCCACAGCACTTCGAGCGGAATGTCCTGCGCGACCGTCTCGACCTCTTTCGGAGGCTCCAGCGCGATCTGATAGACCTCGCCCTCGGCGACCTTGGTTTTCTGATCGGTCACGGCCACGCCCTCGCGGCTGACCGAGCCCTCCGCGATCAGTTTCGCCAGACGCGAGCGCGAGAGCGCCGCTTCCTCTGGCACAGCCGCCGCCAAGGCCTTATCAAGGCGGGGACCCATACCGGGTCCGATCTCGATGCTGAGGATTTCCTTATTCATGTCCGACCTGCCTGACGAAGAGCCTGCCACCACGCTGCCACCCGATCTTCGCTTTCTCAAGATACTGGTGACCACGCTCGCGGCTGTGATGATCGTCGGGCTTGTAGCGATCGTGGCGCTGCTTGTCATCCGCTTGCAACAACCCAATCCGCTGCCGCAGCTGCCCGCCGCGATCACGCTCCCCGAGGGCGCGCAGGCAGAGGCCGTGACCTTTGCGCGCAACTATACGGTCGTGGTGACCGATGGGGGCGAAGTGCTGGTCTATGACAAGGCCGGGCAGAAGGTCGGCGATTTGACGCTTGGGGCTGAGGGCGGAATGACCGATGGAAATTGATCTCGAAATCGAAGACCCCCGCTGGGAAACCGTTGGTCTGGAAGACCTGATGACCCGCGCAGCGACACTGGTGCTGGAGGATCGCGGGATCGAGGCGGAGCTGTGCCGCCTCTCGGTTCTCGCCTGCGATGATGCCCGCATCGCCGAGCTGAACGGCGAATATCGCGACAAGGCGAAACCGACCAATGTGCTCAGCTGGCCCGCCGAAGAGCGCGGCGCGGAAGACCCCGGCACCCATCCCGAGCCGCCCACGCCCGATGTCTTCGGCGAAATCGAGCTCGGCGACCTCGCGATCGCCTATGAAACCTGCGCCCGCGAGGCCGAAGAACAAGGCAAAACGATCTCCGATCACACGCTGCATTTGCTCATCCACGCGGTGCTGCATCTGCTGGGTTATGACCATATTCGCGACGAAGATGCGCAAGTAATGGAACAAATCGAAATCCGGCTTCTTGAAAGCGTAGGAATTCGTAACCCATATGTGTAAGACTAGGCGCATTCCGCGTCATCTTTCGGAAAGGAACAATGGGACAGGTCGCCGACGGAGTTACCTCCGCCAATGCCGGTAGTTCGGAGAATTCGGAACCCGGTCAGTCTTCGGAGCCCGCTTCGCGCGGGTTGCTCAGCCGCTTTTTCGGGCAACGCCCCATGGAAGAAGAGGCCCCACAGGTAGAAATGCCGCCGAAACCCGCGCCAGCGCCGCTGGGGCTGGGAAACCTGCGCAAGATGCGGGTGGGCGACGTCGCCATTCCCAAAGTCGAGATCGAGGCCGTTCCGGTCTCCATCAGCCGCGACGAGTTGGTGGAGAAGTTCCGCCAGCACGGCTATTCGCGACTGCCGGTCTTTAAGGAAACGCTCGATACGCCGCTGGGCCTCGTCCACCTGAAGGACTTGGCGCTGGAATACGGGTTCGGATCGGGTAATGGCCGGTTCTCCCTGCGCAAGCTGATCCGTCCGCTTCTCTACGTTCCGCCCTCGATGCCGATCGGTGTGCTTCTGCAGAAGATGCAGGTGCAGCGCACCCATATGGCGCTGGTGATCGACGAATATGGCGGGGTCGACGGCTTGCTCACGCTCGAGGATCTGATCGAACAGGTGATCGGCGAGATCGAGGACGAGCATGACGAGGCCGACGACGCCTATTGGCGCGAGGAAAAGCCCGGCCAATGGGTCGTGCTGGCCCGCGCGCCGGTCAACGAGTTCGAAGCGCAGATCGGGATGCGGCTCTCCGACGAGGAGGCCGATGACGAGATCGATTCGATGGGCGGTCTGGTCTTCATGCAGCTTGGCCGGGTGCCCGCCCGTGGCGAGGTCGTGGTGACCGAGAACGGCGTCGAATACGAGGTGGTCGATGCCGATCCGCGCCGGATCAAACGTCTGCGCGTGCGTCTGCCGGGAGTGGCGCCCGCCGAGTGAGCGGGCTATGACGCGCCCATGATCGCGACCCTCCGAGACGGCTTCCGTGCCCCCTTGCGCCCGCGCTGGCAGAGCTTGGCTCTGGCCGCGCTCTTCGGTGCGCTTTTCGCTCTGGGCCAAGCGCCGCTGGGTCTGTGGTGGATCGCGCTGCCCGCTTTGGCGGCCTCGATCTGGTTCGCCTCCGCCGAACGTTGGCGCGCCTCCGTGATCTGGATCGGCTTTGCCACCGGCTTCGGCTATGCGCTGGCCGCGATGTTCTGGATCGTCGAGCCTTTCATGGTCGAGGCCGATATCTATGGCTGGATGGCGCCGTTCGCGCTGGTCCTGATGGCCGCAGGCATGGGCGTCTTCTGGGCGATCGGCTATGGGCTCGGGGCCAATGCGGGGCAGGGGCCGCGCTCGCGCGCGCTGGGAATAGCGCTCGGCATGGCGGCCTCGGACGCACTGCGCTCCTACGTCTTCACCGGGTTTCCGTGGGTGCTGGTCGGCCATATCTGGATCGACTCGCCGGTCGCGCAGGCGGCGGCCTTTGTCGGGCCGCTGGGGCTCAGCCTGATCACCCTGCTGATCGCGGCGGCACCGGCGATGACGCGCGGGATGCGGATGCCCGCGGCGCTCGGGATCGTGGGCGCGGCGCTGGTCGTGCTGGTCGGGCTGTGGCTCGGCGGGGTGGCGCGGCTCAATGCGCCGGTGGCCCCGCGGCCCGAGCCAATCACCCTGCGGCTGGTGCAGCCAAATGCGCCGCAGGACCTGAAATGGCTGCCGCAATACCGGATGAAATTCTTCCAGCGGCTTCTGGACCTGACGAAAGCCGATCCCGCACCCGGCCAGCCCAAGCCGGACCTGATCGTCTGGCCGGAAACGGCGGTGCCGTTCCTGCTCGATCACCCGCAGGGCGGGCTCGAGATGTCGACCGAGGCGGCGGGAGGCATTCCGCTCGCGATGGGGGTGCAGCGCAGCCAGGGCAGCCGCTATTTCAACTCGCTGGCCGTCATCAGCCCCGATGATCAAATCGAGGCGCTTTACGACAAATCCCACCTCGTGCCCTTCGGCGAATACATGCCCTTCGGCGATACGTTGGCGAAGGTCGGGATCACCGCCTTCGCGGCGCAGGTCGGCAATGGCTATTCGGCGGGGCCGGGGGAGAAGCTGCTGAACTTGGGCAAGCTCGGCCATGTCGCGCCGCTCATTTGCTACGAGGCGATCTTCCCGCAGGACCTGCGCGGCTTTTCGCAGCGTCCCGACTGGATCTTGCAGGTCACCAATGACGCGTGGTTCGGCACGCTCAGCGGACCCTATCAGCATTTCGCACAGGCGCGGCTTCGCGCGATCGAGCAGGGCCTGCCGCTGGCGCGCGATGCCAATACCGGGGTCACCGCGATGATCGACGCGAAGGGGCGGATCACGGCGAGCCTCGGGCTGGACAAGATGGGCAAACTCGACGTGGAACTGCCGCCGAGCCTGCCGCCGACGCTCTATTCGAAGCTGGGTGACGCACCGTTCATCGCGCTGATTGTTGCAGCCTTAGCGCTTCTTTCAATCTTTGCGCGTATTTCGATTGACCCGACCGGCAGGCGCTCCTAGCTAGAAGGCCGAACCACCCCAACGGCTTCCTGACGGGGTGGGGATATCAACAACGGAGCACCCCTTCATGGCACGCGCGAATTACGTCTTCACCTCCGAATCCGTTTCGGAGGGGCATCCCGATAAGGTCTGTGACCGCATTTCGGATGCCGTTCTCGATACTTTCCTGGCTGCAGAGCCCAACGCGCGGGTGGCCTGCGAGACCTTCGCGACGACCAATCAGGTCGTGGTCGGCGGCGAGGTCGGTCTGGCCGACAAAACCAAGCTCGCCGAATATCTCGAAGGCATCGACAAGATCGTGCGCGAATGCGTCAAGGATATCGGCTACGAGCAGGACGAGTTTCACTGGGCGACGCTGAAAGTCGCGAATTTCCTGCATCCGCAATCGGCCCATATCTCTCAGGGCGTCGACAAGGACGGGGCCGGCGATCAGGGGATCATGTTCGGCTTCGCCTCCGACGAGACGCCCGAACTGATGCCCGCACCGATCCACTATTCGCACGCGATCCTGCGCCGTCTCGCCGAGGCGCGCAAATCGGGCGCCGAGCCCGAGCTGCGCCCCGATGCGAAATCCCAGCTGTCGGTGCGCTACGAGAATGGCCGCCCTGTCGGCGTCAGCCAGATCGTGCTCTCGACCCAGCACGCGCATGAGCATCAGACCTCGGATGACATCCGCGCGATCGTCGAGCCTTACATCCGCGAGACCCTGCCCGAGGGCTGGATCACGCCGGAAACCGAATGGTGGGTGAACCCGACCGGGACCTTCGTGATCGGCGGTCCGGATGGCGATGCGGGCCTCACCGGGCGCAAGATCATCGTGGACACCTATGGCGGCTCGGCCCCGCATGGCGGCGGCGCGTTCTCGGGTAAGGATCCGACCAAGGTGGACCGCTCGGCGGCCTATGCGGCGCGCTATCTGGCGAAGAACGTGGTCGCGGCAGGCATGGCGCGCAAATGCGTGATCCAGGTGTCCTACGCGATCGGCGTGGCGAAACCGCTGTCGATCTATGTCGACACGTTCGGCACCGGCGAAGTGCCTGACGAGGTGATCGAAAAGGCCGTGGGGCAGGTGATGGACCTGACGCCGAAAGGCATCCGCGACACGCTCGACCTGTGCAAGCCGATCTACGAGCGCACCGCGGCTTACGGCCATTTCGGCCGCGCCCCCGAGGCCGATGGCGGCTTCTCGTGGGAGAAGACCGATCTGGTCGAGGCGCTGAAGAAAGCGGTCTGAGGCGAGAGCTTCCGGAATTCGCGACGGGCAGGGGGCAACCTCTGCCCGTTTGCTTTTGCGTGAGGGGCGCGCCCGACCTCGGGTGGGCGCATAGGAAGGGGTGTGCTTGGCACTTTATGGGGCCGCATACCTCCGACGGAGGTGCGGGATGCGACGTAGCAATGCGCCCTCCCGGGGGGAGGTCGGGCGCGGCCCGGGGCTGGTCGCCCCGGGCGACGTCTGCCGGACCGCATTACGGCTAAGATGGCTCCAACGATCAGAACCTCCGCCCGCTGATCCACCTTGCGCCCTCCGACGGTCCGCGCCACTCTCCGCCGAAAACCGGAGGAGAGAGACCATGCCCGACGCCCTGCGCTATGCCGCGATCATGCTTGCTGCCGGGATCGGCATTCCGGTGCTCGCCGCACTCAACGCCCAGCTTGGCAGTCGCATCGGCTCGCCTGCGGTGGCGGCGGTGGTGCTGTTCTCCGTGGCGCTCTTGGGCGCGGTGCTGGCCGTCGCGGTCACGACAGGGCCCTCGGGCTTCGCGCGCATCCCCGATCAGCCGAAATACCTGTTTCTCGCAGGCGTGCTGATCGCCTTCTACGTGCTCTCGATCACCTTCATCGCGCCGCGCTTCGGGGTCGGCAATGCGGTGTTCTTCGTGCTGCTGGGACAGATGATTTCGGCCGCCGCGATCGACCAGTTCGGGCTCTTCGGGGCACTCGTGCGGCCCATCACCTTGATGCGCGGGGCGGGGATCGGCTTCATGTGTCTCGGGCTGTTCCTCATTCAGAAGGCTTGAACCTTTCGAGCGACGCGGCTAGAGGCCCCTCCCATGAGCGAGAATGACACCCCCGAACAACCCTGGCGCAACTTCTACGGTCGCCGCCACGGCAAGACGCTGAACAAGGCGCAGAAGGAATATCTGCGCGAGGACCTGCCGGGCCGTCTGCCCGGTCCCGTCGGTTGGGAGGAGAACCCCGACCGCGAGCCGCTCGACATGGAGACGCGGTTCAAGGGCAAGCCTGTCTGGCTCGAAGTGGGCTTCGGCGGGGGTGAGCATCTGGCGCATATGGCGCAGACCTATCCGGATGTGGAGTTCATCGGCTGCGAGCCTTTCGTGAATGGTGTCGCGATGCTGCTGGGCAAGCTGCGGCGCGAGAAGATCCCGAACGTCGCGGTCCATCCCGGCGATGCGCGCGACCTGATGGACGTGCTGCCCGCGGGCTCGATCTCGAAGGCGTTTCTCCTCTATCCCGATCCGTGGCCGAAATCGAAACACCACCGCAGGCGTTTCGTCACGCAGGAGCATCTCGAGCCGCTGCACCGCGCGCTCAAACCGGGATCGGAATTCCGCGTGGCGACCGACATTCCCGATTACGTCCGCCAGACCGTCGAAGAAGTCCCGCAAGCCGGATTCGAGCCTCTGTTCGAGGTGCCCCCCGCCTTCGATTTCGACGATCCGCAGCCGGTTTCGGGCGATTGGGATACGCCGTGGGAGGACTGGCTCTCGACGCGCTACGAGCAGAAAGCGCTGCGCGAAGGCCGCAAGCCGCATTACCTGACCTATCGGCGGATCTGAGCCCTTCCGCCTCCCGCCAGATCGCGCTAACAGGGGCGCGTTGAAATAAGGGAGGCACTATGTCCGGCCACGGCACTCCGATCAAGATGACTTCGCGCAAATGCGGGCCCCTCAAGGGCACGGCGGAGGTTCCCGGCGACAAGTCGATCAGCCACCGCGCGCTGATCCTTGGCGCGCTCTCGGTGGGCGAGACGAAGATCACCGGCCTGCTCGAAGGCGAAGACGTGCTCGACACGGCCAAGGCGATGCGCGCCTTCGGGGCCGAGGTCACGCAGCACGGTCCCGGCAGCTGGTCTGTGCATGGCGTGGGCGTGGGCGGCTTCGCCGAGCCCGAGGACGTGATCGATTGCGGCAATTCCGGCACCGGCGTGCGCCTGATCATGGGCGCGATGGCGACCTCGCCGATCGTTGCGACCTTTACCGGCGACGGCTCTTTGCGCAAACGCCCGATGGGTCGCGTCACCGATCCGATCCGGCTGTTCGGCGCGCAGGCTTTCGGGCGTCATGGCGGGCGTCTGCCGATGACCATTCTCGGCGCGCCGAGCCCCGCACCCGTGCGCTACGCGACGCCGATGGCCTCTGCGCAGGTGAAATCGGCTGTGCTGCTGGCGGGTCTGAACGCGCCGGGGCAGACCGTGGTGATCGAGAAGACCCCGACCCGCGATCATACCGAGCGGATGCTGCGCGGCTTCGGTGCCGAGATCACCACCGAAGAGACCGAGCAGGGCCATGTCATCACGCTGCAGGGTCAGCCGGAGCTCAAAGCCCAGGAGGTCGCCGTACCGCGCGACCCGTCGTCTGCCGCCTTCCCGGTATGCGCCGCGCTGATCGTGCCCGGCTCGGAGATCGTCGTGCCGGGCGTCAGCCAGAACCCCACCCGCAACGGGATTTTCATCACGCTGCGCGAGATGGGCGCCGATCTGACCTTCGAGAACGAACGCGAAGAGGGTGGCGAGCCGGTGGCCGATCTGCGCGTGCGCTATTCCAAGCTGCACGGGATCGACGTGCCCGCCGAGCGCGCCTCGGCCCAGATCGACGAATATCCCGTTCTCTCGGTCGTCGCGGCCTTTGCCGAAGGCACGACCCGGATGCCCGGCGTGCATGAGCTGCGCGTGAAGGAAAGCGACCGGATCGACGCGATGGCGCGTGGGCTGGAAGCCAATGGCATCAAGATCGAGGAAGACGAGGACACCCTGATCGTGCATGGCTGCGGCCCCGAGGGCGTGCCGGGCGGCGGCACCGCCGTGACCCATCTCGACCACCGGATCGCGATGAGCTTCATGGTGCTGGGCATGGCCGCGCAACAGCCTGTCTCGGTCGATGACGGCTCGCCCATTGCAACATCTTTCCCGATCTTCGAGGACCTGATGGCCGGGCTTGGCGCGGAGATCGCCCGGGCGGACCGGTGAGCCGGGCGCAGGTCGCCTTTGTCCTGCTCGCGGCCCTGACCGGGGCGGTCTATCTTGCGATGACGCTCGTTACCTTGCCGCATCTTCGGGATGCGGCGGGCGGTCTGGCGCCGTTCGATTTGCGTCCGGGTGGCTACAGTGCTGCGCAGGCCCGGGCGCTCCTCGATTCCTTAGACGCACCGGCGCGACAGTATTACCTCTCGGTTCAGCAGCGGCTCGATCTTGTCTTTCCGGCCCTGGAGGCGGTGACGCTGATTGTCGCGTTCCGTGCCCTTGCAAAGGGCTGGCTAGCCGTGGTGTTGTCGATCCTGGCTACTCTTGGTGCTGCGTTTGACTATCTCGAAAATCATGCCGTTGCCGCATTGTTGCGGTCCGGCACGGTCACGGATGACATGATCGCCTTTGCGAGCAGATGGACGCTTCTGAAGAGCGTTGCAGTCACTTTGAGCCTGACGGCCCTGACGCTATTGATCCTGCGGACAGTTTATTTGCGGATGAAACGATGAAGTTCACAGTCGCCATCGATGGCCCCGCCGCTGCGGGCAAAGGTACGATCAGTCGGGCCGTGGCCGAGCGCTTCGGGCTGGCGCATCTCGATACCGGTGCGCTCTATCGCGCGGTCGGCATGAAATCCGAGACCGAGGGGCTGGAGCCCATCGCGGCGGCCAAGGCGCTGTGTCCCGAGGATCTTGCGCGCGACGACCTGCGCACGATGGAAGCGGGGCAGGCGGCCTCGATCGTCGCCGCGATCCCCGAGGTGCGCGCGGCATTGGTGGCGTTTCAACGCGACTTCGCGGCGCGCGAGGGCGGTGCGGTGCTCGATGGGCGCGATATCGGCACGGTGATCTGCCCGCAGGCGGAGGTGAAGCTGTTCGTGACCGCCTCGCCGGAGGTGCGCGCGCATCGGCGCTGGCTGGAGCTGGGCGGCGATGAGGCCGACGTGCTGGAGCAGGTGCGCGAGCGCGACGCCCGCGACATGGGCCGCGCCGACAGTCCGCTGCGCCCGGCGGTGGATGCGCTGGTGATCGACACTTCTGACCTCAGCATCGAAGAGGCGGTCGCACGCGCCGCCGATCAGATCGAGGCCCGCCGCGCGGGCGATCTGGACTAGGGGGGGCGGGGATGCTGCGCTGGGTTCTCCTCTCGCTGGTTCTTGCAACGCAGGCCACGGCCGAGGGGCGCCCGCAGGGTCTGTTGTGGAGCGAGACAGACCTGCCTCGCACCATGCCGCTGCAGATCAAATCGGCCCCGGATCGCGATCTCTATATCGTGCTGCGCGATGCCAAGACCGGGCAGGACGTGATGGGCGCCTATGCGCAGGGCGGTGAATTCTTTCGCCTGCTGGTGCCGCCGGGACGGTTCGAAGTGCAGGTGGCGCTCGGGCCTGCGCAGGACTGGCAGGGCGGCGCTGCGCTGTTCGGCCCCGAGACGGAAAGGCTACGCCTCGACCCGCCGCTCGATTTCGGGGTCACGGGCTATGCGCGGAAGGGCGGTCATCTGATCGATCTGCGCGATCTCGGCGATATCGGCCAGAAAAGCCTTGGAATCTGTCAGCGCCTCGCGCTCGATTTCGACAGCGTGAACACCGCGCCGGAAGCGGTGCGCCCCGGCGTAAAGCCCCGTGACCCAATGGAAATACCGGAGTTCCCGGAGCCGAAATACCGCCGCGTCGACCGCATCTGCGATTGATGTAAAGGGACGCTTGAAATATATCTTCACGAAGTGGTGAACTTTTTTCCCAACTCTCGCGTTGGGTATTGGTGGATGTATTTCGAGGGTGGACCGATGCGCTTGTCCCTGATTCTGGCCTGCATGCTGTCATGCGTGTCCTTTGCGACCGCTCCGGCACGCGCCGACGGCCCGGCGGCGACGCCCGAACCGATCGCGGTGAAGGCTCACTCATCGATGCCGGTGCCGGGGGATTTGTCCTTCGATCTGGTGGAGGGCGAGACGGTCTCGCTCGCCGATTTCCGTGGCAAGGTCGTGCTCGTGGTCAACACCGCCTCGAAATGCGGCTTCGCCCCGCAATTCACCGAGCTGCAGCAGATGTCGGAGACTTACGGCCGCGAGGGGCTGGTGATCCTCACCGTGCCGTCGAACGATTTCCGGCAGGAACTCTCCAGTGCCGAGGAAGCCAAGCGCTATTGCGCGCTGACCTTCGGGGCCGAATTGCCGATGGCGCAGCTCGCCAAGGTGAAGGGGCCGCAGGCGCATCCGTTCTATCGCTGGATGCGCGAAACCGAGGGGTTCGAGCCGAGCTGGAACTTCAACAAGGTGCTACTGGGCCGCGACGGCTCGGTGATCGCGACCTATCCCGCCAGCGCCGAGCCCCTTTCGGCCTGGATGCTGGGCGACGTCAAAGCCGCTCTCGCCAGCGCGAGCCGAGGCTGAGCGAGAGGCCGCGCAGCCTGTCTATGACGCAATAAATGCTTGCGATACTGGCCGATCGCGCCTATATGGGCGCGGTCTGAGACAGGTTGGGACTCACCCGACCCGTATGCTATTGCAGCACAGACATTCCAACGAAAGACCGGCGGAGCCAACCGCAAGGCCAGAAAACCGAAGATGAAAAGGAAAATCTGAACGCATGTCGCAAAATGCAACCATGGACGAATTCGAAGCCCTTCTGAACGAGAGCCTCGAAATCGACACCCCGAACGAAGGTTCGGTTGTTAAAGGCAAGGTCATCGCCATCGAGGCGGGCCAGGCCATCATCGATGTCGGCTACAAAATGGAAGGCCGCGTCGAACTCAAAGAATTCGCCAACCCCGGCGAGGCTCCGCAGATCGAAGTCGGCGACGAAGTCGAAGTGTATCTCGACCGTGTCGAGAACGCTCGCGGCGAAGCCGTTATCTCGCGTGAGAAAGCCCGCCGCGAAGAGGCATGGGATCGTCTCGAAGCAGCTTACGCCAAAGAAGAGCGCGTCGAAGGCGCTATCTTCGGTCGCGTCAAAGGCGGCTTCACCGTCGATCTGGGCGGCGCTGTCGCGTTCCTGCCCGGCTCGCAAGTGGACGTGCGCCCGGTGCGCGACGCTGGCCCGCTCATGGGTCTCAAGCAGCCGTTCCAAATCCTCAAGATGGACCGTCGTCGTGGCAACATCGTTGTCTCGCGTCGTGCGATCCTCGAAGAGAGCCGCGCCGAACAGCGCGCCGAAGTCATCGCCAACCTCTCCGAGGGTCAGGTCGTCGATGGTGTGGTCAAGAACATCACCGAATACGGTGCGTTCGTTGATCTGGGCGGCGTCGACGGTCTGCTGCACGTCACCGACATGGCATGGCGCCGCGTGAACCACCCGTCCGAGATCCTGTCGATCGGCGAGACCGTCAAGGTCCAGGTCGTCAAGATCAACAAGGAAACCCACCGCATCTCGCTCGGCATGAAGCAGCTGCAGTCGGATCCGTGGGACTCGGTGGAATCGAAGTACGCTCTGGGTTCGGTGCACACCGGCCGCGTGACCAACATCACCGACTACGGCGCGTTCGTCGAGCTGGAGCCGGGTGTCGAAGGTCTCGTGCACGTGTCCGAGATGTCCTGGACCAAGAAGAACGTCCACCCCGGCAAGATCGTTTCGACGAGCCAGGAAGTCGACGTCATGGTCCTCGAGATCGACACCGCGAAGCGCCGCGTCTCGCTTGGCCTCAAGCAGACCATGCGCAACCCGTGGGAAGTCTTCGCAGAGACCCACCCGGTCGGCACCGTCATCGAAGGCGAAGTCAAGAACATCACCGAGTTCGGTCTGTTCGTTGGCCTCGAGAACGACATCGACGGCATGGTTCACCTCTCGGACCTCAGCTGGGAACAGCGTGGCGAGGATGCGATCCAGGACTACCGCAAAGGCGACATGGTCAAGGCCGCTGTCACCGAAGTGGACACCGACAAGGAGCGTATCTCGCTCTCGATCAAGGCGCTCGACGCCGACACGTTCTCCGATGCTGTTGACGGCGTGAAGCGTGGTTCGATCGTGACCGTGACCGTGACCGCGATCGAAGACGGTGGCGTCGAGGTGGAATACAACGGCATGAAGTCGTTCATCCGCCGTTCGGACCTCGCCCGCGATCGTGCCGACCAGCGCCCCGAGCGCTTCCAGGTTGGCGATCACGTCGATGTCCGCGTGACCAACGTCGACTCCAAGACCCGTAAGCTGGGTGTGTCGATCAAGGCGCGTGAGATCGCTGAAGAGAAAGAAGCCGTGGAACAGTACGGTTCGTCGGACTCGGGTGCGTCGCTGGGCGACATCCTGGGTGCCGCGCTCAAGGGCGACCAATAAGAGATCGAGCCGCTTGGCTCAACGAGAGGCCCCGCCGATTGGCGGGGCCTTTTTCGTTCCGCAAAGCCTTGGCGATCTGCAACGACGATTCGCTTAACGGGTGACGCGTGGGCGGGCGAAGCGCCGAATTTCTGCGTTTGCGAAGGCGGTTCCGTCGGCGGCAGACCGCTAGGGGCTCGATTTTACGTGGATTTTCCGGGTCTTTGCTGTTCCGCGTTGCAACGATTGGTCCTATAATTGCGAAATGACGCATGTGAGAGCCGGGGGGACACCCGGCCAAGCCCGTGGGGGGAGATAACAAGATGATCCGCTCTGAGTTGATCACCAAGATTGCCGAGGAGAATCCGCATCTCTACCAGCGGGATGTCGAAAAAATCGTAAATACGATCTTCGACGAGATCACCGAGGCGCTGGCCTCGGGCGACCGCGTCGAGCTTCGTGGGTTCGGGGCTTTTTCCGTCAAGAAGCGCGACGCGCGCACCGGTCGGAACCCGCGCACCGGCGAGGCGGTTGAGGTCGAGGAAAAACACGTACCCTTCTTCAAGACCGGTAAGCTGCTGCGCGACCGGCTGAACGGGAAAGAGGAATAAGAGCTAATGATTCGAGCGCTTCGGCTGCTGTTTCTCGGTCTGCTCGCCGTGGTCCTGATCGGGCTGGCGCTGGCCAATCGTCAAATCGTCACGCTGCGGGTGCTGCCGCTCGAGGCGGGCAGCTTCCTGGGCTGGGACTGGGCGATTCAGGTGCCGCTGTTCCTCGTGATCCTCGCGGGCGTCCTGCTGGGTCTTCTGATCGGCTTCGTCTGGGAATGGGCGCGCGAGTCGCGTCTGCGCCGCAATGCCCGCCAGTCGGACCGCAAGGCGCGCAAGCTCGAAGCAGAGGTTCAGACCCTGCGCCACGACAAGACCGGCCCGAAGGACGACGTGCTGGCGCTGCTCGAACAGCCCTCGCGCTGAGATGCCCACCGTCGCCATAGACCGCAACGCGCAGGGTCTCGCCCGCGTGAAGATCTGCGGGCTGCGCAAGGCCGAGGATATCGCCGCCGCCGTCGAGGCGGGCGCGCGCTATGTGGGCTTCGTCTTCTTCGCCAAATCCCCGCGCCATCTGGAGATCGCCGAGGCGCGCGCGCTGGCCCAGGAGGTCGAGCCGGGCATCGCCAAGGTCGGTCTAGTGGTGAACCCGAGCGATGAGCTGCTCACTGAGATCACCGACGCCGTGCCGCTCGACATGATCCAGCTTCACGGTTCGGAGACGCCTGAGCGCGTGACGGAAATCCGCGCCAAGTTCGGCCTGCCGGTGATGAAAGCCGTAGGCGTGGCCGATGCCGCCGATCTGCCGAAGATCGCGGCGTATGAGGCGGTGGCCGATCAGATCCTGCTCGACGCCAAACCGCCGAAAGAGGCGGAGCTTCCGGGCGGCAACGGGCTGTCCTTCGACTGGCGGCTGATCGCCGGGCGCACCTGGGAAAAGCCGTGGATGCTGGCCGGCGGGCTGACGCCGGAGAATGTGGCCGAGGCGATCCTGCTGACCGGCGCGCGGCAGGTCGATGTCTCCTCGGGCGTGGAAAGCGAGCCGGGCGTCAAAGACCCCGAGAAAATCCGCGCTTTCATCCAGACGGCCCGTCAGGGCGCAGCCTGAGCGGCGCCGGACCCCCCGCAGAGGCGAGTATTTTTGGCCAGATGCAGGGGCGGGGATTTATCTCGCCCCGCTTTGACGCTAGACCGATCCTCACGATAAGCGCGAGGTGTGCCATGGCTGACGATCTGATCAATTCCTTCATGAATGTGCCCGATGAAAACGGGCGCTTCGGCATTTTCGGCGGCCGCTTCGTGTCCGAGACGCTGATGCCGCTGATCCTCGCGCTCGAAGAGGAATACGAGAAGGCCAAGACCGATCCCGATTTCTGGGCGGAGATGGACGATCTGTGGAAGCACTATGTCGGCCGTCCGTCGCCGCTTTATTTCGCGCCCCGCATCACCGAAGAGCTGGGCGGCGCGAAAATCTATCTCAAGCGCGACGAGCTGAACCATACCGGCGCGCATAAGATCAACAACGTGCTGGGGCAGATCCTGCTGGCGCGGCGCATGGGCAAGACCCGGATCATCGCCGAGACCGGCGCGGGCCAGCATGGCGTCGCCACCGCGACGGTTTGCGCGAAATTCGGCCTCAAATGCGTGGTCTATATGGGTGCCACGGATGTCGAGCGTCAGGCGCCGAACGTCTTCCGGATGCGCCTGCTGGGCGCCGAAGTCGTCCCGGTGAAATCGGGCCGCGGCACGCTGAAGGATGCGATGAACGATGCGCTGCGCGACTGGGTGACCAATGTGCGCGACACGTTCTACTGCATCGGCACGGTGGCGGGGCCGCATCCCTATCCGGCGATGGTCCGCGATTTCCAGTCGGTCATCGGCAAGGAAGTGCGCTGGCAGCTTGAAGAGCAGGAAGGCGAGGGTCGTCTGCCCGACACCGTGATCGCGGCGATCGGCGGGGGCTCGAACGCGATGGGCCTGTTCCATCCGTTCCTCGACGACAAATCCGTGCGCATCATCGGGGTTGAGGCCGGCGGTCATGGCGTCGACGAGAAGATGGAGCATTGCGCCTCGCTCACCGGCGGGCGTCCGGGCGTGCTGCATGGCAACCGGACCTATCTGCTGCAAGACGAGGACGGGCAGATCCTTGAAGGGCACTCGATCTCGGCCGGCCTCGATTATCCGGGCATCGGGCCGGAGCATAGCTGGCTGCACGACACGGGCCGCGCGGAATATGTGAACATCACCGATAAGGAGGCGCTGGAGGCGTTCCAGTTCTCCTGCCGTCTCGAAGGGATCATCCCCGCGCTGGAGCCCAGCCACGCTCTGGCCCATGTGATGAAGATCGCACCGGAGCTGCCGAAAGATCATATCATCGTGATGAACATGTGCGGGCGCGGTGATAAGGACATTTTTGCTGTGGCGAAGCATCTCGGCTTCGACATGGACGCATAAACTCAGGTTTACGACATACAACCTGAGGTTTATTGAGCCTCCATAACCCAATTGGCAATGGACCGGCGGGCGTTGTCCGCCGACCCTTTGCTCCGACGTCGCAGCCCGCGGCGGACAATTGTTCCGGAGGAGATAAAAGATGAAAATGAAACCTACCCTCGCCGTGTTTGCGGCTCTCGCGGTCTCGGCCCATATGGCCCAGGCGGAAGTGTCGACCCAAGGCATCGCGGACAATCTTCAGGCCAACGGCTTCACCAATATCGAGATCAAGGTCGGCCCGACCCAGGTGAAGGCCGAGGGTTACAACCCCGACGGCACCAAGATCGAAGTCATCTACGATCGCACCACCGGCAAGATCCAGAAACAGGAAACCTCCCGGACGCGCGCGGGCGAAGACATGACGCAGGGCGTGAGCGTCCGCGAGCAGTCGGAAGATTTCATGAACGCTGGCGAAGACGACCATATGGATGATCAAGGCGACGACCATTCGGGCAGCGACGATCACAGCATGGATGACGGCAGCGACGACGATCACACCACGTCTGATTCCGATCACAGCTCGGACGACAGCGGCTCGGACGACAGCGGCTCGCATGATAGCGGTTCCGACGACGGCGGCTCGCACGACAGCGGCTCGCATGACAGCGGCGGCTCGGACGGCGGCGACGACGACTGATCCGAACGGACTTGCCCGGTGCCATGTGCGCCGGGCATAATCCTCTGAAATGCCGCGTTCGCGCGCGGGGGGAGTTTTGCCGATGAGACTGCGCAGAGATCTGGCGATAGCCGCGCTGATCGGCGCGCTGAGCGTGCCCGTGGCGCCCGGGCTTGCCCGTGCCGAGACCGCGAGCGAAGCGGTCACCCGGCAGCTCAAATCCTACGGCTATCAGAACATCGATGTGCACCGCACCCTGCTGGGCCGCGTGCGCATCACCGGCACCCGCAAGGGCGTCGAGCGCGAAATCGTCATCGATCCGCGCAGCGGCGAGATCCTGCGCGACCTGTCGCGCTCCAGTCGCAGGCCGATCCTGAGCGACACCCCGCTGGGCGGCAACGCCTCGGGGACCTCTACCGAGACGTCCACCTCCGACCGCACCACGACGACATCCGATGACGACTCCTCCGACCACGATTCCTCCGACGACGCCTCGGACGATAGCAGCAGCGCGTCGAGCGGCGATGACGGCGGAAGCGATGACAGCAGCGACAGCGGCAGCAGTGATAGCAGTGATAGTAGCGACAGCGGCGATAGCGGTGGCAGCGACGATGGCGGGGACAGCGGCGATGATTGACGCCTTGCGCTGGCGGCCGGGAGGCGCGCAATGAACTCGCGTCTGCGCCGGGCGGTGTTTGTGGGGGCAATCTTGCTTTTCCAGGCGGTCTGCGCGCTTTTCTTCATCTCCGATATCCTGCTGTCTGTCTTCGGCCTCTATCCCGCGCCGATCAGCTGGCAGAACCGTGAAATCCTCGAACTCGGGGCGGCGCTCGGCCTCGTTCTGGGCCTCGCGCTCGGGGCCTTGGCCCTGGCAAGCGCTCTGCGCGAGGGCGCACGGGCAAAGGCGCGTCTGCGACGGGCGACCTCGGCCTTCGAGGACCTGCTGGAAGAGCGTTTCTCCGACTGGGGTCTCACCGGGGCTGAGCGCGAGGTCGCGCTTTTTGCGATCAAGGGGCTGAGCACGGCGGAAATCGCGGCGCTCCGCGAGACCTCCGAGGGCACCGCCAAGGCACAAAGCGCCGCGATCTACCGCAAGGCGGGGGTGAACGGGCGCGGTGCGCTTCTGAGCCTTTTCGTCGAGGACATGATGGATCAGCGCGCCGAGGCGGCGCAGCGCGAAGACACGGCGACGAAGCGCGGCGTGACGGCGGTGGCCAAGGGCTGAGCGCTCAGGCCCGGAGCGAGCGCGTATCCTCATAGGCGAAATCGATCAGCGCGCGCAGCTTGCGCGGCAGGCGCGGCCCGTCGAGATAGACCGCATGAAGCGGAATACGCAGCAGCGTCTCGGGCGGGAAAAGCGAGACCAGCCGCCCCGCCGCGATCTCCGGCTCCAGCACGAATTCCGGCCCGTAGGTGATGCCATGCCCCGCCAGCGCCAGTTCGCAGGCGGCGCGCCCGCTATTGACGCGGATCTGCGCCGGAACGGGCAGGGCGGCGATCTCTCCGCCCTCGCGATAGCGCCAATGCGGGATCGCACTGTGATTGGTGTCATGGATGCAGCGGTGGTCGGTCAGATCGGCGATCTGGGCCGGGCGGCCCGCGCGTTCGAGATAGGCGGGAGAGGCCACGACGCGCATCCCGATCTCGCCCAGCTTGCGCGCGCGCAGCGCCTGGTCGCGCAGCTGCCCGATCCGAAAGGCGAGGTCGATCCCCTCGGCGGCCAGATCGGTCGCCGCATCCGAGAGCGTCAGGTCGATCACCAGATCGGGGTGGGGGGCGGCGAAGCGCGCGAGCATCTCCGCCAGATAGACCTCGCCGAAGGTGACCGGCGCGGAAATCCGCAACACGCCCGAGAACCCGCGCGATTGTTCCGACACCGCGCCCAGAAGATCGTCGAGCCCGTCGAGCACGCTTGGCGCCTCGGCCAGCAGACGCTCGCCCGCAGGCGTCAGCCCGATCCGCCGCGTCGTGCGTTGCAGAAGGCGCGTGCCAAGGCGGTCCTCCAGCTCGGCCACGTATTTCGAGGCGAGCCGGTTGGAGATGCCCAGCTGCTCTGCCCCCGCGGTGAAAGAGCCCGCGCGGGCGGTGGCGACGAAGGCGCGGAGTTGTTCGGTGATATCCATCGCTATTCAGAACAAAACGGTAAAAGTCATTCCTGATAATATCCATTTTATTCGCGAACGGAATGGCTAATTTCCTCGCTGTAACGCGAACACACCGCACAGAGAGTGCGGTTACAGGAGACAGACCATGATCGACACCAAACTCGCCCCTTACGGCATCTTCGTTTTGCGCCTTCTGATCGGCGCGCTGTTCCTCGTCCACGGGCTGACGAAGCTGTTCGTCTTTACCCCGGCCGGCACGATGGGCTTCTTTGAATCTCTGGGCCTGCCCGGCTGGCTCGGCATCGTGACGATGGCGGCGGAAATCCTCGGCGGTATCGCCTTGATCACCGGCATCTATGCGCGGATCGTGTCCTTCGGGCTGGGGTTCATCCTGCTCGGCGCGGCCTTCACGGCGCATTGGGGCAACGGCTTCAGCTTCTCGAACCAGGGCGGCGGCTGGGAATATCCGGTGATGTGGGCCATCGTGCAATTCGCGCTCGCGGCTCTGGGTGACGGTGCCTATGCGCTGCGCCCGACCAAGCTGAAATGACAGGAGGAGACGATGGCGACCAGTGACGCAAATGTTGAAATCGGCCATGTGACCCTCGTGGTGCATGACCTCCCGGCGGTGGGTGCGTTCTACGAGAGCGTGCTCGGGCTGGAGCGGATCGCGGGCGACGCAAATGAGGCCCGCTACGGCGTCGATGGCAAGGTCCTCGTGATCCTCAAGGCCGACGCATCGGCGCGCAAATCGAGCCGGTCGGAAGCGGGGCTGTTTCACACCGCCTTCCTGCTGCCCGAGCGGCCCGATCTGGGCGCGTGGCTGACCTACGCCGCAGAGGCTGGCATCCGGCTCGACGGGGCGTCCGATCACCTCGTGAGCGAGGCGGTCTACCTGCACGACCCCGAGGGCAACGGTATCGAGATCTACCGTGACCGCGCCCGCGAAGACTGGCCGCGCAAGGACGGGATGATCGCGATGGTGACCGATCCGATCGACCTGCGCGACGTGATGGCAGAGGCCCGTGGCCCGTGGCGCGGTGCGCCG
This sequence comes from Thioclava sp. ES.031, assembly GCF_002563775.1. Lineage (NCBI taxonomy): Bacteria > Pseudomonadati > Pseudomonadota > Alphaproteobacteria > Rhodobacterales > Paracoccaceae > Thioclava > Thioclava sp. ES.031. The sequence goes on along the minus strand of NZ_PDJO01000001.1, from coordinate 2,178,857 downwards.
AAAGGCACGGTGATCGGCCACGTTCACCTTCAGGTGGGCGCGCTCGATCCGGCGGAGCCGTTCTATGCCGAGACGCTCGGCGCGGATGTGATGGCGCGCTATCCGGGGGCGAACTTCCACGGCTGGGGCGGCTATCACCACCACCTCGCCACCAATGTCTGGAACAGCCGCGGGGCCAAGGCGCGTCATCAGCCCGCGACCGGTCTGGTCGAGGTGGGGCTGAAGGCTGACGCCGAACCTCTCGCCGCCTTCCGCGAGGCCTATGGCGACAGCGTGGCCGATCCGTGGGGCACGCGCTTCACATGGTCCGCGAAGTGAACGCGAGATAAGAGAAAGGCGCCGGGCGGGCTATAGAAGACCTCGCCCGGTGCGCGGCGAAGCCGCAGGGCGTGCGCCTGCCCGTTCCGGCGGGCTGGCGCATCGTCTCCCGCGCGCAACGCTCCCGCTTCGGAGGGGTTTGGCTGGCATTAAGCGCTGCCGCTCGAAGCGTCCGAGCGCCACCCCACGGGCAGGCGTGCGGTGACGACATAAGAAAAAGGCGCCCGCGATGGGCGCCTTTTTCACTTACAGGATGTGGTTCACATGGCCCATCTTGCGGCCCGGCTTCACCTCGGACTTGCCGTAGAGATGCACCTGATACCGCGCGAGCTTCGCCAGCCCCGGCACCCGGTCCATATCGTCGCCGATCAGGTTCTCCATCTCGACATCGCAATGGCGCGAGCCGTCGCCCAGCGGCCATCCGGTCACGGCGCGGATATGCTGCTCGAACTGATCGACCGCGCTGCCTGCCTGCGTCCAGTGGCCCGAATTATGCACGCGCGGGGCGATCTCGTTCACGATCAGCGCGTCGCGGGTGACGAAAAGCTCGACCCCCATCACGCCGACATAATCGAGCTTGTTCAGGATCTTGGCCGCCAGCAGAACCGCATCGGTGCGCTGGTTGTCGGTGATCGCGGCGGGCACCAGCGTGGTGCGCAGGATGCCGCCCTCATGCTTGTTCTGGCCCGGATCGTAGCAGGAGATCGCGCCATCCTCGGCGCGCGCGCCGATCACGGAGATCTCCTTGAAGAACTCCACGAAGCCTTCGAGGATCGCGGGCGCGCCCTTCATATCCTCCAGCGCGGCGGCGGCCTCTTCGGGCGCGTTGATCACCACCTGACCCTTGCCGTCATAGCCGAAGCGACGGGTTTTCAGGATCGCGGGGCAGCCGATCTCGGCAATTGCTTCCTGCAGGTCCTCGATATCGTCCACGGCGGCGAAAGGCGCGGTGGCGAGGCCCAGATCGTTGAGGAAGGCTTTCTCGACCAGACGGTCCTGACTGACGGCCAGCGCCTTGCGGTTCGGGCGGATCGGCTTGAGGCTTTCCAGCAGATCGAGCGCCGAGGTCGGCACGTTCTCGAACTCATAGGTGATGACGTCCACGGCCTCGGCGAAGGCGCGCAGCGCGGCCTCGTCCTCATAGGGCGCGGTGGTCACCGCATGGGCCACGTCGCCTGCGGGCGGGTTCGCGCCCGGCTCGAAGATATGGGTCTTGTAGCCCAGACGCGAGGCCGCGACCGAGAGCATTCGGCCCAGCTGACCGCCGCCGAGGATGCCGATCACCGATCCGTAGGGCAGGGGCTCACTCATCTTCCGGCTCCTCCTTGATCGAGGCCGAGAGCTTCTCACGCCAGTCATCGAGCCGCTTCGCCAGTTCCGCATCGGACACGGCCAAGATCCCCGCCGCCATAAGACCGGCATTGGCGGCCCCAGCCGCGCCGATCGCCATGGTCGCGACCGGGAAGCCCTTGGGCATCTGCACGATGGAATAGAGGCTGTCGACGCCCGAGAGCGCCCGGGTCTGCACCGGCACGCCGATCACCGGCACGCGCGTCTTCGAGGCCATCATGCCGGGCAGGTGCGCGGCACCGCCAGCGCCTGCGATGATGACGTGCAGCCCACGCTCCACAGCCGTCTTGCCATAGGACCAGAGCCTGTCGGGAGTGCGATGCGCCGAGACGATCTTCGCCTCGTATTCCACACCGAGTTCGTCGAGAATTTCCGCCGCCTCTTTCATCGTGGACCAGTCGGACTGGCTGCCCATGATGATTCCCACTTTCACGCTCATGACGCCCCCTTTTCAGATGGAGGGCGCACTATAGGAATCTGTGCCGTCGCGGCAAGCCCCGGAGGCGCGCAGGCGCCGATCCGATTGGTCGGAGGTCGGGTTCAGGCGATGATGTCGGGGGTGAGCTGGTCTTCGATCCGCGCGATCTCGTCTTTCAGGGCCAGCTTTTGCTTTTTCAGACGCACAAGGCGCAGCTGATCGGAATGCACCGCCTGCGTGAGCGCCAGGATCGCCTCGTCCAGATCGCGGTGTTCGCGGCGCAGCACTTCCAGTTTCACCCGCAGCACTTCTTCATGATCCATCTCGAGATGGGCGTTCATATCCGTATCGTCCGGTTCTGGTTGCGCAAAAGATCATCCGCCCGACTCGGCCTCGGCCGTCAGGTGGGAGGGTCAATATAACAGGTTTCGAACGGGTTAGGAGAAAATTTGCCGTCAGCGTAAATGGTCGGCGGGGTCTTGCAGGGGGCTTCCACGCCGCCCATATTTGAGTAGTGGGCTGCCGAAGATCGGGGCCCGAACTTGCAACGTCGCTTCATCAAGGGCTTGCCGAATGACGAAACTGAGTTTTGGCGCACATCCCTACCTGCTGGGCTTCGACCAGCTGGAACGGCTGGTGGAACGCACCGCCAAGGGATCGGATGCCTATCCGCCGTATAACATCGAACAACGCGGCGAGGATGCGTTCCGCATCACGCTCGCAGTGGCAGGCTTCCGCGAGGAAGACCTCGCGATCACGCTCGAAGACCGGGCTTTGGTGATCCGCGGCCGTCAGAGCGAAGAGGACAGCGAACGCCTGTTCCTACATCGCGGTATCGCTGCACGGGCCTTTCAGCGCAGCTTCGTGCTCGCAGAAGGGGTCGAGGTCGCAGCCGCCACGATCGAGAACGGTCTTCTGCATGTCGATCTGAACCGGGCCCCGCCCGAGACGATTGTGCAGACCATCCCGATCGAGCGGAAATGAACAGGCAGGAAAGGAAACGCGCAATGAATACGGAATATGATTTCGGCGACAATGCCGAGCATCCCATCGTCTATGTCCGCGAAGTCGCGGTCGTCGATCTGCCCGAGGAAATCCGGGCCGAGCTGGACGATGTCGATCACCTCTACGCGGTGCATGACAGCGATGGCGAACGGCTCGCGCTGGTGAAGGACCGCAAGCTGGCCTTCTCGCTCGCACGGCAGAACGATCTGGACCCGGTCTCGGTCCATTGATCGGCTGAAAGGACGCGAAAGGCGCCCGGGGGATCACCCTCGCGGCGCCTTTTTCATTTCCAGATGCGAGATCGCGAAGGAGGCCGCGACGCATCCGGTAAACAGGTAAAGTCCCCAGGCCGTCTCAAGGCGTCCGACGCCCACGCCCTTCGCCACCACGATATAGATCGCGATCAGGAAGATATCGGCCATCGCGAGTTTGCCGAGGATATTGAGCGCGGGTGTCAGTTTCGGCGAAGCGAGATCGAACTGAATCAGCGCGATCCCGATCACCTTCAGATAGGGGGCAAACAGGGCGAGGAAGCTGACGAGCAGGGCGAGGAACACATCCGTCCGCCACAACGTCTGCAATCCGCTGAGTACCGAGATTTCCTCCAGCCCGAAGAAGGGCAGAAGCCCCGCGCGCAGAAGCGGCGCGGCCCAGGCGAGGGGGAAGAGCAGCAAGAGCGCCAGATTGGCGAATTTCAGCATAGGGCCTCGCGCGACGGATATCCCTCCGGTCTAGCTGAAAGCCCCTGCAAAGTCGCCAATTTTCAGCGCAGCGTTTCGATCGGCCCTTCGGCGCGTCCGTGAATGAACTGTTGGACGTAAGGGTCGGAAGTCGCATCCATTTCCGCGATCGGGCCTTCCCAGCGAATTTTGCCCGCGTGAAGCATTGCCACGCGGTCGGCAATCGCCCGGACCGAGGTCATGTCATGGGTGATCGTCATCGCGGTCGCGCCCATCTCGGTCACGATTTCGCGGATCAGCTCGTTGATGACGCCCGCCATGATCGGGTCGAGCCCGGTCGTGGGCTCGTCGAAGAAGATGATCTCGGGCTCTGCGGCAATGGCGCGGGCAAGCCCCACGCGCTTTTGCATCCCGCCCGACAGTTCCGCCGGATACAGGTCCGCCACATCGGGCGACAGCCCCACGCGGCGCAGCTTCTCAATCGCGATCTCGCGCGCCTCCGCCTTGGGCCGCTTCAGTGCGCCGCGCAGCAGGCGGAAGGCCACGTTTTCCCAGACCGAGAAGCTGTCGAACAGCGCACCGCCCTGAAACAGCATCCCGAAGCGGGCGAGGAACGCGTCGCGCTCTCCCTCATGCACATCGACCCCGTCGAGGGTAATCTTGCCGCCGTCGGGCTCGATCAGCCCGAGGATGCATTTCAGAAGCACCGATTTGCCGGTGCCCGAGCCGCCGATGATGACGGTGGATTGCCCCGTCGGCACCACCAGATCGACGCCGCGCAGGACGTGTTTCGATCCGAAACTGCGGGTTATGGCGTCGAGGGTGATCATGCCGAGAAGAAGGCCTCCGTCAGCACGTAATTCGCGGCGAGGATCGCGACCGAGGCGGCGACCACTGCCGACTTCGTGGCCCGGCCCACGCCTTGCGCGCCGCGGCCCGAATTCATCCCGTGATAGCAGCCCATCGTGGCGACGATGAAGCCGAAGGCCGCGCCCTTCACGAGGCCCGATCCCACGTCCCAGAACTCAAGGAAATCCCATGTGTTCTTGAGATAGGTGGCCGAGTTGAAGCCGAGGCGGTTCACGCCGACCATCCAGCCGCCCATGATCCCGATCACGTCGCCCACGCCGACGAGCATCGGCACGCAAAGCGTCGCGGCCAGCACGCGCGGCACGGTGAGATATTTCATCGGGTTGGTCGAAAGCGTGGTGAGCGCGTCGATCTGCTCGGTCACTTTCATCGTGCCGATCTCGGCGGCGATGCTTGAGGCCACCCGCGCGGCCACCATCAAACCGCCCAGGACCGGGCCCAGCTCGCGGACCATGCCGATCGCGGTGATCGAGGGCACGACCTGTTCGGCCGAGAAGCGCGCGCCCCCCGCGTAGATCTGCAGCGCGAGCGCGGCGCCGGTGAACAGCGCGGTCATTCCCACGACCGGCAGCGACAGCCAGCCGATATTGAGGCAGGCAAGCCAGAATTCGCGCAGGTAGAACGGCGGGCGGAGCAGGTGGCTCAGCGTCTCGCCCACAAAGAGCGACAGCCGCCCCGTCGCCGCCATCAGCGCGAGCGTGGCCCGCCCCAGCGCGGCCAGCGGTCGGCTGAGCGCCGCTGCATTCATGCGGTGGGCTCCGCGTAATTCCGGGCGTAGCGGGGGCCGAGCGAGGTCAGGATCTCATAGCCGATCGTGCCTGCCAGATCGGCCAGCGTATCGACGCCCTGATGCGGGCCAAGCAGATCGAGCGTGTCGGGCACCGTATCGAGATCGGTCACATCGACGGTCAGCAGGTCCATCGAGACGCGGCCCCGCAGCGGACATGCCGTGTCGCCTGCGTAAAGCGCGGTGATGTTCGACAGCACGCGGTGGATCCCGTCGGCATAGCCCGCCGAGAGCGTCGCGATCTTGGTCTCGCGCTCGGCGGTCCAGGTGTTGCCGTAGCCCACGGTCTCGCCGGGCTGGACCAGGCGGGTCTGAATCACCGGCAGCGAAAGGGTCGCGACGTGGCGCGCCTCCTCGAAGGGGCGTCCGCCATAGAGCCCAATGCCGGGCCGCGTCACGTCGAAATGATAATCCGGGCCCAGCAGGATGCCGCCCGTCGCCGCGAGCGAGCGGCTCAGCCCCATGCCGTCGGTCATCCGTTTGAACTCGGCCAGCTGCTTGGCGTTCATCTCGTGGTCCGGCTCGTCGGAACAGGCGAGGTGGCTCATCACCAGCTCGATCCCGCGCTCCATCAGCTGCGGGGCGGTGGCCTGCCACTCGGCTGCCTCCATCCCGAGCCGGTTCATCCCGGTGTCGAGCTGCACGCCCACGGGGCTTTCGGGGATCGCCTGCAGATGCCGCTGCGCCTGTTCGGCGGAGTTGAGCATCGGGATCAGACGCGCGTCGCGCAGGAAACCCGCATCGCCCGCCATATGACCGCCGAGGATGAAGATCCGCGCGTCCTCGCCCAGATGCGGGCGCAGCCTTGCGCCTTCCTCGGCCAGCGCGACGAAGAAGTCCCGCGCCCCCGCCTGATACAAAGCCGGGGCCACGCGCCCTGCGCCCAAGCCGTAGCTGTCGGCTTTCACAACCGCCGCCGTGCGCGTCGCCGCGCCCGATTGCGCATCGAGAGCGCGCCAATTGCTGACCACTGCGTCGAGGTCGATATGAAGATTTGCCTGTGCCATGGCCCCTTTTTCTGCGCACACGGCCTCAGGTCAAGGGCAATCCGCGCAAGCCGCGCGCATGGCTGCGTTTCAGGGAAAGCTGCGCCCGGTTTCCAGCCGCGCGAGGATGGCCTCCGGCCCGCCCTGATGCGCCTCCCAGATCAGCACGGCGCAGGCGGCCTCGGCATAAAGCCCGTTGTCGCGCCCGGCCTGCGGCGCCCAGTCGAAAGGCGAGGAGGGCAGGTCGGCGCGCGGCAGCGCCTGACAGCGCTCGATGCCCGAGCCCGGCCCGAGATAGCGCGGATCGTTCGAGACCAGCACCGAGAGCCCCTCGTCGAACCACGCGGGCATGCGGCCGCGCACCTGACCCAACACGCCCAGCCGGGCATGGGTCTCGGTATGGGTCAGCTCATGGGCGAGGATCGTCTCGGTCAGCCCGCGCGGGGCCACGCGCACCACCGCCCAAGCCCCGAGCGAATAGGTCACTGCCGCCGCACCCCGTCCGCCCAGCCGCCGGTCGCAGGCGTCGCTCGTGCAGGCGAGAATACGGGTATGGGCTTCGCGCGTCGGGTAGAATTGGGCGACCGTATCGCGCGCCGCATCGACCGTCTCGACCAGATCGCGCCGCTCTGCGCGGCTCATCTCATGTTCGACGAAAATGCCCGGCGCGGCCCGGTCCATTCCGAAACAGCGCGGGCACAGCCCCGCCGCCAGCACCGGGTAGAACCACAACAGCGCGAGCAGACCCAAGAGCCCACCCGCCAGAACTGCCAATGCTGAGACCCGGATGACGCGCCACATGCTCTCAAGATGGCGCAAGCGGCGTCTTTGACCAAGCGTCAGTCGCGCGGGCGGAGAATTTGTCGCAGAGCGCCGTGCAGCGTCTGCACCTCCGAGCGCGTCATCGCGAAACGCGTCCACATGTTGCGCAGGTTGCGCTTCATCATCGGCGCCTTCGCGGGCGGGTGGAAGAAGCCCGCCTCCTCGAGCCGCTGCTCGAAGTGATCGCCCAGCTTCTCGACCTCGACCGCACTCGCCGGATCATGGCCCGCAAGACCGGGATCGACCGGAACCGAGTCGAGCGTGTGGCGCGAATATTCATAGGCCGACAGCAGCACCGCCTGCGCGAGGTTGAGCGAGAAGAACTCCGGGTTCACCGGCACGGTGATGATCGCGTTAGCGCGCAGGATGTCGTCATTCTCCAGCCCGGTGCGCTCGGGTCCGAAAAGCACGCCGACCTTCTGGCCCGCGACGATGCGTTTGCGCGCTTCCTCCATCGCCGCCTCGGGCGTGTAGATCGGTTTGGGCAATTCACGGCCCCGCGCGGTGGTGGCGAAGACGTAGTCGCAATCAGCCACCGCCTCGGCCACGCTGTCATAGACACCCGCGAAATCGAGCACCTGACCGGCCGCCCCCGAGGCCATCGCCACCGCTTTGGGGTTGGGCCAGCCGTCGCGCGGTTCCACCAACCGCATCTTGCGCAGCGAGAAGTTCAGCATCGCGCGCGCCGCCGCCCCGATATTCTCGCCCATCTGCGGACGCACGAGGATGAAGGCGGGCTGGGCGGGATCGGGAATTTCGGGCGTATTGGGCATGGGCGGTCCTTTCGCGCCTCTCCTAGTCGCGCAAGCTGGCACTGGCAAGGCCGCGCCGCTTGCGTTAATAGGCGGCCAAGACCCGCAAAGGAGCCTGCCCATGGCCGAAGACCGCCCGCAGATTTACCTGATCACGCCGCCCGCTTTCGACGCCGAGGAATTCGCGCCGAAACTGGCCTCGGTGCTCGACGCGCATGACATCGCCTGCATCCGCCTGTCGCTGGCCAGTCGCGACGAATACGAGATCGGTCGGATCGCCGATGCGATGCGCGAAGTGGCCCATGCCCGCGACGTGGCGCTGGTCATCGAATCCCATGTCGCTCTCGTCGAACGCCACGGGCTCGACGGGGTCCATTTCATCGATGGCGCGAAACAGATCCGCTATGGCCGCAAGGAGCTGGGTGACGATGCGATCGTCGGAAGCTACTGCGGTAATTCCCGCCATGAGGGGATGAACGCGGGCGAGGCGGGGGCCGACTATGTCTGCTTCGGCCCGATCGGCGAGACCAATCTGGGAACGGCCGAACCGGCCGAGCACGAGCTGTTCGCCTGGTGGTCCGAAGTGATCGAAGTGCCGGTGGTGGCCGAAGGTGCGCTCACCGAGGAATTGGTCACGAAATTCGCCCCCGTCACCGACTGGTTCGCCTTCGGCGACGAGGTCTGGCGCGAGGACGACCCGGCCGCAGCTCTGGGACGGTTCATCAAGGCGATGTCGTGATGCCGGATTGGCTCGGCGATAGCGACGGCCCGATGGGCGATCACGGTGCCTTCATGGAGAGCGAGCTGCAGGTGCCGCGCGCCGATCTGGCCTCGCATATCCGCCAGCTTCCGGGCGAGCGGCTGCTGATCGGGCTGGTCGGCGGCCCCGGTGCGGGCAAGTCGCATCTTGCGCATGAACTGGCCGAGGCGCTCGGGGAGCAATCGGCCATCGTCGCGATGGACGGCTTTCACCGCGACAATGACTGGCTCGACGCGCGCGGCTTGCGTAACGTGAAGGGCGCGCCCGAAACCTTTGATACTGAAGGATTTTCGCAGCTTCTTGCGCGGCTGAAATCGAGCCGTCAGGACGAGCCCGTGCCGACCTTCGACCGCGATCTGGACGCCACCGTTCCGGGCGGCGCAAGCGTGCCGGGATCGGCGAAATATCTGATCGTCGAAGGCAATTACCTGCTGCTGACGCGGCCCGGTTGGAGCGATCTCTACCCGCTCTTCGATCTCACGATCCGCATCGATTTGCCCGAAGAGGTGCTGCGCGAGCGGCTGACCCAACGCTGGCGCGATCAGGGCTGCGATCTGGCCGAGACGCGCCGCCGCGTCGAGGAAAACGACCTGCCCAATGGCCGCACCATCACGCGCGAGAGCCGCGCCGCCGATCTGGTCGTGCGCGATTGATCTCTTCGGCTTGGCCGAAATATCCCGGGGGCTGGCAGGGCCAGCGGGGGCGGAGCCCCCTCAACGCTTACAAATCCTGAGGTAAATCCCGTCCTTGCCGCGCACCGTCAGATGCGCGACGGGGACCGGTTCGCGGCGCTCGACAGCCTCGAACCGAAACGCCCGTAGCAGCATTGCCAGCACAAGCGGCCCTTCCGCCATCGCGAAGCCTGCGCCGGGGCAGACCCGCGCGCCGGAGGAGAAAGGGATATAGGCGCGCCGCTGGCAGGCCTTGCCGTTCTCGGTCTCCCAGCGGCTCGGGTCGAAGCCGTCGGGATTGTCCCAGAGCCGCTCGTGGCGATGCAGGTGCCACGGTGAGATCACCACCTGACTGCCCGGTTTGACCGCGCGCTTGCGGAAGGTTTCCGGGCAGGTCGTCTCGCGCACGAACATCGGCACGGGCGGGTAAAGCCGCATCGCCTCGCGGAAGGTCGCGCGGTTCAACTTCAGCTTGGAAAGCACGGAAAAGTCTTGGCTTTCTTCCAGCGCGCTCTCGGCCTCTTCGGCCAGCCGAACCTGCCATTCGGGATGCGTCGCCAGCAGATAGAGCGCCCATGCCAGCGCCGAGGCGGAGGTCTCGTGGCCCGCAAGAAAGAAGATCGCGACCTGATCGACCATCTCGGCGGTGTCGAAGGTCTCGCCAGTTTCGGGATCGGCGGTGGTCATGATCTTGGTCGCCAGATCGTCGGGCGCGGTGCCGGCGGCGATCCGGGCGGCGCGCTCCGTCGTCAGTCGCTCGATCAGCGCGCGGATATGGGCAGCGGTGCGCTTCGTCTCGCGGGAATGAAAGCGCGGAAACCAGCGCGGCAGCGGCAGCAGCGCACCGAGATTGACCACCGGAGAGGCGCGCTGATGGCGCTTGAAGGCGGCGAACACGGCGCTGGCGGTCGCATCCTCGATCGGGATCGAGAACAGGGTTCGGAAGATGATATCGGCGGCAACGTGAGAGGTTTCCGTTTCAATATCAATCGGTTCGGCGTCGGTCTTCACCTTCATTCGCTCGACGCAAGCCTCGCCCGCGGCCCACATCGCCGGGAAGGTCTCGCGCAGTTTTCCGCCCTCGAAGGCCGGGTCGATGATCCGGCGCTGGCGCTGCCACTGCGCGCCATTGGTGGTGAACACGCTCTCGCGCAGAAGCGGTTTCAGCCCCTCGCGGACGCGGTCGGATTTCGGGAAATCCATCGGGCGTTTGTTGAGCACCAGATCGACCAGATCGGGGTCGTTGCACATATAGGAGCGGAAGAACGGCGTGCGGAACTCGGCCATCCACGCGCGGTAGAGACGCGCGGGCTGGGCTGAGAGGATGTCGGATTTGAACAGCCGGAAATAGCGCCAGAGCGAGACGCGGTCCGGGCGCGGGGTCGGTTTCGGGGGCAGGCGGGACGGCTGGTTCATGTGACGCTCGTGAACCGGTTCGCGGGCGTCGTGATCCGGCTTTTCGACGGGGCGCGACCGTGGAAGCGCTCGGCCAGTGTCAGCGGCCCGGCGGTGACGCGGAAATAGTCGTAATCTCCGGGCCGGTCGAAGGCGCAAAGATACTGGAAATGCAGCCGGAAGAAGCGCCAGCGGAGGGTGCGCCAGCGCTCGGGGCTGAGTGTCTGGGTGAAAGCGGCGGAGATCACCAGCGGGTGGATCTGGCCCTCCGGTGCCACGCCCGACACGGCGACCGGATCGCAGAGCGCGAAGGCGCAGCCATCGCCCGGCGCGGTCACGTCGAGCCAGAACAGCTCGGGCCGAGTGGCGAGGTAGGCGAGATCGGCGCGCAGGCGGGTCGCGCGGGGCAGGTAGCTCACCATCGGGACGACCTGACCGAGCGAGAGAAAGGAGAGCGCCGGGGGCTGTCTGCCCCCCGGCCTGACGGCCTCCCCCCGAGGATATTTTTCCCAAGCCGAATTGGGGAGGCGGTTCTCGCGGATCAGGTCGGCGAGGATCGAGACGGCGAGATGGGCGCCCGAGGAATGGCCGACGATCAGTACCTCGTCCCAGTCCTCGCGCATCGTCTCTTCGATGCGGGCGGCGAACTCGGCCATGCGGGCTTCCAACTCGGGCGGGTTCGCGCCGCCCCAGCGCGCGGTGAAGGCGTAGTCATGCATCAGGTAATAGGCGAAGAGCTTGCCGTCCTTGGCCCGGAACCAGCGTAGGGTCAGGGTGAGGATCGCGGCGCCGAGGATGAGGCCTGCGAGCCCGTCGAGCGGGAAGCCGGGCAAGAGCGCCAATGCGAATGCCGCCGCCGCCCAGCCAAGGCCGATCCCGATCAGCGCCTGCACGATCAGCGCCACGATCGGATAGAGCGCGGCGATCACCGGGCCTTTGCGCAGCCGCATCAGCCGGAAGAGCGCGCCGGAGGCGACATAGGCCCAGGCGGTGCGGATCAGTTGCGCGTAGGTCGCAGGGATCGATTTGCCCATCGATGAGCGCACGATATCGGACCAGACCAGCACTTCGACATCTGCCTCGACCTCGGTGCCGTCCTGTGTGGAGGTGACATGCCAGCCATAGGGGCCGCCTGCGCGTTTCGGGGCCAGCGCGATCTCGTAGCCGGAAATGCGGGCCTGATCTGCGCCTTCCTTGCGGTAGAGCTCGCGGTAGCGGCGGGGATGAATCGGGTCGTAGCCGGGGATGTAGAACACCCGGCGCCTGTGCACCCGCGCTAGAGACCCGCTTGTCATTCACTGCCCTTCCTCGCGTGCAGACTAGCGGCCCTGCGCGGCGAAAGTAAGGAAAATCAGTGCTCTGCGCGCGACCAGCGCAGCTGGTTCGCCTCGATCGCGGCGATGCGCTTTTCGGTCTTGGGGTGGGTCAGCAGCCAGGCGGGCGTGGTCTGGCCCGCGTTCTTGGTCAACGCGTCGAGCTTGTGGAACAGCGTGACCTGCGGCTCGGTGCCGAAGCCCGCCTTGATCATCAGCGCGGAGGCAAATTCATCGGCCTCGAACTCGTCGCGCTGGCTGAGGCGGGCGGCGAGTGCGGCGGTGATCAGATTGGCGATCCACGGACCGATGAAGGGGATGAAGCGGCCAAGCACCGTCATCAGCACGGCGCGCAAGGCGTTCTGGCCCGAGAAGTCGATCATCCGGCGGCGCGAATGGCCCAAGGCGACATGGCCCAGCTCATGCGCGATTACCGAGGTCAGTTCTTCCGGGGACACCTCGCCCGCGCGATATTTGCGCATGAAGCCTTCGGTGATGAAGACGCGGCCATCGGGGGCGGCGAGGCCGTTCACCGGCTCGATCTGGTAGACATGGACCGGGATTTCCGAGACTTCGAGCGCGGCGGCGAGCCGGTCGAGATAGGGCTCCAGCTTGCTGTCGCGCAACCGGCGCGAATTCCCGTTCAGCTGGCGTTTGAGTTGCCAGGTCGAGAAATGCCACATGGCGAAGCCGTAGAGGACCAGCAGCAGGATCGGGAGAAGGCGGAACAACATGGGATGGATATGGCGGCTCGCGGGCCCGTGATCAAGCGTCGGATTGAGGGGCTTTCGGGGCGCGCTTGGCCGCGTGCCACAGCCACCAGCCGAAGGCGAAGGCGGCAGCACCCGCGCCCAGCAGCCCCAGCGCGTTGCCCGCAAGCTCGGCCGCGGCGTCCAGATTGGCTCCGAAGGTGATGCCGAGGCCCACATAGGTCGTGACCCAGACCGCTTCGCCCGCGAGATCGGCCAGAGTGAAGCGCCTATGCGCGAAGCCCGAGGCGCCGGCTGCGAGATTCACCCAAGGCCCGAGCGCGGAGAACATCCAGCGGGTGAAGAAGACGGTGACCGCGCCGCGTTTGCGCAGGGCTGCCATCGCTTTCGCGACCAGCGCGCCGCGTTTGGTGTCGGGATGGGGCAGGAAGCGCTCGGCCCGGCGGCCCAGCTGGAAGCCCACCTGATCGCCGATCACCGCGCCGGTGAAGGCCGCGCCGCCGACGGTCGCGAGGTCCAGATCGCCCGAGGCCACGAAGGCGCCGCTCGCGATCATCATCAGCGAGGAGGGGGCCGGGATCGCAAGGCAGCTCAGGAAGGTCGTGAGACCCAGCAGCCACGGCCCGTAGAGCGGCACCTGCGCGAGTAGCCAATCTGAGAGGTCGGAGAAGCTCATTGCTGTGGCTGCGCCTCTTTGTCGGCGATGGTCTTGGGCAGGCCGAGCGAGAGTTTGCGGATCAGGTCCTGCAGCGGCTCGCCCTTGGCCTTTGCGATACGTTCCAGCGTTGGGCGTCCGTTGCCGACCAAAGTGTGCCCGTCCTCGATGCCGAGGATCGCGTCGACCTCCTCGATCTCCAGATGCCAGCTGCGCGCGATATAGCCCGGCGTCATCCATTCCTCGGGGCTTTGATGCAGATGGGCTGGGTCGGACCAGTAGATCGCGCGCGAGACGAACCTTGCGCCGAAGAACAGCGACAGCGCGACCGCGAGGACGAAGCCCAGCGAGGCGATCTTGTGATGCCCCCAAAGGTAGCGCAGCCGGTTCATCCGAGCTCCTTCATTGCCGCGGTGATCCCTTCGAGGGTCAGCGGATGCATCCGACCTTCGAAGATCTCGCGAATGATCTGGATCGACTGCGTGTAGCCCCAGCCGCGTTCGGGAATCGGGTTGAGCCATGTGTGATCGGGCCATTGCTCGCGCGCACGGGTGAGCCAGACATGGCCCGCCTCGTCGTTCCAATGCTCGTTCGCGCCGCCGCGATGGGTGATCTCATAGGGGGACATCGACGCGTCGCCCACGAAAATGCATTTGTAATCGGGGCCATAGCGATGGAGCACGTCCCATGTCGGCGTCGCCTCGTTCCAGCGGCGCTTGTTCGATTTCCAGACGCCCTCGTAGAGGCAATTGTGGAAATACCAGTGCTCGAGATGCTTGAACTCGGACTTGGCCGCGGAGAATAGCTCCTCCACCAGCTGCACATGGGCGTCCATCGAGCCGCCGACATCGAGGAAGAGAACCACCTTCACCGCGTTGTGCCGCTCGGGCCGGGTTTTGACGTCGATATAGCCCGCTTCGGCCGAGGCGCGGATCGTGCCGGGCAGGTCCAGTTCCTCGTTCGCGCCATGCCGCGCCCATTGGCGCAGGCGTTTCAGCGCCACCTTGATGTTGCGGGTGCCCAGTTCCACCGTGTCGTCGAAATCGCGAAACTCGCGCTTGTCCCAGACCTTCACCGCGCGCTGGTGGCGGCTTTCCTTCTGGCCGATGCGGACGCCTTCGGGGTTGTAGCCGTAAGCGCCGAAGGGCGAGGTGCCCCCCGTTCCGATCCATTTATTGCCGCCCTGATGGCGGCCTTTCTGCTCCTCGAGCCGCTTTTTCAGCGTCTCCATCAGGTTGTCGAACCCGCCAAGCGCCTCGATCTGTGCTTTTTCTTCCTCGGTGAGATGTTTCTCCAGCTGTTTGCGCAGCCATTCCTCGGGCAGATCGACGGCATTGAGCACATCGTCCGGCGTGATCGCCTCCAGCCCCGAGAAGGCTTCGGAAAACGCCCGGTCGAACCGGTCGAGGAAGCGTTCGTCCTTCACCATCGCGGCGCGGGCGAAATAGTAGAAGCCGTCGATATCGTAGGTGCAAAGCCCCGCGGCCAGCCCTTCGAGGAAGCTCAGATATTCGCGTAAGGAGACGGGGACACCGCCGCGCCGCAGAGCATCGAAGAATGGCAGGAACATCGCCTCCCCCTAATCACGCCCAGACAGTCACGCCCAGATGCGGTTGATGATCACGGTGACGAAGAGGCCCACCAGCGCCAGCCCGATCGCATGGACGGCGGCATATTGCGCCCGGTCGAGCTTGTTGCCGCCGCGTTTGCGGGCCTTCCAGTCGCCCCAGATCAGCCCGATCACGACCCCTGCCAGAACATACATGCTGCGCCCCCTTACGGTCTTGGTCCGGGCGCGCCCGGTCCGCCTTTTGCGGTCAGTTCACGCGAGCGCCCGCATTGGCGAGGGCCGCCACCTCATCCGCGCGGCGTTTCACCGCCGCGTCAGAGCCAAAGCCATAGCGCGCCCATTGCTGCATGTCGAGACGGGCCTGATGTTCCTGCGCAGCGTCACCCAGTTGCCCATAGGCTTCGGCGCGGATCATGTAGAGCGTGGCCATCAGCGAGGCGTTCTCGGTCGACACGTCCGAGGCCAGCGCGCGGTTCACCAGCGTCACAGCCTCCTGCGCGCGGCCCGTGCCAAGCGCATAGGCCGCCAGCTGCATATCGATATGGGCGGCCTGAATTTCCGCGCCCGGTGTCGCGCGATAGATCCGGCCCGCTTTCTTGTAGGCGGCGACCGCTTTCTCGGGATCGGTCTTCATCGTCAGCCGCCCGACCGCGAACCACGCGAAGGCCGCGCGGCTATCATGCCAGCCGCGGCTCGTCGCGATCTTCGTGGCGCGTTCCGCGGCGGCGCGGCGGCGCTTGTCGCTCGCCCCGTGGCCGAGCGCGGTGGTGATCGCTTTGACATAGGCGCGCGGCGTCGGATCGGCGGGCAGGGCGTGCATCGAACCGCCCGAGGGGTGGATCTTCGACAGGATCGCGGGCAGGGCCGCGCGCACTTCGGCGGGGCTCATGCCGGTATGCAGCGCCGGATCGTAATAGGCGCGCAGGATCGTCATGTCGAACTTGGTCAGCACGGTGTGGAAATTGTCGTCGTTCCAGACCGTATCGGGCAAGCGGTAGAGATCGTTCACCGGCCCGAGCGCCTGGCTCACCTCCTCATGCAGGCAATCGCGGATTTCCTGCGGGGTGGAGTCGGCGGGGATGAACACGGTGGCGGATTGGCGCTGCGTCAGCTTGGCCCAATCGCTGGCCTCATCGGCATGCGAGTTGCGGTAATCCGTCCAGCTTTCGACATTGGGCACCACGAAACAGGCGACATTGGGAACCTCGCGGCGCATCTGTCGTTTGGGTACGAATTGCACGGAGATCGTGTTGGCATTGCCCAGCTCGGTCGAGACGTTCAGCCCCGCCTCGCGCTGCAGTCGGTGGACCAGATGACCAAGCTCGGTCTGCGCCACGGGCGGCGCGTTGCCCGCCAGCGTGATCGAGACCGGGCCTTCGAACCGGGTGAAACGCGGCAGGGCGCGACCGGATTCGAGGAAGAAGCTGAGCTCCATGAAGTCGGCGCCCAGATGGCTGTTATCGGGCAGCCGCTCAGACGGAGGGGCGTTTTTCAGCCCCGGCGCCAGATCGGGCGCGGACAGGTCGAGAAGCTGGGCCGTGCCGCGGGCCGTCGTCACTTCGGGGCCGTTG
Source organism: Thioclava sp. ES.031 (assembly GCF_002563775.1). NCBI lineage: Bacteria > Pseudomonadati > Pseudomonadota > Alphaproteobacteria > Rhodobacterales > Paracoccaceae > Thioclava > Thioclava sp. ES.031. The sequence goes on along the minus strand of NZ_PDJO01000001.1, from coordinate 2,162,224 downwards.
GTCGAGCAGGCGGCGAGGGCGCCCGCGATCGTCAGCGCGGCAAGCGTGCCCGCCCGTGCCGCAACACGTCCGGCGGACGCGCCTTTCAGCAGGCCTGAGCGCGGTGCCGTCCCGAGGCGCGTCGGCGCCGGAGCGGCCGCGCTGAGCGGTTTGAATGCTAAGCGCATGGCAGCGTGTGATCCCTGTTCGTTGCCGCAAAGGTACACATACGGGTTTAAGTCCGACCAGTAAATCTTTGCCTTATAATTGGAATTTTGAGCCTGCGCGCCCTGAAGCGGCGACATCCCGCCGGTCAGCTGCGCAGCTGAGGCCGCAAATCGCTGAACGAGAGGGTTTCTTTGCGCAGGGGCTCGGATTGATCACGGATCCGCGAATCGCGCCGTGATCATCGCCATTGTCGCGGATCTACGGACGTTTTGTGGCTGTTTGCGCAACAATCTCCGCTGAAAGGGCCGCGACTCCGGGCTGGAAGAAACGCGATGCGCAAAATGCGAAACGCCCGGAGCAAGCCCCGGGCGTTCGACTGTCTTCGTGGGTCGGATCAGGCGCGGCGACGGCGCCCGCCACGACGCCCACCGGCCGACGAGGTGGCCGCTGCGGCAGAGGCTTCGGCGAAGCTGATGCCGGATTCTTTCATCGCGTCGAGCGTCTTCGACAGGCGGATCCACTCCATCCCGTTCGGGTCGTGGTTCATCAGCAGGTTGGCGGCGCGGATCGCCTCCATCTCCTGATTGCGCACGGGGTTCATGATCGCCGAGGTCATGCCCGCGCCGATCGCCATCGGCAGGTAGGCCCCGTTGATCCCGTGGCGGTTCGGCAGGCCGAAGGAGATGTTCGACGCGCCGCAGGTGGTGTTCACGCCCAGCTCGTCGCGCAGGCGGTTGACCAGCGTGAAGACCTGACGGCCCGCGGAGGCCATCGCGCCCACCGGCATCACCAGCGGATCGACGACGATGTCATGCGCGGGGATGCCGAAATCGGCGGCGCGCTCGACGATCTTCTTGGCCACGGCGAAACGCACGTCCGGGTCTTCGGAAATCCCGGTGTCGTCGTTCGAGATCGCGACGACCGGCACGTTGTATTTCTTCACCAGCGGCAGAACCAGTTCCAGACGCTCTTCCTCGCCGGTGACGGAGTTCAGAAGCGGGCGGCCTTCGGCAGCTTCGAGACCCGCCTCGAGAGCCGCCGGAACCGAGCTGTCGATGCACAGCGGCACGTCGATCACGCCCTGCACGCAGTTGATCAGGTCGCGCATCAGCGAGGGTTCGACGAAGTTGTTATCCGCATAGCGCGGGTCTTCGGCCATCTTGTTCGAGAACACCGCACCCGAGTTGATGTCCAGAACCGTGGCGCCGCAGGCGACCTGCTCGAGCGCGTCTTTCTCGACGGTCGAGAAATCGCCTTGCTCCAGCTCGGCGGCCAGCTTCTTGCGGCCGGTGGGATTGATCCGCTCACCGATGACGCAGAAGGGCTCGTCAAAGCCGATCACGACGGTTTTGGTTTTGGACTCAAGGACGGTGCGGGTCATTCATGGCCTCTCTGTTCGGCGATCCAATTGGCTGTGGCGGTGATACCGCCCAGCGGGAAGAAATGCACGGCTTCGATATTCGACGGGCAATCGGCAGCCAGATCGGCCAGCAATTCGGTCGGCTCGAAGGGCATGAGCAGCTTGGTCACGTCGCGGGCGCGCTTTTGCAGCACTTTCAGCGAGGGGCCGACGCCGCAGGCGATGGCGAATTTCAGGAGCGTCTGCAGCTTCGCGGGGCCTGCGATGCCCAGATGGACCGGCATTTCGATGCCGTTGGCTTCCAGACGCGCGGCCCAGTCGCGGATCGGACCGGCCTCGAAGGCGAATTGCGTGGCGATCGCCATATCCGCATCGGTGCGGTTCGCGAAATCCTGCTTCAGCTTCAGCGCCGCCATCACCTCGGCCTCGCCGCCATTGGGGTCGATGTCGCGGTTGCCCTCGGGGTGGCCGGCGACATGGAGACGGGCGAAGCCGTCGAACGCGCCGGTTTCGATCATCTGCATCGCGCAGTGGAAGTCGCCTTTCGGCTCGGCCACGCCGCCACCCAGCAGCAGCGCCTGCTCGACGCCTGCCTCGCCACGGTAGCGCGCGACCCAGTCGTTGAGCTGCGCCTCGTCGCGGATGATGCGCGCGGGGAAGTGCGGCATCGGCTCGAAACCCTCTTCGCGCAGACGCTTGGCGGTGGCGAGCATCTCCTCGATCGGGGTGCCGTCGATATGGGCGATATAGACGCGGGAGCCCTTCGCGAACAAAGGCGCGAAGCTTTCCACCTTGGCGGCGGTGCGGGGCATCACCTCGACCGAGGCGCCCTCCAGCAGAGCCGTCATCTTGCCGTTGACCGGCGGACGGGCCGGGGTCTTGGCCTCGCGGCGGAAATTCACAAGAGCCATGCGCCTATTCTCCCTTACGCGTCGGGCTGGGTGTTCCAGCCGTCATTGGCAATCAACGCACGCAACCGCGCGTCGTCATAGTCAGAGAGAATACGCGCCAGCACGGCCTCGGCCGCCTCGGCATCGTCGCCGGGCTCTTCACCCGAAGCCACCTTGCGCCACTCGGCCAGATAGGCGTCGCTGTCGCGGGCGCCGATCTTCATGGCCGCGCGGTCGATCGCCTGCTCGAACCGTTCGGGCAGCGGTTTCTTGACGCCACGCCGTCCCTTGCCCGCAATGATCTGGGCCGGGATGTCGCGCCAATAGACCAAGGTGATCTGTGCCATGCGAATCTCTCCTCGTGGTGACAGAATTGCCCGAATGCGACGCCGGGCGCGGTGGATTTTCGACATTCCGTCGCGGCTGAGCGACGTGACGGTGACTGTGGGGCAGGTGATAGCAGCCGGGCAGGGGGCTGGGCCACCTCTGCGCATCGGAATAATCCGCGCCAAGATCATGAGCGTCGCTCAAGCGGCCAGACTCAATCAGTGGCGTCAATCGGCCCCGTTCAATCGGAGGGTGCGGTAACCTGTGGCAGGAACTCTGCGCGGTTCTTCGCGACCTCCTCGGCGATGAAGCGCATTGCGGCACGGACGCGGGCGATCTCGTGCAGGTCTTCATGGGTCACCAGCCAGAAGGTGCGGCGGATCTCGATCTCGTCGGGCAGGATCGGGACCAGCTTGGTCGAATGGCGGGCGAGGAAATCGGGCAGCACCGCGATCCCGCGTCCGGCCTCGGCGACATGCTTATGCGCGAAGAGGTTGGTCGAGGACAGGCGCGGCGTGTGATCGCCCAGCGTGACCGAGAGGTAGTCGAGTTCCGGCGTGTAGATCAGCTCGGGGATATAGCCGACCAGCGGGTGCTTCAGCAGATCCTCCTTGCGGCTGATCCCCGGATTGCGCGCGAGATAATCGGGGGAGGCGTAGAAATGCAGCGTGTATTCGGTCAGCTTGCGTGACACGAGCCGCCCCTTTTCGGGCCGCGACAGGGTGATCGCGATATCGGCCTCGCGCTTGGACAACGAGAAGAGGCGCGGCGTGGCGACCAGCTGCGCCTCCAGTTCGGGATTGGCCTTGATGAATTCCGCCAGACGCGGCGCGAGGAAGAACGCCCCGAACGCATCGGGCGCGCCGATCCGCACCGTGCCGGACAGCGCATAGAGCGTGCCCGACAATTCGTCCTGCACGCGGGCTGCGACATTCTCGATCTGCTCGGCCTTCGCCAGAAGCCGCTCGCCATGTTCCGAGAGCGCATAGCCGCGCGGGCTGCGCTCGAACAATTGCGCGCCAAGCTGGGTCTCCAGAGATTTGACCCGGCGTGATACCGTGGCATGATCGGTGCCCATCGCGCGGGCGGCGACGGTCAGGCGACCGGCCCGGGCCACCGAGAGAAAGAATCGAAGATCGTCCCAATCGAAGCTCATTGACGGTCCTTTTTGCGCTCTCGCGTCGGAAAAACGGGAGATATGGGCATTTTCGCACATGCGTTTGGCAATACGTGGCATGGTCGCGTGCATTTTCCCACCTAGCCTTTTGCACATGGCTGGTTTCTGCCTAAGGTGCGTGCACTGACGGGTAGTTTATCCAGCCAACGGGAACCGCGGCGGCGCAAGCACTTGAATGTCCGTCCGTTTCCACGCTGAATTCACTGGCGGCCGCGTTGAGGAGCAGGGACGGCCGCACGAGGAGAAACACAAGATCTTATTCCGGCAGGGACCGAACAGGCGTCCCGTCGGTGTGCTCTCATGGCGCCGCGCGCCGGGGAGCCAAATCTATCAACCAATGGGAGGAATGTTGATGAAATCAGCTATTTACGCAGGTGTGAGCGCCGCAGCGCTGAGCTTGGCCGCAGGCGGCGCGATGGCGCAGGACGCGATCTCGAACGGCTCCGTGAAAATCGGTGTGCTGGGCGATATGTCCGGCGTCTATTCGACCGGTTTCTCGGGCAAGGGCGCTGTCGACGCGGTCAAGATGGCCGTGCGCGACTTCGGCGGCGAAGTTCTCGGCAAGCCGATCGAAGTGATCTCGGCTGACCACCAGAACAAGGCGGATGTCGGTTCGGCCACCGCTCGCGAGTGGATCGACCAGGAACATGTCGACATGATCGCCGACCTGACCAACTCGGCCGTGGCGCTTGCCGTGCAGCAGCTCGCCTCCGAGAAGAAGACCATCACCTTCGCCACCGGCGCTGCCACCGCGGCCCTGACCGGCGAGAACTGCTCGAAATACGGTATCCACTACGGCTACGACACCCACGCGCTGCCGGTCGGCACCGCAACGGCCGTCGTGAAGAATGGCGGCGACAGCTGGTACTTCATCACCGCCGACTACGCCTTCGGTCACGCGCTGCAGGACAACACGTCCTCGGTCGTGGAAGATCTGGGCGGCTCGGTCGTGGGCAGCTCGGACGTGCCGCTGGCAACCACCGACTTCTCCTCCTACCTGCTGCAGGCGCAAAGCTCGGGCGCGAAGGTGATCGGTCTCGCGAATGCGGGTCAGGACACCGTCAACGCCATCAAGCAGGCGCATGAATTCGGCATCGTCGCAGGCGGCCAGCAGCTCGCTGGTATGCTCGTGCTGATCTCGGACGTGAAGTCGCTCGGCACCGACGTCGCCAAGGGCCTCCAGTTCACGAGCGGTTGGTACTGGAACATGGATGACGAGAGCCGGAAGTGGAAAGCGGAGTACGAGAAGTTCTCGGGCGGCGAAGCGCCGACCTTCGTGCACGCGGCCGACTACTCGCTGACCATGGCCTATCTCGAGGCGATCAAGGCGGCTGGCACCGACGACGCCGACAAGGTGCGTGAGCAGCTTGGCAAGATGAAGATCGACGACTTCTTCGCCAAGGGCGGCACGATCCGTCCCGACGGCCTGCTCGAGCATGACATGTATCTGCTCAAGGTGAAGGACGGCGGCGAAGATCCGTGGGACGTGGCCGATGTTGCGCGCACCATTCCGGGCAAAGAGGCCTATGCCTCGCTCGAAGCGGGCGGCTGCAAGCTGGTCAACAAGTGATCTGAACAAACCCTTGGCGCAGGGCGGCATTGCGACCGCCCTGCGCCTGCGTATCAGTCCGAAAGCGAGACCATGAGCGACGATATCATTCTCGAGGCCAAGAACCTGACCAAGAGTTTCGGCGGCTTCGTGGCCGTCAATGACGTGAACCTGCGCATCAAGCGCGGCGCGATCCACGCGATCATCGGCCCGAACGGCGCGGGTAAGACGACGATGTTCAACCTGCTGACGAAATTCATCACGCCCACATCGGGCAAGATCCTCTTCAACGACCGCGATATCACCAATCGCAAACCCGCAGAGATCGCCAATATGGGCATCGTGCGGTCGTTCCAGATTTCCGCCGTGTTCCCGCACCTGACGGCGCTGGAGAACGTGCGCCTCGCGCTGCAGCGCTCGCTGGGCGTGAGCTACCAGTTCTGGCGCTCCAAATCGGTGCTGCACGATCTCGACGCGAAAGCCATCGCGGCGCTCGATCAGGTGGGGCTGAAGGAGTTCGCCCATCTCAAGGCGGTGGAACTGCCCTACGGGCGCAAACGCGCGCTGGAGATCGCGACGACGCTGGGGCTGGAGCCGGAACTCATGCTGCTCGACGAGCCGACCCAAGGCATGGGCACCGAGGACGTGGGCGCCGTGACCGAGCTGATCGGCCGTGTCCGCGAGGGGCGCACCATCGTCATGGTGGAGCATAACCTCGGCGTCGTGGCCGAACTGGCCGACACGATCACCGTGCTGGCGCGCGGCGAAGTGCTGGCCGAAGGGCCCTATTCCGAAGTGTCGAAGAACCCGGCTGTCATGGAGGCCTATATGGGCGTCTCCGCCGACGAGCAGGAGGAGGTCGCATGAGCACCGAAACGATGACCAAACCGATGCTCAAGATCGAGAACCTGCATGCATGGTATGGCGAAAGCCACGTGCTGCACGGGATCAATCTCGAATTGGGCGAGGGGCAGCTGATCACCCTTCTGGGCCGCAACGGCGCGGGCCGGTCGACCACGCTGCGCTCGATCATGGGCATGGTCGATCGCCGCGAAGGCTCGATCAAGATCAATGGCGAGGAATATCTCAACAAGCCCACGCACAAGATCTCGCCCGATGCGCGGATCGGCTATTGCCCCGAGGAGCGTGGCATCTTCGCCTCGCTCAATGTCGAGGAAAACCTGATGCTTCCGCCGAATGTGGGCGAGGGCGGCATGTCGGTGGAGGAACTCTTCGAGATGTTCCCGAACCTCGCCAATGTCCGCAAGCGGATGGGCACGCGGCTTTCGGGCGGCGAACAGCAGATGCTGGCCATCGCGCGCATCCTGCGCACCGGCTCGCGGCTGCTGCTGCTCGACGAGATCACCGAGGGTCTTGCGCCCGTGATCGTGAAAACGCTGGGCCGCGTGATCCGCGACCTGAAATCGCGCGGCTATACGATCGTTCTGGTGGAGCAGAACTTCCGCTTCGCCGCCCCGCTCGCCGACCGCCATTACGTCATCGAACATGGCGAGGTGATCGACGTGATCGAAGCCGATCAGGTCGAAGCCTCGATGGACCGGCTGAACCATTACCTGAGCGTGTAACGAGAAACCGGGCCGGGCTCAGGCGCCCGAGACCCGACAGGGAGGACAACCCCGATGGATCCGATGATCCGACTTATTCTTGCCCAGGGGATGCTGGGCCTAAACAACGGCGTGTTCTACGCGATGCTGAGCCTCGGGCTCGCGGTTATCTTCGGCCTCTTGAACGTGGTCAATTTCGCGCATGGCGCGCTCTATATGCTTGGCGCGTTCCTCGCGCTGATCCTGTATTCCTATGTCGGTCAGTGGATCGGCATGGCGGACCTGCATATCGGCTTCTGGCCGGCGCTGATCCTCGCGCCGATCCTGGTGGCCTGTTTCGGGATGCTGATCGAGCGCTTCCTGCTGCGCAGGCTCTACAAGCTCGACCCGATCTATTCGCTGCTGCTGACCTTCGGGATCACGCTGGTGCTGCAGGGCCTGTTCATCAACTTCTTCAACGCGTCGGGCACGCCCTATCCGGGGATGCCCGAGAGCATGAAGGGCGTGACCAATCTCGGCTTCATGATGTTCCCGAAATACCGCCTCTTCGTGATCGTCTTCTCGATCGTGGTCTGTTTCGTGACCTGGTTCGTGATCGAGCGGACCCGGATCGGCGCGCGGCTGCGCGCGGGCACCGAGAACCCCGAGCTGGTGAAAGCCTTCGGGATCAACGTGCCGCTGATGGTGATGCTGACCTTCGGCTTCGGCACCGGCCTTGCGGGTCTCGCAGGCGTGCTGGCGGCGCCGATCTACTCGGTCAGCCCGCTGATGGGCGCGAACCTGATCATCGTGATCTTCGCGGTCGTCGTGATCGGCGGCATGGGCTCGATTGCGGGGGCGGTGATTACCGGCTTCTCTCTGGGGCTGATCGAGGGCGTGACCAAGGTCTTCTACGCGCCCGCCGCGAATACGGTGATCTTCCTGCTGATGGTGATCGTGCTTCTGGTGCGCCCGTCGGGCCTCTTCGGACGTCAAGGGTGAGGGTGAAGACATGAGCAATACGACAAGTACGACGAGCGACATCGGCGAATTCGAACAGGAAGACGTCAGCCCCGAGACCCATAAGCGCGGCCGCATGGTGCAGGCGGTGTTCTGGGTGGTGCTGCTGGGCTTCCTCGCAGTCGCCCCGTTCTTCCTCTACCCGGTCTTCGTGATGCAGCTGCTGTGCTTTGCGCTGTTCGCGGCGGCCTTCAACCTGCTGATCGGCTTCACCGGCCTTCTCAGCTTCGGCCATGCCGCCTTCTTCGGGGGCGCGGCCTATGTGGCGGGTCATGTGCTGAAGGTCTGGGGCTTCCCGCCGATCCTCGGCATCATCGCGGGCACGCTCGCAGCGGCTGCGATGGGCTGGGTCGTGGGCTCGCTCGCGATCCGCCGGCAGGGTATCTACTTCGCGATGATCACGCTGGCGCTCGCGCAGATCGTGTATTTCTTCGCGCTGCAAATGCCCTTCACCGGGGGCGAGGACGGGTTGCAAGGCATCCCGCGCGGCAACCTGCTGGGCATCTTCAACCTCAGCGATCCGATCACGATGTATTACTTCGTGGCGGCCGTCTTCATCGTCGGCTTCCTCGCGATCTACCGCATCGTGCATTCGCCCTTCGGGCAGGTGCTGCAGGCGATCCGCGAGAACGAGCCGCGCGCGCTGTCGCTGGGCTATAACGTCGACCGGTTCAAGCTGCTGGCCTTCGTGCTGTCGGCGGGTCTGGCGGGTCTTGCGGGCTCGACCAAGGCGCTGGTGTTCCAGTTCGCCTCGCTGACCGACGCGCATTGGCAGATGTCGGGCGAGGTGATCCTGATGACGCTTCTGGGCGGCATGGGCACGATCTTCGGCCCGGTCGTGGGCGCGTTCATCGTGGTCACGCTGCAGCACTTCCTGTCGGGCATCGGCTCGTGGGTGCAGGTCGTGATCGGCGGCACCTTCATTGCCTGCGTGCTGCTGTTCCGCCGCGGCATCGTCGGCGAGATCGCGCGTCTGCTGCGCATTTCGTCGCTGTAAAAACTGGCGTGGCGGGGGCTCTGCCCCCGCGCGTCACGGCCCGCCGCTTGCGCGTCGGGCGTTCGGCGGGGCGTCCTTCCACTGGAAGGTCGCCCTTCCCGCCTCACCCCCCGGGATATTTACGCCAAGAGGAAGAGGGGGCTCAGGGTCTGGGCGCGCGCAGGGCGCGCGGGTTCACCGTCGCCCAGTCCGGCCAATATCCCAGCTTTTCAATGACAACGATCGCGATCACGGCAAGCGCCACGATGGCCACGATCTTCACCTGCGTCATCGACGGCGGGCGACGTGCCCACCGCGCCATGCGCAGCAGCCACGTGTAATTCACGAAGCATCCTCGGTGAAACGCACCTTGCCGATGAAGGGCAGGTTGCGATTGCGCTGCGCGAAGTCGATGCCGTAGCCCACGACGAATTCATCGGGGATCTCGAAGCCGGTCCAGGTCGCGCGCACATCGACCTCGCGCCGCGACGGCTTGTCGAGCAGCGCACAGCATTCGATCCGCCCCGGTTTGCGCGCGCGCAGCATCCCCATGACGTGGTGCAGGGTGAAGCCGGTATCGACGATATCCTCGACCACCAGCACGTCGCGACCCTCGATTCCTGCCCGGAGGTCCTTGAGGATGCGCACCTCGCGCGAGCTGGTCATCGCGTCGCCGTAGCTCGAAGCCTCAAGAAAATCGACCTCCACCGGCAGGTCGATCTCGCGCACCAGATCGGCGATGAACACGAAAGAGCCGCGCAAGAGTCCCACCACGACCAGCTTGTCGGTGCCCTTGAATGTCCGGGTGATCTCGGCGGCCAATTCCTCGACCCGGGCCGCGATCTGCTTGGCCGAAATCATCTGGTCGATCACATAGGGGCGCTGCGTCATGATGTCGGGCCTCGAAACGGGTTGTAGGGCTTGAACTCGGGCTTAGCTTTAGCGCATCAAGAGGCGCAAGAAAACGGGAGAGACATGCCTAAGCATCACGAGAACCGGGTCATGCCCTATAGCGCGCAACAGATCTACGATCTGGTGGCCGATGTGGGGAGCTATCCGAAATTCCTGCCGTGGAATTCGGCAGCCCGCGTGCGCTCGCGCGAGGAACGCCCGGACGGCTCGATCCTGATGCTGGCCGATCTGGTGATCTCGTTCAAAGTGTTCCGCGAGAAGTTCGGCTCGCGCGTGGTGCTGCATCCCGATGAGCATCACATCGAGACCGAATATCTCGACGGGCCGTTCAAATACATGCACAGCCATTGGCGGATGAGCGATCGCGACGACGGCTCCTGCGAGGTCGATTTCCATGTCGATTTCGAGTTCAAGAACGCGATCCTGCAGGGCGTGATCGGGGTCGTCTTCAACGAGGCGATGCAGCGGATCGTGCGCGCCTTCGAGAAACGCGCCGAGGAATTGTACGGGCCGAAGGGCTGAGGGCATCTCGCCTCTGGTGCCACGAAAAAGGCCGCCCACAGGGGCGGCCTTTTCCATTTCGGGTCAAACCCCTGCGATCAGGAGTTCATGTCATAGGCACGCTCGCCATGGGTGGACAGGTCCAGCCCGTTGGTCTCGTGCTCGTCGCTCACCCGCAGCGGGAAGACGAGCCGCACCAGCATCGCCAGAACCCAGCTGCCCGCGACGGTGAAGACGCCGACCACGGCCAGCGCGCCAAGCTGCGCGACAAAGGAGCCATGGCCGAAGACCGCGATCATGATCGTGCCGAAGATGCCGCCCACGCCGTGGACTGCGAAGACGTCGAGGCTGTCGTCGACATGCAGCTTCTCGCGGATCAGCACGACGAATTCCTGACAGATGATCCCGGCGGCGAAGCCGATCACCAGCGCTTCGATCGGACCCACGAAGCCCGAGGCCGGGGTGATCGAGGCCAGACCCGCGATCGTGCCGGTCACGAGGCCCACCATCGAGGCGCGGCCGAACTTGATGCGCTCCCACAGCGCCCAGCTGAGCGAGGCGGCGGCGGCGGAGATATGGGTGACGGTGATCGCCATGCCGGCCACACCATCGGCGGCCAGCTCCGAACCGCCGTTGAAGCCGAACCAGCCGACCCACAGGAGCCCTGCGCCCATCGCGACCATGCCCGGGTTATGCGGCGGCGTGGTGCGCTTGGCGCGCGGGCCGATCATCAGCGCCAGCACGAGGGCCGCGAGACCCGCGGTTTCGTGCACCACGATGCCGCCCGCGAAATCCTTGGTGCCGACCGCGCCCCAGATGCCGCCATCAGCCATGATACCGCCGCCCCAGATCCAATGCGCGACGGGCGCGTAGATCAGCAGCATCCAAAGGCCGGTGAAGACCATCACGAAGCCGTAGTTGATCCGCTCCACGAAGGCGCCGACGATCAGCGCGGGGGTGATGATCGCGAAGGTCATCTGGAAGCCGAAGAAGACGATCTCGGGGATTGAGCCCGACAGCGTATCGGGCGTGATGCCCAGCAGCGCGAATTTACCCAAACCGCCCCAATAGCCATTGGCGTCCCCGAAGGCGATCGAATAGCCGAACAGCAGCCACAGCACGCTCATCAGCGCCGCGATCGAGAAACACTGCATGAAGATCGACAGCACGTTGCGCGCCCGCACGAGCCCGCCGTAAAACAGCGCCAGCCCCGGCAGCGTCATCAGCAAAACCAGCGCCGTCGCCACCATGATCCACGCGGTATCGGCCGCGTTCATCCCCGCTTCCATCTGGACAAATCCTCCTCGAAATTCCCTCTGGAGGGCAGGGGCCATAAGCACGGCGCGCAATAAAGAGACATTTGGTGCAAAACCCGCCTATTCGCGCGTCACTTTTGGAACTGCGCGAAAAATAAGCGATACGGGACGGGTATGCCCGATGCGTAGGCGAAAAAGAGTCAGGCTTGCGCCGCGGACAACAGCAGGGCGAGCGCGTGATCGCGGGCCGCTTCGCGCACCTTGTCGCGGCCGAGCGCACCGAATTCGACCGTCTCGACCCGGCTTTCGGTGCCCTCGCGGGCAAGGCCGAAACAGACGCGGCCCTCGGGTTTGAACACCGATCCACCGGGGCCCGCGATGCCGGTGATCGCGACCGCGATCTGGGCGTGGGAGTGGCTCAGCGCGCCCTCGGCCATCTCGCGCGCGACAGGCTCCGAGACCGCGCCATGGGTGTCGAGGCTTTCCGCGCTGACGCCCAGCATCTCGCGTTTGGCGTCATTGGTGTAGGTGACGAAGCCGCGCTCCACCACCGCCGAGGATCCCGGAATATCGGTGAGCGCTGCGGCGACCATGCCGCCGGTGCAGCTCTCAGCGGTCGCGACCATCAGGCCGCGCGCCTTGCAGGCATCGAGAACGTCCGACGCGCGGCTCATCCCATCATGCCCAGAAAGACGATGTGGTAGAGACCTGCGAGGATGATCGACACGATCCCGGCGAAGACCCCGGCCCAGATGTCGTCGAGCATCACGCCCGTCGCGTCATGGCGGCGATCGGCGCGACCCACGAGCCACGGCTTCCAGATGTCGAACAGCCGAAACAGCAGGAACGCCGCGACCGGGCCGGGCCAGACCATATGTAGATCGACCCCGGTGGAGAGACCTCGCTGCCAGAAGCCGAAGGCCGGGAATAGGAGCGCCACCCATTGGCCCGCCACCTCGTCGATCACGATCTCGGAGGGGTCGTCTTCGCTGTCGCCCAGCTGCGCGCGCACCGACCAGAAGCCAAGCGCGGTGACCGCAATGGTGGCGATCACCAGCGGGATGAAGCCCAGCCAATGCTCGATCGCCCAGCCGATCAGCACCGCGACCAGCGAGCCCCAGGTGCCCGGCGCGGGTTTCAGCAAGCCGACAAATCCGACCGTGTTGATGGCGCGCAGCATGGGGTTACTCCTTGATCAATGTGGCAGTGGCGATGGCGGCGATGCCTTCCTCGCGTCCGGTGAAACCCAGACGCTCCGAGGTAGTGGCCTTGACCGAGATCCGGCCCGGCTCGATCCCGATGATGCGGGCCAGAGCCTGCGCCATTTCAGCGGCATGCGGGCCGATCTTGGGGCGCTCGCAGATCAGCGTGACATCGGCATTGCCCAGACGAAAGCCCCGCGTCTCGGCCAGTTTCACCGCGTGATCGAGGAAAATCTCCGACGCGGCGCCTTTCCATTGCGGGTCCGATGGCGGGAAATGCCGCCCGATATCGCCCTCGGCCAGCGCGCCATAGATCGCATCGGTCAGCGCATGCATGCCCACATCGGCATCGGAATGACCCTTGAGCTTCTTGTCATGCGGCACCGCGACCCCGCAGAGCGTCACATGATCGCCCGGCTCGAACGCGTGCACGTCGTACCCATGGCCCAAACGGATATCCATCTTGTCTCCCAACAGTCTCTCGGCCCGGGCGAAATCCTCCGGGTAGGTGATCTTCAGATTGTCTTCCGAGCCGCGCGTGATCGCAACCGAAAGACCGGCGGCGCGGGCCACTTCCACGTCATCGGCAGCCCCGCCCGGATGAGCGCGATGGGCGCTCAGGATCGCGTCGAAATCGAAGCCCTGCGGGGTCTGCGCGCGGTAGAGCCCGCTGCGGTCCTGCGTGCCGGTGACCTGACCGTTCTCGCCGGTCCAGAGCGCATCCGACACGGGCAGGGCGGGCGCTGCCGCCTGTGCGCTGTCGAGCGCCTCGAGCACGCCATCGATCACCGCGCGGCTGACCAGCGGACGCGCGCCGTCATGGATCAGCACTTTCTCGACGCCCGAGCCCTCGAGCATTTCCAGCGCATTGCGCACCGAGGCATCGCGGCTCGCACCGCCCGCACAAAGCGCGACCTCGCCCTGAAACTGCGCGATGCCGCGTGTCATGTCTTCGGGATGCAGAACGACCACGATCCGCCCGATGCCTTTGAAAGCGGCAACGGTATGGGCCAGCACCGGCTGCCCCGCGAGGCTCTGCCATTGCTTCGGGGTTTCTCCGCCAGCGCGGGTGCCACGCCCGGCGGCGACGATGATGATGGCGTTGCTCATGGCGGCTCCCTGATCGCCCAAGGGCTTAGGCGAAGACGCGGCTCTGCGCAATCGGTGCCGCCGGACGCGATACGCTGCGGGATGTGACAACTGGCCACAGTTAAGTGATTAAAAATTAGGCGAGTGCTGATTTTCCCACCTAAAAAGGGGTGGACGCAATTGTGATTCTTTGGTCAAACGCCTAATTCGAAGGAAGACGAGTGACAGGACACCTCCGTGCCGCAGATTTTAGTTCTCGACGACATCACACTGACCCCACCGGTCTTTCTCGCGCCCATGGCCGGGATCACCGACCTTCCGTTCCGGCGGATGGTGGCGCGTTTCGGCGCGGGTCTTGTCGTGTCCGAGATGGTGGCCTCGGGAGAGATGCTGACCGCGAAACCCTCGGTGCGCGCGAAAGCACGGGTCGAGATGGGGCTGGAGCTGCCGACTTCGGTGCAGCTTGCCGGGCGCGAGCCCGGACCGATGGCGGAGGCCGCGAAGATGGTCGCCGACATGGGTGCGCGGATCATCGACATCAATATGGGCTGCCCGGCCAAGAAGGTGACGGGCGGGGCCTCGGGCTCGGCGCTAATGCGCGATCCCGATCATGCGCTGCGGCTGATCGAGGCGACAGTGGGCGCGGTCGACCTGCCGGTGACGCTGAAGATGCGGCTGGGCTGGTGCGACGATACGCATAACGCGGCCGAGATCGCGCGCCGGGCCGAGGCCGCGGGCGTGAAGATGATCGTCGTGCATGGGCGCACGCGGATGCAGTTCTACAAAGGCAGCGCCGATTGGGAAGCGATTGCCGAGACGGTCGATGCGGTCTCGATCCCGGTGATCGCCAATGGCGACGTGGTTGATGCGAATTCCGCGCGCGCAGCGCTTGCGCAATCGGGCGCGGCGGGGGTGATGATCGGTCGCGGGGCGCAGGGCGCGCCGTGGCGGCTGGCTGAAATCGGGCACGAAATCTTTGGATCGCCGAAGCCGCAGGTTCCTTATGGGAATGCGCTTTGCGATTACATTTCAGAGCATTACGAGGCGATCTTGAGTTTCTACGGACGTGATCTCGGGCTGCGTCTCGCGCGCAAACATCTGGGCTGGTATTGCGAGGCGGCGAATGCGCCGCTGCGCGCCGAGATGATGGTCAGCCAGACGCCGGAGGCGACCTTGTCGCTGATCGAGCGCGCTTTCGGGGAAAGGTGCGCCGCATGAACCTTCCGGCCCCCGGCATCATCTGGACCTCGCTTCCGACCCCGGCTTTGCTGATCGATGGCGACGATTTCGTCGACGAAGTGAACCCGGCCGCCGAACTGTTCCTTAACCTCTCCGCCAAGGCGCTGCGAGGGAAGGCGATCGGCGAAAGGCTTGCGATTTCCGCACCTTTGGAGGAAATCTTCTATCGGGTCCGGAAGAACCGCGCCTCGCTCTTCGTTAACGATGTCGAGCTGACGACGGGCGAGAAAGCCCCGGTGCAATGCAATCTGCAAGCCGCCCCCGTCGGCGAAGACCCCGACCGGGTGTTGCTGCTGATCGAGCCGCGCGAACTCGCTGATCGGCTGGGCCGCGCGAGTCTCGTGAAATCGGCGGCGCGCTCGGCCATCGGCATGGCGGAGATGCTGGCCCATGAGATCAAGAACCCGCTCGCCGGGATCGCTGGCGCGGCCCAGCTTCTGAGCATGAACTTGTCCGGCGAAGACCTTGAATTGACGGACCTAATCGTCGACGAGACGCGCCGGATCGTGAAGCTGCTCGAACAGGTCGAACAGTTCGGCAACGTCCGCGCGCCCGAGAAGAAGCCGGTCAATATCCATGACGTGCTCGACCGCGCGCGCAAATCCGCAGGCGTCGGCTTCGGTGCGCATATGACGATCAAGGAGGATTACGATCCCTCGCTGCCGCCGACGCTGGGCGATGCGGATCAATTGACTCAAGTCTTCCTGAACCTGTTGAAGAATGCCGCAGAAGCCTCTGAAGGGAATGGGAATATCAAGATCCGCACCTTCTACGAGCATAGCCTGCGTCTGCGTCGCGCCGATGGATCGGGGCAGCCGCTGCCGCTGCAGATCGAGATCATCGACGACGGCCCCGGCATCCCGCCGGAAATCTCCAACGAGATCTTCGAGCCCTTCGTTTCGGGCCGTGAAAATGGCACGGGGCTTGGCCTCGCGCTTGTCTCGAAGATCATCAATGATCACGACGGCTGGGTCACGCTCGACTCGGTCCCGGGCAAGACCCGGTTTCGCATTTCACTTCCCGTTGCGCCAAAGGAGGCCTGATCCATGGACGGCACCGTACTTGTCGCGGATGACGATCGCACAATCCGCACCGTTCTGACCCAGGCCCTGACCCGTGCGGGCTGCAAGGTTCATGCCACTGCCTCGCTCGTGACGCTGATGCGCTGGGTCGAAGAGGGCAAAGGCGATCTGGTGATCTCGGATGTGATCATGCCCGACGGAAACGGGCTCGAGGCGCTGCCGAAGATCTCCGAGGAACGCCCGGGCCTGCCGGTCATCGTGATCTCTGCGCAGAACACGATCATGACCGCGATCCAGGCGGCCGAGGCCGAGGCTTACGATTATCTGCCCAAACCGTTCGATCTGCCGGACCTGATGAAGCGCGCGCAAAAGGCGCTGGAGCAGAAGCGCCGCAGCCCGACCGCCCCGCGCGAGATCGAAGGCGGCGGCGATGCGGGCGATCTGCCTCTGGTCGGGCGGACGCCGGCGATGCAAGAGCTTTACCGGCTTGTCGCACGGGTGATGAATGCCGATCTCGCGGTGCTGATCGCGGGTGAGAGCGGAACGGGTAAGTCACTGATTGCGAAGGCCATTCACGACTTTTCCGACCGCCGGACGCTGCCCTTCGTAGTGGCGCAGGCGGGCGATCTGCAGGGCGCGGACGGCCCGGCGGCTCTGGTGGCGAAGGCCAAGGGCGGCTCGCTCGTCTTCGACGAGGTTGGCGATTACGACGACGACACGCAGGCGCGGATCGTGCGGATGCTCGACGCGCTGCCCGATCCCGCGCCGCGGATCATGGCGACGACGCAGATCGACCTCGCGGGGCTGATGGAGGCGGGCAAGTTCCGTCAGGACCTGTTCTACCGCCTCGGCGGTGTGACGCTGAACGTGCCGTCCTTACGCGAGCGGGTCGAGGATATCCCGCTTCTGGCCGAGCATTTCCTCGCCCGGGCCGAACGCGACGGGCTGGGTCTGCGCCGCTTCACGCCCGAGGCGCTGCAACTCGTGCGCGCCTATTCCTGGCCCGGCAACGTGCGCCAGCTGGAGAACACAATCCGCCGTCTCGCGGTGACCTCGCCCGAGGAAGAAATCACCCGCGCCGAGGCGGAATTCGTGCTGGGCAACCAGCCCGCGATCGAGCCGCTGCGCCAAGGCGGCGAGGGCGAGAAGCTCTCCGCCTCCATCGCGCGCCACCTGCGGCGCTATTTCGACCTTCACGGCGGGACGCTGCCGCCTCCGGGCCTTTACGACCGGATTTTGAAGGAAATGGAGGCGCCGCTGATCGAAATCGCGCTCGATGCGACCGGTGGCAATCAGGCCAGATGTGCCGATCTGCTCGGCATCAACCGCAATACGTTGCGTAAAAAGATCACCGATCTGGATATTCAGGTGACACGCCGTCGCAAACTGATGTAAACCCGCAACAGGGGCCTGTGGCTTTCCGTTCACACGGATTCGCGAGCCACGGTCTGGAATGAGGGGGCATTTGTGCAGGGCAGCACGGCATATCGCTCAGGCTGGGACCGTTTGGCGCGCTTTCGCCGCCAGAAGCGGGTGCGCAACCTGTTTACCTTCGGTCTGGTCGTGCTGGGCCCGGCGCTCGCGATTGCGACCTTTATAGTCCTCGGGCCCTTGGGACAGGGGGCGGACAGCACCGCGCTGCGCCTGATCCTGCTTGCCGATTTCGTCTATTTCCTGCTGCTCGCCGGTCTGATCCTGATGCGGCTGGTGCAGATCATCGCCGCAAGGCGTGCCCATTCCGCCGGATCGCGGCTGACCCTGCGCCTCACCGGCGTGTTCGCGGGCATCGCGCTGGTGCCGACGATCCTCGTCGCGGTCTTCGCGTTCCTCACGGTGAATATCGGTCTCGAGGGTTGGTTCTCGGATCGCGTGCGCTCGGTCGTGGGCACGTCGCTTCAGGCCGCCGAGGCCTATCAGTCCGAGCATAAGCGCGATCTGGTGCAGGACAGCCGGGCGCTCGCGAATTTCCTCAATCTGCGGCGGCAGGCCTCGACCTTCATGTCCGATGGCGAACTGCGCGAATTGCTGATCACCGGGCAGGCGGGCATCCAGCGCGGCGTGAAAGAGGCCTATGTAATCGATGGCACGGGTCGGATCGTGGCCCGCGGGGATCGCTCCTATCTCTTTGATTACGAAGAACCTTCTCCGCGCGACATCGTCGAGGCGCAGAAGGGCGAGACGGTGCTGATCGAGGATTGGCCGAACTCGGAATTGCGCGCGCTGATCCGGCTCGATGCCTTCGTGGACCGCTATCTCTATATCTCGCGCAAGGTGGATGGGCAGATCCTCGCGCTCTTGGACAAGACGCGCGAGACGGTGACGCTCTATCAGCAATTGGAAAGCGCGCGCGGTCGGGTGATCTTCGAATTCGGGCTCGTCTATTTCGGCTTCGCGCTGATTCTGATCCTCGCCGCGGTGTGGATGGGGCTGTGGTTCGCAGAACGCCTGTCGCGCCCCATCGGGCGGCTTGCCGCCGCGGCGGAGCGGGTCGGGTCGGGCGATCTGGATGCGCGGGTGATCGAAGCCGAGGGCGACGACGAGATCGCGACATTGGGCGAGGCGTTCAACCGGATGACTGGACAGTTGAAGGGCCAGCGTATGGCCCTGATCGAGAACCACCGCGAGACCGAGGAACGCCGACGGATGTTCGACTCCGTGCTGTCCTCTGTTACCTCGGGGGTGATCGGGCTGGACGCAGACGGGCGGATAGACTTCGTGAACCGGGCCGCGATGACCTTGCTGGCGCTCGATAGCACGCGTGACAATGCCCGCGACCTCTCGACCGCCGTTCCGGAATTCGTCGGGCTTTACAATCGCTTGCAGGACGGTCTTAACGAGGTCGCGCAAGAGGAGATCCGGGTCTCGCGCGGTGGGCGGCTGGAAAGTCTGCTGGTGCGCATGGCGGTGCGGCGCAACGATCTGGGCACGCCCGAGGGCTATGTGGTGGCTTTCGAGGATGTGACCGATCTGGTCTCGGCGCAGCGGATGGCGGCATGGGGCGATGTGGCGCGGCGCATCGCGCATGAGATCAAGAACCCGCTCACGCCGATCCAGCTTTCCGCCGAGCGGATCAAGCGCAAATTCGGCAAGATGACCGAGGGCGAAGATCTTGAAACGCTCAATCAGCTCACCGGCGTGATTGTGCGGCAAACCAATGACTTGCGGCGCATTGTTGATGAATTCTCGCGCTTCGCCCGGATGCCCGAGCCCGACCGCGCCGATCACGATCTGGCGCAACTCGTGCGCGACGCCGCGACCCTGCAGCAAGACAGCCTGCATGGCGCGAAACTGGTGACGGATGTCCCGACCGAGCCGGTGATCGTCGAGCTGGACGCGACGATGATTTCGCAAGCGGTGACGAACCTTGTGAAGAACGCTGGCGAAGCGATTGAATCCTATACGGAAAAAGGCAACGTGGAAGATGGCTTCGCGCCCGAGGTTCGCCTCGATATGCAGGTCGCGCCCGAGCATGTGACGATCCATATCGCGGATAACGGGATCGGCCTGCCGCCCGACCGCTCGCGGCTGTTCGAGCCTTACGTTACGACGCGCGAGAAAGGCACCGGGCTGGGCCTTCCCATCGTCAAGAAGATCATTGAGGAACATGGTGGAACGCTGACTCTGAGCGACGCGCCCGCCTTTGCAGAGGGTGCCCATCGCGGGGCGCTCGCCGAAATCAGGCTCCCACGCGCCCGAGCAGCGCTCAGAGCCATCAAGGAGAGGGGCGAAGCCCCCGGGGAAGTGACATGAGCGACATTCTGATCGTCGACGACGAGAAAGACATCCGCGAGCTGATCGCCGACATCCTGCGCGACGAAGGCTTCAAGACACGGCTCGCGGCGAATTCCAACGAGTGCATGGACGAGATCAACGCGCAGGAACCGGCGCTGATGATCCTCGATATCTGGCTGAAGGACAGCAAGATGGACGGGATCGACATCCTCAAGACGGTCAAGCGCGACAACCCGGACGTGCCGGTCATCATCATCTCGGGCCACGGCAATATCGAGATCGCGGTGGCGGCGATCAAGCAGGGCGCTTACGACTTCATCGAGAAGCCCTTCAATATCGACCAGCTGATGGTGGTGATTTCGCGCGCGATGGAGACGGCGCGGCTGCGGCGCGAGAACTCGACGCTGAAGCGCCGCGACATGTCCTCTGGCGAGATGATCGGCGACTCGGCGGCGTACCGGCGGCTGAAGGATCAGCTCGACAAGGTGACCAAGTCCAATGGCCGGGTGATGCTGACGGGCGAGCCGGGCTCGGGCAAGGAAATGGCCGCGCGCTATATCCACCAGTTCTCGACCCGCGCGGCGGGGCCGTTCATCACCGTGAATTCCGCCTCGATCGAACCCGACCGGATGGAAGAGGTGCTGTTCGGGCGCGAGACCCCCGAGCGCGGCGTCGAAAAGGGCCTTCTGGAGCAAGCCCATGGCGGGGTGATCTATTTCGACGAGGTGGCCGAGATGCCGCTCGGCACGCAGTCGAAAATCCTGCGGGTTTTGACCGAGCAGCAATTCCTGCGCGTGGGCGGGGCCGACAAGGTCCGTGTCGATCTGAGGGTGATCTCGTCGACGACCCGCGATCTGATGACGCAGATCCGCGAAGGGCATTTCCGGCAGGAGCTCTACGACCGGCTGAACGTCGTGCCGATCGAGGTGCCGCCGCTCTCGGAGCGGCGCGAGGACGTGCCGCTTCTGGCCGATCATTTCCTGCGCGGGTTCAACGAGACCCAGGGCCTGCCACTGCGGGAAATCTCGGAAGAGGCCGCGGCGCTGATGCAGACGATGGACTGGCCGGGCAATGTCCGCCAGCTGCGCAACGTGATCGAGCGGGTGCTGATCCTCGGCGAAGGCACGGGCGCGATCGAGGCGCGCGAGCTGCCCGGGCAGGAAGGCCCGGCTGACGAGGGGCGCATCGTTCTGGGCGGCGCGCTCGCCACGCTGCCTTTGCGCGAGGCGCGCGAGCTGTTCGAGCGCGAATACCTGCTCACCCAGATCAACCGCTTCGGGGGCAACATCTCGCGCACCGCGAATTTCGTCGGCATGGAGCGCTCGGCGCTGCACCGCAAACTCAAATCGCTCGGCGTCGTCACCACGAACAAGGCCGGCGCCCGCGTCGCCCAATTCGACGGCGGCGAGGAGTAACGAAAAACGCGCGCCTCCTTTTCGGGGCGCGCGTCTTGTCTTCGTTTTGGAAGAAATATCCCGGGGTGAGCCCGGAACGGGCGAGGGGCAGAGCCCCTCGTTTTTATTTCTCCGGCAAGAGCCCGCGCGGGCTGAAGCGCAGCACCATCAGCAGGATGATCCCCATCACCAGCATCCGCATATGCGGGGCCGACTGGATCAGGTGATCCTTGAAGCCGCCATCGGGGAAGGGTGCGGCCAGCGCGCCCATGATATCCGGGCCCCAGTCGCCTGCCTTGACCCAGACATACCAGATCAGCACGCCGCCGAGGATCGAGCCCCAGTTGTTGCCCGAACCACCCACGATCACCATCACGAGGATCAGGAAGGTGTAGCGCAGCGGGTTGTAGGAGGTCGGCGTCATCTGCCCGTCGAGCGAGATCATCATCGCGCCTGCAAGCCCGATCACCGCCGAGCCCAGCACGAAGATCTGCAGGTGGCGGCGGGTGACGTTCTTGCCCATTGCCGCGGCCGAGATCTCGTTGTCGCGGATCGCGCGCATCATCCGGCCCCAGGGCGATTTCAGCGACATTTCGGTCAGCCAGATCAGCGCGAGGATGACGATCACGAACAGGACGAGGAAGGCCAGCTTCACCGCGATGGTCGAGCCGAGCTGCGGGTCGAGACCCCAAGCCTGCATCTGTGCGACGAAATCGGGCGAGTTCTGCAGGTCGATCTCGTAGGGCACGGGCCAGGGGCGCGGGATGCCGTTGACGTTCAGCACGCCGCGGTCGAGCCATTGCTCGTTCTTCAGGATCGCGACGATGATCTCCGCGATGCCGAGCGTGGCAATCGCGAGGTAATCCGAGCGCAGGCCGAGGGCGGTCTTGCCGACCAGCCAGGCCGCGCCTGCGGCCAGAACCGCGCCCACGGGCCAGGAGATCAGCGTCGGAAGGCCCAGCCCGCCGAGGTTGCCCTGCGCCGAGGGGTTGATCGCCTCGATCACCTCGACCGCCGGATCGAACAGCCAGCGATAGGTGAAGAAGCCGACGACCAGCACGGCGGTCACGGCGAGGCCGCGCGTCTTGCCGCGCAGGTTGCGCCAGATCCAGACCGCCGCGAGCACCGCGACGATAGCCACGAAGAAGGCCGCCATGATGCCCGGACCGCCGCCCGAGAAGGCGCCGGGGGTGGGCGGCATGGAGATCAGCACCGGGGCGAGGCCGCCAAGCGCGAGGAAGCCCATCGCGCCCGCGTTGAACAGGCCCGCATAGCCCCATTGCATGTTCACGCCGAGCGCCATGATCGCCGACAAAAGCCCCATGTTGAGAATGCCGAGCGCCGAGTTCCAGCCCGAGGTGAAGCCCTCGAGCAGGATGAGCGCGGCCATGATGGCGAAGAAGAGGGGCGCGCGGAGACGGCTGGTCTCGCCAGCCTGACGATTGCTGCTCATACGATTTTCCCCTTGAAGAGGCCGGTCGGCTTGAAGATCAGGACGAGGATCAGGATCGTGAAGCTGACTGCGTATTTGTAATCGGTGGAGAGAAGCTGAACGAGACCGTCCGGCTCCCAGCTCGGGACCAGATAGGTCGCGACCTTCTTCCATGCGTAGGTGAGGCCCACTTCCGAGAAGGAGATCACGAAGCCGCCTGCGATCGCGCCCACCGGGTTGCCGATGCCGCCGACGATGGCCGAGGCGAAGATCGGTAGCAGAAGCTGGAAATAGGTGAAGGCTTTGAACGACTTGTCGAGCCCGTAGAGCGTGCCTGCGATGGTCGCGAGCGCACCGGTGATGATCCAGGTGACGGCCACGACCTTGTTCGGGTCGATGCCCGACAGCAGCGCCAAATCCTCGTTATCGGAAAACGCGCGCATGGATTTGCCGGTGCGCGTCTTGCCGAGGAACCAGAACAGCGCGGCCACGGTGATGATCGCGGTGACGACGGTGATCACCTGCGTCGAGCGCAGCGTCAGCGGCTCGTGCAGGCCCGTCATCTCGCGCCATTGCCGGGCGTTGATGACGAAGCGGGTGCCGTCGTCGAAATTGATCTGGTCGACGCCGATCAGGAAGCGCGTGAGCGCGTTCATCACGAACATCACGCCGACCGAGACCATGACCATCACGACGGGCGCGGCCCTGACTTTTCGGTAATATTGGTAAACGACCTTGTCCGTCCCGAGCATCAGCGCCGCGGTGACCGCGATGCCGAAGGGCAGGGCGAGAAGGGCGGTCGGCAGCGGGCCGAAGCTGATCCCCATCGCCTGAAAGCCCCAGGTGATCAGGATCACGACCCCGGTGCCGAAGGCCATCGTGTCGCCATGGGCGAAGTTGGAGAACCGCAGGATCGAGTAGATCAGCGTGACCCCGAGCGCCCCGAGCGCAAGCTGCGCGCCATAGGCGGTGGCGGGGATGATGACGTAATTGGTAACCGCGACAAGCGCGTTGATGAGTTCCATTGCTCAGCCCCCCAGGAAGGTGCGGCGGACTTCCGGGTCGGCCAGAAGGGCCTCGCCAGTGTCGGTGTATTTGTTCGCGCCTTGCACGAGGACATAGCCTTTATCCGCGATCTCAAGGGCTTGGCGGGCGTTCTGTTCGACCATCAGGATCGAGATGCCGCTGCGGGCGACCTCGATGATGCGATCGAACAGCTCGTCCATCACGATGGGCGAGACGCCCGCGGTGGGCTCGTCGAGCATCAGGAGCTTCGGCTGGGTCATCAGCGCGCGGCCCACGGCCACCTGCTGACGCTGCCCGCCCGACAGCTCGCCCGCATTCTGGCGACGCTTTTCCTTCAGGATCGGGAACAGGTCAAAGACCTGATCCATCGTGCCCCGGAAATCGTCGTCGCGGATGAAGGCGCCCATCTCAAGGTTTTCCTCGACCGTCATGGTCGGGAAGACGTTGTTCACCTGCGGAACGAAGCCCATACCTTTCTTAACGCGGTCCTGCGGCGAGAGGCCGGTAATGTCCTGCCCGTCGAGCGTGACCTTGCCTTCGCGCAGGCCGAGCATGCCGAAGACCGCCTTCATCGCGGTGGATTTACCCGCGCCGTTGGGGCCGACGATCACGGCGATCTCGCCCTTTTCGACGGTCAGCGTGCAGTCGTGCAGGATGTCGGCCTTGCCGTAGCCGCCGGTCATGTTGGAGGCGTTGAGATAGCTCATTGGGCACCCCCTTTGCCGGCTTCATCGCCCAGACCGGGCTGCGCGCCGTGATCTTCATGGGCGGCGGTCTCGGCGGTTTCCTCGGCCTTGACCTTGTTCTTCAGCCCGGTGCCCAGATAGGCCTCGATAACGGCCTCGTTTTCCATGATGTGATCGGCAGACCCCTGGGCCAGCACCTTGCCCTCGGCCATCACGATGACCGGGTCGCAGAGGCGGCCGATGAAATCCATGTCGTGTTCGATCACGCAGAAGGTGTAGCCGCGCTCTTTGTTGAGGCGCACGATGGCGTCGCCGATCGTGTTCAGAAGCGTCCGGTTCACGCCCGCGCCGACCTCGTCGAGGAAGACGATCTTGGCTTCGACCATCATCGTGCGGCCCAGCTCCAGAAGCTTCTTCTGACCGCCCGAGAGATTGCCCGCCTTCTCATCCTTGAGATGCGAAATCGTCAGGAAATCAAGAACTTCATCGGCTTTTTTTAGAAGCGCCGTTTCCTCGTCGCGGATGTGTTTTCGCCCGAACCATGTGTTCCAGAGCGTCTCGCCCGCCTGACCGGTGGGCACCATCATCAGGTTCTCGCGCACGGTGAGCGAAGGAAACTCATGCGCGATCTGGAAGGTGCGCAGCAGCCCCTTGTGGAACAGCTCGTGGGGCGCAAGCCCGGTGATGTCCTCGCCATCCATCGTGACACGGCCCGCGGTGGGTTCATGCACGCCTGCGATGACGTTGAAGAGCGTGGATTTGCCGGCGCCGTTCGGGCCGATCAGCCCGGTGATCGAGCCGGTCGCGATTTCGAGGCTCGCGCCATCGACCGCGCGGAATCCGCCGAAGGATTTGACTAGGTTTTCAACCCGGATCATAGGGTCCCCTGAGTTGTAGGCGTGTTAGCTTCACGCCGCATCTTGTTGTTTTATAATTGAAAACAGCCCGGATCGCTCCGGGCTGCCTCAGCTCTGATGACCGATTAGCGGTATTTCACCGTCTCGATCTTGTCATCCTTGATCGTGATTTCGCGGAAGGTACCCGCGGCTTCGCCATTGCCGATCAGGTTGACGGCGGTCGCGCCTTCATAGTCGACCGGCTTGCCTTCCTTGATCAGGTCGAGCGCCTTGCCCAGCTCGCCGGGATAGATCTTCTCGCCGGGGCCGTTCGCGACTTCCATGACCTTGTCCTTGTAGACTTTCGGGTCGGTGGAATCCGCCGCCTGCATCGCCAGCAGCATCAGAGCCGCCGCGTCATAGGCGCCGCCCGAATAGGCCGACGAGCCGTCGAAGCCGGCTTTCTCGGCCATGCCGAGATAGGTCTTCATGCCGTCGCCTGCCGAGTCGGGAAGCTGGCCGAAGGAGCCGTTGATTTCCGAGCCGAAATTGTCCTCAAGCGTCTGGCTGACCATGCCGTCGGGGAAGACGAACTTCTCGAAGGCGCCGGTGTCGAGCGCGCCGCGCAGGATGCCCGAGCCGCCCTGGTCGATATAGCCGACGATGACGAGCGCGTCGCCACCTGCGGAGGCGAGCGATGCGACTTCAGCGGAGTAGTCGCCCTTGCCGTCTTCGTGGGCTGCCGAGATGGTCACGGTGCCGCCCTTGGCTTTGTAGGCTTTCTCGAAGCTGTCCGCGAGACCCTTGCCGTAGTCGTTGTTGGTGTAGGTCACGGCGACGTTCTTGATGCCCTTCTCGAGGATCTCGTCGGCCATGACTTCGCCCTGACGCGCGTCCGACGGTGCGGTGCGGAAGAACAGGCCATCATCCTCGAGCGTCGAGAGTGCCGGCGAGGTCGCCGAGGGCGAGATCATCACGACGCCGTTCGGCATGGCGACGTTTTGCAGGACAGCGGTGGTCGCGCCCGAGCACATTGCGCCCATGATGCCAGCGACCTTGTCGGTGGTGACCAGCGTTTCGCCTGCCGCGGTCGCGGCTGCTGCGTCGACGCAGGTCGAGTCGCCGCGGACTGCGGTCACGGTGTCGCCACCCAGCAGCTTGCCGGAATCGGAGACTTCCTTGATCGCCATCTCGGCACCCTGCGCCATCGGCGGGGCGAGCGATTCAAGCGGACCGGTAAAGCCCAGCAGGACGCCCATCTTCACGTCATCGGCATATGCGCCAGTCGCGCCAAGCGCGATCGCAGCCGAAGCCAGAAGCAGTTTTTTCATGTGTTCACTCCCGTGTTGGAACTCGCGTTCTTGCGCGAGGTTAGTGCGCGGTTCGTCAAATGTGAAGAACCGCGAGTGGCGCGATGACGCGAAAAACCAACCGGAAGGTCAAGGCGCGCGCAACGCGACGTAACGGCAATTTGGGGTTATGTGCAAATTCGTGAAAGGTGCAGGCGCTGATTGCGCAATTTTCAGTCGAGCGCGTCTTCCGGCCCTAAATCGACGGTAGATCCGGGGGCTTCCTTTTCGCCCGCAGCGCTCGCGCCGCGTTCACGGTAAGGTGTGGTCTGGTAATGCGCGCGGTAGCATTTCGAGAAATGCGACGGGCTCGCGAAGCCGCAGGCCATGGCCACGTTGATCACGCTCATTTCCGTTTGCATCAACAGGTTACGCGCCTTTTGCAGCCGCAATTCCATGTAGTAGCGCTTCGGCGAGCGGTTGAGATAGCGGCGGAACAACCGCTCCAGCTGGCGCGCGGACATGCCCACTTCGGTGGCGAGCGTCGCGGGGCTGATCGGGTCTTCGATATTGCGCTCCATCCGGCCGATGACCTGTGCGAGCTTCGGGTGGCGCACGCCGATCCGGGTGGGAATCGACAGCCGCTGCGTGTCGCGATCCGAGCGGATCGAGGAATGGATCAGCTGATCGGCGACGGTATTGGCCAGTTCTTCGCCGTGATCGCGGGCGATCAGCCGCAGCATCAGGTCGATCGAGGCGGTGCCGCCTGCCGTCGTCACCCGGTTGCCGTCGATCACGAAGACGCCCTTGGTCAGCTCGATATCGGGGAAATCCTCGGCGAAAGCGTCGACATTCTCCCAGTGGATCGTCGCGCGCTTGCCATCGAGCAGCCCTGCGCGGGCCAGCGCATAAGAGCCGGTGCACAGGCCCCCGATAGTCGCGCCACGCCGTGCCTCGCGCCGGAGCCAGTTCAAAAGCGGCTTGGTGACCGCCTCGGCCACGTCGATGCCGCCGCAGACCAGCACCATCGTATCGCGGCCCAGTTCCTCCAGCCCGATATCGGTGCGGAAGGTCGTGCCGTTCGAACAGGTGACATCCGCGCCCGATTCCGAGGCCAGCTTCCACGTATAAAGCGTACGGCCCGAAACCTGATTGGCGAGGCGCAGCGGCTCGATCGCGCTGGCGAAGGCCATCATCGTGAACCGGTCGAGAAGCATGAAGACGACCGAACGCTGGCGCGCGTCCGGGGCGATCCGGATCATCCCCTGCGAAGGGGCTGGGCGACGGGTGGGGCGGGGATCAGGCATGTCGTCAATCCGTCATCTGTGGTGAATCACCGAAACAGGAAATTGGTGCCCGCCGCAAGAGGGGGAACTTACGGAGGGGCCCGCAGGCGTGCGGAAATGCAATTTCGGGTTTGTTTCCCTGACCCGCGCCGTCTATAAGCGGCGCCGAATGAAACGACCACGCTTTTGGAGGATCAGATGGGCAAGGGTTGGAGCAAATCGGACTGGCGCGCGAAACCGCGGGTTCAGATGCCCGACTATCCCGATCAGGGGGCGCTGAACGCTGTCGAGGCACAGCTGTCGCGGATGCCGCCGCTGGTCTTCGCGGGCGAGGTGCGCACGCTGAAGGCGGAGCTGGCGAAAGCCGCGCGCGGCGAGGCATTCCTGCTGCAGGGCGGCGATTGCGCCGAAGCCTTCGGGGAATTCTCGGCAGATAACATTCGCGACACCTTCAAGGTGATGCTGCAGATGGCGGTCGTGCTGACCTGGGGCGCGAAGGTTCCGGTCATCAAGGTCGGCCGCATGGCGGGCCAGTTCGCCAAGCCGCGTTCGGCGCCGACCGAGACCATCGAGGGCACCGAGCTGCCGAGCTACCGCGGCGACATCATCAACGGTTTCGAGTTCACCTCGGAGGCGCGTCTGCCCGATCCGAACCGGATGCTGCAGGCCTACACGCAGGCGGCGGCCTCGCTGAACCTGCTGCGCGCCTTCTCGACGGGTGGTTTCGCCGATATTCACCGCGTTCAAAGCTGGATCGCGGGCTTCACCGATGCCGACGAGGCCGAGAAATACCGTCAGGTCGCCGATCAGATTTCGGAGGCGATGGACTTCATGCGGGCCGCGGGCGTGACCTCGGAAACCGCGCATGAGCTGGGCTCGGTCGATTTCTACACCTCGCACGAGGCGCTGCTGCTGGAATATGAAGAGGCGCTCTGCCGCATCGATTCCACGACCGGCCTGCCGGTTGCGGGCACCGGCCACATGATCTGGATCGGCGACCGCACCCGTCAGCCCGACGGCGCGCATGTCGAATTCTGCCGCGGCGTGCAGAACCCGATCGGCCTGAAATGCGGCCCCACCACCACCGCGGACGACCTCAAGGTGCTGATGGAGAAGCTGAACCCGGAAAACGAGGCGGGCCGTCTGACCCTGATCGCGCGCTTCGGCGCGGGCAATGTCGGCGATCACCTGCCGCGCCTGATCCGCACGGTCGAGGCCGAGGGCGCGAATGTCGTCTGGTCCTGCGATCCGATGCACGGCAACACGATCAAATCGGCCTCGGGCTTCAAGACCCGTCCGTTCGATTCCGTGCTGCGCGAGGTGAAGGAATTCTTCGCGATCCACAAAGCCGAGGGCACGATCCCCGGCGGCGTGCATTTCGAGATGACCGGCAAGGACGTGACCGAATGCACCGGCGGCGTGCGCGCCGTGACCGATGGCGATCTGTCCTCGCGCTACCACACCGCCTGCGACCCGCGTCTGAATGCGAGCCAGTCGCTGGAACTGGCCTTCCTCGTCGCCGAGGAACTGCAGGACCGCCGCAAGCTCGCGAAAGCCGCGTCGCAATAAGCGCGCGCCGCGCTGCGGCACGTTTCAACGGATTGATTGGCCCGGACCCTTGTGTCCGGGCCTTTTTTATCTGCGTTGCGGGCGCGCCGCGATGCAGAAACCACCCATTTTGCGGGCTGAGCATTTGCCTGTTGCATGAATTTTAAACGCCCTCTCGGGAAAAGGACCTGCACGGCAAGTCCGGTTTGAAAAACCGTGGACAGGCCTGATCGACGGGTCGTTACTTGACGATGTGGGGCGCGTCCGACCCGGGCGCGGCAGCGGGGTGCAGCCTTTCGTGGGTAACGGGCTGACCCTCGCCAATAGGGCGCAAGCGGCACCAAGACCGGCGCGAATTTGAAGGGAATTAGCAGGCGTGCGCGGGGACTGCGCGACGGGTCGCTCGACGGGGCGGCAAGTCTCTCCGTGATGCGTTGTCAGGGGGTGTTATGAAATACCGTTCAGAAATCGACGGGCTGCGCGCCGTGGCCGTGATCTCGGCGATCCTGTTTCACGCGGGCGTGCCGGGGGCGCAGGCGGGCTTCATCGGGGTCGATATCTTCTTCGTGATCTCGGGTTTCCTGATCACCACGATCCTCGTGCAGGATCTTCAGAGCGACCGCTATTCCATCCTGACCTTCTACGAGCGCCGGGCGCGCCGCATTCTGCCTGCGCTTCTCGTGGTGATCCTCGCCTGTCTGCCATTTGCATGGGCCTGGATGTTCGCCGATCAGCTGCGCGATTTCGGCCAGAGCATCGTGGGGGCGGCGCTGTTCGTCTCCAACATCCTGTTCTGGAAGGAGAGCGGGTATTTCTCGCTCGGCTCCGAGATGAAGCCCCTGATGCACACCTGGTCGCTGGCGATCGAGGAGCAGTACTACATCCTCTTCCCGCCGCTTCTGGCGCTTGGCTGGCATTTCGGGCGCAAGATGATCTTCGGGATCGTGCTCGCGATCGGGGTGCTGTCGCTCGCGATTGCGCAATACTGGTCCTTCGCGTCGCCCGATGCCGGGTTCTTCCTGCTGCCGAGCCGCGCGTGGGAGCTGATGATCGGCGGCCTCGGGGCCTTCTGGATGCTGTGGCGCGCGCCGCGTGCGAATGGCTGGCTGGGGGGCGCGGGGGCTTTGATGCTCTTCGCCTCCTACTTCCTCTTCGACGCGGAAACCCCGCACCCATCCTTCACGACGCTGCTGCCCGTCGTGGGCACGCTGATGATCCTCGTCTTCGCGCGGCAGGGTACGGCGGTGGCGCGGGTACTGAGCCTGCGTCCGGTCGTGGGTATCGGCCTGATCAGCTATTCCGCCTATCTCTGGCACCAGCCGGTCTTCGCCTTCGCGCGGATGCGCTCGCTCGCCGATCCGAGCCTGTCGCTGATGCTGGCTCTGTCGGTGCTGAGCCTCGGGCTCGCCTATCTCAGCTGGCGCTACGTCGAGCAGCCGTTCCGCAGCCATCGCAAAGGTATCGTGCCGCTGCTGCCGCGCCGCTCGGTGCTGCTTTCGGCCTCGGCGGCGGCGCTTGTCGCGCTGATCGGGGTGGGGGCGACGCTGCATCTGATCCGAGGCGCGCCGTGGCGCGTGCCGCCGCAGGTGGCGACGCTGCTGGCCGCGAAGGACGACATCAACCCGCTGCGCGATCAATGCCTGCCTTGGGCCGAGACGCCCGCCGAATATAACCTGCCGCCCGATCCGGTCTGCGTGAGCGACGTGAACCCCGGCGGGCCGCTCGCGGTGCTGGTGGGCGACAGCCATGCCGATGCGCTTGCCGAACCGCTGCGCGCGGCGCTCGAGGGGCGGGGCTGGCGCTTCGCGCAGGTCACGACGGCCTATTGCGGCACCGCCCCGGGCGTCCATCGCGGCGCGCAGGACTGCAACGACGTCTTCAACAAGAACATGGCCTATCTGCGCGAAGTCCGCCCCGATCTGATCATCGCCTCGGGGCGGCTGCAGAACCTGTTCAGCGACGATTTCTTCGACAATGGCGAGGGCGGACACGAATATCCGTGGCGGCGGCCGAAACAGGTGCTTGTGGCCTCCGAGATCGGGGTCGATCCGTCGATCACCGGGCCCGCGCTGGCCGAGGCCGCGCTGCATAAGGGTGTCGAGGAGTTCCTCTCGACCGGGGCCTATGTCCTCTATGTCCATCCGGTGCCTGAGGCGGGCTGGAACGTGCCCGAGATCGCCGCGAAGCAAAGCTTCCTCGCTGGCGGCGGGTGGCCCACGGTGACGGTGAGCCGCGCATCCTACGCGGCGCGCGCGGGCCGGGCACAGGCGGTGCTCGACGCGATCGACGACCCGCATCTCTTCCATGTGCGCCCGCAGGACATCTTCTGCGACGCGACCCGCTGCACCAATGCGACCGGCGGCAAGGTCTATTACCACGACGACGACCATCTCAGCCTGACCGGCGCGCGGTTGGTGGTGGGCGCGGTCATGGCGCAATTCCCGACAATCACGGCTCAGATGACGAAACGCGTCGATCTCGTCCTGCCCTGAGCCGAGCCACATAACCCGGAGGTCCCCCGCATGGCAGTCCAACTCGCCCAGACCGACCTCGTGCAGATCGAGGACCCGACGCGCTATGATGCGATCATCGTGGGCGCGGGGGCGGCAGGCGGGCTGGCGGCGGCGCTGTTATGTGCGGCGGGGCTGGATGTGCTGTTGCTGGATGCCGGGTTCGCCGCGCCGGCAATGCGGGCGCCGATGAAAAATCTGGTCTCCTTCGGGCTGCGCAAGGTCGCGCGGCCCGGGCTGATCCGGATGTTGCCGCGCGCCGTCGTGCGTCGGGGCGAGCGGATGGTGCGCAAGGCGGGCGGGCAGCGCCAGCCGATCCAGACCCAATGCCACGCCTGGCCGACCGCGCCCGATCTCTTCGTGGATGATCTCGACAATCCCTACGCCACCGATCCCGACAAGCCGTTCCACTGGTTTCGCGTGCATGCGCTTGGCGGGCGGATGGTGGTGCCGACGCATGGGCGGCAATATCTGCGCCTCGGGCCGGACGATTTCGCGCCGCGCGACGGGCGCTCGCCCGCATGGCCGTTCGGCAGCGACGAGATCGACCCGTGGTACGAGATGGTCGAGCGGCATCTGGGGCTGTCGGGGGGCGCGACAGGCTCGCGCTGGATCCCGCCGAGCCTGCTGTCCGAGATCCGCAGCCCCGATCCGGCGGAGGCGCAGTTGATCGCAACGATCGGGGAGGCGTTTCCGGGCGCCGAGCCGATGCTGGGCCAATACGCCCCGCCGCTGCCTGCGCTGGAGATCGCCGCGGGCACGGGGCGGCTGAGCTGTCGGCAGGGCGCGGTTGTCGATCATGTCGAGATCGGTGCCGATGGCGAGATCGGGGCGGTCTGCTTCCACGACCGCGAAACCGCGAGCATCCGGCGCGCCGTTGCGCCCAAGGTGCTGCTCGCGGCCTCCACCATCGAGACGACGCGGATTTTGCTGGCCTCCGAGCGCGGCGGGAAACCCGGCGCGCTGGGGCGGGCCTCGGACGCGCTTGGGCGCAATCTGATGGATCATGTGACGGCGCAGATCGAGGGCAATGGCGCGGGGCTGGTGGGCGATCAGGCGGTGCCCGAGGTCTGGCGCTGTCTTTATCTGCCGCATTTCGAGCAGCGCCACGGTGCGCAGAACACGCCCGAGCGCGGCTTCGGCGTGCGCATCTACCGGGTGCCGAAAACCACCGGGGAGTCGCATTTCACTGCCGTCTCGGACTCCGAGATGCTGCCGCGTCGCGAGAACCGGGTCACGCTGAGTGCGCGAAAGGATGCTTTCGGGATCGCAGTGCCGCATGTCTCGATCGAGCACAGCCCCGAGGAACGCAGCATGGCCGAACGCCAGATCGCGGCCTTGCGGGACTTGGCGGCGGCCTTGGAGGTCGATGTGACGCGGCTCTCCGAGGGGCCGGGGATTCCGGGTGCGTCGATCCATGAATGCGGCACGGCGCGGATGGGAACGGCGCCCGAGAATTCCGTGGTCGACCCGCAAGGCCGGGTCTGGGAGACGCGCGGGCTCTATGTCATCGACGGCTCGGTCTTTCCTTCCGAAGGCAACCAGAACCCGACGCTCACGATCATGGCGCTGGCCGCGCGGGTCTGCGGGCGGATCGCGGGGTTCGGGCCGGATATGCGCTTGCCGGACGTGGGAGAACTGGAAGAGCTGCGCGCGGCGAAGATCGCCTGATCACAGGCGGCGGTCGCGCCTAGGACTGCGCGGCCTCCCTTGCCGCCGCGCGGCGCCGAAACCCCACCAGTTTGCGCGTCGTGACCAGCGGCGAGGCGGTCCGCATGCCGCGGCTCAACCGGCGCGCGGGCTTCGCCGCCAGCGCATCCAGCCGCGCACCGATCTGGGCTATGTCGAACTCCGCGCGGCACCACGCGCCCGCTTGCATCGCCGCCAGACGGTGCCCGTTCGGAGCCTCGCGGATGCGCGACACCACCTGCGTGACCTCCCGCGGGTGGCAATAGAGCGCGTGCGGCCCGAAGGTCGGGCGCAGCGCCGGATCGAGCACGCAGCGCAGCCCCATCATCATCGCCTCGGCCACGGTGCGCCCGAAGGCTTCGCGCCAGCGCGCCGAGTGGAAATAGGAAAACAGGTCGAGACCATCGAGGAACCCCGCCACATCCTCGGTGCCGAAGGGCAGGATGTCCCAGCCCGACACATCGACCCCGCGGCTGGCGAAGAACTCCGCCTCCGCGCCCAGAACGCGCGGATGCAGATCGCGACGCGCGGGCAGGGAGGCTGCGATATCCTCCGCCGCGTCGGGCCATTTATCCTCATGCGCGCGCCCGTGCCGCCCGATGGTCCACAGGCCCGGCTGGAGTTTCTCGCGCTTGGGCTGCCATTGGCCGGTGTCGAAACTGTTGGGCCAATCCTGCGCATGGAGCGCGAGGAAGGGCTGAAAACTGCGCAACTGCGCCCGCACCAGTCCCGAGACCGGCAGCCATTCGACGGTCTTCGGCTCGGGCAGCAGTCGCGCAATCGCCTGATCGGTGCCGAGCGGGTCATAGGCCAGCGCGCCATCGCCGAGGAAGGGCGGGTGATGGGCGACGACGAAGATCCGCTCGCTTTTCGGCAGGCGCGGCGGGCGCGGTGCGCGGCCCAGCTGTGCACGCCCGAAAATCTGCGGATTGTGCAGGAAGGTCATCGCGCTGCGGTCGGGGCTCAGCACGATATCGTCGAGATCGGCCAGCTCCAGCAGGGTCGGATTGGGGGCTTCGGTCGGCAGGTAGAAGGCACCGGCCTCGAAGAACTCGATGCCGACGCGCATGCCGCGCGCACGACACGCCAGCACATCGGTGCGGAAGGCCTGCGCCGTGCCGCCGGTGAAACGCGGGTCCATGACCAGCGTGATGTCGACAGTGCGGGCGCTCATCCGGCGAACCGATCGGAGAAACGGGCAGGGCCACCGATGGTTCGAGCAATTCCCGAACGGGGCGCGGGCGCGCGCAGCGACAGCTGGTAGCGCCGTGCCACCACGATCGCCATGAACATCAGCACCGTATCGGCGGCGAATTCGGCGAAGAACATCACCTCGCTGTTCACGAGGATCACCTCGCGCACCATGTAGCCCGCCCAGAACAGCGACTCGAAACTGGGCGAGCGGATCGCCCAGAGCACCAGAAAATAGAGTGTGTAGAGGAACAGGCCCAGCTGCATCGCGCCGCCGATTAGCCCGATCTCCACCGTGTTCGAGATGAAGGTGTTGTGGAAATGGAAGCCCACCTTGTCGGCGATCCCGAACTCCGCCCAGAGCCGTTCGGCCAGCGGGTTGCCCACCACCCAGACGCCGCGAAACCCTTCGCCCAGCAGCGGATGTTTCGCGATCTCGTCGAAGGCGGATTGCCAGAGCGTCGTGCGCCCCGTCAGGGTCAGGTCCTTGCCGGTGAGCCGGACCATCAGCTGCGAAAGCTCGTCGAAGAAGCCGGAAACCGCGATCGCGATCAGTGCGATCAACAGGACCGAACTGCCCGCGACCAGCAGCCTCTGCCACGGTCCGAGCCGGTTGAGGAACTTGATCGCCACCATCGCCGTGCAGGCGCCCATCGCGGCGAGGATCGCGCCCACGGAATCGGCCACGATCAGCAGGAATGTCCCAGCCACCAGCGCCACCACGCCGGGCAGCAGGTAGCGCCGCCCGCGCCGGTCGAGCGTGATCGCCAGACCGACGAGCATCGGGATCATCGCGAATTGCGCCAGTTGGTTCTTGGAATTGTAGAGGCCGAGCCACGCGCCCGAGCCGCTGATCCGCCCGATCCCGAACTGGCAGACCGCCAGGATCAGCCCCGTCACCAGCAGCACCCGCAGCACCGTCGTCGTCGAGAGCCGCAAGCCCGCCGCGACCGCCATGCTCGCCGTCAGGGCCAGTTGCAGCCCGTGCCGGATCGTCTGCGAGGGGTAGTTCGACCACAGGAAAGACAGCAGGCACCAGCCGATCATCACCCAGATCGCGGCGGTGGCGTAGCCTTCGTCGAGGATGCGCTGCGGCTGCCAGAAGACCAGCGCCGCCATCGCCGCCAGATAGACCAGCGCCGCCTTGGACCCCATCAGCGGAATCCAGTTCAGCGCGATCAGGCCGATCGCGAATGCGAGCGCCTCGGGCGAGAACGTGATCGTGTCGCGGCGGGAGATCATCTTGCGTCGAAACACCTCTGAGCGGGCGCGAGCCGCACCCCTTTCGCCGATCCTCGCGCGACCCGGCAGGGCGGGCCAGCGCTTTGCCGGCTCCCGGACGGGCCTTGCCCCGAGTGGCGAAACTATCGGCGGGTTTCGTGACAAGGTGATGATCTCGCGGGCAGTCGTGAAAGCCCGATTGATGCGCGCATCGGCCCGAAACCGCTCAACAGCGCGTAAGAAACAGGCGCGCGGGTGCTGCAATGCAGAAAGCGGGCGGTTTTTCTTTGCTGGCGGGGCTTGGGCGGTCCTAGCTTGAACCCTGCGGCCTGCGAGGGGTGTCAAAGGCCGCGCAATGTGCCGTGACGAGTCGATGGGGGCGTCATGACTATCAAGACAGACTCGAGGCCGCTCAAGGTGCTCGCGCCGGTGGGCTATCCGTGGGATTTCAGCGGGCCACGCCAGTCGCGCCACCGAATCGAGCGCAAGATTTTCGTGCCGTTAAACCGGATACGTTCGGAATATGACGGGGTGACGCTGTTCGATCCGGTCTCGGCGCATCGTTGCGACCTGATCCACGCCTTCAACCGTATCCCGCTCGGGCGCAAACCCTTCGTGATCGGCTTCGAATCCGACCTGCCGCGGGTCTTCGGGCGCGAGGGCTCGGGCTACGAGGCGATGCTCTATCGGATTTTGCTGTCGGATCGCTGCCGCGCGATCGTCGCGATCTCGCAATTCGCCTGCGAGAGCTTTCGCGCGACGGTCGCGAAATCCCGGCTGTCGCCCACCGATCAGGCGCGGCTCCTGGACAAGCTGGAATGTCGCTACCCGTCGCTCCACCCGGGCAAGGACGCGCATGAGGAGATCGCGCTGGAGCCGCCCTATCAGATCACCTTCGTCGGCGGGCATTTCGCGCGCAAAGGGGGATGTTCGGTCGCGCGAATGGCGGAACTGGCCCTGAAACGCGGCTTGCCGTTCCATTTCAACGTGATCTCCAGCCTCACCTGCGGCGGGTCGATCTGGAGCGACCCGGAGCGGCAGGAGGTGTTCCAGCCCTATCTCGATCTGCTCAACCTGCCCAATGTCACGCATCACGCGCGGATGCCGAACGCTCAGGTGGTCGAGCTTTTGCGCAATAGCCATGCGGCGGCGCTGCTGACCTTCTCGGACACGTTCGGCTTCTCGGCGGTGGAGGCGATGATCCACGGCACGCCGGTTCTGGCGACCGATCAGCGCGCGCTTCCCGAATTCATCGAGGATGGCGTCTCGGGGGCGCTGGTCGGGTGTCCGCGCACGCCGGGCGATGACGAATGGCGGCCCGAATGGTCGCAGCGCGGCACCGTCGACTGCGAGGCGATGTTCGTGGCCGAGACCGAGCGGATGGCGCAGGAGGGGATCGCGCGGCTCGAAGAGATGTTCGCCGATGCCGACGCCTATCGTGCGATGCGCCGCGCCGCCCATGCGCAGGCGCGGGCGCTGTTCGATCCCGAGGATGCGGCGGCCTATTGGGATGGGCTGTATGAGCGGGCCGCGGCTGGCTGAACGCGGTCAGCTTGTGCGGCTTTTGCGGAAATGATCCGCCATGCCGAGGATGTCGCGCAGGAACGCGGGCGCGCCGAGCCGCAGCAGCCCGAGATAAAGCGCGCCCCCCGCCAGCACCAATACCGGCAGCGCGATCAGCGCGGGCAAACCCAGACCGTCGAACCACAGTTTCAGCACATAGACGCCCGCGGCCATGCCCGAAGCGGCGACGAAGCTCGGCAGCAGGCGCGCGAGCATCTGGCGATGGCCAAGGCCTGCCCGGCGGTTGATCTCCATCTGGAAGGGGACCAGCAGCACGATGCTGGCCACGCTGAAGAAGAGCGCGAGCCAGAGAACCGAGCCGAGATAGACCCCCAATGCGAAGGCGGGCACCAGCACCACCAGCCGGATGATCGCCCAACGCAGGATGCGGTCGGTGCGGTTGTCGGCCATCAGCAGATCGGTCCCGTTCACCACGAAGCTCTGGGTCATGCCGGTGAAGGTGAGCACCGCGAAGGTGGGGGCGATCTCGATCCATTTCGGGCCGAGCAGCACGAGGATCAGCGGCTCGGCGGCGACCGCGAGGCCGAAGGTCATCGGAAAGACCATGAAGCCCACCGCGGTGATCAGCTTCAGGTAAAGCGCCGAGAGCCATTCGCGGTCATGCGTCACCCGCGCCATCGCCGGGTAGGCGGCAAAGGCCATGCCGCGCGCGATCACCTGCACGGGCAGCTGCATCAGCTGATAGGCGCGGCTGTAGAGGCCGACCGCATCGGTGCCGAGGAATTTGCCGACGAGGATCGTGTCGGTCTGGGTGTTGAAATAGGACACGAGGCTGGAAATCGTCAGCCGCGTCGAAAACCCCATCAGCGGCGCGATTTCTGCCCAGTGGAAACGCGGCGAGAGAGGCAGCTTCGCGAAGACGAGGATGGTCACGAATTTCGTCACCGCCAGCACGATCTGCTGCAGGATCAGCGCCCAGACGCCCGCGCCCAAAAGTGCTGCGCCTATGGTCACGACCGCCGCCACCGCGACCGAGAGGATATCGGCGATGGCGACATGGTGCAGCCGATGTTCGCGTTGCAGCCAGGCGACCGGGATCGACAGCATCACCTGAAACAGCATCGCGATGCCGATGGCACGGGCGAGGGGGGCGACGGCGGGCTCGTTATAGAAGGCGCTCAGCGGACCGGCAGTGCCGATGGCGATCAGCAGAAACCCGGTGCCGAGCAGCGCGGTCGCCCAGAACGCCGTGGACCACAGCATCTTCGAGGGATCGCGCGTGCGCACCAGCGCTGCCGAGAGGCCGACATCGCCGAACAGCAGCAGAAACCCGAACAGCGTCATCGCCATCGCCGCGAGGCCGAAACTTTCGGGGCCGAGGATGCGCGCCACGATCGGCGTGACGACGAGAATGTTCAGACCCATTCGAATGACGATCGCGACCATGTTGATCGCGGCTCCGCGTGCAGAGCTTCGGGCCAGACCCATGCGCATACCTCTCGGGGCAAGATGACCGGCGGCCCGGGTCATCGCGATCCGGGGCGGGATATTGCCTTTGACAATGTTGACTATGCAGGTGCAGAATTGTCTAGGTTTTTTCGATGATCGGAACGGTGCGGTGAGATCCAGGGTCAGTGTCATCATCCCCACCTTCAACCGCGCCGCGCTGATCGGCGAGACGATCGAAAGCCTTTTGTCCCAAGACCGTAAGCCCGACGAGATCCTCGTGATCGATGACGGGTCGAGCGATGACACGCAGCAGGTTCTGGCCGGTTACGGCGAAATGCTGCGAGTGCATCATCAAGAGAATTCCGGCAAGGCGAAGGCGCTCAATCGGGCACTGAAAATGGTCACGGGCGATCTGATCTGGATCGTCGATGACGACGATATTCTGCTGCCCCATGCCTGCGCGGCGTTGGCCGGCGCGCTCGAAGCGGACCCGCTCGCGATGTTCTGCGCGGGGCGGCATTGCGATTTCGAGCGCGATCCCGAGACGGGCGAGCATATGCTGCGCCCGGCCGGTTACATGCGCGACTCCGCCCCCGACGAGATTTTCCCGCATCTGTTGGAAGGCTGCCATATTTTCCAGCCCGGTCTGATGGTGCGCCGTGCCGCTTACGAGGCGGTGGGGGGCTTTCGCGAGGACCTGATGCGCTCGCAGGATTACGAGATGATCCTGCGTCTGTCGCGGCGTCTTCCAGGGGTGCAACTGGACCAGATCGTGTTTCACCACCGCGAACATGAGGGCGCACGGGGCGAGGCGGGAAAGGAATTCGCCGCGCAACAGAATGCCGAACGCTGGGCTGCGTTCAATCGCCGCATTTTCACCGAGATATTTGACGGTATGGCCGATCGCGAGCTGTTCGGGCCGACGCTCTGGGCGCAGATCCCCGACGCGGAGCGGCCCCGGCTGATCGAGATCGCGAAAGCCACGGTCTTTGCCCGCCAGCGGATGTGGCCCGAGGCGATGGCCCATCTGCACGCTGCGGCCAAGCTGGGCGATGCGCCGCTCTCGACCGAGGAAACCGCGCGGCTGCAACGTCTTACGCTCTCCACGCTGGGCGCGCCCGAACTGATCGAGGACCCGGCGCTGCAGGCGCAGCTGCGCGCGCTAGGGCGGCTCGGTCCCACCGGAAAACGGATGCGCGCGATCCTCAAACGCTCGATGCTCTGGCAATTGCGCCGTGCCCTGCGAGAGCGGAATTTGCCCCAAATGTGGCGAATCGCGTCCTTCTTTGTCCGCAGCTAAACTGAAGCGTTCAGCCTGTATACGCGGGATTTGACACCGATGACCCCGTCAAATCCGTTATTCGACCGCTGAATATTGCGTCAAAACTAAGGCAAGCTCCTATTTTCTGCGCCTGCATCGCCGCAGCTGCATTTTGCGACTGCAGAAAACCTCCATTCATCAAAAAAACGTTGGCCAATGTGATCGTCCGGTCAACATCATTAACCCAAAGTAAAGAACATCTCAGAACGAGACGCGATCATGAGGCAAGACAGGAAGGGCGGGCATTAAGGGGGGAAAACTGAAACATGGAGTGGGGAAATGTCCTTCAGTTCGATACGAAACTTCGATGCCAATGCTGTCGTCATCAATCCGCCGGTGCCTCTGCCTAAAGCGCCGCGTAGCTATGAGATCCCTGTGGGCGGGCGCGTGAAACGTGCTCTCGATCTTCTTATCGTCCTGGCGATCGCGCCGTTTTTCGCGCCGCTGTTCCTCGGGCTTTGCCTGATGATCAAGCTGTCCGACGGTGGTCCGCTGTTCTACGGCCATCGCCGGATCGGCTTCGGCGGGCGGGAATTCCGCTGCTGGAAGTTCCGCTCGATGGTGACAAACGGCGATGAGGTGCTCGAACGTCACCTCATGCTGAACCCGGATCAGCGCGCGATCTGGCAAGAACAGCGCAAGCTCGACGACGATCCGCGGGTGACCTCGATTGGCGCTGTGCTGCGCAAGCTCAGCCTCGACGAGCTGCCGCAGATCATGAATGTGCTGACCGGCGAGATGAGCATCGTCGGCCCGCGCCCGGTGGTCGAAGACGAGCTGGAAAACTACGGCCAGTCGCGGTTTCACTACCTCCAAAGCCGCCCCGGCGTGACCGGAATGTGGCAGGTCAGCGGGCGATCCGATGTGACCTATCGCGAGCGCGTGCGACTGGATCGCTTCTATGTGAGCAATTGGCGGCCGATGCTCGATATCTGGGTGCTGTTCATGACGATCCCGGCGGTGCTCTTTGCGAAAGGTGCGCGCTGAGGTGGTGCGCTCCATGAAACTCCGGCTGGCGCTGATACTGGGCATGGTTCTGCCCGCCAGCGCCGGCTTTTCCGAGACCATCGTCGCGGGCGACGCGCTGTCGATCCGCGTGATGGCGTGGGATCCGATCAGCGCGGTGATGCGCGAATGGGATAGCTGGCCGACCGAATATACGGTCGACGAGCAAGGTATTCTCACGATGCCCTTTCTCGGGCCGATGAAGGCCGAGACCACGACCCCGTCCGATCTGTCGGAAGAGATCGCCAATCGGCTGATCCAGCAGCTCGGCATCACCGATATGCCCGGCGTCTCTGTCGCGATTGCGCAGCGCCCGCCGGTCTATGTGTCGGGGCTGGTGCGCACGGGCGGCAAGGTCGATTTCCGCGAGGGGATGACCGCGCGCGAGGCCCTGGCGCAGGCGGGCGGTATCCCGATGGCGGGGCTGAGCGAGACGGATCCGCTGCGGGCGCGGCTGGAGGCGGAAACGCTGCTCAGCGATCTGCGGCAGAAGGAAGATACGCTCGGCGCACGTCGCGCGCGGCTGATCGCCGAGGTCGACGGGGCCGAGACGATCGACTTCCCGCCACTGCAAAACGATGCGAGCGGCGAGGTGCTGCGCGACCGCGAGCGCAAGATTTTCGAGCTCGACCGCGAAGAGACGAAGCGTAGGATCACCCTGATCGACGGGCGGCTGGAGCTTCTGAACTCCGAGATCGCGGCGCTCGAAAAGAAATCCGCCTCGCTCGAGGAGCAACAGGCTCTGGCGCAGAAGCAGACCGATGCGATGAATACGCTGGCCGACCGGGGGCTTGCCGCCAATGCGCGGCTTCTGGATGCGCAGCGGGTCGCGGCGACGGTCGAGACGCAGGCGCTCGATGTGCGCAGCGCGATCCTGAAGGCGCGACAGGACATCGCGTCCGCCGAAGCGGACCGGCTGGATGCGGTCGAAGGGGCGGCCGCGGC
This sequence comes from Thioclava sp. ES.031, assembly GCF_002563775.1. NCBI lineage: Bacteria > Pseudomonadati > Pseudomonadota > Alphaproteobacteria > Rhodobacterales > Paracoccaceae > Thioclava > Thioclava sp. ES.031. The sequence continues at coordinate 2,119,929 of NZ_PDJO01000001.1, read as the reverse complement.
GCGGCTGGAAACCTTGCGACAGGTCGAGGCCGATCTGGACGAAATCCGCGGCAAGCGCGTCTTGCAGGAGCGGATCGTGGGGCTTCTGACCGCGATTGAACGGCCCGAGGATGCGCTTCAGGTGCGGGTCCATCGCAAGGGCGCAAACGACGCCGAGGTGCTGGCGATGGATGCGCCCTTGATGCCCGGCGACATTGTGGAGTTCCAACTGCTTCCGGCGCAGGTCAAAGGCTAGAAACCTAAGATATTCCAACGCGAAAGGCGGCTCATCACGGGCCGCCTTTTTCCTATTCCAGCGGCAGGAGATAACGCTGATCGGGCAGGGGCGGCGCCTCCGCCTTGCGCAGGGCCGCGAGCTTGTCGCGCGCGACCCCGCCGAGCACCGGGCCGAGGTTCGACAAGGGCCGCGCCGAATGACGCAGCGCCGCTGCAAGCCCGGCGCGCCGTTTCACGTCGAGGAAATCGCGCAGCAGATAGCGCGCCCGGATCTCCGTCAGATAGGCGCGAAACAGCGGCGCGGCTTTCGGATCGCGTGCGACCATCGGGGCCAGTTGCTCGGCGGCGCTCAGCAGGTTCCCCAGATCTTCGGCCCGGTGGCGCCCGCTGAGACTGTCGCGCCGCACCCGCGCGACGTAGCCGATATCGCGCTGCAGCCGGAACCGCGCGCCATCGAGGAACATCCGCAAATACAGATCGCAATCCTCGCCGAGCCGCAGCGCCGCGTTGTAGCGCAGCCCGTGCCGGTCGAGGAACGCGCGCGAGATCACCGGTTTCAGGAAGCCCAGCTCGCCTCGCGGCTGACCGGGCAGCGAGAGGTTGCCGCGAATGAAATCGGCCAGATCGAGCGCACGCGGCGGCTCATTGGGCGCGGCGGGCAGCTCCTCTGGCCTCAGCAGATCGGGCCGCGCCTCGGGCACGAAGACGATATTGTCGGCGACGATATCGGCCTCCGATGTCAGATCGAGCCGCCCGAAACGCCCCGGCATCAGGTAGTCGTCGGCGTCGAGCACGCTCAGATAAGGCGCGGTGCTCTCGGCAATGGCGATATTGCGCGCCGCCGCCGGGCCGATGTTGTGGCTTCGCGAGATCACGGTCAGGCGCGGATCGCCTGCTGCCGCCTCCTGCGCGGTCTGCGCCGTGGCGTCGGTGGAGGCGTCGTCGATCACGCGCAGCTCGGCGACTTCGGGCTGCGCGAGTGCCGAGCGCACCGCGTCCGCGATCGTGGCCTCGGCGTTATAGGCGGGGATGATGACGCAAATTTCGGCGCTCAACGCTCTCTCCTTGGGCTCAGGCGGTGACGGTTTCGGCGGCAGGCATATCCGCCTCGGGCGACGAGTTGCCCACGATCCGGGCGCAGGCCCGCGCGGTCAGGGCCATGATCGTCAGGGTCGGGTTTTGGTTGCCCTCGGAGGGGAAGGCCGCGCCGTCGATCACATGCAGCCCGCGCGCGTCCCAGCATTCGTTGAACGGGTCGAGCACAGAATTCTCCGGTGCCGTGCCCATCCGCGCAGAGCCGCATTCGTGGATCGCAGCGCCCGGAACGCTCGGCCCCGTCGATATGCTCGTCAGACGCACGCCGAGGATTTCCGCGAGTTCCAGCACCGCCCGACGTTGCTCGGCGGCGCGGGCCAGCTCTTCGGGGGAATGGGTGACCTCGATACGCGGGATCGCGAAGCCATAGGCGTCCTTGCGCTCCGACAGGGTGATCCGGTTCTCGCGACGCGGCAGCATCTCGGAATCCGAAACGGCGGTGAAATAGGAGATATCGCCGTGGCCGGGCGTCCGGTAAAGGCGCACGCCATAGCCGCGATCGAGGAGGCTGTCCGGGGCATCGCGCCGCTCGAAATGGGGCAGGTAGAGGCAGCGCCCGACCTCCATGTCGGCAGGTTCGCCCGGACCGATCGCATGGCCGATCCCCTCCGCCTTGATCGAGACGTGATCCATCAGATAGCGTCCGAGCGCGCCCGAGGCCGCGCCGATCCCGCCGGGTCTCTCGGTCTGCGAGGCCAGCAGGATGCGCGTGCTCTCCACCGTCGAGGCGGCGAGCAGGATATGTGGCGCGCTGATCGTCTGCCGCGAGCGGCTTTCGCGGTCGTAGAAACTGACCGAGCGAGCGCGGCCCGAGGCATCCACCTCGACATGGCTGACCACCGCGCCGCTGCGACACCACAGGTTGCCGGTCGCCGCCGCCTGATCCAGCGCGGGCATCGGCGGCGCATAACGCCCGAGCATCGTCGTCACGCCGGGATAGGCCTCGTCGAGAAGCGCCATCACATCGGCCTCCGCCGCGTCGGGCTGGCGTTCCTCGGCCAGAAGGCTGTCGGGGACGAAGGGCGTGTTTTCGCGCCCGCCCGAGAGCCCCAAACGCCGCTCGACCATCTCGTACCACGGCGTCAGCGCATCGGGCGCGAAGGGCCAGTTGGGCGAGGCCCCGTCGATCGGGGCGAAATCGGCGGGCCCGTGGCGCAGGTATTGCCGCCCATGCACCGGCACGACCATCCGCCCGCCAAGCGCGCGCACCCGGATCCAGTTGAAGGGCGCATCGGGCGCGGTCTCGTAAGGATTATCCAGATCGTCGACGAACAGATCGGGCGCGGTGGGCCAGGCGTAGCATTGGGTCTGCACCGGCTGCCGACGGCGGCCCAGATCGCGCAGGAAGCCCTCGCCGCGTTTCATCACCCGGTAGGGCAGCAGCCGCGCCATGCGCGGGGTCGCGATCCGCCGCATTGCCGCCGAGACCAGCGTGCGCATCGGCGCTTCCGCCAGCGACGGGCGATAACCCGCATCGAGCACCAGAACCTTCATCCCGGCCTCGCAAAGCAGCGCCGCCGCCAGACCGCCCGCCGCTCCGGCGCCGACTATAATCGCATCAAAAGCGCCGCGTCGTTCGACAGTTTCGAGGTTTGTTTTTGCAATTGCAGCATCAAGCATCCCGAGCCCCCCGTTTTGCTTGGTTTTCTTCCCCACATTCGCAAGTCTCGAAACAGACGGGCCGCCGCGCAAGCAATCGCGCGCAAAGGCCCTGGGGTTTTCGCAAACGAGGTAATCGGTGGGCAGGATCGGCTTCGGAACAGCGCATCTTTACGCAGGAAAAGGACGCGAGGATGCGGTCGCGCTGCTGCGGGCGGCGCTGGAGGCCGGGATCACCTGGATCGACACCGCGCCGCTCTACGGGCATGGCGCGGCGGAAGCGATCGTGGGCGAGGCGATCGCGGGGCGGCGAGATCAGGTCTTCTTGTCGAGCAAGGTGGGTATCGCACCGTCGCGGATCACACTTGGCTTCCGCGTTCACGGCAAGCTCGCCCATCTGGCGGGACGGGTGCCCGGGGGCGCGCGGATCGTGCCGCCGCCTGCACCGCGCAGCCCGCGTTTCGGGCAGTTCGGCCCGGAGCAGATCCGCGCCAGCGTCGAGGCGAGCCTGCGCGCGCTGCGGACGGACCAGCTCGATCTTCTGACTTTGCACGAATGCACGTCTGAAGTCGCAAATGACCCTGCCGTGCTGGAGGTTTTGCAAGAGCTCGTCGCGGCGGGAAAGGTGCGCGAGCTCGGCACCGCGACGCAATTCGAGACAAGCCGCGCGATTGCAGGGCAGGGGGCGGGTTTGCCTTACAGCGTTTATCAGATGCCCGCCCAAGGTTGGGAAAATCCGGTCGGTGATTTCGCCTGCCCGACGGGCGCGCAGACGGTCGCCCATTCGCTCATCGGGCGCGGGGTCGGGGCGCTCGAAGCGCGGCTTTCGCAGCCGGGCCCTGCGCGGGAGAAGGCCGTCGCGCTCGGCATCGACCCGGATGCGCCCGATCTGGGCGCACGGCTGATGGCGCATGCGGCGGGGATCGAAGGGATGCGCGCGGTACTGTTTTCCTCGACCAATCCTGCGCGGATCGCGCGGATGGCGCAGGCGACCGGGATTTCTTCAGAGGCGGCCCTTGCAGGCGCGCAGCTGATGGGTTGGGCGCAGGCCTCCTCCTGAGGGTCAGGACAAGGCGGGCCGCCCCATCGACTGCAGCTTGCCGCGCACCCGCGCCCGCAGCTTGTCGAACTTCCAGCCCGCATGGATCGCCTTGCCTTCCAGAGGCTTGAGCGGCGCACCGCGTTCCAGCATCCGGCGCGCGATCGTGTAGGTCGGATGGGCCGCGTAATCGCCGCAGAAATGGACGATCGCGGGCGAGACGTCGCGGCCCTCTTTCACGAAATGCGACCGGCCACGGATCGGGTCGATCTCGATCTCGCCGGTGGAGTTCAGCGGCGTGCGCATCAGCCCCGCCGCGTCATTGTAGAGATCGGTCGCGCCCATCTCGACCAGTGCCAGACCGATCAGCGTCTCCTCGCCCGGACCGGCCTTGTCGAAATCGAGAATGCCCAGTTCCTGCTGGCGTTCCAGCAGCAGCCGCGCGCGAGAGAAGACCTCTGCGGCATGGGGGCTTTTGCGGAAGAAATAGACCCCGCCATTGTATTTCGGAAAGACCTCGCCGCCGAGCTTATCGAGGGCTGCCCCCACATCTTCCAGCCACAGATCCTGATCGCCGCGCTTGAGATAGGTGTCGCAGACCGGGGTGAAATCCCAGTCCTGCATCGCCGCGATATGGTCGTGGAACGGGCGCACCGCGATGCAGTCGCTGTCGATGAACAGGGTCTCGGCATAGGGCGAGTAATCGTAGAGCATCGTCTTGAGCAGCGTGCCGGGCATATCGAGCCGCTCGATCCCGATCTGCGTGTCGTAGAGGTCGGTCATGCGCACCTGATCGGTCACAAGGCAGATCGGATGGCCCGGCATGTGGCGTCGCAGGGACCGCGCCAGCGCATCGGCCTGATCGAGATAGCGCTGCGCGCCGAAGGCCATGGTAATGAAGCCAACCGGTTCCTTCAGCATCCCGTGTCTCCCCGTTCGTGTCGCTGCGCCGTTTCGCATAGGCAAAGCGTGAGAGGTCGGTGGCGATTCCTGCAAGCGGCAACGCCCCGGAGGGCCGGTCGGGCGCGGTTTTGCGCGCTAACTGCCCAACCACGCGGCGATTTTGTGGAAATTGCGTATAATGCAGGTGCAGAACGGCTGGCTCAGACCTGACCGGAGGCAATCCAGCCGAACCATGCACCTGCAGCATCCTGCGGGTCGACGTGCAGCTTGTGACGCGCCATCAGCGCCGATATCTCGGCGGCCGGATCGGCGGGAGGCGCGGGCCAGCACGCGCCTGCGGGGGGCGGTTCGGGCACCACCAGTTGCGCGCCTTTTCCGGTCACGCCAAGGCTCAGGTCCCGCGCATCTCGCGGCTTGGCCTGCGGAGCCTTTGCGCGACGTCGCGCCCGCAGGCTTTCCACGAGATTGCCGAACAACCCCGGAGCCCGCGCCAGACGTATCGTCGCCGGGCCCCAGCGATGCGCTTTCAGGTCATCGACCAGCCGCTGATAACGCAGCATATGCTCCAACGCCCGCCTGCGGGTCTCGAGCGCTTCCGAGAGCGACGGCGGGCAGCGCGGGCTCAGCCGCGCCTGCGCATCGAGCATCGCTTCGAGCGCCTTGCAGGACAGCCGGTAAGACAGCGAGGCCGAATGCCTGCGATAGAGATACATCGGGTCTGGCAGCGCCATGAGACGCGCGCCGCCGATCAGCAGGCGCAGGTAGAAATCCAGATCCTCGGAGATCGAGAGGCTGGTGTCGTAGCGCAGATTACCTATGGTTTTCCGCGCGATAAGCGGTTTGAGATAGCCCAGTGGCGGCAAGGGCTTGGCCGGATCGTCGGAGGCCAGCATGTCGCGCGCGGTGACCTCGCGCGGGCAGGTCAGCTGCAAGGGCTGCAACAGCGTGCGCCCGGCGGCATTCGGCGTTTCGGAAAAGAACACCATGTCATCCGCGACCATCTGCGCATCGAGCCGGGTCGCCGCGGCCAGCAGCCGCGAAAGGCGCTGCGGATGGATCAGATCGTCGCTGTCGACGATCGCGACCCATTCGCCCTGCGCCATGTCCAGCGCCTGATTGCGCGCCGCAGCCGCCCCCCCGTTGCGTGGCATTTCGTGAAAGCGCAGCCGCCCGTCGCGGGCGGCCCAGTCGCGGGCGATCTCGGCGGAGCCATCGCTCGAGGCATCGTCGATCAGCAGCAGTTCGAGATGCGTATGATCCTGTGCCAATACGGAGGCGATGGCGCGATCCAGATAGGCCGCACCCCGGTAGTTCGCCATCACGATCGAGATCAACGGAGCAGTCATGGATTGGACATTAGGAACGGAGTCGGGCCACGCCAAGTGAGGCCGAATGCTGCGCCTGCAAAATGCATCGCCATTCGCGCATTGCCCCCTTTCGGTGCTCTATTTTTGGGCGGATGGTGAAAAACATGCGAAAAAGCGATGCGCGGGCCCGAAGGTGCTTAGCTGGAGGGGGGCCGAGGGCCACGTTTGAAGCAGATGCTGATGAAGGGGATCTGCATGTTTCGTGGGATGATCAGGCGCGGCCTCGTGGCCGGGTGCGCGCTGGCTGTGGCCATGGGGGCGACACTCGCCGCCTCGGCCGAGGACGCGGACAGCAAGGGCCTCGTGACCACGCCCTTCGAGGAAACCTTCACCCGCGTCGCGCCGTCGCGCTGGTATATCTCAGACGGCTGGAGCAATGGCGATCATCAGAACTGCACCTGGTCGCGCCGCGCCATCGGGCTTGCGCCGGAGGGCGGGGCCACGCTGAAATTCCTGCCGCTCGCGAACAGGTCGATGCCCAATCTCTGCGGCGAGATCCAGACGCAGGGCTGGTTCAGCTACGGCACGTTCGAGGCGCGCGTCCGCAGCGGCGCGGGTGCGGGGTTCAACGCCGCTTTCTTCACCTATACCGGGCCGGTCCACGATCAGCCCCATGACGAGATCGATTTCGAGATCCTGACCAAGCAGCCGGATTACGTCTGGACCAATCGTTACGTCTCTGGCGACGAGGGAGACGAGGGCGGGCGCGGCATCGACATCGCGACGCCCGGGCAGGAAGGGTTCCACGATTACGCGATCATTTGGGAGCCCGACCGGTTGCGCTGGTTCGTCGATGGAAAACTGGTGCGCGAGGCCACCGATCATATCCCGACCCATCGGATGAAGGTCTATTTCAGCCTCTGGGCGACGGAGACGCTCGACCGCTGGATGGGGCGTTACGAGACGCCTGACGAGCCGGTCGAGATGGTGGTCAAACGCTTCCGCTACACGCCGCTGGGCACGGGCTGCAGTTTCGACGGCTCGATCCTGTGCGATCTGAAGTGACGCGGGGTAGGTGGGGCGATGAAACTTCTCTATCTGGCGCATGATCTGGACGATGCCGCGATCTGGCGGCGGGTGCAGATGTTGGAAGCGGCAGGGGCCGAGGTGGTGATCGCGGGGTTCAAGCGGCTGCCCGGTGCGCCGCAGCGGCCCGCCGAAATCCTCGGTTGGACGCAGGATGGCAAACTTGCGGCGCGGGCGCTGAGCGTGGCGCGCGCCTATCCGCAGATCCGCAGGCGGGTGCGGGCGCTGGTATCGGACGGGGTGGATGTGATCCTCTCGCGCAATCTGGAAATGCTGGCGCTGGGGCGGCACGCCCGCGCGGCCTTCGCGGATAAGCCCGCGCTGGTCTACGAGTTGCTCGACATTCACCGGATCATGCTGGGCCAAGGCACCGCGTCGCGCGCATTGCGGCGGATCGAGCGCAGGCTCTTGGCCGAGACCGATCTGATCGTCACCTCCTCGGAGGCCTTCGAGAGCCAATATCTCGAACCTTATCAACACAATACGGTTCCGGTGCATCTGGTCGAGAACAAGCCGTTCCTGCCCGAGAGCCTGATCCCGCAGGGCGCGCGGCTTGCGCCGGTCACGCAGGGCCAGATCACCATCGGTTGGTTCGGCATCCTGCGCTGTCGCTGGTCACTGGAGACGCTCGACGGGCTGACGCGGCGCAATCCGGGGCGCTACAGGGTGGTGATCAGCGGGCGGCCCTCGCTCGACGTGATCCCCGATTTCCATGCGGTGATCGAGGCCAATGACGCGCTGGAGTTTCGCGGCAGCTACGCATGGCCCGACGATCTGCCCGAGATTTACGGCGCCTGCGATCTGGCGTGGTTGCTCGATCGCTTCGATCCGGGCGGAAATTCGGATTGGCTGCTGCCCAATCGCCTTTACGAGGGCGGGTTGTTCGGCGCGCCGCCGATCGGGCTGTCGCATACCCAGATCGGACGCCGGATGGCGCGCGAGGGGATCGGCCTGCAGGTCAGCGCGCCCGAGATCAGCGCGGTCGAGGATGCGCTGGCCCCGATCGGCCCCAAGGAACTCGAGGCGCTGCGCAGCGCGCTCGCGGCCCGTGAGCGCGCAAGCTGGCTGGCGAGCGCGGCGGATGGGGCGGCGATGCTGACGGCGCTGCGCGCGCCGATCCAGTCCCATGCGGCCTGAGCGAAAGGAGAGACGATGAGCGATCCGAAAGTTCTGGTGATTGTGCCCACGCTGAACGAGGCGGCCCATATCGGGGCGGTGCTCGATCAGCTGGCCCCTTTCGCGAAGACAGGCGAGGCGCTGGTCGTGGTGGTCGATGGCGGCTCGCGCGATGGCACGCAGGACATCGTCACGCAGCGGATGGCGCAGACGGATTGGCTGCGCCTGATCGACAATCCGCTGAAATATCAAAGCGCTGCGATCAATCTCGCCGTGGAGGCGTTCGGGGCGGGTTGCGACTATCTGATCCGCATCGACGCCCATTCGATCTACCCGCGGGATTATTGCGAGACGCTGATTGCGGAGGCCGAGGCGACGGGGGCGGCCTCGGTCACGGTCACGATGAACGCGGTCGGGCAGGGGCTGCTGCAAAAGGCGATCGCGGTGGCGCAGAATTCGCGTTTCGGCAATGGCAGCTCGGCCCATCGCAACCGGAGCGAGGGCGCATGGGTCGATCACGGTCATCACGCGCTGATGCGCTGCGATGCGTTCCGCGCGGTGGGCGGCTACGATCCGGGCTTCACCCATAACGAGGATGCGGAGCTCGATCATCGGCTGCGGATGGCGGGCTACCGGATCTGGCTGAGCGCGCGCACCGGGATCGATTACCTTCCGCGCCAGAACCTGCGCGGCTTGATACGGCAATATTATCTCTTCGGGCGCGGGCGGGCGCGTAACCTCGCCAAGCATCGGATGCGGCCCGCGAAGCGGCAGATGATCGTCGCGGCGCTGCTGCCCGGGCTGGCGCTGGCGGTGCTGTCGCCGCTGCATTGGGTCTTCGCGCTGCCGCTGCTGCTCTGGGCGCTGGCCTGTGTCGCGGTGGGCGTGATGCTCGCCCGCGAGACGCGCAGCCTGACCGGATTTCTGGCCGGGCCCTTGGCCGGGCTGATGCAGGCGGCATGGTCGGCAGGGTTCTGGGCGCAAAGCCTGACGGCGGGCGCCAAAGCGCAGCGCTGGACTGCGAAGGAGGGCAAGGCATGAAGACACCCCGGACCGTCATCATCGGCGTTTGCACCTATCGCCGCGCTCAGCTGCGCGACACGCTGGCCTCGCTTGCGGCACTCGCCTCCTGCCCGGATCTGACGATTCAGGTGATCGTCGCGGATAATGACGACACGCCCTCGGCGCGGCCGGTGATCGACGCGATCGGCGAGTGGTTCCCGCATCCTTTGATCTATCTGCACGCCCCGGCCCGCAATATCTCGGTCGCGCGCAATGCGATTTTGCAGGCGGCGCGGGCGCAATGCGCCGATCTGCTGGCCTTTCTCGACGATGACGAATGGGTGGAGCCCGACTGGCTGATGCGGATGGAACGGCGGATGCATGAGGCCGCGACCTCCGCCGTGGTGGGGCCGGTCCGCGCGAAGCATCTGGAGACTGCGCCGGGCTGGATGCGTCGCTCGGCGATCCATAACACGACGCCGGATGTCGATGCGCGCGGGCATGCGCATACCGGCTACACCTGCAACATGCTGATCCATCTGCGCGCGCCTGCTTTCGACGGCTTGAGCTTCGATGAAGCGCTGGGGCGCAGCGGCGGCGAGGATACGGCGTTTTTCGCGGCCTATCAGGCGCGCGGCGGCGAGATCGCCTTCGCGCCCGATGCGGTCGCGCATGAAATCGTGCCCGAGGCGCGCGCGACGATGCGCTGGCTGATGCGGCGGCGCTACCGGATGGGGCTGACCCATGGCGAGGTGGTCGCGGCCGGGCGCCCGCTGTCGGGGCGGCTCGCACAGGCGGGGCTGGCCGGGGCCAAGAGCGCAGCCTGCCTCGGTCTCATGCTTGCCGGAATTTTCTCCGAAACGGCGCGCAATAAGGCAATCCTGCGCCTGAGCCTGCATGTCGGGGTCGTTGCCGGTTGCCTTGGGGGCAAGCGCCCCGAACATTATGGCGGGGCGGCTCCTGCAGTCCGGAGGGCGGAATGACGCGAGAAGGTTTTCGATACCAGTCGGGGATGGACCCGTTGCGCGACCCGATCTCCGCGCCAACCGCGACGATCAACCTGTCGCGGGTGCTGGCCGCGCTGCGGCGCAGGCGGCGCTCGATCGCGTTCTCGGTGGCGGGCTGGCTCTGTCTGGGGATGTTCTACCTCGCGACGACGCCGCGTTATTTCGATGCCTCCTCGCAGGTGCTGCTCGACGCCAATATCGACCGCACGATCCGGCAGGTCTCCACCACCAGCGACATGAGCACCACCGACGGTGCGATGGAAAGCGCGCGGCTGGTCATCACTTCGGATGCGGTGATCTCGCGCGTGGTCGACCGGCTCGACCTGCAGAACGATCCCGCCTTCATGAGCCCGCCGCAGCCGTTGACGCGGACGATGATCCGGGGCGCGATCGACACGGTGGCGACGCCGATCCGCAAGCTGCGCGATCTGTTCGATCCGGGGATGCAGGATACCGGAGCGACCGCTGCGGACGGTCAGTCCGCGCCATCCGCTCCGACCAAGACGGTCGAGGCCCAGAACCGCGAGGCCGCCATCGATGCGCTGCGCCGGTCGATCGTGGTGTATCGGGTGGGGCGCAGTTCGGCCTTCGCGATCAATTACCGCTGGACCGACCCGAAGGTCGCCGCCGAAATCGTCAACGCGTTCGCGGATGTCTATGTCTCGGACGTGCTGAACGCCAATTACGCCGCGACCGAGCGGATGACCGAATGGATGAGCGCGCGGCTTTCGCAGCTCGAAGAGGACGCCCGCGCGGCCGGTCAGGCGGCAGAGCAATTCCGCGCCCGCAACGGGCTGGTCTCGGCTCGCGACAGCACGATCTCGCAAGATGCGGTCAGTTCGCTCAATGTCGATCTGTCCGAGGCGATTGCCGAACAGGCGCGCGCGGCGGCGCAGGTCTCGTCGCTGAAGAAAATCGTCGAGGGCGGGCGCGTCGGGCTGGTGGTCGATGACGTGCTGGTGGGCCTGCCTGCCAGCGACGATCCCGATTTCACCAAGCTGCGCACCGCGATGATGGGGGCGCTGACGAACCTCACCCGCGCCAAGCTGGTCTATGGCGACGACGCCGCACAGATTGCCGCCAGCCAGAAGCGTGTCGACAATACCGGCGATCTTCTGTTCGCTTCGCTGCGGCGGCTTCTGGGGCAGGCGCGCAGCGATCTGACGCTGGCCTCCGCCAAGGTCGACGCGCTGCAATCGAGCCTCGACAAGGCGGTGGGCGACGATGCCAAGAACGGGCCTGCGCTGGTCCGTCTGCGGGCGCTGGAGCAGCGCGCCGATACGCTTTCGGCGCTCTATCAGAGCTTCCTGAGCAAGTTTCAGGAGATCGACCAGCAAAAGAGCTTCCCGGTCTCGAATGTGCGTATCCTCAACCTCTCCGAAGTGCCGCTTTACGCTTCGGGTCCCAGCACCAAGACGATCCTGATGCTCTGCATCGTGCTGGGGCTTCTGACCGGGCTGGTGATCGCGGCGACCCGCGAATGGAGCGATCGCTTCGTGCGCACGGCAGAGCATGTGACCGAACATCTCGGGGTGCATTTCCTCGGCTACCTGCCGCGGATCGAGAAGCTGTTCGAGAAACCGCGGTTTTCGGTGCGCACGCTGACGGCGCGGCTCGAACGCGAAACCAAACCGCCGCAGCAGGGCAAGGGCAGCACGAAAGCCGCGAAGGTGATCTACGCCCCCGAGGCCACGATCTACTCGCTCAGCAACATGCGCTCGAAATATACCGAGACGCTGCGCAATATCCGGCTGGCGAGCCGCCTGTCTGCGCCGCGCGACGACAGCTGTCTGCTGGGGCTGACCTCGGCGAAACCGGGCGAGGGGAAGTCGATCACCTCGCTCAACCTCGCCGCGGTGATCGCCTCGACGGGCAATTCCGTGGTGCTGGTCGATGCCGACCCGCATCTGAGCGGGTTGAGCCGCCATCTGGGGCTGAAATCCGAGAAAGGTCTGCTGGATATCCTGACGGGCCGCTGCACCTGGGAAGACGTGCTGCTGCGGATCGGCGATACGCAGGTCGATCTGATCCCCGGCCTCGTGCCAAAAGATTTCCCGCATTCGAGCGAGATCATGGGCAGCGCCGCGTTCCACCAGATGCTCGACGCGCTCAAGGATCAGTATGATTACGTCATCCTCGACCTCGCGCCGATGGCGCCGGTGATCGATGTGCGCTCGATCCTGAAAGACCTCGACCAGCTCGTGATCGTCTCGGAATTCGGCCGCATCAGCCGCGGTCTGCTGGAACATCTGATCGACTCCGACCCGCTGATCCGCGCGAAACTTCTGGGGATCGTGCTCAACAAGGTCGATTTGACGCAGCTGAAAGCCTATGTCGACGACAGCGACACCGAGGCCCATGCGAATGATTATGAAGCCTATTACGGGCGGTCCTGACCGGATGCAGGCCGCGCCGGGGCGATCGGAGGCGCTCTAGGCCATTGTTGTCACATTCACGGTATTCGTATATTCTGAAATACCTATTCAACTTTCGAGAGTTCGTCGGCGGGATGCGTTTTTCGAATTACCTGGTCGGTCTTGTCATCTACCTGACGTTCCAAAGCGCTCTCGCTTATCTCGCCGGGCTTGGCGTCTGGTGGATTCTCGGGCTTGCTCTGGCCGCTCTCCTGCTGTCGCAAATTCTCTATCTCGGGGTCGTGGCGATGATGGCCCAGAAAGAGGCGATGCGCCGCCGCGAAAGCGATGCGTCGCATGACGACACGTCGGAACTTGGCGAGAACGGCAAATCCAAGGTCGACGCCTACAGCGAATAATCCAAGCAAGACATGGCGTTGCAGGCCGATGTTGAGAGCCTGCGCCGATCGTCTCACCCTTCCTGACGCACCACCCTGAACATCGCGCGGCGCTCGTCCGGCGTCATCTCCGCCAGATGCTCGGCGCGGGTTTTCGGGCGTGGCGTGTAGGGTGTCTGGCCCTCGGCGAAACCCGAGCTGGCGGGCATCGGTGCGGGCTGCGCGAATTGGGGCGCGGCGCGGAAATCGCGTCCGGCAGGTTTGGGCCGGGGCTCGTTCAGCGGCGGCATTTCCAGCGGCTTGATCCGGGCGCCCGTGACCGTGAAACGGCGCGGGGCGCGGCCTGCATCGTGAATGTCTTCCGCCTCGCCGGTATTGCGCAGAGGCTCTGCCACGAAACATCCCAGCACCCGCGTCACCGCCCCGAAATCGTCCGTCAGCGGCAGCATCACCAGATGGCCCGCCAACCCCGGCTTGCCGATCCCGGCCTCCGAGACCAGCTGCGCCTCGGCGATGGCGGGGCGCGCGAAGACGGCCTCGGTCAGATCGGCGATCTGCTTGCGGCCCTCGGGCGCGAAAAGCGAGGTCAGGGGCATTCCGCGCACCTCCATCCCCATCAGGTCGCAAATGTGCTGCCCTGCGAGACGAAACCGCCCCATGCCCGGCGCGACCCGTTCGAGGATGAAGGCGAATTCCAGCGCGCGGTCGATGCCGCGCGGATCGATATCGGCGCGCGCGGGCATCGGGCGGCCGGCCAGCAGCGCCTCCCAATAAGCGCGCAGCTCGTTGCCGATCCGGCGACCTTTGGCCGAGGCGGGGGATGCGGCGTTGCTGTCGGTCTCGCGATCCATTTCAATCACCCTTGCTTCGTCCCGCGCGGCACGGGCGCGGGGTGGCTGTCTCGCGCCCGGCGATCCGGCGGCTCATGCCGCCTTGCGGTTGACCGTCAGGGCGAAATCGTTACTGAACTCTTACCGGGGCCAAGTTAGGCCATTTTTTCGTCATATGGGGAAAGAAACTCTTAAATGGTTAAACCCGCTCCAGAGCCGCGCCCGGAGGGGGCGCCCGCCGCCGCAACTGTTTCGATGACCGGATTTGCCGCCGGACAGGGGAGCGGCGCGGGGCATGACTGGAGCTGGGATCTGCGCTCGGTCAATGGCAAAGGGTTCGACCTGCGGCTGCGGCTGCCCGATATCGAGGGGCTGGAGCCCGCACTGCGCAAGGCGGTCGGCGACCGGGTCGCGCGGGGCAATGTCACGCTGAACCTCAAGCTCACGCAGGCCGCAGGCAGCGCCGCGATGCGGATCGAGCCCGACGTGCTCAATGCCGCCCTTGCCGCCGTCGACAAGGTCGAGCGCGCCGCCGAGCGCAAGGGCGTGGCGCTGGCGCCGCTTAAACCGAGCGATCTGATGGCGATGCGCGGGGTGGTCGATCACTCGGGCGGCACGATCGAGGATCCCGCGGCGCTGCTAGCCGCGCTGCTGGAGAGTTTCGAGCCTGTCCTCGAGAGTTTCGTCGCGATGCGACGCGAAGAAGGCGCCCGGACCGGCGCATTGCTGGCCGCGCGCATCGACGAGATCGCCGCGCTCACCGATGAGGCTGCTGACGCCTCCGCCGCGCGCGCCCCGAAGGCTGCAGAGACGCTGAAGGCTGCGCTTGCGCGGGTGATGGAAGCCACCGAGGCCGATCCCGACCGGGTCGCGCAGGAGCTGGCCCTGATCGCGATCAAGGCCGATGTCACCGAAGAGATCGAGCGCCTGCGCGTCCATGTCGAGGCCGCCCGCGCGCTTCTGGCCGAGACCGGCCCCGTGGGGCGCAAATTCGAATTTCTGGCGCAGGAATTCGTCCGCGAGGCCAATACGCTATGCTCGAAATCGGGCGATGCGGAGTTGACGCGGATCGGTCTGGCGTTGAAATACGCGATCGACCAGCTGCGCGAGCAGATCCAGAACGTAGAGTAATTCCGATGCCCGATACCAGCCGCCGCGGCCTTCTCATCATCCTTTCTTCGCCCTCGGGCGCAGGCAAATCCACGCTGGCCAAGCGGCTGATGACCTGGGATCCGACGCTGCGCTTCTCGGTCTCGGCCACGACGCGCGATCCGCGTCCGGGCGAGAGCGACGGGGTCGAGTATTTCTTCAAGTCCCGCGCCGAGTTCGAAGCGATGGTCGATCAGGGCGACATGCTGGAACATGCCGAGGTGTTCGGCAATTTCTACGGCACGCCGAAAGGCCCCGTCGAGGCCGCGATGGGCGAGGGGCGCGATACGCTGTTCGACGTCGATTGGCAGGGCGGGCAGCAGATCCGCAACTCCTCGCTGGGCAAGGATGTGGTTTCGATCTTCATCCTGCCGCCCTCGATCGCGGCGCTGGAAGAGCGGCTGCGCAGCCGCGCGCAGGACAGCGATGCCGTGATCAACGGCCGGATGGAAAAATCGCTCGCCGAAATCAGCCATTGGTCGGAATATGACTATGTTCTGGTCAATGACGATCTCGACCGCGCCGAAGAGCAGTTGCGCACGATCCTGACCGCCGAGCGCAGCCGCCGCGACCGTCAGACCGGACTGAATGAATTCGTGCGAAAACTGAACAGGGAGTTCGAGACGAGATGATTTACGAACTGGACGGGATCGCGCCCGAAATCGCCGAAGACGCATGGGTCGCGCCGGACGCCAATCTGATCGGCAAGGTCGTGCTGGAAACTGAGGCCTCGGTCTGGTTCGGCGCCACTCTGCGCGGCGATAACGAGGAAATCCGCGTGGGTGCGGGCTCGAACCTGCAGGAGAACGTCGTCTGCCACACCGATATGGGCTTTCCGCTGGTGATCGGCGCGAATTGCACGGTCGGGCACAAGGCGATGCTGCATGGCTGCACGATCGGGGACGGCTCTCTGATCGGTATGGGGGCGACGGTGCTCAACGGCGCGAAGATCGGCAAGGGTTGCCTGATCGGCGCGGGCGCGCTGATCACCGAAGGCAAGGAAATCCCCGATGGCAGCCTCGTGATGGGCGCGCCGGGCAAGGTGGTCCGCCAGCTCGACGAGAAGGCGCTGCAGGCGCTTCTGGGTTCGGCCGCGCATTACCGCGAGAATGCCGCGCGCTTCTCGAAGGGGCTCAAAGCGATCGGCTAATTGTCACGACACTTATCCGTCGGCAGGGTGAAGATATCGAAGTCGATCTCGGGATGCGCGGCGCGCACCTCCTGCCGGATCGCGGCGATATTCGGCAGCGGGCGGGAATAGGCCCGCAGCTTGCCGGTGAACCCGAACGCGTCGAGCCGGTTTGCGAGATCGAGAATGTCGAAACGCTCCGTCAGAAGCGGGGCCAGCACCAGTTCGGGGCGTAGCTTCACCATCTTTTGAGCGGTGATCTGGTCGTATTGCAGCACCTGGATCGCCTGGCCGGAGATCTCTTTGAGCGAAGACGGCAGCTCACGCGCGGGGTCGACCAGCAGCAGGTTGCTGGTCTCAGACGCCTTCACGCATTGAAAGAGAACGGCTTGTAAAGCGAGACGGGAGCGGGGGGTCCTTGACATAGTAATAGTGCAAACCTCATCGCCCCCGCGGTGTAAGTTACTGGGCCCGGAAAGGACCCTTGAAATACACGCCAAGGTTTAACTTTTTTCCCTCCTCTCCACAAGCTATTGATTGCGAACTGCGAAGCGTGAGTTGCAAAACCACTGTGCGCTTGGACTTTTTGGGCATGGCAAGGCTTTACAGCTTGCGCCGCATCGCTCAAACCTTGCCGCGACAGCGATGGCAGGTTGGGAGGCATGGCAATGAGCCAAGGGGCGATCGGACAGGTTCTCGATGCGCTGCCGAGCGCGGTTTTGCTGATCGGGCGCGACGAGCGGATCGCGCAGGGCAACCTCGCCGCCAACCGGCTTTTCGGCACGCAGTTTCTGGGGCGTCCCTATGTGACGGTGCTGCGCCAGCCCGGCTTCGGCGCGGCGGTGAGCGCGGCGCTGCGCGGTGCGCGGCCCGACCCGGTGCGCCTGCGGCTCCATCCGACCGGTCAGGCCGAGACGATCACGCTGGTGCATTTCTCGCCGCTGCCGCCCGCACCCGAAGGCCCGCTTTCCACGAATTCGGTTCTGGCGAGTTTCGAGGACATCACGGCGCTGGAGACCGCCGAGGCGATGCGGCGCGATTTCGTGGCCAATGTCAGCCATGAGTTGCGCACGCCGCTGACCGCGTTGATGGGCTTTATCGAGACTCTGCGTTCGAGCGCGCGCGACGATGCGGCGGCGCGCGATCGGTTCCTGTCGATCATGGAGCGCGAAGCCGCGCGGATGAACCGGCTGGTGGGTGATCTTCTCTCGCTGAGCCGCGTCGAGGGCGAGGAGCGGATGCGCCCCACCGGCAAGGTCGATCTGGCGCTGGTGCTCAAGGGGGTCACGCAGACGCTTGAACCCGTCGCCGAGGCGGCACAGGTGAAGCTGATCTCCGAGGGCGAGACCGGGGCCTTGCCGGTGCAGGGCGACCCCGATCAGCTCACGCAGGTCTTCTCGAACCTCGTGGAGAACGCGATCAAATATGGCGGGCAGGGCGGCGAGGTGCGGCTGCGCGTCTCGGCGATCGCGCATGAGCCGGTGCTGCGCGGCAAAGCCTATCGCGTCGATGTGATCGACCGCGGCGAGGGGATCGACGAACAGCATCTGCCGCGCATCACCGAGCGCTTCTACCGTGTCGACACCCACCGCTCGCGCGAGAAGGGCGGCACCGGGCTGGGGCTCGCCATCGTCAAGCATATCGTGGCGCGCCACCGTGGCCGGTTCCGCGTCGACAGTAAGAAGGGCGAGGGCAGCTGCTTCACGGTGATCCTGCCCGCGGTCTGAGGGCGCGCCGGGGCGACCCGGTTGCAGCCCGCGAAAAGCGCGGAGCTTCTATCACTTCCGCGTCGCGCTCCCTTGAACCGGGAGGCGCAAACCGATAGCTTTAGAGCAACTTCAAATCGGAGGGCGTAATCATGGCGCCCAAGCGTCCCCGGTCGGCGGGCGCGCTCCCGACAGCTGCATCGCCCGCGCGGGCGGTGAAACCGGCTCAGGTCGAGTCCCCCGCGACCAAATCCGCCAAGTCCGGCGAGGGGCTATATGCCGCTCTCGACCTTGGCACCAACAGTTGCCGGATGCTGATTGCCCGTCCAAGGGGTTCTCAGTTTCAGGTCGTGGATAGCTTCTCGAAAGCCGTCCAGCTGGGCCAAGGTCTTGAAACCTATGGCCGTTTGTCGCGTAGCTCGATGTCGCGCACCGTTCAGGCATTGCAGATTTGTCGCCGCAAGATCGAAACGCACGGGGTTACCCGGATGCGGCTGGTGGCGACCGAGGCTTGTCGCCGGGCCAAGAACGCGCGCGATTTCATCCGCTATGTGCGCCGCGAGACCGGCCTGCCGCTGGAGATCATCCCGCCCGAGGAAGAGGCGCGGCTGGCCGTGATCTCCTGCGCCTCTCTGGTGTCGCCGAATTCCGAGCAGGTGCTCGTGGTCGATATCGGCGGTGGCTCGACAGAGCTGGTCTGGATCGACCTCGAAGACGTGCCGCCCGGCGACCGCGCCCGCGCGATCATGCGGCTCTCGAAAGGGTTCAACCAGCCCGACGGCCCCGATCCGGCGGCGCGGGTGGTGGACTGGATTTCGGTGCCGCTGGGCGTGGCCACGCTCAAGGACCAATTCGCCGATGTCGAGGACGATGCCGCGCGGTTTGCGCTGATGAGCTGGTTCTTCGAGGAAAAGCTTGCCGATTTCACGCCCTATGCGGCGGGCAGCCCGCAGGATGGTTTCCAGATTATCGGCACCTCGGGCACGGTGACGACGGTTGCGGCCTGCCACCTCAACCTGAAGCGCTATGACCGTAATCGGGTGGACGGACTGACCATGACCTCGGGAGAGATCGACGCGGTGATCCGCTCCTTCCTGCAGCTCGGGCCCGCCGGGCGGCGCTCCGATCCGCGGATTGGGCGCGACCGGCACACGTTGATCATGTCCGGCGCAGCAATTCTCCAGGCCCTGATGCGGGTCTGGCCCACCGACCAGATGTCCATTGCCGACCGTGGCCTGCGCGAGGGGCTCCTCTATGCGCAAATGGCCGGAGACGGCGTGTTAGAAGAGATGAAATGATGGCGAAGACACCCAGCGGCAAGAACACTTCCGGACGTGGGCAGCGCGACCTGCGCGTGCGCGTGAAGACGGCGAGGGGGCGCAAGCTCTCCTCGACCCTCTGGTTGGAGCGGCAACTGAACGATCCTTACGTGCAGCGCGCGAAAAAAGAGGGCTATCGCGGACGTGCGGCCTACAAAATCCTCGAGCTGGACGACAAGTATCGCTTCCTCGTGCCCGGCGCGCGGGTGGTCGATCTGGGCTGTGCGCCCGGCGGCTGGTGTCAGGTGGCGGTCAAGCGCGTGAACGCCTTGGGCGAGAAATCGGGCAAGAAGGTCGGCACCGTTCTGGGCGTCGATCTGCAGGAGGTCGATCCGATCGCCGGGGCCGAGATCCACGTGCTCGATTTCCTCGAAGAAGGCGCCGACGACAAGGTCAAGGAATGGCTCGGCGGGTCTGCGGATGTGGTGATGTCGGACATGGCGGCCTCGTCGTCGGGGCACCAGAACACCGATCACCTGCGCATCATCACGCTGTGCGAAGCGGCGGCGGAGTTCGCCTTCGACGTGCTCGAAGAGGGCGGCACTTTCGTCGCCAAGGTCCTCGCAGGCGGTGCGGAGCAGGGGCTGATGACGATCCTGAAGAAAAACTTCACCAAGGTCGCGAATGTGAAGCCGCCGGCCTCGCGCTCGGACAGCTCGGAGAAATTCGTGGTCGCCCAAGGATTTCGCGGGCGGCGGCACGAGGAGGACTGAGCCGCACCTGTCTCACCCCCGAGACAGGTGCCGGCCCGCTCAGCGGGAATTTACGTTGTGTAAGGTCCGAATCGGCCTAACCTGCTTGGGCTTTCATAGGCTGCGCAAGAGAGGGAGGCTTTCGCATGCCGTCACTGCATACAGGCGTTCCGCGCCAACATGCCGATATCGTGCGCGAGGTCGTCTCTTCGCCGAAATCCGCCACGCGGGCGGGCTTTGCTGCAAGCTGGCGCCGCTCGATGATCCATCACCGTATCGACCCCGAAACCGGCGGGCGCAACGAGCGCCTGACCCAGGCCGAGATGCGCGAGCGGCGCGAGCGGGCGGGCCTGATGATGCGGATCGCCTCGCCGGTGCTCGACCGGCTGTCGCGCGCGGCAGGCGATGCGGGCTGCACGGTTCTGCTGTCGGATGCGGGCGGGCTGGTGCTGGATGAGCGCCTGCGCGACGCCGATGTCGATGATTTCCATTCCTCGAACCTCGCGCCCGGCTCTGACTGGTCCGAAGGGGTCGAGGGCACCAACGGCATCGGTACCTGCGTGGCCGAGGCGCGCCCCGTCACCGTCTGGCGCGATCAGCATTTCCGCACCCGCAACACCGTGCTGACCTGCATGGGCTCGCCCATCTTCGGCGCGCAGGGCGATCTGGCGGGGGTGATCGATGTCAGCTCCGCGCGCTCGGACATGACCGAGGGCTATGCGCGCCTCGTGGCGCTGACCGTGCAGGACGCGGCGCATCGGATCGAGGCGGACCTGTTCCGCGCCTCCTATGACGGCGCGCGCATCCTCTCGACCGGCTCGGGCGAGACCGGGGCGCAGGGCGTGATGCTCCTGGCGCTCGACCGCGACGATCTGGTCGTCGGCGCGACCCGCGCCGCGCGGCGGCATCTCGGGATCGAGGCGGGGCAGATCGGCCAGCTTCCGGCGTCGGACCTTCTGGAACACGGCATCCGCAATGGGCTGGAAGAGGCGCAACGCTCCGAAATGGCCCGCGCGCTGGCCCGCAACGGCGGCAATGTCTCGGCGGCGGCGCGCGATCTCGGCATCGGCCGGGCGACGTTCTACCGCAAGGCCAAGGCGCTCAATCTCGGCGTCTGAGCGAAGACGTGAACCGGGCAGGGGCCTTTGTCGCGCTTGACGTCGACCTTAGCGAGACCACCTGATCCAAGAGGGTCATGTCACACTGTTTGTCGAAGGGCTCGATCCCGGATATTGATGTCACCGTGCCGTCGAGGTGACGAGACGTGGAGCCACAGATCGTCCGCCTTTGCCGATAAGCCCGAAGGAGGTCCGCCATCACTGCGCAAATGCTTGCTGCCCTCATCCTGTTGCCGTTCCTGTTCATCGCGATCTACGCGGGCATCCACGAGTTCCTGCGCTACAAATCGCAGGGCCGGGCGAATTACGGCCTGATCTTCGATGAGGAGACGGGAACCTCCTATGTGACCGGGATCGATGACGCCGAAGAGGGGTTCGACCCTGAAGATTTCGATCCCAACGACTACAACGATCCCGAGGTGGGCGGGGCAACCGATGAGAGCAAATCCTGAACGTTGCCGCCCCTGAGCCTCGTAGATCGGGTCGGGCTCTGATCTCTGGTGATGCGAAAATCCCGCGGCAGGTCACGCAGACAGAAAAAGCCCCGCGACACGGCGCGGGGCTTTCATTTGTCCTAGACCTGAGGTCGAGCGATCAACCGTAGACAAGTTTCGGCAGCCAGATGATGATCTCCGGGAAGAACATGCACAGCAGCAGCCCGACCACCTGCAGCGCCAGGAACGGCAGCGCCGAGCGGAAGATATCGCCCATCGGAATTTCCGGCGGCGCCACCCCGCGCAGATAGAACAGCGCATAGCCGAAGGGCGGCGACAGGAAGCTCATCTGCATGTTCACGAGGTAGAGCACCCCGAACCACAGCACGAGATCGTCGGGATCGCTCAACCCGAAGGCCTCCGCCCCGAGCGCCTTCACGATCGGCACGAAGATCGGCACGCAGAGCAGTAGGATGCCGACCCAGTCGAGGAACATCCCGAGAATGATCAGCACGAGCTGCATGATGATCAGGATACCCCACGGCCCGAGCCCGGTCGCCTGCAGCGCGTTCTGCACGAATTGCTGGCCGCCCTCGAGCACGTAGAGCCCGACGAAGATCGTCGCGCCGAACATGATCCAGATGACCATCGCCGAGGCCTTGAGCGTGGTGACCGCAGCCTCGCGGATCGTTTGCCAGTCGAGCTTGCGGTGGATCGCCGCCACGATGATTGCACCGAACGTGCCGATGCCCGCCGCTTCCACCGGGGTCGCGACGCCGGTGAAGATCACGCCCAGCACGATCACGATCAGCGAGATCGGCGCGGACATGTTGCTCATCAGACGGATCTTCTCGCGCCCCGAAATGCGCTCTTCCATCGGGATCGGCGGACCCATCTCGGGGTTGATCGCGCAGCGGATCAGCACATAGGCCACATACATGCCCGACAGAAGAAGGCCGGGAATGACCGCGCCGATGAACAGCTCGCCCACCGATTGCTCGGCCACGACCGCATAGATGATCGCAAGGATCGACGGCGGGATCAGGATGCCGAGCGTGCCGCCCGCCATGATCGAGCCCATCGCGATCTTCGCGTTGTAGCCGCGATCGAGCATCGCCGGCAGCGCGATGATCCCCATCGTCACCACGGCCGCCCCGATCACGCCCACCATCGCGGCGAGCACCGTCGAGGCGATGATCGTGGCCGCGGCCAGACCGCCGCGCACCCCGCCCAGCACCTTGTAGATGACGTCGAACATCTCGTTGATGATCCCCGCCCTCTCCAGCATTGACGCCATGAAGATGAACAAGGGGATCGCCGAAAGCTGGTAATTCGTCATCAGCGGGAAGATGCGGCTCGGCACGATATTGAGCGCGCGTTCGTCGCCCAGCACGAACAGGAAGACACAGGCCAGACCGCCCGTAACGAAGGCCAGTGGAAGCCCTGCCATCAGCAGGACGACCAGCGAGCCGAACATGATGAGTGTCAGCCACTCGATTCCAATCTCAAGTCCCATCTATCAGCCCCTGCCCATTACGATCCGCAGATCTTGTGCGAATTTCGAAATGCCCTGCAAAACAAGCAGCAGAGCGCCGATCACCATGACCCATTTCATCGGCCACAGAGGCACCTCCCATTCGTTGAAGCTGATCTCGCCCCAGCGGACATTCGCATCGGTCCACTGTGCGAAGTTCCAGTTCGCCAGCATCTCGCCGGTCGGAATTTCGCCCCGCGCCCATTGCGAGATGAGCCCGTTGCCCGTGGGCACGGCGATCGCGTCCATCGCGAAAATCCACGACGTCACCAGCAATGTGCCCGCGAAGATGAAGAAGAAGACCGAGGTCAGCAGATCGACCCACGCTTTGCGCGGTTTCGACAGCGGCGCGTAGAAGATGTCGACGCGCACATGGCTTTCGGTCAGCATCGCATAGGCGCCCGAGATCAGGTATTGCATCCCGAACATCAGATACATCGCCTCATGCGCCCAGTTGGTCGGGCTGTTGAAGACGTAGCGGCTGATGACCTCGAAATAGTAGACGAAGACCGCGATGATCGCCCAATAGCTGACGAACTCGCCCGCCTTGAGGGAGAGCCGGTCGATCCAGCCCGTCCAGCCTTGCGAGACGTGACGGGAGTCGTCTTTCATCTCCTCGTCTTCGAGCGCTTCGAGGCGCCGCTCGATCTCGCTTTCCTCCTCATGCTCGGGGAGCGTGGCATTCGCCCGCCGCACCAGCATCGGAAGCAGAAGCGCGTCGATGACGATCCCCGCGAGCAGCACCCAGAAGGCATATTTCGAGATGCTGCGCCATTTCGCGAGGACGGCGGCAGCCGCGTCCCGCTTCGGGCGCGCCTCGACGAGATCGGCCTGCGCCTGTTCGATCACGGCCTCGCCATCGGTGATCCGCTTCTCCGCGCGATCGACATTTCGCTGCGCGCGCTTCTCGGCGAAGCTGCCCTCTTCGGCGGCGGCGAGTTCCTCGCGCAGCTTCGGCAGATCGGCCTGCGCCGTGTCGACCCGTTCTTGTTCGCGCTCCAGCGAGCGCTCGGCCATGCGCACGACGTTCGACATGTCCGAGACCGTGCCGCGCGCGTCGTGACCTTGCGCATTCGCATAGAGAATGGCGATGAAGACCGGGATGAAGAGAAAGCCCAGCAGGCTTTTCACATAGAAGCGATGCAGTCCCAGCATCCCCCCGGTCACGAGAATGAAATAGCCCAAGGAGAGCGAATAGCGCCGCTCCGTCTTGCGTGGCCGGTTGGCCAGCGTGGCCGCAATGATCGGGAAGAGGATCAGCCCCGCCCAATAGGCCCAATGCGGTAGAGTGAAGTCGATACTGGGCATTGCCCACCCCCTGTTGCCGGGACACGCCCGGCCATCAGTTGAACCGGGCCCGCGCCAGCGGGCGGGCCCGTCAGACTGTCTTTGCGATCAAATCAGAGCTTCAGTTCCAGACCGTCGACCAGATCGGGCGTCACATAGCCCAGCGAGCCGGACATCATGTAATCGAGCTGGGTCTTGAAGATCCGCGCGCTGTCCTTGTCGCGATTGGCGTATTTGAACCAGATCGGGACGGCGACTTCGGTCATCAGCTCCACATCGTCCTGGCTGAGGCGCGTGACCTCGGTGCCGTCGGCCTCGAACTTGGCCCAGGCCTCCTGGTCGGCCTTCTGGATCGCCGCGTGATGCATGTCGGAATAGACGTGAGTCTCCATCTCGACGAATTGCTGCATCTGCGGGCTGAGCTTGTTCCACGCATCCATGCCGACGGTGATGTCCATGATGTCCACCGGCTGGTAGAGCGACATCATGCCGGGCGGGCCCATCGAGATGTAGCTGGTCACCTGGCTGAAGCCGAGCGCGTAGTTCACCGCGGGGCCCACATAGTCGGCCACGTCGATCGTGCCCTTCTCCAGCGCCGGGAAGATTTCCGAGCCCGGAAGCACGGTGGTCTCCGCGCCGATCTCGCCGAAGACATCGGCGACCATGCCGCCCGGAAGGCGCATCTTGCGGCCACGGAAGTCGTCGATCGAGCGGATCGGCACTTTCGAGTGGATGATGTTCGGGCCGTGATGAACGGGGCCCACGAAATACATGCCCTGCGCCGCATAAAGCTCGCGCGCCATCTCCAGCCCGCCGAGGCCGTAATAGAACACGTCGAATTCATGCGGGTTGCGCAGACCGAGCGGATAGGACGTCAGGAACACCCCCGCCGGGATGATGCCCTGCACGTAGATGGTGAACGGGTTGACCGCGTCGAGCACGCCGTTCTTCACCGCGTCGTAAAGCTGGAAATCGCCCACGACGTCATTCGCGCCGAACGGCTGGAAGGCCAGTTCGCCGCCGGTCTTTTCCTGAATCGTGGCGCACCAGTCCTTGAAGGTCTGAAGGCCGACGCCGCCCGGCCACGAGGTCTGGATCTTCCAGGTCGTGCCGTTGGCTTGGGCCGAGGCGATATGCGGCGCGGCAAGGCTGGCAGCGCCCGCCGCTGCGAGCGTACGTAACGCGTGTCTGCGAGTGGTCAGATTTTTCATGGTTCCTCCCCGTTTTGTTTGCGACCCCGACGGATGCGGGGCCGAAGTGAGAGAGAGGTCGAAAACACGCGATGGCTCTCCTCCAGATGCATCGCGGGTCCGTGATTCGGCGTGATCGCCTAGCTTCCGGCTTCTCCTCAAAAGCGGAAACTCTCTTTCCTCTCCCTGTACATGCGAGGTTTGCACGGGATTTGTCTTTTCGCAAGTATTCACGAAATTGCGTGTGTTCGTGATTTCGGTGCGGCGTCGGGCTTGATCCTTTTCAGATGTCGGCATGTCTGCCCGTCGGGATGACCGCCGCGGGCGTGGCGCCACCCCTGCAAATTCTCAATGCTGCGGCTGCACCTGTCTCAGGCGCGAGACAGATGATGCATTCCACCAGCGCAGACCGGCTATGCACAGGGCGCGCGGTTGGGCAGTCTGATCTCCATGGCGCGCAGCCCTGTCGGCTGCGTTCAAATCTGGGAGGAAGACCAATGGCCAACGACATGACGCCCGAGTTCAAAGGCGTTTCGGTGTCGCCGTTCCGCGACCGTTACGACAACTTCATCGGCGGCAAATTCGTGCCCCCGAAAAACGGCAAGTATTTCGACAACATCACGCCGATCACCGGCGGCAAGGTCTGTGAAGTCGCGCATTCCTCCGCAGAGGACATCGAAGCCGCGCTCGATGCTGCCCATGCCGCGAAAGAGGCCTGGGGCAAGACATCGGCTGCCGAGCGCTCGAACGTGCTTCTCAAGATCGCCGACCGGATCGAGGAAAATCTCGACCTGATCGCCGCCGCCGAGACCTGGGATAACGGCAAGCCGATCCGCGAGACCACGGCGGCCGACATTCCGCTCGCCGTCGACCATTTCCGCTATTTCGCGGGCGTTCTGCGCAGCCAGGAAGGCACGATGTCGGAAATCGACGCCGACACCGTCGCCTATCACTTCCACGAGCCGCTGGGCGTCGTGGGTCAGATCATCCCGTGGAACTTCTCGGTGCTGATGGCGGCGTGGAAACTTGCGCCGGCGCTGGCGGCGGGCAACTGCATCGTGCTGAAGCCAGCCGAGCAGACCCCGGCGGCGATCCTCGTGGTGATGGAAGTCATCGCCGACCTGCTGCCCGATGGCGTGCTGAATATCGTCAACGGCTATGGCGCGGAAGTCGGCGCGGCGCTTGCGAGCTCCTCGCGCATCGCCAAGATCGCCTTCACCGGCTCCACCGCGACGGGTCGCAAGATCATGCAGGCCGCGACCGAGAACCTGATCCCGGTCACGCTGGAACTGGGTGGCAAATCGCCCAACATCTTCTTCTCGGACGTGATGGCCGAGGATGACGCCTTCCTCGACAAGGCGGTCGAGGGCTTCGTGCTCTTCGCCTTCAATCAGGGCGAGGTCTGCACCTGCCCGAGCCGCGCGCTCATTCAGGAAGACATCTACGAGAAGTTCATGGAGCGCTGCATCGCTCGCGTCGAAGCCATCAAGCAGGGCGATCCCCGCGCGATGGAGACGATGGTCGGCGCGCAGGCCAGCCAGGAGCAGCATGACAAGATCATGTCCTATCTGAGCATCGGTCGCGAAGAAGGGGCCGAGGTGCTGACCGGCGGTGATGCCGCGCGCTTCAACGGCGATCTGGCGAACGGCTTCTACATCCAGCCGACGATCCTTAAGGGCCACAACAAGATGCGGGTCTTCCAGGAGGAAATCTTCGGGCCGGTGGTGTCGGTCACGACCTTCAAGGACGAGGCCGAGGCGCTCGAGATCGCGAATGACACGATGTACGGCCTTGGCGCGGGTGTCTGGACCCGTGACGGCTCGCGTGCCTATCGCTTCGGGCGCGGCATCGAGGCCGGGCGCGTCTGGGTCAACAACTACCACGCCTATCCGGCCCATGCGGCCTTTGGCGGGTATAAGCAATCGGGCATCGGGCGCGAGACCCACAAGATGATGCTCGATCACTACCAGCAGACCAAGAACATGCTGGTCAGCTACAACCCGAACAAGCTCGGGTTCTTCTGATAGGGTTTACCTCCCCAAACCCCGGGCCGCGTCTGCAAAGGCGCGGCCCTTTTTCGTTTTAAACGGTCGGGGACGATCGGGCAGGCGGCCTGTCGCGGTGCGGGTCAACTCGCGCGGCGGAAGGCGTTCGGCGTGCTGCCGGTTCCGGCCTGGAAGGCACGGGAGAAATAGCCCGGGCTGCGATAGCCCAGAAGCTGCGCGATATCCTTGATCGGAACGGGCGTGTCGCGCAGCAGGCGGCGCGCCTCGTAAAGGCGTCGCTCCTGCATCAGTTCCAGCGCCGATTTCCCGCAGGCATCGCGGCAGGCGCGCGACAGATGCGTCGGCGTCACGCCCAACTCGCGCGCGATGTCCGCGACCGGCGTTCCCGCGCGATACTCGCGCTCGACCAGAACGGCGTAGCGCGTGACCAGCCGGCGCGCGGCGCTCGGGCGGATCGCCTCGTTTGCATTGCTCGCGATCTGTCGCTCGAGCCAGACGCTCAGCAGGCCCAGATGGCTGCGCAGCGCACGGTCGGCGGCGGGGCGCGTGCTTTCGCTCTCACGCTGGATCGCCTCCAAGATCGAGCCGATCTCGCCCTGCGCGATCGCTTCGCGGATGCGCAGGTGATGGGCGGCGGGCGGCAGGGCGATATCGCTGTCGCGACCGAAGAACAGGGCCTGACCGTGGGTCTGGTTGGAAATCTCGAAACCGTGCATCACGCCCGGCGGAATGAATATCGCGTTATTGGGGCCGTAGCCGCGGGTCACGCCGCCCAGCGTGATCCGGCCTTGCCCGCGCGAGAACCACAAAAGGCAGGGCTCGGAATGGGCGCGCATCGCCTCCACCCGCCAGCGCCCACCCTTTGCCAGATGCGCGATCTGCACCAGCCGCGGCTCACTCGGGGGGGCGGGAAGGTCGGTCGCGGTCTGCGCCGGGCCGGGCGTGCCGCTTGCGCCGGGCTTCACGGTTTTGGCCTGCGACATCTGGGAGAGGGGCGGTGTCGAGAAGAGCTTCACGATGCTTTGATCCTACGCGATTTCGGCGGGAGGATAGACCGCAACGCTCTCGTGGACCAAGGAGTTTTCCACAGAAGTCCGGGTGCGCAGTTGCCGCAGGGTCACAGTCTACGCGATCTTGTGCCACGCCTTCATGCGGCCACGAAACCAAGTGCGTTGCCGCTTGGCATATTGGCGACTTGCCGCCTGTGCACGCTCTCGCGCCTCGCTCAGATCGAGCTCGCCATGCAGATGTGCGATCAGTTCCGGCGCCCCGATCGCCTTCGCCCAGAGAGCGTTCGGATCCCAGATCGGCTCCACCGCGCGGACCTCGTCGAGCGCGCCCTGTTCGAGCATCAGATCGAAGCGGCGGTCGATGCGGTCCGCCAGCCAGTCGCGATCCGGATCGATGTGAAGCGGCGCCACGGTGTCGAGCGGCAGGAGCGGTGGCGGGGTGCGGGCCTGCCACGTGGCAAGCCCCTCGCCGGTGGCGCGCAGCACCTCCCACGCGCGCTGCACCCGCATCGGGTTCTGCGCGTCGATCTTCGCGCGGGTCGCATCGTCCAGCTCGTCCAGCATCCCGGCATGACCTTCGGAGAGCCGCCGCTGATCGGCCTCGGCGCGGATTTCCGGTGGCGTTTCAGGGATTTCCGCCAGTCCTTGCGTCAGGGCGGTGAAATAGAGCCCGGTGCCGCCCACGATGATCGGGCGCGGCCCGCCTGCGTGGAACGCCTCCAGATACGGGGTGACGTCGCGCAGCCAGTGGCCGACGGAATAGTCCGCGCCGGGATCGAGATGACCGTAGAGCGCATGCGGTGCGCGGGCCTCTTCCTCGGGCGAGGGACGCGCGCTCAGCACCCGCCAGCACGACCAGACCTGCAGCGCGTCGGCATTGATCACCACGCCGCCCTCGGCCTCGGCGATCGACAGCGCCAGCGCCGATTTCCCGCTCGCCGTCGCCCCCGCGATCAGCACGGGCGTTCGCGGCGATATTTCGGGCAGGGCAGGCGGCATCGGTGGCTCTTGCAGGCTTTCTGGCGGGCTCGGGGCTCTACGCTTTCGCAAGAGGTTGAACCCCGGCTCTATTTGGATCATTTTGCGCGCCAATGACAACAGCCCATCGGAGGATCAGATGAGCACCGAGACGCATCCC
The DNA here is from genome assembly GCF_002563775.1 of Thioclava sp. ES.031. Taxonomy (NCBI): domain Bacteria; kingdom Pseudomonadati; phylum Pseudomonadota; class Alphaproteobacteria; order Rhodobacterales; family Paracoccaceae; genus Thioclava; species Thioclava sp. ES.031. The sequence continues at coordinate 2,090,265 of NZ_PDJO01000001.1, read as the reverse complement.
GCGGCCAAATACAATCGCGTGCTACTGAAGATCTCGGGCGAGGCGTTGATGGGCGACCAAGGCTACGGCCTGCATCCGCCGACCGTCTCGCGTATAGCGCATGAGGTGAAATCGGTGCGCGATCTGGGCGTCGAGATCTGCATGGTGATCGGCGGCGGCAACATCTTCCGTGGGCTTGCGGGCTCGGCTCAGGGGATGGAGCGCACGACGGCCGACTACATGGGGATGCTCGCGACGGTGATGAACGCGCTGGCGATGCAATCCGCGCTGGAAGGCCTCGGCGTCTTCACCCGCGTGATCTCGGCGATTCCGATGGATCAGGTCTGCGAGCCCTATATCCGCCGCCGCGCGGTGCGCCACCTCGAGAAGAAGCGGGTCTGCATTTTCGCCGCCGGCACCGGCAACCCCTATTTCACGACCGACACGGCCGCCACGCTGCGCGCCAACGAGATGTCCTGCGAAGCGATCTTCAAGGGCACCAAGGTCGACGGGGTCTATGACAAGGACCCGAAGAAATTCGACGACGCCAAACGTTACGACACCGTCAGCTACGACGAAGTTCTGCAAAAGAACCTCGGCGTGATGGATGCCTCGGCGATCGCGCTCGCACGCGATAACAACAAGCCGATCATCGTCTTCTCGCTTGACGAGCCGGGTGGCTTCCGCGGCATTCTGGCAGGCGAGGGCACCTACACGAAAGTGCAGGGCTGAGCGCCGCACGACGGTCACAAATGCTAGTTTTCGCCTGCGAGCTGCGCTAAAGCTCGGCCCGAGGCTCAACAAGAACGGGGAAATACCCAATGTCCGACGATTTCGAGATCGACACCGATGACCTTGCACGCCGCATGGATGGCGCAATGAGCTCGCTCAAGCATGAATTCGCGTCGCTGCGCACGGGCCGCGCCTCGGCCTCGATGGTGGAGCCGGTTCAGGTCGAAGCCTATGGCCAGATGACCCCGATCAACCAGGTCGGCACCGTGAACGTGCCCGAGCCGCGGATGGTCACGATCAACGTCTGGGACAAGTCGATGGTCGGCAAGGTCGAGAAAGCGATCCGCGAATCCGGTCTGGGCATCAACCCGCAGACCAATGGCACGATCATCATGCTGCCGATCCCTGAGCTCAACGAAGAACGTCGCCGCGAGCTGACCAAGGTCGCCGCCCAATATGCCGAGCACGCCCGCGTCGCGATCCGCAACGTGCGCCGCGATGGCATGGACCAGATCAAGAAGGCCAAGGCCGACGGCATGTCCGAAGACGACGTGAAGATCTGGGAGAGCGAAGTTCAGGACATGACCGACGCGCATATCGCCAAGGTCGACAAGGCGCTCGAAGACAAGCAAGCCGAGATCATGCAGGTCTGAGGCATCCGCCTCAGCCCCCCTGCGTCTTGAGCGAAAAGGATCACATTGCCGATGGCCCCTAGCATTCCCGATATCGCCCAGACCCCGCAGGGGCATGACGGGGGCGCCCCCGCGCCGCTGCATGTCGCGATCATCATGGATGGCAACGGGCGGTGGGCCACCCAGCGGGGCTGGCCGCGTCTGGCCGGTCACCGCAAGGGGGCGGAGCAAATCAAGAAGGTCGTGCAGGCCGCGCCCGATCTCGGCATCCGCTACATGACGATCTACGCCTTCTCGACCGAGAACTGGAAGCGCTCGACGCAGGAAGTTCTCGGGTTGATGAAGATGTTCCGGCTGATGATCAAACGCGAGGCGGCGGAGCTGTCGCGTCAGGGCGTCGAGCTGCGTTTCATCGGCGATCGCACGCCGCTCGACCCGCTTCTGCGCGAGACGATGGACGCGATCGAGACACGCACCAAGGGCAACTCCAAGCTGACGCTGGCGGTTGCGATCAATTACGGCGGGCGCGACGAGTTGAAACGCGCAGCCCAGTCGGTTGCGCGCGATGTGGCCGCGGGCAAGTTCGCGGCCGAGGATATCGACGAGGCGATGATCTCGTCGCGGCTCGACAGCGCGGGCATGCCCGATCCCGATCTGGTGATCCGCAGCTCGGGCGAGACGCGGACCTCGAATTTCCTGCCGTGGCAGGCGGCCTATTCGGAATATGAATTCACGCCGACGCTCTGGCCCGATTTCACGCCGGACGAGCTGTCCGACATTCTCGATCGGTTTGCCGGGCGCGAGCGGCGCTTCGGCGGGGTTGCCTCGTGACGGAGACGCCGCGGTCCGGCAAATGGGGCGATCTCGTCCCGCGGCTCGCCTCCGGGCTTGCAATGGTCGCGATCGGCCTCGCTGCGATCTGGTGGGGCGGTCCGGTCTTCGCGGCGCTCTCCGTGCTCGTGACGGGTCTGATGATCTGGGAACTCACCGCGATGCTGCGCCCCGAACGCCCCGGCAAGGCGGTCGGTCTGGGTCTGGTGGCGGCGGCTGCGCTGACTTTCGTCTTGGCGATCCATGAGCCTTACGGGCTGATCTACCTGCTGATCGTGCCGATCATGGCGGCGGTGATCTGCACCGGGCGGCGCTGGCTTGGCGCGGGCTATGCGCTGGCGATCATGCTGACGGGCTATGGGCTTGTCGCGTTGCGTGAAGGGGCAGGGCTTGGCGCGATCACATGGATCGTCGCGGTGGTCGTTGTCTCTGATATCATGGGATATTTCGTCGGCCGCACGGTCGGCGGGCCGAAATTCTGGCCCAAGGTCAGCCCGAAGAAGACATGGTCGGGCACGGTCGGCGGCTGGGTCGGCGCGGCGCTCGTTGGCTTTCTCTTCGCTCAGATGGGCGGCGGGCTCGCGATGATCTGGATTTCGCCGCTTCTGGCCTTCGCAGGCCAGCTGGGCGACATCGCCGAAAGCGCGATCAAGCGCGCGACCGGCGTGAAGGACAGCTCCTCGCTGATCCCGGGCCATGGCGGCGTGCTGGACCGCTTCGACGCGCTGACCGGCGCGGTCGTGTTCCTGATGCTGATCTCGCAGGTGATGACCCTGCCGCTGACGGAAGGCTGAACGATGCGGAAGGTTTCGGTCTTCGGGGCGACCGGCTCGATCGGCGAAAGCTGCTTTGATCTGCTGATGGCACAGGGCGGGGCGGAGGCCTACGACGTGGTCGCGCTCAGCGCAGGCCGCAATGTCGCGCGACTGGCCGAGCAGGCCGTGGCGCTGAAGGCCGATCTGGCCGTGACGGCCTTCGACGAGTGTTTACCTGCGTTGCGCGATGCGCTGGCCGGGACCGGGATCGAAGTCGCTGCCGGGCCGCAGGCGCTGATCGAGGCGGCCTACCGTCCGGCCGATTGGGTTCTGTCGGGCATCGTCGGCGCGGCGGGGCTCGCGCCCGGCTTTGCAGCTCTCTCGCAAGGCGCGACGCTGGCGCTGGCCAACAAGGAATCGCTGGTGACCGCCGGGCCGCTTTTGATGGCCGAGGCGCGCGCGCATGGGGCGACGATCCTGCCGGTCGACAGCGAGCATTCGGCGATTTTCCAAGGGCTCGTAGGCGAAGACATCGCCGCGGTCGAGCGGGTGATCATCACCGCCTCGGGCGGCGCGTTTCGTGACTGGCCGATGGAGAAGCTCGCTCATGCCACCGTGGCCGAGGCCTCGGCACATCCGAACTGGGACATGGGCCAGCGGATCACGATCGACTCCGCGTCGATGTTTAACAAGGCCCTGGAAGTCATTGAGGCAAAAGAGTTCTTCGGCTTTGCGCCGGAGCAGATCGAAGTCCTCGTCCATCCGCAGAGTATCGTCCATTCGCTGGTCGGGTTCCACGATGGCGGGCTGATGGCGCATCTGGGCGTGCCCGACATGCGCCACGCGATCGGCTATGCGCTCAACTGGCCCGCGCGCAAACCTCTGCCGGTGGAGAAGCTCGATCTGGCGAAGATCGGACAGCTCGATTTCCGCACCCCGGATCTGGAGCGGTTCCCCGCGCTGCGGCTGGCGCGCGAGGTGATGGAGACGGGCGGTCTCGCGGGCACCGTGTTCAACGCCGCCAAGGAAGTCGCGCTCGATCTGTTCATCGCGGGCCGGATCGGATTTCTCGACATGGCCACGCTGGTCGAGACGGTTCTGGGCGAGATGTCGCGGGACCAGGGTCTTGGAATCGCCGCAAAAGACCTCGATATGGTTCTGAGCTGCGACGCCGAAGCGCGGGCGCGCGCGATGGCGATTTGTGAACACGGAAGGATCTGAGTTTTGGACCTGCTGCCCCAATTCGGCAATCTGCTCTATACCGTTGTGGCCTTCGTCGTCGCGCTCTCGATCATCGTCGCGGTGCATGAATACGGCCATTACATCATCGGGCGGATTTCCGGGATCAAGGCGGAGGTCTTCTCGCTCGGCTTCGGGCCGAAGCTGATCAGCCGCGTCGACAAGCATGGCACGCGCTGGCAGATCGCCGCTGTGCCGCTTGGCGGCTACGTCAAGTTTCTGGGCGATGCGAATGCGGCCTCGGCCGGGGTCGATTCCGAGGAAATGGCCCATCTGACGCCTGAGGAACGCCGCCACACGATGCATGGCGCGCCGCTTTGGGCGCGCGCGGCGACCGTGGCAGCCGGACCGGTCTTCAACTTCATCCTGTCGATCTGCGTGATCGCGGGGCTGAGCCTCTGGACGGGGCAGGCCACCGAGACGCCCGCAATCCAGACCGTCGTGGCGCTGCCCGGCGGGTCGGGCGAACTGCGGCAGGGCGATGTGATCGATGCGGTGGCGGGCAAGCCCACGCCGGATTATCAGGCGCTCTCCGATGTGGTCGATCAACTGCCCGCAGGGCCGACGCTCGATTACACCGTGACCCGCGACGGCAGCAAAATCGACGCCACGGGGCCGCAGCTTTTCCCGGCGCGGTTTGCGGGCGTTCAGCCGGGCTCTGCCGCCTATGATGCCGGGCTGCGCGCGGGCGACGTGATCACCGCGATCGACGGCAAACCGGTCTATCGTTTCGTCGATCTGCAGGACGCGGTGAAGGCGGGCGAGGGCAAGGCGGTCTCGCTCGATATCTGGCGGCCCGAGGGCGATGCGGGCAAGACCTTCTCCGTGACGTTGGCGCCGCGCCGCACCGATCTGCCGGTGGGCGACGGGCAGTTCGAGACGCGGTTCCTGATCGGGGCCACGGGTTCGTTCATGTTCGAGCCGGTGACGCAATCGGTCGGCCCGGTCGATGCGCTGGTGGGCGGTGCAAGACAGACCTGGGGCATCATCACGCAATCGGTCTCGGGCATTCAGGCGATGATCGCGCAGCGGATCTCCAGCTGTAACCTGACCGGCGCGCTGCGCATTGCCGAGACCTCGGCGGCGGCGGCGAAATCGGGCGTGCTCGATTTCATCTGGTTCATCGCGGTTCTCTCGACGGCGGTGGGCTTTTTGAACCTCTTCCCGATCCCGGTGCTCGATGGCGGGCATCTGATGTTCCACCTCTACGAGGCGATCACGGGCAAGCCGCCCTCCGATCAGCTGATGAACGTCTTCATGTCGATCGGGCTGGCGCTGGTGCTGACGCTGATGGTCTTCGGCCTCTGGAACGATCTGACCTGCTGAGTGGTGCCGTGACAGGTGTGGCTGCCGCGGTTTCGCCACAATTGCCTCGCAATGCGGTCATGAAGACAGGGTAGGACAGCTTCAGCGCAACTCGCGCGAAGGAGGCCACTCATGTCCGAGATCATCGCGCATCACTATCGCGAACTTCGCCCGTTGGTGGAAATCGTCGGGGACCGGCTGCTGTTCATCGCAGCGGTTCTGGTCGCGCTGTTCGGCGCGGCGCTGATCGGTATTCAATTGATCGACATTCTCGGCGGCGACGCTTCCAGCTTCCAGCGCATCTGAGCCGGACCGAAACGGGCCCGAAACGCCCGAAAAACCCGTTCATCATCGATCCCGGGGCCGCCTTCGCGGCCCTTTCTTTCGTGGCAAGATGATCGCGCTCCACAAAATCTCGGGTCTGAGCGGCCATCGCAGCTTTGACATCGCGTACGCCCTTCGCTACCACCCTAATCAAAGGGAAAAAGTGAACTTCCGGCGGGAGAGGGCGATGTCTATGAGCGTGCAAACTATGCTGAGACTCCATGCAACGCGAAAGGCACTGCGGGCCAGCGTAGTATTTCCAGCAGTTGCAATGAGTTGCCTTGCGGTTCCCGTGATTGCTCAGGCGCAGCAATACAGTTTCTCGCAGGTCCAGATCACCGGCAACGAGCGCGTCGACGCGGCCACGATTCTGTCCTTCGCCAGAATCGCGCGCAATCAGCCCGTGACCGACGCCGATCTGAACGCCGCTTACCAGCGCCTGACGAATTCCGGCCTGTTCGAAAAGGTTGCGATCACGCCGCAGGGCAACACGCTCAAGATCGCCGTGACCGAATACCCGACGATCAGCGTGATCAATTTCGAAGGCAACAAGATCATCAAGGACGAGCAGCTCGCCACGATCATTCAGGCGAAGCCGAACCGCGTCTATAATCCCGCTCAGATCGAAGCCGACGCCCAGCGTCTGGCGCGCGCCTATTCCGAGGATGGCCGCATGGCCGCCCGCGTCGTGCCGAAGGTCATCCGCCGCGACAATAACCGCGTCGACGTCGCCTTCGAGATCAAGGAAGGCAAGGTCACCTCGATCGAACGCGTGACCTTCACCGGCAACCGGTCCTATTCGGACCGTCGTCTGCGTCAGGTGCTCGAGACGAAACAGGCGGGGATTTTCCGCACCTTCGTGAAGAACGATACGTTCAACGCCGGCCGTATCCCGGTCGACCGTCAGAAGCTGATCGATTTCTATCAGGCGCGGGGCTACAAGAACGTGCAGGTCACCGGCGTGTCCTCGCAGATGTCGCGCCAGCGCGATGCGTTCTTCATGACCTTCAACATCATCGAAGGGCAGAAATACCACTTCAACTCGATCAGCACGAATTCCGAGATCGACGGGGTCGCGCCTGACGAGTTCGCGCCGCTCACCAGAATCCGCCAGGGCCAGACCTTCTCGCCGAAGGCGATCGAGCTGGCCGTGACCCGGATGGAGCAGCTTGCGATCAAGAAGGGCATCCAATTCGCCCGCGTCGAGCCGCGTATCACCCAAGACCCGCGCACCCAGTCGGTCAATGTCGATTTCGTGCTGGTCCGTGGCGCGCGCGTCTTCGTGCAGCGCATCGACATCGAAGGCAACACCGCGACGCTCGACCGGGTGGTCCGTCGCGAGTTCCGGACGGTCGAAGGCGACCCCTACAACCCGCGTGAGATCTCGAACGCCGCCGACCGAATCCGCGGCACCGGCTACTTCAAGTCGGTCGACGTGAACACGAAGCCGGGCTCGAGCTCCGATCAGGTCGTCGTCGACGTGAACGTCGAAGAGCAGCCCACCGGTTCGCTTGGTTTCGGCGCCTCCTATTCGAATTCGGACGGGATCGGCTTCAACGCCTCGCTGGAAGAGAAGAACTTCCTCGGCCGCGGGCAGTATCTCGGCGTGTCGCTCGGCACGACCAAGGACAATAACAGCTCGAGCTTCCGGTTCATCGAACCCGCGTTCCTCGGGCGCGACGTGGCGCTGAAGTTCTCGGCGGCCTACACGACGTCGAGCTCGGCTTCGAACACCGCTTACGACACGCGCCGCATCAGCATCGAACCCGCGCTGGAATTCCCGGTCTCCGAGCGGGGCCGGCTGGAGGTGAGCTACAAGATCGGCGAAGACACGCTGAACAACGTGCCGACCGACTCCTCGGAGATCCTGCAGCGTGAAGAGACCGACATGGGCACGCAGCGCTACAGCGGCCCGGGCCTCCGATATACCTACGACACGTCGCGCGAGCAGATCGATCCGCGCTTCACCTGGCGTTTCAACGTCGATCAGCAGTTCTGGGGCGTCGGCGGCGACGTGAAAGGCGGCCAGACCACCGCGAAAATCGTCGGGGAACGCAAGATCTTCAACGAGGAAGCCACGCTGCGCGCCTCGCTCGAAGGCGGCGCGGTCGATGCCACGGGTGGCTCGACGATCCTGCAACGCTTCTCGGGCAGCCAGATCCGCGGCTTCGAGAGCTACGGCATCGGTCCGCGTGACCTCAATGCGGGCAATACCGACGCGCTCGGCGGCAACTACTACTGGGTCGGCAAGGTCGAAGCGGAATTCCCGATCGGTCTGCCCGAGGAATACGGCATCACCGGCGGCGTGTTCTGGGATGTGGGCTCGGTCTGGGGTCTGGACGACACGACCGGGACCGGCGGCAACGAGGTCGACGACTCGATGCATATCCGCTCGGCGGTCGGCGTCTCGATCTTCTGGAAATCCGCGATCGGTCCGCTGCGTCTGAACTTCTCGCGCGCGATCAAGAAAGAAAGCTACGACAAGACCCAGAACTTCGATCTGTCGCTTTCCACGCAGTTCTAAGGGCGCGCGATGCGTCTGAGCCGCTTCACGGTATCCTTTATCGCAGCCGCGCTGGCCTTCGGGCCCGGCGCGGCTGTCGCGCAATCGGCGGGCCAGGCCGGGGATGCGCAAGTGCCTGCGCCCGGGCCGCGCGTGCAATCGAGTGCGGTTCTGACCCTCGATTGGGAGAAGCTTTACGACAATTCTCTCTGGGGCAAGCGGGTGCAATCCGAGATTCAGGCCGCGTCGAGCGCGCTGCGCAAGGAAAACGACCGGATCGCGAGCCAGCTCGAGGCGGAGGAGCGCAAGCTCACCGAGGAGCGGCTGACGATGCCCTCGGATGAGTTCCAGCAAGCCGCCGATGCCTTCGACAAGCGGGCGACCGATATTCGCAAGGCCCAGAAGGCCAAGGCCGATGCGATCCAGAGTCAGTTGAATCAGGAACATCAGACCTTCGTGCAGACGGTGGTGCCGCTGCTCGACGAGGTGCTGAAGGCGCGCGGTGCGGTCGTTGTGCTCGATTCCCGCGCGATCATCCGCGGGCTCGCGCAGGCCGATGTGACGCAGGAACTGGGCGCGCGGGTCGACAAGGAAATCGGCGACGGGGCCGGGCGGGTGACGCCTTTGGTTCCGCCGACGTCGAACGATGGCTCTGGCAACGCGTCGACGGGGGCGGGCGCTGCACCGGACGCACCTGCGCCGCCAGCGCAAACGACGCCGGCGCAACCCGCTCCAGATCAGGCTGGAAATGATGCGACGACGGATCAAAGCGGCGAAGCAGGCGTTTTCGTGGATACGACCCCGAATACCGCGCCCAAGGGCGACGGTAATTCGACGCTCGACGGGGCGACCCGCGACGCGCCCGGTCTGCCGCTTGGCCTACCGGTCGTGAATGGCACTCAGGGCACGCAAAGCGACGCCACGACGGCGCAATAGCAGGCGCGCGCTGCTTGCCAAGCGGGGCCGCGATTGCTAGCAACAATCCAAAAGCGACGATCGCGTGATGCGGCAAACTGATACCGCCGCAGGCGCATTGCGCCCAAGAACGAGGACAGCTCATGACCGAACCCGCCCCCTATACCGAAGCCGATCTGTCGCTCATCAAGCGCATCATTCCGCATCGCTATCCGTTCCTGCTGATCGACAAGGTGCGTGACATCGTCCCGAACAAAGGGGCAGTCGGCATCAAGAACGTCACCGCGAACGAGCCGCATTTCCAGGGCCATTTCCCGGAAGAGCCGATCATGCCCGGCGTCACCATCGTCGAGGCGATGGCGCAGACCTCTGCCGTGGTGGTGGGCATCTCGCTCGACGTGATCGACAAGCCGCTGCTGACCTATTTCATGGGCATCGACAAGTGCAAGTTCCGCCGCAAGGTGGTGCCGGGCGACGTGCTCGAACTGCATGTCACCGTGAAGCGCGGCGGCGGCAAGATCTGGAAATTTGAAGGCCGTGGTACGGTGAATGGTGAATTGGCCGCAGAGGCCGAGTTCACCGCCATGATGGACCTTCAGGGCTGAATGCATGAGCATTGACCCAAGTGCGCAGATTCACGCGTCCTCGGTGATCGAAGCCGGCGCGGTGATCGGTCCGGACTGCCGGATCGGCCCGTTCTGCGTGGTCGGCCCCGAGGTCGTGCTGGGCCGGGGCGTCAGCCTGCAAAGCCATGTCGTGCTGCAGGGCGCGACCGAGATCGGCGACGAGACGGAGGTCTATCCTTTCGCCTCGCTCGGCCAGATTCCGCAGGACCTGAAATTCAACGGCGAGAAGACGCGGCTGAAGATCGGCAAGCGCAACCGCATCCGCGAATATGTGACGATGAATACCGGCACCGAAGGCGGCGGCGGGCTGACCGAGATCGGCGATGACGGCCTGTTCATGTCGTCCTGCCACGTCGCGCATGACTGCAAGCTGGGCGACCGGGTCATTCTGGTGAATTCGGTCGCGGTCGCGGGGCATTGCGTGCTGGGCGATGACGTCATCGTCGGCGGCCTGTCCGGCGTGCACCAATTCGTCCGGATCGGGCGCGGCGCGATCATCGGCGCGCTGTCGATGGTGACAGCGGATGTGATCCCGCATGCGCTGGTCGCGGGACCGCGCGCGGGGCTCGAAGGGCTCAACCTCGTGGGGCTGAAGCGTCGCGGGACGTCGCGCGAGGAAATCTCCGCGCTGCGCAAGACCGTCGAGGCGCTTGGACAAGGCAGCTTCCGCGAAAGCGCGCGAACCCTCTCGGAAGAGGGCGTCGAAGGCGAATTGGCGCGCGAAGTGCTCGACTTCATCCTCGGCCCGTCCGACCGCAGCTTCCTGACGCCCGGCAAATGAGCGGGGGCACGCATACCGCGCTGATCGCCGGGGCGGGCCGTCTGCCCGCGATCCTGACCGAGGCTGCGCCGGATATTCTGGTCTGCGAAATGATCGGCGCGCCTTGCGATCTGGACGGCGAGCATCTGCGCTTCCGGATCGAGCGGCTGGTGCCGTTTCTCGACGAACTGGCCGATCGCGGGATCGAGCGGGTGGTGTTCGCGGGCGCGATGCAGCGTCCGGCGATCGATCCCGAGCAGTTCGATCCCCGTTCGGCGCAGCTGGTGCCGCGGCTCGCGATGGCGATGCAGGCGGGCGACGATGCGACGCTGCGCGCGGTGATCGAGGTCTTCGAGGAATTCGATCTGGAGGTCGTGGGTGCGCATGAGATCGCCCCCGCGCTGCTGCCCGAGGCGGGCGTGCTGTGCGGAAAACCGACTGTCGTGGACGAGGAAGATGCCGAACGCGGAGCCGAGATTGTGGCTGCGCTCGGGGCGTCGGATATCGGTCAGGGCGCGGTCGTCGGACGCGGGCTTTGCCTCGCGGTCGAGACCTTGCCGGGCACCGATGCGATGCTGGATTTCGTGCGTTACCACAAAGGTTTGCGCGGCGATCTTAAAGCGGTGAAAGGGGTCTTCTACAAGGCGCCGAAACCCGATCAGGACCGTCGTGCCGATCTGCCTGCGATCGGTGTCGATACGGTCAAGAACGCCGCCGCCGCTGGCCTGTCCGGCATCGCCTTAGAGGCGGGCGGCGTGATGCTTCTCGATCGCGACGCGGTCATCGAGGCCGCCGAGGCCGCGGGCCTCTTTCTCTGGGCGCGGGAGCCATGAGGCTCTACGTCATCGCGGGCGAGGCATCGGGCGACAAGCTCGGCGGCGCCCTGATGGCGGGGATCAACGGGCTTGCGCCGGGCGTGGACTGGTCCGGCATCGGCGGCGAGGAGATGGGCGCGCAGGGGCTCACCAGCCTGTTCCCGATGGAAGAGCTTTCGGTCATGGGGCTGATGGAGGTGCTGCCGAAATACCGCCATCTCAAACGCCGCATCGCCGAGACCGCGGATCACGTGATCGAAAGCGGCGCCGAGGCGCTGATCACCATCGACAGCCCCGATTTCTGCCTGCGCGTGGCGCGGCTGGTGAAGGAAAAGCACCCTGATCTCAAGGTGATCCACTATGTCGCGCCCTCGGTCTGGGCGTGGCGTCCGGGCCGCGCGGCGAAGATGGCGCAGGTGGTCGATCATGTGCTGGCGCTGCTGCCTTTCGAGCCGCTCTATATGGAAGCCGCCGGAATGAGCTGCGATTTCGTGGGCCATCCTGTCGTGGCCGAGCCGCGCGCGACGGGGGCCGACGCGGCGGCCTTCCGCGAGACCCATATGATCGGCGAAGATCAACCGCTGGCGCTGTGTCTGCCGGGCTCGCGGCGCGGCGAGGTCAAGCGGCTCGGGGCGCGGTTCGACGAGGCGCTGATGCAGCTGCGCGACCGCGAGCCGGGGCTGCGGGTCGTGCTGCCGACCGTGCGGGGCGTGGCGCCGATGGTGCGCGAGATGACGGCGCGCTGGCCGGTCGCGCCGATCGTGGTCGAGAATGCCGACGACAAGCGCGCGGCCTTCGCCGCCGCCGATATCGCGCTGGCGGCCTCGGGCACGGTCAGTCTGGAGCTGGCCGCGAACCGGGTGCCGATGGTGATCGCCTATGACGCGAATTTCCTGACCTGGCACGTGATCTCGCGGATGCTCAAGATCGACACGGTGACGCTGGTCAATCTGGTCTCGGAGACGCGGGTGATCCCGGAATTCCTCGGCCCCGAGTGCAAGCCGCGTGACATTTCGGCGAAGATGCTGGAATTGCTGGAAGAAGACGCGGCCCGAGACGAGCAGATGGCCGCGATGGAAGAGGTGATGCGCCGGTTGGGCGAGGGCGGCGAGCCGCCCGGCCTGCGCGCGGCGCGTTCGGTTCTGGAGTTTCTCGGGAGGGCGTGATGCGCGTCTTTTTGGTGATATCTTTGATGCTTTGGGCGGGCAGCGCCTCGGCCGAGTCGGATCCGGAGCAGCTTTTCAAACAATCCTGCGGGCGGTGTCACCGTGACGCTGAGCGGTTGACGGCGCAGCTTGGCTGGGCGCTTGGAGCGAAGACGCCAGAGGAGCGGCGCGACTGGTTCGACGATTTCATCGCCACGCACCATTCGCCCGATCCAGACAGCCGCGCGGCGATTGCCGAATGGCTGGCAGGGATCGCCTCGTAAGACGACCCTTGCCGAGGGGCCTTAGCCCAGAACCGATTTCACGGCATCGGCGGTGACTTCGACGATCTTGTCGGCCTCCGCCTCGGTGAGGCACAGCGGCGGGGCAAGGCCAAGGATGTCGCCCTGCGGCATCGCGCGCCCGATCACGCCACGCTCGACCATCGCGCCTGCGATCTTCGCGCCGATCTTGTCGGAGGCGTCGAAGAAGCTGCGGTTGTCGCGATCGGCCATGAATTCCACCGCGCAGAGCATCCCTTCGCCGCGGATATCGCCGACATTCGCGTGCTCGCCGATGGCGGCGCGCATCTGGTCATTGAGGTATTTACCCACTTTGCCAGCGTTCTCGACGAGGCCCAGCTTGTCGATCAGTTCGAGGTTCGCGACGCCGGCCGCCGCCCCGATCGGGTGCGCCGAGTAGGTCCAGCCGTGGCCGATCGGGCCGTTCTCGTCCGTGCCTTGCTCCAGCACTTTCCACATCTTGTCGCTGACAATCGTGCCCGAGAGCGGCGCATAGGCCGAGGTCAGGCCCTTCGCGATGGTGATCAGGTCGGGCTTCATACCGTAGTGATCCGAGCCGAACATGGAGCCCAGGCGTCCGAAGCCGGTCACGACCTCGTCGGCGATCAGCAGGATGTCGTATTTGTTCAGAACCTTCTGGATCGCTTCCCAATAGCCCGCGGGCGGGGGCACGATGCCGCCGGTGCCCAGAACCGGCTCGCCGATGAAGGCGGCGATGGTGTCGGGGCCTTCGCGTTCGATCAGCTGCTCCAGCTCGGACGCGCAATAGGCGGTGAAGGCCTCTTCCGACATCGCCTCATCGGGGCGGCGGTAGTAATAGGGCGCCTCGGTGTGGATCACCTGGCTCAGCGGCAGGTCGAACTTCTTGTGGAACAGCTCGAGCCCCGTCAGCGAGCCGGTCATCAGGCCCGAGCCGTGATAGCCGCGCCAGCGCGAGATGATCTTCTTCTTCTCGGGGCGGTTCAGGATGTTGTTGTAATACCAGACCAGCTTGATGTTGGTCTCGTTCGCATCCGAGCCCGACAGACCGAAATAGACCTTCGACATGTGATCGGGCGCACGGTCGAGGACCATATGCGCCAGCGTGATCGAGGCTTCGGTGCCGTGGCCGACATAGGCGTGGTAATAGGCCAGTTCCTTCGCCTGCTCGGCGATGGCCTCGGAGATTTCGGTGCGCCCGTAGCCCACGTTCACGCAGTAGAGGCCCGCAAAGGCGTCGAGCAGCTTATTGCCGTCGCGATCCTCGATGAACACGCCCTTGCCGCCGGTGACGATCCGGTTGGGGGACTCGCCGCGCGCGTGCTGGGCGAGATGCGTCGAGGGGTGGAAGAAGCTTTCGCGATCCCACTTGTCGAGTTGGTCATTGGTCAGCAATTTTCTCTCCTTCTTCTTGTCTTGGGTCGTCCGGGCGGGCGGAGCGATCAGCCCCAGTCGCGACAGACGTATTTGATTTCCATGAACTCCTCCATTCCGCGACGCGAGCCTTCGCGGCCGAGGCCGGATTGCTTCATGCCGCCGAACGGGATCGGCGCGCCGGTGACCTTGGTGCGGTTGACCGCGACCATGCCGAATTGCAGCGCGCGGGTGGCGCGGTAGATGCGTTTCGGGTTCTGGCTGTGGACGTAAGCCACCAGCCCGTATTCGGTCGCGTTGGCCTTGGCGAAGACCTCTTCTTCCGTGTCGAAGACGGTGATCGGAGCGACCGGCCCGAAGGTCTCTTCGTGCATGATCTTGGCATTGTCGGGCACGTCGGTCAGCACGGTCGGCGCGAAGAACAGCGGGCCACGATCGAGCCGCTTGCCGCCGCAGGCCAGTTTCGCGCCCTTGGCCAGCGCGTCGGCCACATGCTCTTCCTGCTTGGCCACCGCCTTTTCGTTCATCAGCGGGCCGATATCGGGATCGTCCATGCCGATGCCCACGGTGAGCGCCTGCGTGGCCTCGGTGAAGCGGCGGCAGAATTCGTCATAGACTGGACGCTCGACATAGATCCGGTTCGCGCCGAGGCAGTCCTGCCCGGAAGTCGCGAATTTCGCCTTGATGACCTCTTCGACGGCCTGATCCAGATCGGCGCCCTTGAAGACGATGACCGGGGCGTGGCCGCCCAGTTCGAGGACCAGCCGCTTCACGGTCTCCGCGGATTGGCGATAGAGCAGCCGGCCCACTTCGGTCGAGCCGGTGAAGGAGAGTGCGCGCACGCGGGTGTCGTCGCACCACGGCTCGACGATTTCCGGGGCGTGGCCGGTCAGCACGTTGAACACGCCTGCGGGCAGACCCGCGCGTTCGGCCAGTTCCGCCAGCGCCAGCGCCGAATAGGGCGTCTCATGCGAGGGGTGGGCGACCACGGTGCAGCCAGCCGCGATGGCGGCGGCGGCCTTGCGGGTCAGCATCGCGGCGGGGAAGTTCCACGGCGTGACGAGGCCCACGACGCCCACGGGTTCGAGCCACAGCTCCACCTCTGCGTCATGCAGATGAGAGGTGACGCCCTCGATATTCGGCCGCTTGGCCTCTTCGGCGTAATATTCGATGAAGCTCGCCGCGTAGTCGATCTCGCCCAAGGCTTCGCTTAGCGGCTTGCCCTGTTCGAGCACCATGATCCGCGCCAGATCGTCCTTCGCCGCGATGATCAGGTCGAACCAGCGGCGCAGAATGGCGGAGCGCTCCTGCGGCAGCGTCATCGACCAGTCGAGAAAGGCGGCTTGGGCTGCATCGACCGCCGCGCGCGACTGGCTGCGGTTGAGCGCGGTGATATCGCCCAGACGTTCGGCATTGGCGGGGTTGGTGACGGGGATGACCTCGCCCGTCTCGCCCGCGATCCAGCGGCCATTCACATAGGAAAAGCTGCGCAGCAGGCGCTTGTCGGCGATATCGGGGCGGGCGGAAATGGCGGTATCGAGCATGAGAGACCTCCTTGGTTGAGATCACTCTGCGCCCGATTTCACAGGGTAATAGTCCGAATGGACTGCGCGGGCCCCGGATTTGGGCTGAAATAGCGCCGTCCGTCAGTCCATTTGGTCTGCGAAGAGGTCGAAGGGGGGCATGGCGGCGTTCTTCACCTCTTTCGTGACGATATAGGTGAAGTAGCGCGCGATGCCGATCCGCGCGTCCAGCATCGAGTCGATCAGCCGCTGGTAGGCGTCGATGTCGCGGGTCACGATCTGCATCAGATAGTCGAAGCCGCCGCCCAAAGCCCAGCAGCCCACGACCTCGGGATGCTGATCGAGCGAGCGCTCGAATGTCTGGAAACTGGCGGCGGTGTGATCGGCCAGTTCGGCGGCCACGAACAGCGTCACATGCGGCCCGAGCTTCTTGAGGTTGAAGGTCGCGCGATAGCCCGCGATCAGCCCCGCTTTCTCCAGCTTTTTCAGCCGGTCCCAGGCAGGGGTGGGCGAGAGGTTGATCTTCTCGGCCAGCGCCGCCTTGGTGATGCGGCCCTCGCGCGCCAGAACGCGCAGAATTTCGATATCGCGGGGGTCGAGCTTGATCATGGCGCCACGCTACACCGGCTCAACGCCCTGCGCATCCCCGATTTTTTGGCCCGATCTTTAGCGCCAAGCCCGCACCGGCTCACTCGGCGGCTTCACGTTGTTCGGACCGCGGCGCGCGGAAGCGTTCCTTGGCCGAACCATAGGGTTCCACCGTCCGGCGCTTGCGGCGCAGCCCGTCGGCATCGCCCCGGCGCAGCCGCAGGAAATAGAGCGCCGAGAGCGGCCCCGTCGCGCCCGCAATCGCAAAGCCCCAGAGGAAGGCGTGGATCGGGATCATCTCGGCCCCGGTGGTGGTCGCCGCCGAGCCTGCGGTCAGCTCCAGCACCACGCCCGCCAGCGCGATGCCGAGCGCGAGCGAGACCTGACGGCTCATCGCGGTGAAGGCGGTGGCGGGGCTCATCTCGCGCGTGTCGAGATCGGCAAACCCGATGGAGTTGATCGCGGTGAAGACGACAGATTGCGCAGCGCCCCCGATCAGCAGAAGCGGGATCAGCTGCCAGTCATGGATGCTGGTCACGGTCATAAAGCCGAAGATCGTCGCCCCCCGGACCACCGCCGCCCAGATCATCACCCATTTGAAGCCGAACCGGTCGAGGATGCGCGGCACGAAGGTCCGCAAGCTGACCGCGCCCACCGCATTCAGACCCGTCAGCGCGCCCGAGACCATCACCGAGGCCCCAAGCCCCAGCTGGAAGAACAGCGGCAGCAGCAGCGAGATCGCCCCGTTCGACAGCCGGAAGATCAACCCGCCGGTGATCGAGACATCGAAGGTGCGATGCCGGAACAGCCGCAGATCGAGAAGCGGTTCCTCCGTGCTGCGCGCCCGCAGCCAGTAGAGCACCAAAAGCGCCGCGCCTGCGACGCTGAGGCCCGCGGCGGCCTGCCACGGCAGGATATGCTCGCCCAGCGCGGAAAACCCGGTCATCACCGCCGCCAACCCCACGGCGGACAGCAGGAAGCCGGGGAAATCGAACGGTTTCGCCTCGGGCGGGCCGTCGGCGGGCATGTGGCGCAGCGTCAGCCAGATCGCCAGCGCGCCCAGCGGCAGGTTCATCAGGAAGATCGAGCGCCAGCCGAGGAAGGTCGTCACCGTCGCCCCCACGAAGGGGCCCAGCGCCGGGCCGATCAGCGCGGGCAGGGTGACATAGACCATCGCGCGGGTCATCTCCTCCTTGGAGGTGTGGCGCAGCACGATCAGCCGGCCCACGGGGCTCATCATCGCAGCCCCGATGCCCTGCAGCGCGCGGGCCAGCACCAGCCCCGTAAGGCTGGTCTGGATCGCGCAGAGAAGCGAGGCCACGAGAAATACGCCCATCGCCGCGAGGAAGGTCCGCCGCGCCCCGATCCGGTCCGCGATCCAGCCCGAGATCGGCACGAAGGCCGCCAGCGCGATCAGATAGGTCGCCATCGCCATCTTCAGCGACAGCACCGGCACCGACAGGTCCCGCGCGATCACCGGGATCGCGGTGGCCAGCACGGTCGCGTCGATCAGCTCCATCAGGAGCGACAGCGCCACCGTCAGCGGAATGATGTTGTCTCGAAGCCTGCTCAACATGACCGGGCATAGCTAGCACGCGGGCGGCCGGTGTCACCCCGCGGGCGCGCGCAGGTTTGCGTGCTCTATCGCGCAACTGGGGCGGGTAAAGAAAACCCCGCCCGAGAGGGGCGGGGAGTTGGGAGTGAAGGGGCCTGCTTCCGGGCAAGAGAGACAGGAGAACCCGGAAGCAGGTCGTGCCGGAAACCCGGGCAGGGAGGGGTGGAGAGAGAAACCCGGCCTTTCCGTATGTCGCGAGGCATCGGCAGTGGACAGCGGTCCCCGGGGGGTGGCGTGTCCCGGTTTGCCATCTCGCCTATGCCCTTGCGTCTCGAGATGTGCAGGGTGAACCGATGCAGCAATGCCTCAGTTCCGATATTTCATGCGTCTCCCGCCCATGTGAGATCGGCTCTTATTTGCGTGAAGAGTTGCGGCGGCGCGAACTCTTGCGTCAGGTCAAACCGCTGTCATCGGTTTTGCGCTAGGGTCGGCGCGGAATCGCAACGCTAGGAGGCTGCGGGATGAAGGATCTGGCCGGGGACAAGACGCCGCCGCGCAAGGGCGCGGGCAAGGCTGCCGGTAAAGCTGCAAAGGCCGACACGCCTCAGGCCGAGGAGCACAGCGCGGCGCTGGCCTCGTTCGAGCGGCTCGACCGGTTGTCCCACGCGCTGAGGGGCCGGGCCGAGGGCGGGCTGTCTCCGATTTCGCTCGGCCTCGCGTTTTCCGATTGGGCGACCCATCTTGCGCTCAGCCCCGGCAAGCAGGCCGAGCTGGGCTGGAAGGCGGGGCGCAAATGGATGCACCTGTTGCGCGAGATGGCGCCGCACCGGAGCGACGATGCCGAGGCGCAGCCGCTCGAGCCGTTGCCGCAGGACCGCCGCTTCTCCGCGCCCGATTGGCAGCAGTTTCCCTATGCCCTCTATGCGCAAAGCTTCCTGCATGCCCAGCAATGGTGGCACAACGCGACGACGGACGTGCGCGGGGTCGAGGCGCGCCACGAGCAGATGATGCAGTTCTACGCGCGGCAATGGCTCGACATGGTGTCGCCCACGAATTTCATCGCGACCAATCCGCTGGTGATCGAGCGGACCTTGAAGGAAGGCGGGGTGAACCTGATGCGCGGGGCGCGCTATTGGGGCGAGGATGCGGTCAAGGTGATGACCGGCGACACCAAGCCGGAACCCACGCTGATCCCGGGAACCGATGTCGCGCTGACGCCGGGCAAGGTGGTGCTGCGCAACGATCTGATCGAATTGCTCCAATACGAGCCCAGCACGCCGAAGGTGCATTCGGTGCCGCTGCTGATCGTCCCGGCCTGGATCATGAAATATTACATCCTCGATCTGGAAGAGACGAATTCGCTGATCCGCTGGCTCGTGGGGCAGGGTTTCACCGTCTTCGCGATCTCGTGGAAGAACCCCGACGAAGGCGACCGCGATCTGGGCTTCGACGATTACCGCGAAGAGGGGGTGATGACGGCGCTCGATGCGGTCTGCGCGATCACCGGGGCGGAGAAGGTTCACGGGCTGGGCTATTGCCTTGGCGGTACGCTTCTTTCGGTCGCGGCGGCGGCGATGGCGCGCGATGGCGATGACCGGCTGGCCTCGCTGACGATGCTGGCGGCGCAGGTCGATTTCACCGAGGCCGGGGAATTGAGCCTGTTCACCAATGAAGACCAGCTCAGCCTGATCGAAGACATGATGTGGGAGGAGGGCTATCTCGACAAGACCGCGATGGCGGGCACTTTCACGATGCTCAAGTCGAAGGACCTGATCTGGTCGCAGGCGGTCCATACCTATCTGATGGGCGAGCGCGAGACAGATGGCGCGCTGGCCTCGTGGAGCCATGACGCGACGCGGATGCCCTACAAGATGCATTCGCAATATCTGCGCCGGCTGTTCCTCGACAATGATCTGGCCGAGGGGCGGATGGATACGCGTGGCACGCCGGTCTTCTTGCAAGATATCGAGACGCCGGTCTTCGCCGTCGCGACCCAGACCGATCACATCGCGCCGTGGCATTCGGTCTTCAAGCTGACATGGTCGCTGCCGGGCGCCGTCACCTTCGCGCTGGTCTCGGGCGGGCACAATACCGGGATCGTGCGTCCGCCGGGCGCGCCGCGGGCGAGCTACCGCTTGATGGAGCATCGCCCCGGCATGCTGCACCCTTCCGCGTCGGACTGGGCTGCGGAATGCGCGCCCCGCGAAGGGTCGTGGTGGGAGCCGTGGGCGAAATGGCTGCGCAAGACCGGCGACGGGCAGGAGATCGCGCCACCGCCCATGGGCAAGGGGCGCAAGTATCGTCCGCTCTGCGATGCGCCGGGCTATTATGTGCTGATCCGCTAGGGCTGGTCCAGCTCGGGCAGCATCGCGCGCAGCGTCTCGATCCGGTCGGCCTCGCCTGCGGGTTTGTCCCAGCGGATGCGCGAGATGCGCGGGAAGCGCATCGCGACGCCCGATTTGTGGCGGGTGGAGCGGTTGAGCCCCTCGAAGGCCACCTCCACCACAAGATCGGGCGACAGGGAGCGCACCGGGCCGAAGCGCTCCACGGTGTGATTGCGCACGAAACGGTCGAGCCGGCGCAGCTCCTCGTCGGTGAAACCGGAATAGGCCTTACCCACGGGCACGAGCCGGTCACCATCCCAGACGCCGAAGGTGAAATCGGAATAGAAGCCCGATCGTTTGCCATGCCCGCGTTGGGCATACAGGATCACCGCGTCGATGATGCGCGGATCGCGTTTCCACTTGAACCACGGCCCCTTGGGGCGGCCTGCCATATAGGGCGTGTCGCGACGTTTCAGCATCACGCCCTCGATCACCACCTCGGGCGGCGCTTCGCGTAAATCGGCGAGATCCTCCCAAGTGTCGAAGGGCAGCAGTTCCGAGACGTCGAAGCGGTCTGAGTTCAGACCGGCCACGAAGGCCTCCAGCCGGGTGCGACGGGTCTCGAAGGGCAGGGGGCGCAGGTCTTCCTCGCCCTCGATCTGGATGTCGTAGAGCCGTAGCGCCGCCGGATGGGAGGCCAGCATCGCCTTGCCCGGAGATTTCCGCCCCAGCCGCTTTTGCAGATCGCCGAAGGGCGCGACCTGATCGCCGCGCCGCACGATCAACTCGCCATCCAGCGCGCCCTCGAAGCCCATATGCGCGACCACATCGGGGAAAGCGCCGGAGATATCCTCGCCGGTGCGCGAATAGAGCCGCCGCTCGCCGCCCTCGGCCACGGCCTGCACCCGGATGCCGTCCCATTTCCACTCGGCGGCGAAATCCCCCGGCGGCAGATCGGTGAGCGCCTCGAGATCGGTGGGCGTCGAGAGCATCACCGGCCGGAACGGCGCAAAGCCCGCGCGTTCGGGTTTCTCGCCACCCTCGATCCAGTCGAAAAGCGGCTGATAGGGCGGCGAGAGCCCGTGCCAGATTTCCTCGATCTCTTCCAGCTCGGGCCTGCCGACCGAGGCCAGCGCCACCCGCGCAAGCCGTGCAGAAACGCCGACGCGCAGCCCCCCGGTCGCGAGTTTCAAGAGCGCATAGCGTTCCGATGGGGCCAGCCGGTCCAGCCAGCCCGCGATCAGCGGCCCGACGCGGGTTTTCGGCGTGTCCTGCAAGGTCTCGACGATCTCGACCAGATCGACGTCCTGAGCCGTGTTCTCCTGCGGCCAGATCAGCGCGATCGTCTCGGCCAGATCGCCCACGTAGTCATAGGACAACGCGAAAAGCTCGGGATCGACCCGCTCGCCCACCATGGCGCGCAACACCGCTGGCTGCGCGCGGCCCAGCTCCAGCTCTCCGGTCAGGGCCGCCAGCGCATAGCCGCGCTCGGGATCGGGCGCATGGCGCAGGTAATCGGCCAGCACGTCGAGCTTGGCATTGCGCCCCGGTGTGAAGGCGAGCCGTTCGAGAAGGACCGCGAAGGCTCTCATTCCGGCTCCTCCTCATAGCCCACGAGGTGCAGCGGGCGGGCCACGCGCCCCTCCAGTTCCGCCCAGCGCATCAGCGCCTCCTCGCGGCCATGGGTGATCCATAGCTCGGACGGGTCGATCTCGCGCACGGTGCGCGTCAGGTCCACCCAATCGATATGGTCCGAGATCACCAGCGGCAGTTCGACCCCGCGCTGGCGGGCGCGGGCGCGGATCTGCATCCAGCCCGAGGCGAAAGAGATCACCGGATCGGCGAAGCGCTGGACCCAAGGGCTGGAAAAGGCGGAAGGGGGCGCGATCACCAGCGCCTCGCGCAAGCCTCGCGCCTCGGCCTTGTCCATCGTGGCCGGGCGCAGATCGCCCAGGGGGATGCCCTGTTCGATGTGATAGTCGCAAAGCTTTTGCAGCGCGCCATGGATGTAGATCGGCGCGTCATAACCTGCCTCGCGCGCGAGCATGATCACCCGCTGCGCCTTGCCCAGCGCATAGGCACCCACCAGATGCGGCCGCTCCGGCGCGGCGCGCATCGAGGCCATCAGCTTGGCCATCTCGTCGGCCGGGTCGGGGTGCTTGAAGACCGGGAGCGCGAAGGTCGCCTCGGTGATGAACGTGTCGCAGGGCACCGGCTCGAAGGGCGCGCAGGAGGGATTGGCCACGCGGGCGTAATCGCCCGACGCCACGATCCGCTGCCCGCGATGCGTGATCGCGATCTGCGCCGAACCCAGCACATGGCCTGCCGGGTGAAAGCTGACATCCACGCCGCCTACGGAGAGCGGTCCTTCATAGGCCTGTCGCTGCCCCGCGAAATCCTCGCCGTAACGGATCGCCATGATCTCCAGCGTCTGGCGCGTGGCCAGCACATGCCCGTGGCCTGAGCGCGCGTGATCGGCATGGCCATGCGTGATCAGCGCGCGCGCCACGGGGCGACTCGGGTCGATGTAGAAATCGCCGTTCGGGCAATAGAGCCCTTCGGGGCGCGGGATCAGAAGCGGATCGGCCATCGGTCCTTCACTTACGCTAACGCTCGAAATGCATACGCGGGCGCGGGTTATCGGCCCAAATTTTCGGCATTTGCCCTGAGCCAAGCTTTTCGCGCTGCGATTGTTCCAAATCAAACGCTGTGCGCCGCACCCATGCTACGCTCGCGCCATCCAGTCACAAGGGAGGCTGACATGGCACAGAAGAAATCCGCACCCGGTATGAACATGGCTGGCTGTATGCCAGTGCCTGATATGGGGTCGGTAAGCTCGGTGATGGCACCGCAGCTCAAGATGATGGAATCGATGATCGCGCAGAATATCGAGTTGCTCGAGTTTCTGAAGACCCGCTTCGAGCGCGATCAGGAGATGGTCACCCAGTTGGCGGAGACGCCCGATCCGATGCGCGCGATGAGCCTCTGGGGCGAATTCTGGCAGCGCACGGCCAGCGATTACACCGCCGAGATGACGAAGCTCGCGACCTCGATGACGGGGATTGCGGAACGCGCGGTGCGCTCGGCCACCGAAGAGGGCGAAGCGCTCGCCAAGGCGGTCGGAAAAAAGTGACGACTCGGGCCGGCAAGCATGGGGTGAGCCTCAGCGACGTGCCGGTCTGAGTGATCCGAGGGATGGATAGGCGCGGCAAGCCTGAGGGGCTCGCCGCGCGCAGTGCTGTCTGTAGGGCCGTTTGCGGGCGTTACTTCTTGTAGATCCAGCCGCCGCCGAAGATGCGGCTGTCTTCGGGTGCGTAGAACACGCAGGCCTGACCCGGGCTGACGCCTTCCTCCGGCACGACCAGTTCGACCTCGGCCTCGGTCTCCGAGATCGGTCGGATGATCGCTTCGCGCGGCGGGCGGGTCGAGCGGACCTTGACCTTCAGATGCCATTCCTTGCGCGAGGTGAAGGGCTCGTCGCCCAGCC
Organism: Thioclava sp. ES.031; assembly: GCF_002563775.1. NCBI lineage: Bacteria > Pseudomonadati > Pseudomonadota > Alphaproteobacteria > Rhodobacterales > Paracoccaceae > Thioclava > Thioclava sp. ES.031. Next base: position 2,066,572 of record NZ_PDJO01000001.1, on the reverse strand, counting down.
AGTTGATCTCGCGCACCGGGATGGTGCGGGTGGAGAGCGCCTCTTTCGGGCCGACGACGACGTGGCGGGTGTCCGGATCGAGCTTCACGACATAGAGCGGATCTTCGAGCCCGCCGATGCCAAGCCCGCGCCGCTGGCCGATCGTGTAATGGATCACGCCGCGATGCTGGCCGAGCACATTGCCCTCCATATCCACGATATCGCCGGGATCGGCTGCGCCGGGGCGCAGCTTCTCGATGACGCTCGCGTAATTCCCGTTCGGCACGAAGCAGATATCCTGACTGTCGGGCTTGTCGGCCACCGCCAGCCCGTATTTCGCCGCCAGCTCCCGCGTCGCATCCTTCGAGGGCAGGTGGCCCAGCGGGAAACGCAGGTAATCGAGCTGCTCTGGCGTGGTCGAGAACAGGAAATAGCTCTGGTCGCGGTTCGCATCGGCTGCGCAATGCAGCTCGGGTCCGGCCGCACCGTCCTTGCGCTGGATGTAATGGCCCGTCGCCATGCAATCGGCATCGAGATCCTTCGCCGTCTCCAGCAGGTCCTTGAACTTCACACGCTCGTTGCAGCGGATGCAGGGCACCGGCGTCGCGCCGCCAAGATAGGCGTCCGCGAATTCGTCGATCACCGCCTCGCGGAAGGTGTTCTCGTAATCGAGCACGTAATGCGGAAAGCCCATCTCCTCGGCCACGCGGCGCGCGTCGTGGATGTCCTGCCCGGCGCAGCATGCGCCTTTCTTGGCCAGCGCCGCGCCATGGTCGTAAAGCTGCAGCGTCACGCCCACCACGTCATAGCCTTCCTCGGCCAGTTTGGCGGCCACGACCGAGCTATCGACGCCGCCCGACATGGCGACGACGACGCGGGTGTCCGCGGGCGGTTTGGCGAAACCGAGCGAATTGAGCGGCAGATCCTTGGGCATGATGAAGCGTCCTTTAACGAGACGTGCAGCAATATAGGAAAATGCGACCCACTCTCAACCCCGCGTTTCACGCAGTGTTAAGGGCCCGCGCGCCAGTGTGGCCGGCGTGAAGAGCTTGAAGGGGTGAGCCCATGTATCTCAAGAAAGTCGATGGTCCGCGCGCGGTGACCCTCGCCGACGGCACGATCCTGACGCGCGCGGATCTGCCCTCTCCGAAAACGCGACGATGGGTGGCGAGCCGGAAAGCGGTGATCGTGCAGGCGGTCGCGCATGGGTTGATCGCCCGTGACGAGGTTCTGGAGCGTTACGCGCTCTCTGACGAAGAATTGGATCTTTGGATCGAGGGCGTCGAAAGGCACGGGATTCAAGGCCTTAAAGTCACCGCGATCCAAAAGTTGAAACAACTTTAGATTGCAACGTAACGGAAACGTGACAAGGCAACCCGGTGTTAACCATTTGGTGTAAGTCTCGACCCCGATCGAGGGATTAATGCGGAGAACCCAGGATGCGGATTTTATTGGTGGAAGACGACCCGACGACGTCGCGCAGCATCGAATTGATGCTGACGCACGCGAATCTCAACGTCTACTGCACCGATCTGGGGGAGGAGGGAATCGATCTCGCGAAGCTCTACGATTACGATCTGATCCTTCTTGACCTCAATCTTCCCGATATGAACGGGCACGAGGTGCTGCGGCAATTGCGTCTGGCCAAGATCGACACGCCGATCCTGATTCTCACCGGCGCGGACGACACCGAGAACAAGATCAAGGGATTCGGCTTCGGCGCCGATGACTACATGACCAAACCGTTTCATCGCGAGGAGCTGGTGGCGCGCATTCACGCGATCATCCGCCGCTCCAAAGGCCATGCCCAGTCGATCATCCGCACCGGCAAGATCTCGGTCAATCTCGATGCGAAGACGGTCGAGGTCGATGGCAAGCCGGTGCATCTGACCGGCAAGGAATATCAGATGCTCGAACTGCTCAGCCTCCGGAAGGGCACGACCCTGACGAAGGAGATGTTCCTCAACCACCTCTATGGCGGCATGGATGAGCCCGAATTGAAGATCATCGACGTCTTCATCTGCAAACTACGCAAGAAGCTCGCCGATGCCACCGAGGGTGAGAATTACATCGAAACCGTCTGGGGCCGCGGCTATGTGCTGCGCGATCCCGACCCGTCCGAGTTGGAGCGGCGTATCGCGATGGGTGCCTGACGTCCCGAAAGCCGATGATCTCCGTCGTCACGGCTCTTTACGCCCCCTCGGTGCTTGCCTAAACCAAGGTCAGCACGAGGGGGTCTTTTTATGTCCGAGCCAAGCCGCACCGAGATCGACGCGCTGAGCGAGGCCGAAGCCCGCGCCGAGCTGCCCGAGCTGATCGCGAAGATCGCGGCGGCCAATACTGCCTATCACACTCATGATGCGCCCGAGATTTCGGATGCGGACTATGACGCGCTCAAGCAGCGGCTCGCGGCGATCGAGGCGAAATTTCCTACGCTGAAATCGGACCAATCGCCCAGCGAACAGGTGGGCGGGCAGCTGGCCGAAGGCTTCGGCAAGATCACCCATGCCATCCGCATGATGAGCCTCGCCAACGCGTTCTCCGACGAGGACGTGACCGAATTCGACGAGAGCATCCGCAGCTTCCTCGGTCTGAAATCCGACGCACCGCTCAACTATACGGCCGAGCCGAAGATCGACGGTCTCTCGCTGTCGATCCGCTACGAACACGGCAAGCTGATCCATGCCGCCACGCGCGGCGACGGCGCGGTCGGCGAAAACGTCACCGAAAATGCCCGCACCATCGACGACATTCCGACGTCGATCACGGATGCGCCCGACGTGCTGGAAGTCCGCGGCGAGGTCTATATGAGCCATGCCGATTTCGAGGCGCTCAACACCCGCAACGAGGCCGCGGGCGAGAAACGTTTCGCCAATCCGCGCAACGCCGCTGCCGGATCGTTGCGCCAGCTCGACCCGAAAGTCACCGCCGCGCGCCCGCTGAAATTCTTCGCCTATGCCTGGGGGGAGTTGTCCGCGCCGCTGGCCGAGACCCAGATCGACGCCATCGCGCGGCTGCACGCCCTCGGCTTCCAGACCAACCCGCTGACCGAGCTGTGCGACGGCCCCGCCGACATGCTTGCCCATTACCGCGAGATCGAGGCGAAGCGGGCCGCGCTCGGCTACGATATCGACGGCGTCGTCTACAAGGTGAACGATCTCGCGCTGCAGCGGCGTCTGGGCTTCCGCTCGACCACGCCGCGTTGGGCGATCGCGCATAAATTCCCCGCCGAGCTTGCCTGGACGCAGCTCGAAGGGATCGACATTCAGGTCGGTCGCACCGGGGCGCTCTCGCCGGTCGCGCGGCTGACCCCGGTGACCGTGGGCGGCGTCGTCGTCTCGAACGCGACGCTGCATAACGAGGATTACATCGCCGGGCGCGACTCCAAGGGGGCCGAGATCCGCGGCGGCAAGGATATCCGCATCGGCGATTGGGTGCAGGTCTATCGCGCGGGCGACGTGATCCCGAAGATCGCCGATGTGGACCTCGCGCGCCGTCCCGACGATGCGGTGCCCTACGACTTCCCGACCCATTGCCCCCGCTGCGGCTCCGAGGCGATCCGCGAAGAGGGCGACGCGGTGCGCCGCTGCACGGGCGGTCTGATCTGCCCCGCGCAAGCCGTGGAAAAGCTGAAGCATTTCGTCTCCCGCGCGGCTTTCGACATCGAAGGTCTCGGCGCGAAACAGGTCGAGCAATTCTACGAGGACGGCTGGATCAAGGAGCCCGCCGACATCTTCACGCTCGAAGAGCGCTACGGTCAGGGCCTCCAGCAGCTCAAGAACCGTGAGGGCTGGGGCGAAAAATCGGCGCGCAATCTCTTTGCCGCCATCGCCGAGAAGCGCAGGATTCCGCTGCAACGCCTGATCTTCGCGCTCGGCATCCGCCACGTCGGCGAGACCAGCGCGGGGATGCTCGCCACGCATTACGGCACCTGGGAGGCGTTTGAGGCCGCGATGACGCAGGCAGACTGCGGGCAGGGGCCGGAATGGGACGATCTGATCTCGATCGACGGGGTGGGAGAGACGCTCGCGACCTCGGTCGTGACGACCTTCCAGCAAGAGGCCGAGCGCGCTTCGATCGACCGCCTCACCGCGCATCTGAGTGTCGAGGAAGCCGAGAAGCCGAAATCCGACAGCCCCGTGTCTGGCCTCACGGTCGTCTTCACCGGCACGCTGGAGAAGATGACGCGGGCCGAGGCGAAGGCGCGCGCCGAGGCGCTTGGCGCCAAGGTCTCGGGCTCGGTCAGCGCGAAGACCGACCTGCTCGTCGCAGGCCCCGGCGCGGGCTCGAAAGCCAAGAAAGCGGCCGAATTGGACATCCGCGTCATCGACGAGGATGAATGGATCGCGCTCGCGGGGGGCGCATGAGCACGCGGCCCGCAGAGCTTTTCGAGCTCTTCGCCGAGCTCGACAGCCTCGCGGGCGTCGGCCCGAAAACGGCCAAGCATTTCGAAGGGTTGGGGATCACCCGCCCGCGCGATGTGCTGTTCACCTTGCCCTATTCGGTGATCGACCGCCGCCCCGTCGCGACCGTGCAAGGCGTGCCCGCGGGTACCACCGTCACCGTCGAGGTGACCATCGGCGCCCATAGCCCCGCGCGCAAACAAGGCGCGCCGGATCGGGTTCTGTGCCATGACGCGCAGGGCGATATCACGCTGGTGTTCTTCCGCGCGCGCGGCGACTGGCTCGCGAAACAGATGCCCAACGGGGCGCGGCGGATCATTTCGGGCAAGCTCGAGATTTATGACGGGCAGGCGCAGATCGTGCATCCCGATTACATCCTGCCGCTCGAAAATGCGGGTGAGATGCCCCGGTTCGAGCCGGTCTATCCGCTCACCGCGGGCGTCACGCAAAAGCTGATGGCGAAGGCGGCGGAAGGGGCCTTGGCACGTGCGCCCGACCTGCCGGAATGGATCGACGATGCGCTCAAGCGCCGCGAGGGTTGGCCGGATTGGCAGGATGCGGTGCGAGCGGCGCATCATCCTGAAAAGATTGACGATCTTTCGTCCACCTCGCCGGCGCGCGCGCGGCTCGCTTATGACGAGCTTTTCGCCCACCAGATGACGCTCGCGCTCGCGCGGCGCCAGTCGCGGCGCAAGAAGGGCCGGGTGACGCGTGGCACGGGCAAGCTCTCGGCGCAGGTGCTGGCGAGCCTGCCGTACAAGCCGACCGGGGCGCAGACCCGCGCGATCGCCGAGATCGCGGGCGATCTTGGCTCCGAGCGGCGGATGAACCGGCTGCTGCAGGGCGATGTCGGCGCGGGCAAGACGCTGGTTGCCTTCATGGCGCTGCTGACGGCGGTCGAGGCTGGCGGGCAGGGCGTGATGATGGCGCCCACGGAAATCCTCGCGCGCCAGCATCTCGAAGGTCTGGCGCCGCTGGCCGAGGCGGCGGGCGTCCGGCTGGAGATCCTGACCGGGCGCGACAAGGGAGCGGAGCGGGCGCGCAAGCTCGCCGATCTGGCCTCGGGCGCGATCGGCATCCTCGTCGGCACCCATGCGGTTTTTCAGAAAGACGTGGAATTTCAGGATTTGCGGCTTTCCGTGATCGACGAACAGCATCGCTTCGGCGTCGCGCAGCGGATGGAGCTGGGCGCCAAGGGCCAGGCGGTCGACGTGCTGGTGATGACCGCGACGCCGATCCCGCGCTCGCTCGCGCTGGCGCAATATGGCGACATGGATGTTAGCCTTCTCGACGAGAAGCCGCCGGGCCGGACGCCGGTGAAGACCGCGTTCGTCGCGATGGAGCGGATGGGCGAGGTGGTCGAGCATCTGCGCAAGGCGGTGGCCGAGGGGCGGCAGGCCTATTGGGTCTGCCCGCTGGTCGAAGAGAGCGAGCGCGTCGATCTGAGCTCTGCGACCGACCGTTTTCTGGCGCTGCGCGCGGCGCTTGGCGACGATGTCGTGGGGCTGGTTCATGGCCAGATGCCGTCGGCCGAGAAAGACGCCGCGATGGCGGCCTTCGTGAAGGGGCAGACCCGGGTGCTGGTCGCGACGACGGTGATCGAGGTGGGCGTGAACGTGCCCAACGCCTCGATCATGGTGATCGAGCGGGCCGAGAGCTTCGGTCTCGCGCAGCTCCATCAGCTGCGCGGGCGGGTCGGGCGCGGGGCCGCGGCCTCGACCTGCCTGATGATCTACCAGACCCCGCTGAGCGAGACGGCGGAACGACGCCTGTCGATCCTGCGCGAAAGCGAGGACGGGTTCCGCATCGCCGAGGAAGACCTCGCCATGCGCGGGGCGGGCGATGTGATCGGCACGGCGCAGTCGGGCCTGCCGCGCTTCCGCGTGGCTGACCTCGAACGCCAGGCCGGGCTGATGGCGGTGGCGCAGTCGGATGCGCGCAAGCTCCTGTCCGACGATCCCGAGTTGAGCGGCCCGCGCGGACAGGCGGCGCGGGTGCTGCTGTGGCTGATGGAACAGGACCGTGCGATCCGTCTGATCGGCATCGGCTGAGCCCCGTTCGACTCACGTTCTCCCCAGTGTTCTCAAATGTTCCTAAAAAGTTCTTTACACGCGGCGTCAGTTGTGAGAACAAAGTAGCAACATAGGGAATGGAGGTGCCAGATGGCCAAGGAAATCAAGGAACTTCTCGACCGCAATCACAGCACGTTGCTGGCCGACGCCGTGGGGGGCATCGCGCTTTGCGCAAGCTTCATCATGGCGCTTTGGCTGCCGGGGCTCCTCTAAGCCCGACCTGTCTCATCGTTACTGCCTCGCGCTTTTTGGCTGCCGCACCTGTCCCAAACCTGCGGCTTCGCCTGTCCCCCAGGCCCGCCTGTCCGTAAAGCGCAACTTCAGCCGCCGCTCTTTCGAGTGGCGGCTTTTTTTATTTTGAGAGTGAGAGGGGTTAGCGGCTCAGCACTGCTCGAGCGCTTCGAGCGTCGCCTCGGGAGCGAGCAGGATCGAGCCATGCCGGTTGGGGTAGTCGCGCGCGGCTTGCAGCACCTCATATTCGCCGAAAGGCGCATCGGGGACGGGGCCGCCCTTGAGCATCTCGGCGAGCTGATCGCGCAGCTTTGCGACTTCGTCACGCGTGCGGCCCACGGCCTGCGCCCCGAAGATCGCAGCCGAGGCCTGACCCAGCGCGCAGGCATGCACGTTCTGGCTATAGCCGGTCACGCGGCCGTCCGTGCAGGTCAGCGAAACCTCGACCGTGGAGCCGCACAGCGGCGCGCGCTTGCGCACGGTCACATCGGGCTCGGGCAGCGGATCGGTGCCCGGCATATCGGCGGCAAGCGCCAGAATACGCTGCGAATAGAGCTTGATCAGATCGGTGTCGCTCATCTCTTTCCCCTTCGGCCCGTCCGGCGTAGATAGGACCTGAGCCACAGGAAGGAAAGAGCCGATGCCATTCGATCCCGCCAGCTTGACCTATGACGCCAACGGTTTGATCCCCGCGATCGCGCAGGATGCGCTCTCGGGCGATATCCTGATGATGGCATGGATGAACGCGGAAAGCGTCGCAAAGACACTTGAAACAGGGCGCGTAACCTATTGGTCGCGCTCGCGGAAATCGTTCTGGGTGAAGGGCGAGACCTCGGGCCATGTGCAGCGCCTGCGCGAGATGCGGGTCGATTGCGACCGCGATGCGCTTCTCGTGCTGGTCGAGCAGGAAGGCCCGGCTTGCCACACCAATCGCCGGTCGTGCTTCTACACCGCGATCCGCGATGGCGAAGAGGTCGAAATTCTCAAACCGATGGAAGACTGAGACCGGCCCTTCGGGGAGGATACTTTCGTCAAGAAGAAGCGGGCAGCCCGACCATGCGACGAATGTCGTCGGGGCTTGCCCCGTCCTCGCGGTATTTCGCGATGGCGCGGGCGTCGTCGCGCTTGGCGAGGCGCTTGCCATTCTCGTCACGGATTAGGTCGTGATGACAATAGGTTGGCGTGGGAAGTTCAAGTAGAGATTGAAGCAGCACATGGATCTGCGTGGCGTCGAACAGGTCGGCGCCGCGGGTGACATGGGTGATGCCCTGCGCGGCATCGTCGAGCACCACGGCGAGGTGATAGGACGTGCCCATATCGCGCCGCGCCAGCACGACATCGCCCACCTTGTCGATCAGATCGGCGCGGGAGACGTTATGCGTGCCTTTGTGCAGCTCGCAGATTTCCTCGAAACGGATATCGCGGGCGGCGCGCGTCATGTTCAGGCGCAGCGCGCTGTCCGGCAGCGGGGCACCGGGGCGGCGCGCGCCGCGCGCGCGGCAGGTGCCGGGATAGATCAGACCGTCGGGCCCATATTGCACGCCTTCCTGCGGTGCGGAGGCTGCCGCCTCGATGTCGCGCCGCGTGCAGGTGCAGGCAAAGAGAAGGTCTATTTCCCAAAGTCTTTCAAGGGTTTCGCGATAGATGTTCAAGCGGTCGGACTGGCGCAGAACCGGCCCGTCCCAAGTCAGTCCAAGCCAGCGCAGATCGTCGTAGATCTGCTCTTCCCAGTGCGGCCGCGCGCGGCTTTGGTCGATATCTTCGATCCGCAGCAGGAACTGGCCGCCCGCCTTGCGCGCCATGTCATGCGCGAAGATCGCGCTATAGGCATGGCCCAGATGCAGCGGGCCCGTTGGCGAGGGGGCGAAGCGTGTGATCATTGACGCGCGCACCCCGCCAAATCAGCTGCCCGCGCGGCGATCCGCATGCGCCTGATAGATCAGGATCCAGGCGAGCAGGATGAACATCGGATGCGTCAGCCCGCCCGAGAAGATTATCGCCGGAATCCAAATCACGAAGACGAGGATCGCAAGGAAGATGCGCCCGATCAGCAGGATCGAGAGCGGCGGCAGGAACAGGGCCAGAACGTAGTTCAAACAGTCTCTCCTTGCTGCGCCAGCCAGTCGCCGAAGACCGTCTTGGCGCGATCGGTATAGGCCTTGTAGCGGTCTTTGCGGCCACGCCGCCCGCCCTTGGCTTCGATCGGCGGAAAGAGCCCGAAATTGACGTTCATCGGTTGGAAAGTCTTGGCCTCGGCCCCGCCGGTGATGTGGGTGATCAACGCCCCCATCGCGGTTTCGGGTCCCGGCGGCGGCAGTTCGCGGCCTTGAAGTTCGGCAGCAGCCATACGACCGGCCAGCAGCCCCATCGCGGCGCTCTCGACATAGCCTTCCACGCCGGTTATCTGGCCGGCGAAGCGCAGGTTCGGGTGCGATTTCAGTCGCATCTGCGCATCGAGCAGCGTCGGCGAGTTGATGAACGTGTTCCGGTGAATGCCGCCGAGACGCGCGAACTTCGCGTCCTGCAGCCCCGGAATCATTCGGAAAACAGCGGCTTGCGCGCCATACTTCATCTTCGTTTGGAAGCCCACGATATTGTAGAGCGTGCCGAGCGCGTTGTCGCGGCGCAGCTGCACCACGGCCCAGGCCTTGGTTTGCGGGTCGTGCTCGTTGGTCAGACCGACCGGCTTCATCGGCCCGTGGCGCAGGGTTTCGCGACCGCGTTCGGCCATCACCTCGATCGGCAGGCAGCCGTCGAAATAGCCCGCGGTTTCGCCCTCGTGGAACTCGGTCTTGTCGGCCTCGAGCAGCGCGTCGATGAAGGCCTCATATTCGTCCTTCGTCATCGGGCAGTTGATATAGGCCGTGCGCTCTTCCTCGGTCTCGCCCTTGTCATAGCGCGACTGTCGCCACGCGACGGACATGTCGATCGTGTCGGCATAGACGATGGGCGCGATGGCGTCGAAGAAGGCCAGACGCTCTTCGCCGGTGGCTTGCAGGATCGCTTTGCCAAGGTTTTCCGAGGTCAGCGGGCCGGTCGCGAAGACCCACTTTCCACTTGAAGGAAGCTCCGTAACTTCTTCCTCGGTAAAGGAAATATTTTCATGGGCGCGCAGCGCCTCGGTCACGGATTGCGAAAACGCCTCGCGGTCAACGGCCAGCGCACCGCCTGCGGGCAGACGATGCTGCCGCGCCGTATCCATGATCAGCCCGTTCGCAGCGCCCATCTCCCAATGGAGCTGGCCCACGGCATTGCGCTCGTGATCGTCCGAGCGGAACGAGTTCGAGCAGACCATCTCGGCATAGTTGCCGGTCTGGTGCGCAAAGGTTTCGACCTTGGGCCGCATTTCGTGCAGCACCACGCGGATGCCGGCATTCGCCGCCTGCCAGGCTGCTTCCGAGCCCGCCATGCCACCGCCGACGATATGGAGTTCTTCTGTCATGGCCGCTCATGTAGTGGTCAAAGCGGCAAAAGGGAAGGCCGATCGCAGATGCTCAGTCCAGCGCGAAGGTGCCGCGCGCAAACAGTCCGTCGAGCGGGCGGATCGGCGCGAAGCTCTGGTTGCGCACGCCGTGGCCGCGCGGGCCGAAGCGCAGCGTGAGGCCGAGGGCGAGACGGGTCTCGTCGCGGCTGTCAGGGCGGCCGGTGAAATGGGCGCGCTCGATGCGGGTGAAGAGCGTCGTGGGGCCGTCGCCCAGCCGGTGGCGCATGCCGAGCGCGGCGGTGGTCTCGCGGGCGCTGAAGGCGAGTTCGGAGATATCTACGACGGAAAGGTCTGCGGTCAGCGTCGTGCGCGGGCTGACGTCCCACCGTCCGGCGAGGCCCGCGAAGACGTAATCATTGCTGCCGGGTTTGACGGTGCCGAGGCCGCCGCGTGCCGAGACGCTGCCGCGCGCGCCCACGGCCCAGATCGCTTCGGCGCCCGCCGCATAAGCCGTCTGGCTTGCGTGGCTGGTGTCGGAGACGGCGGCGAAGAGACCGTATTTTGCCCGCTCTGTGGGTGCCATATAGAGATGCGCTGCCAGATCGCCGCGCCAGCGCGGACCGGCATCATTTGTGCCGAGGTCGAGTTGCAGCCCATGCGCCGGGGTCAGGGCGAAATCGGCGCTCAGATAGGCGCGGGCGGCTCCGAAGTCGCCGGTGCTGTTCTCGATCGTCAGTTCGGCTCCGGTGAAGCCGAGCGCGCTTTGGGCGAGCGCGGGGCCAGCGCTGGCGGCTGCGGCGAGACAGAAAACGGCGCCCCGCAGGGCAGAGACAGGAGCGTGGCGCATGATCGGACCTCGTGACGCGGTAACTGAACAAGGCCGATCTTCGCCGGCTGCGCCTCGGGCTCATGCTCCGCTGCGGCTTTGACCTCTTGTGGCAGGCGGACGGGTCTTAAGGAAGGGTTAAACTTTCTAATGGGTTAACGGCCCGGAGCGTTTCCACTCCGGGCCGTTCGATTGGGTCTGACCTCGGAATCGCGCGATCAGAAATCGTCCAGCTTGGGCCGCTTCCCGATCGAGACGTGGTCGATATCTTCCAGCGCGAAGCCCTTTATGATCGAGGGGATCATCATCGACACGAGGATGAAAATTGGCAGGCCCACGACCGTAATGACCTGCTGCAGCGCGGTCAGGCCTGCATCGCCCGCCAGCATGATCAGCATCGCCGCGACGAGACCCTCTGCCGCGCCCCAGAAGACGCGCTGATGGACCGGGCCGGGGGTCGAGGAGCCGGTGCAGAGCATATCGACCACCAGGGACGCCGAGTCCGACGAGGTTGCGAAGAAGATCGCGACCACGATCACCGCGATGCCTTGGACGATATGGACGAAGGGGAAATGCTCGAAGAAGGCGAACATCGCGAGCGGCACGCTATCCGAGACGGCCTGCGACAATTGCCCCGCCTGATCGCCCATCGCATCGCGTGCGGCTTGGCCGATGCCGTCGAACTCCATCGCCTGCCAGCCGAAGATCGCGAACCAGATCAGAGTGAAGAGCGAGGGCGCCAGCAGCACGCCGAAGACGAATTCGCGCACCGTGCGCCCGCGCGAGATGCGCGCCACAAACAGCCCGATGAAGGGCGACCAGGTCACGGTCCAGGCCCAGTAGAACACCGTCCACGAGCCCTGCCAGCCCCAGCCGGGCGTGTCGGGGTTCTCGTTGGCCAGCATGTCGTTCCAGAAGGCCAGATGCGGCAGGTTGGTGAGATAGAGGCCGACGGTCTGCACGATCCCGCGCAGCAGGAACAGCGTCGAGCCGAAGATCAGCACGAAGACCATCAGCCCCACGGCCATGCCGATATTGATGTTCGACAGCAGCTTCACGCCCTTGTCGAGCCCTGCCACGATCGAAGTGATCGCAACGGCGGTCAGCGCGGTCAGGATCGCGATCTTGACGAAGGTCCCGTCGCCCGTGCCCAGAAGCGCGTCGAGACCGGCAGCGATCTGGCTGGAGCCGAGGCCGAGCGAGACGGCCACGCCGAACAGCGTGCCGAGGATCGAGGCGATGTCGATCGCCTTGCCGATCGGCCCGTTGATGCCTTCCTTCAGCAGCGGATAGAACACCGACGACACCCGCACCGGCAGGTCGTAACGGTGGATGAAATAAGCAAATCCCAGACCGGGCAGCGTGAAGATCGTCCAGGTATGCAGGCCGAGGTGATAGACCGCGATGGAGATCGCATCTTTCGCCGCCTCGTCGGAATAGGGCGCGACGCCCGGCAGCGGCGGCTTCGAGAAATGGCTGATCGGCTCGGCCACGCCCCAGAACATCAGCACCGTACCGATGCCGCCCGCGAACAGCATCGTGAACCATGACAGGTTGCCGTATTCCGGGCGGCTGTCCTTGGGCCCGAGCCGGATATGGCCGTGGCGCGAGATCGCGGCCCAGATCAGGAAGCCCAGCCAGACATTGACGCCGAGAATGAAGAACCAGCCGAGCTTGGCGACGATCCAAGAACGGCCCGTGGCGAACGCATCGCCAATCGGGCCGGGGAAGATGACAAGCGCGAGCACGAAGAGGATCGTGAAGCCTGCCGATACGAAGAAAATGGTCGGGTCGGTTCTCAGACCGAGCCTGTCTGCAAAGGCTTTCATGAAACTCTCCCTGTTTCCAATAGTGCAACCGCAACGGGTGGCTTCAGGGGTGGTTCCGGGAAGGCGGGGCGTTGACGGAAAGAAAATATGCAAACGGCCCGGCGCGTGGCCGGGCCGCAACATCGGATCGCGTCTGCAATCAGGAGGTGGGTCGGGAACGGAACAGCTTCGTGTTCGCGCCTTTGTCGAGCGCCATGCGCAGGCCGAAGTTCCAGACGTCAAAGCCGTTCTGTAACAAGAAAAAGCCCCCGTCCTTGCGGAGCGGGGGCTTGATTTCATTGCTTTTTGCGAAGCCGTTCGGAATTGAAAACAGCCCTCGCGGTATCAGCTTTCGCTATCCGGCGTGCCGCCGTCCTCGGACGTGTCGGGCGCATCGGTCGGCCCTTCGGCGTCGGCGTCCAGATCGTCGTCCTCGCCCTGATCGGCGATCCGCGCGACCGAGACCACGACCTCGCCCTTGGCGGTGTTGAACACACGCACGCCACCGGCAGAGCGCGAGCGGAAGGAGATGTCTTCCACCGGGCAACGGATCGACTGACCCGTCGAGGTGGCGAGCATGATCTGATCGCTCATCTCGACCGGGAAGGAGGCCACAAGCGGGCCGCCCCGCATCGCCTTGTCGATCGCCGTCACGCCCTGACCGCCGCGACCGCGGGTCGGGTAGTCATGGCTCGACGAGATCTTGCCCGAGCCTTTCGAGGTGATCGTCAGGATCAGATCCTCGGCTGCGGACATCTCGGCATAGCGTTCCATCGACAGCGGCCCCTCGGCCACGGCTTCCTCGTCCTCGTCGGGCTCGACCTCGTCCTCGGTCACGCCCGCCATCAGGCGACGTTGCTTGAGATAGGCTGCGCGCTCTTCCGAAGTGGCCTCGAAGTGGCGGATGACCGACATCGAGACGACCTCGTCATCGCCCTTCAGCTTGATGCCGCGCACGCCGACCGAGTTGCGCGAGTTGAACACGCGCACTTCCGGCACGGGGAAGCGGATCGCGCGGCCGCTGGCGGTGACCAGCATCACGTCATCGTCCTCGGAGCAGATGCGCGCGTTGATCAGGCGCATGCCTTCGTTCTCGTCCTCGAATTTCATCGCGATCTTGCCGTTGCGCATGACGTTGGTGAAATCCGACAGGCGGTTGCGGCGCACGGTGCCCTTGGAGGTCGCGAAGACCATCTGCAGGTCGTCCCATTCCGCCTCGTCGCGATCGACCGGCGTGATCGCCGCGATCGAGACGCCGGTGGGGATCGGCAGGATGTTGACGATCGCCTTGCCCTTGGACTGGCGCGAGCCGAGCGGCAGCTGCCAGCACTTCATCTTGTAGACCATGCCGCCGGTCGTGAAGAACAGAAGCTGCGTATGGGTGTTGGCGACGAACAGGGTGGTGACCGTGTCGTCATCCTTCAGCGCGCCACCCGACAGCCCCTTGCCGCCGCGCTTCTGCGAGCGGAAATCGGCGAGCGGGGTGCGCTTGATGTAGCCGCCCTGGGTGACCGTCACGACCATGTCTTCGCGCTCGATCAGGTCTTCGTCGGCCATGTCGCCGGCCCAGTCGATGATCTCGGTGCGGCGCGGCACGGCAAACAGCTCGCGCACTTCGCGCAGCTCGTCGGCGATGATCGCCATGATCCGCTCGCGCGAGGCGAGGATGGCGAGGTATTCTCGGATCTTCTCGGCCAGTTGGGCGAGTTCGTCCGTGACTTCCTTCACCCCGATCTGGGTCAGACGCTGCAGGCGCAGATCGAGGATCGCGCGGGCCTGCGTCTCGGACAGGTTATAGGTGCCGTCATCGTTGACCGGATGCAGCGGATCGTCGATCAGCTTGAGATATTCGACGATGTCATGCGCGGGCCAGCGGCGCTCCATCAGGCGGGCGCGGGCCTCTGCCGCATCGGCCGAGGAGCGGATGGTGGCGACGACCTCGTCCACGTTCGACACCGCCACGGCCAGACCGCACAAGACATGGCTGCGCTCGCGCGCCTTGCGCAGTTCGAACGCGGTGCGGCGTGCCACAACTTCTTCGCGGAAGCTGATGAAATAGCTGAGGAACTGGCGAAGCGTCAGCTGCTCGGGGCGGCCGCCGTTCAGCGCCAGCATGTTGCAGCCGAAGGAGGTCTGCATCTGCGTGAAGCGGAAAAGCTGGTTGAGCACCACATCCGGGGTCGCGTCACGCTTCAGCTCGATCACGACGCGCACACCGACGCGGTCGGATTCGTCGGCGATGTTCGAGATGCCTTCGAGCTTCTTCTCGCGCACCAGATCGGCGATCTTTTCGATCATCGCCGCCTTGTTCACCTGATAGGGAATCTCGTCCAGCACGATCGCGAAGCGGTCCTTGCGGACTTCTTCCACGCGGGTCTTCGCCCGGATGATGACCGAGCCGCGCCCTTCGAGGTAGGCCTTGCGCGCGCCGCCACGGCCCATGATCTGGCCCCCGGTGGGGAAGTCGGGGGCGGGGACGATTTCCATGATCGCCTCGTCCGACATGTCCGGGTTCTCGATCAACGCCAGCGTCGCGTCGCAGACCTCGCCGAGGTTATGCGGCGGGATATTGGTCGCCATGCCGACCGCGATACCGCCCGCGCCGTTGACCAGCATGTTCGGGAAGCGCGCCGGAAGCACCGTCGGTTCTTGTTGCTTGCCGTCGTAGTTGTCCTGGAAATCGACCGTGTCTTTCTCGATATCGGCGAGAATGTAATTGGCCGGTTTCGCCATGCGCACTTCGGTGTAGCGCATGGCAGCCGCGTTATCGCCATCCATCGAGCCGAAGTTGCCCTGACCGTCGAGCAGCGGCAGCGACATCGAGAAGGGTTGCGCCATGCGCACCAACGCGTCGTAGATCGCGGCGTCGCCATGCGGGTGATACTGACCCATCACGTCGCCGACCGGACGTGCCGATTTGCGATAGGGCTTGTCGAAGGTGTTCCCGGTCTCGTGCATCGCAAACAGGATGCGCCGGTGAACGGGCTTCAGACCATCGCGCAGATCGGGGATCGCGCGGCTCACGATCACGCTCATCGCGTAATCGAGATAGGCGGTTTTCATCTCGTCCGCGATGGACACAGTGGGGCCGAGATAAGCGGGCCGCCCGGGGCCTTCTTCTTCGGTTTCCGGCGGTTCAGGAGTGTCGGTCACGCGCGCCTCGATATTCTAGATATTGTTGTGGAACCTTATAAAGGCCGCAAGCGGCGGGTGCAATCATGGAGAAGGCCCCGGCGGGTGCGCGGGGCCTTCTTCGTGACGTCAGCTAGCGGTGATCCGGCGCGGCGCGGGCCGCAACCGATCACGCTTCGCGCGCGGCGCGCTTACGCTCGTGCGGATCGAGGTGCAGCTTGCGCAGGCGGATCGATTTCGGCGTGACCTCGACGAGTTCGTCATCGTTGATATAGGCGATGGCTTCCTCGAGCGACATCCGCGTCGGCGGGGCCAGGCGAACCGCTTCATCCGTGCCCGAGGCGCGGACGTTGGTCAGCTTCTTGCCCTTGAGCGGGTTCACTTCGAGATCGTTTTCGCGCGAATGCTCGCCGATGATCATTCCGGTATAGACCTGCTCCTGCGCGCCGATGAACAGCTTGCCGCGCTCTTCGAGGTTCCACAGCGCGTAGGCGACCGAGGTGCCGTTCTCCATCGAGATCAGCACGCCCTGACGGCGGCCGTCGATCGGGCCCTTGTAAGGGGTCCAGCCGTGGAACAGTCGGTTGAGCACGCCCGAGCCGCGCGTGTCGGTCAGGAACTCGCCCTGATAGCCGATCATGCCGCGCGAGGGGACATGGGCCACGATGCGGGTCTTTCCACCCTCGGCGGGGCGCATCTCGGCCAGCTCGCCCTTGCGGTAGCCGGTCAGCTTTTCGATCACGACGCCGGAATATTCCTCATCCACGTCGATGATGACTTCCTCGATCGGCTCCATGCGCTGGCCGTCTTCCTCGCGGAAGATCACCTTCGGACGCGAGATCGACAGTTCGAACCCTTCGCGGCGCATGTTCTCGATCAGAACGCCCATCTGGAGTTCGCCACGGCCCGAGACAACGAAAGCCTCGCCGCCGGGGGTGTCCTCGACGCGGATCGCGACGTTGGTTTCGGCTTCTTTCATCAGGCGGTCGCGAATGATGCGCGACTGCACCTTCGAGCCGTCCTTGCCGGCGAGCGGCGAGTCGTTGATGCCGAAGGTCACCGAGATCGTCGGCGGATCGATCGGCTGCGCGTCGATCGGGGTGTCGACTTCGGGCGCGCAGAGTGTGTCGGCCACGGTCGCCTTGGTCATGCCCGCGACGGTGACGATGTCGCCTGCGACGGCTTCGTCGATCGGCTGCTGCGACAGGCCACGGAAAGCGAGGATCTTGGTGCAGCGGAAGGCCTCGATGCGGTCGCCCTTGCGCGAGAGCGCCTTGAGCTGATCGCCGACTTTCAGCGTGCCCGCCTCGATGCGGCCCGTGAGGATGCGCCCGATGAACGGGTCGGCCGAGAGCGTGGTGGCCAGCATCTGGAAGGGCTCGTCGGCGCGGAATTCCTGCTTCGGCGGCTCGACATGCTTAAGGATCAGATCGAACAGCGCGTCGAGGTTCTCGCGCGGGCCGTCCAGCTCTTCGTCGCACCAGCCGCCGATGCCGGAAGCGTAGAGATGCGGGAAGTCGAGCTGCTCTTCATCGGCGTCGAGGTTCGCGAAGAGGTCGAACACCTCGTCGAGCGCGCGATCGGGCTCGGCTGCGGGCTTGTCGACCTTGTTGAGCACCACGATCGGCTTCAGGCCGAGCGCGAGCGCCTTCGAGGTCACGAATTTGGTCTGCGGCATCGGGCCTTCGGCCGCGTCCACCAGCAGCACAACACCATCCACCATCGACAGGATACGCTCCACCTCGCCGCCGAAATCGGCGTGGCCGGGGGTGTCGACGATGTTGATGCGGGTGCCTTTCCACTCGACCGAAGTGGCCTTGGCGAGAATGGTGATGCCGCGTTCGCGTTCGATGTCGTTGCTGTCCATCGCGCGTTCGGCGACGGCTTGGTTTTCACGGAAAGCGCCCGATTGGCGCAGAAGCTGGTCCACGAGCGTCGTCTTGCCGTGGTCCACGTGAGCGATGATCGCAATGTTGCGAAGGTCCATGGGAGGTCGTCCTGTTCTTGAGTTGCCCCGCCCATAAAGGAAAGATTGCCTCTCGGCTAGCCCCCAGCGCGGCAATCGCGCCGCGATGCGGCATCACGTCAGTGGAAATGCGATTTCGAGAACAGGTTGATCACGATGATCCCGATCAGAATCAGCGCGATCCCGATCAGGGCGGGCAAATCCAGCCGCTGATTGAACATCAGCCAGCCCACGCCCGCGATCAGAACCATGCCGATCCCGGACCACAGCGCATAGGTGATCCCGAGCGGCAGCACCTTCAGCACCAGCGTGAAGAAATAGAGCCCGCCGATGAAGCCCACCGCCACGCCCACCGTCGGCCAGAAACGCGTGAATTGCTGGCTCGCCTGCAGACAGGCCGAGCCGAAGGTCTCGAAGGCGACCGCGATGAGCAGGAAGAGGTAGGTGTTGAACATGCCCGGCACTTTGCCGGATCACTCGGCGATATACCAGTCGCGACGGTGGTTCATCGCAACGATGAAGTTCAGCACCAGCGCGCCCAGAAGCGAGTAGAGAACCAGAGGAGGCGCGAGGATGAAGCTCGCGATGACAAACAGGCACAGGTCATGGATCAGCTGCGTCCAGCCGGCGCGGAAGCCGAACTTGTCTTGCAGGATCACGGCGACGATGGAGACGCCGCCGAGCGAGCCCTTGTGGCGGAAGAGGCCGAGCAGGCCGACGCCTGCCGAGATGCCGAACAGCACGGCGGCCACGGCGGGGTGGATTTCCGCGACATGCAGCACGGGTTTGAGCGCCTCGGCCATCAGCGAAACGAGCGTCACGGTCACGAGGCTCTTCAGCGCAAAGCCAGCGCCGCGCGCGTAATAGGCGAAGGCGTAGAAGGGGATGTTGATCACGAAGAACACGACCCCGAAGCTGAACCCGGTGATATAGGACAGGATCAGCGCGGCGCCCGCGGTGCCCCCGGTCACGAGGCCCGCGGCGCGCAGCAGGTGGATCCCCAGCGCGGCTTGGGCGGCGGCCACGACAAGGCCCTGCAGATCCTCGAGCTTCGAGTAATGCGGACGGGTCGCCTCTTTGGCTGCGATCTGGTCGGCGGTGATATGTGCGTCAGTGGTCATGACCCAATAATAGGGCATAATAGCTGACCTACCAAATCGCTGGGCGCAGGTCGGCTTTGCATCGCGCGAAAGGGTCGGGGCAGGGTGCGCGGACCCGTTGCCCGCAGATCACGCCCGGATCAGGTGGCGATATAGCGGTCGCGGCGGTGGTTGATCAGGATGATCACGTTCAGAACCATCGCGCCCAGAAGTGACCACAGCACCTTGTCGAGCGGCAGCACGAAGAGCGCGAAGAGGAACACGCCGCAATCGAACAGAATCTGCGTGCGGCCCGCTTTGAAACCGGTCTTGTCCTGCAGATAGAGCGCCACGATCCCCACGCCGCCAAGGCTCGCGCCGTGACGGAACAGGGCCAGAAGGCCCGCGCCTGCGGTCACGCCCGCCAGCACGGCGGCTGCGCCGGGGTGGAGGATGGCGAAGCTCAGAAGATGCGGGAATATCTCGGTAAATCCGGACAGGAGCGCGACCGAGAGCACCGTCTTCACCGTGAACCGCGCGCCCATCCGGCGGAAGGCCAGCCAGTAGAAGGGCAGGTTGAGCGTGAAGAAGATCGCGCCGAAGCTCCAGCCGGTGACGTAAGACAGCACCAGCGACAGGCCCGCGATCTGACCGGTGAACAGCCCCGCGCCATGCAGCAACGACACCGACAGCGCCACCAACAAGGTGCCGGTGAGAAGCCCTTGGGTGTCCTCGGGCAGGGTGTGGCGGTGCGGGTCTTGGATACGGGTTTCGCTCATGGCGCTCAGATGCCACGCGGCAACGCCAAGCGCAAGAACTGAGGCGCATCGGCAACAGAGGTGTCCAAATACCTGCGGGTCACAGTCGCGTGAGTTGCCGCCCTGTCTGCGATCGGGCCATGTGGCGGCATTCGCATTGCCCAAGACAAGAGGAGGGCCGCCATGATGTCATATCGCCAAGCCCTCGCATCGCAGTGCGAAACCCGTATCGGTTTTTCGGGCACCACTCGCGTCGCACGACGCCAGGACTGACCCTCCCGATACGCCCCGGGGCCTAGGCCCCACTCCCGCAAACTGACCCGATTTCCGCGTCCCGACCCTGTCGCGACGCATCCTGGCCGCGCTTTTGCGGTTCCCGTCGGGTCTTCTTTCACATCAGTAGAAGAAAGGCCGGTTGCGGGCGGGGTCCCGCGCCGGGACATGACATGATCCAGACTCTCCAGCGTCCGAGCGACGCATTCACCATCGAAGCCACGATCGCCAAATTCGGCGCAGGCAAAGTTCTCCGTGCGGCGCTGTTTTCGCTGATCGCGCGTGGCGGCAAACCGCGGGCCTTCGATGCGTCGCAGCTGAGCGATCACTTGCGGAGCGATATCGGGCTGGGGCCAGCCGAGCCTCCGCCCGAGCCGTGGAGGTTCATTCGGTAAGTGAAAGGGCCGGGCGTATGATGCGCCCGGCCCATCCCAAACGGAGGGACGCGCCCGACCTCGGGTGGGCGCTGTGCCTCGTTCGTGGCTTGGTGCTTTATCGCGAAAGCCCGTAAGTCGACGGTGCCTGCGATGTCTTCGTCAATGCGCCCTCCCTTGGGGGAGGTCGGGCGCGGCCCGGGGCTGGTCACCCCGTGCCAGAAACGAAAAAGGCGGGGCTAACCCCGCCTTTCTCAACCCGTTTCGCGCGCTTTACAGAGACAGCGACTTGTTCAGGTATTCGTCGATCTTCTCGAGGAAGCCCATCGTGGTCAGCCACTTCTGATCGGGGCCGACGAGCAGTGCGAGGTCCTTGGTCATGTGACCGTCTTCGACCGCCTGCACGCAGACCTTCTCGAGCGTTTCCGCGAAAGTCTGGAGCTGCGCGTTGCCGTCCAGCTTGGCGCGGTGCTTCAGGCCACCGGTCCAGGCGAAGATCGAGGCGATGGAGTTCGTCGAGGTCTCCTTGCCCTGCTGGTGCTGGCGGTAGTGACGCGTCACCGTGCCGTGGGCAGCCTCGGCCTCGACTGTCTTGCCATCGGGCGTCATCAGGATCGAGGTCATCAGGCCCAGCGAGCCGAAGCCCTGCGCGACGGTATCCGACTGCACGTCGCCGTCGTAGTTCTTGCAGGCCCAGACATAGCCGCCCGACCATTTCAGCGAGCTCGCCACCATGTCATCGATCAGGCGGTGCTCGTACCAGATGCCCGCTTCCTTGAACTTATCGGCGAATTCTTCCTCGAAGACCTGCTGGAACAGATCCTTGAAGCGGCCGTCATAGGCCTTGAGGATCGTGTTCTTGGTCGACAGGTACACCGGCCAGCCCTTCAGCAGACCGTAGTTCAGCGAGGCCCGCGCGAAGTCGATGATCGACTTGTCGAGGTTGTACATGCCCATCACGACGCCCGCGTCGGGGGCCTTGAATACTTCCTTCTCGATCACTTCGCCATCGTCGCCCACGAATTTCAGCGTGATCGTGCCCTTGCCGGGGAAGCGGAAATCGGTGGCCTTGTACTGGTCGCCATAGGCGTGACGGCCCACGACGATCGGCTTGGTCCAGCCCGGAACGAGGCGCGGGACGTTCTTGCAGATGATCGGCTCGCGGAAGATGACGCCGCCGAGGATGTTGCGGATCGTGCCGTTGGGCGAGCGATACATGCGCTTGAGGTTGAATTCCTCCATGCGCGCCTCGTCGGGGGTGATCGTCGCGCATTTGACGCCGACGCCGTATTGCTTGATCGCCTCGGCCGCATCGACGGTAATCTGGTCGTCGGTCGCGTCACGGCTCTCGATGCCGAGATCGTAATATTTCAGGTCGATATCGAGATAGGGCAGGATCAGCTTCTGCTTGATGAAGTCCCAGATGATGCGGGTCATCTCGTCGCCGTCGAGTTCGACGACGGGGTTGTCTACCTTGATCTTGGTCATGCGCGTTCCTTCCATATGCTTTGGGCCGATGTCGCGGGTCAAACCCACGGGCCAAATTCACGGGTTCGTGTTCCGGGGAGCCGGGAATCGAAAGGGGCGGCCCGCGCCGCCCCTTCTGTCTCAGTGCTCTCAGCCGATGATGGCGTTGAGCGTTTCGCTCGGGCGCATCACCGCGGCGAGCTTTTTCGGATCGGCGTGGTAGTAGCCGCCGATATCGGCAGGCTTGCCTTGGGCGGCTGCCAGTTCGGCCACGATCTTCGCTTCGCCATCGGCCAGCGCCTTGGCGATGGGGGCGAATTCGGCGGCCAGCTCGGCGTCGCTCGATTGCGCCGCCAGCGCGTCGGCCCAGTAGCGGGCGAACCAGTAGTGGCTGTCGCGGTTGTCGGGCTCGCCGACTTTGCGCGAGGGCGAGCGGTCGTTGTCGAGGATGCCCTGCGTCGCGGTCTCAACGGTTTCACCCAGCACGCGCGCTTTCGCGTTGTCGGTCTGGTCGGCGAAGAACTTGAAGCTCTCGCCCAATGCGCAGAATTCGCCAAGCGAGTCCCAACGCAGGTGGTTTTCTTCCACCAGCTGCTGGACGTGCTTGGGCGCCGAGCCGCCCGCGCCGGTCTCGAACAGACCGCCGCCCTGCATCAGCTTCACGATCGAGAGCATCTTGGCCGAGGTGGCGAGTTCAAGGATCGGGAACAGGTCGGTCAGGTAGTCGCGCAGCACGTTGCCGGTGATCGCGATGGTGTTCTCGCCCTTGGTGATGGTCTCGAGCGAGGCGATGGTCGCCTCACGCGGGGCCATGATCTCGAACTTGTCGGCCACGCCTTTGGCCTCCAGGATCGGCTTAACGAAGGAGATCAGCTCCGCATCGTGGGCGCGGGTCTCGTCGAGCCAGAAGATCGCGCGGTAGCCGGTCGCTTTCTGACGATCGATCGCGAGGTTCACCCAGTCTTCGATCGGCGCCTTGCGGGCCGAGGCCGAACGCCAGATGTCGCCCTTCTTCACGTCATGCGAATGCAGAACCGTGCCATCGTCCAGAACCATCTTCACGGTGCCGTCGGTCGGGATCTCGAAAGTGGTCGGGTGCGAGCCGTATTCCTCGGCTTTCTGCGCCATCAGGCCGATGTTCTGAACGGTGCCCGCAGTGGCGGGGTTCAGTTTGCCGTTGGCTTTGAAATACTCGATCGTCGCATCGTAGACCGGCGCATAGGAGCTGTCCGGGATCACGCAGACGCAGTCGTGTTCCTTGTTGTCCGGACCCCAGCCTTTGCCGCCAGCGCGGATCAGC
This sequence comes from Thioclava sp. ES.031, assembly GCF_002563775.1. Classification (NCBI taxonomy): domain Bacteria; kingdom Pseudomonadati; phylum Pseudomonadota; class Alphaproteobacteria; order Rhodobacterales; family Paracoccaceae; genus Thioclava; species Thioclava sp. ES.031. Next base: position 2,043,480 of record NZ_PDJO01000001.1, on the reverse strand, counting down.
GCGGGCATTGAGGCGTCGATGATGACGTCGGAGGGCACGTGCAGGTTGGTGATGCCCTTGTCCGAGTTCACCATATACATCGGCGGACGCTGGTCGCGGACTTCCTCGATCGCGGCGAGGATTTCCGGCTCGCCTTTGACGCGCTCCAGCAGATCGCCCATGCCCGAGGCCGGATCGACGCCGAGCGACTTCATCTTGTCGCCGTATTTCTCGAAGACCGGCTTGAGCCATTCCTTCACCGCGTGGCCGAAGATGATCGGGTCGGAGACCTTCATCATCGTCGCTTTCATATGCAGCGAGAACAGGACGCCTTCGTCCTTGGTCTTCTTGATTTCCTCGGCGAGGAAGGCGTCGAGCTTGTCAGCCGACATGTAGGTCGCGTCGACCACGGTGCCTTCGGGATAGCTCACGCCGTCCTTCAGAACGGTCTCGCCGTCTGCGCCTTCCAGAACGATCTTCGCGGTGGACGCCTTCGGCAGGGTGGCCGAGACCTCGTTCGAGAAGAAATCGCCCTCCGACATGGTGGCGACGCGGGTCTTGCTGTCGGCGGTCCACTCGCCCATGCGGTGCGGGTTGTTCTGCGCGAATTTCTTCACGGCAGCGGCGGCGCGGCGATCCGAGTTGCCCTCGCGCAGCACCGGGTTCACGGCCGAGCCCTTGATCGAGTCGTATTTCGCGCGGACGGCTTTTTCCTCATCCGTCTTCGGCTCTTCGGGGTAGTCGGGCAGGGCGTAGCCCTGACCCTGCAGCTCGCGCACGGCGGCGACCAGCTGCGGCACCGAAGCCGAGATGTTCGGCAGCTTGATGACGTTGGCCTGCGCCGTCTTCACGTAATCGCCGAGCCAGGCCAGATCGTCCGACTGGCGCTGCTCTTCGCTGAGCGCTTCGGGGAAGGTGGCGAGGATACGGCCCGCGAGCGAGATATCCTTGGTGCCCACCGAAATCCCGGCCGCTTGCGCGAATTTGCGGATGATCGGCAGCAGAGATGCGCTCGCCAGTTCCGGGGCCTCGTCGACCTTGGTGTAAATGATGTCAGGAGTGTTCTTGTCGCTCATGGCACAGCCCTCTTCGGTTGAAGCCTCGGTTTGCTGCCTCTTACCCGATTCAGATGCGCTTGGCTAGACGGTATGCGATTGTATACGGAGGTTCCGTGAAATCCCCGAGGAACCCCGGCGGAATAGGGGGGGAGGGCCGGGCGCGTTCTTCAGCTGCGCGCCGCGAACCAGCCTTCGACACGCGCGCGCACCCAGTCCCATACCGCAGGCGCGCCGCGGGCGATCTTGGTGCCGATGCGCTCTTCGAGTTGCGGAAAGCTCACGTCGTACTCGATCCACGACCCGCCGCCCGACTGGTGGTTGAGCAGCACAGGCTGCACCCGGTCGAGCGATTTGGCGAAGATCGCGTCGGGGCTCTCGTTGGCCTCGAATTCGAGCCAGAGCGCCAGCATCTGTGCCCCCTGATCCTCGGGCAACAGCCCGAAGATACGTTCCGCGGCGGCGGCTTCGGCTTTCTGGATGTCTTCCGCACCATGCGCCGTGCCGCCTTTGGAATGGATCGGCACATCGCCCACGTCGATCTCGACCAGATCGTGCAGCAAAAGCATGCGGATCACCCGGTCGATCGAGACGCCTTCGGGCGCCTGCTCGGCCAGCGTCAGCGCATAGAGCGCGAGCGACCAGCTATGCTCGCCCGAGTTTTCGGGACGCGAGGCGTCATGGATCGGCGTCGCGCGGGTCACCGATTTCAGTTTCTCGGCCTCGGCGAGGAAGGCGAATTGCTGGTCGAGCCGGGTCATGTGCGTCTCCAGAGCCGGGGTAGAAGCAGAAGCAGCGCCACGAAGGCGAAGAGACCGCCGGCGCGCCAGCTCAACGCGCGGTCGGTATAGCCGGAACAGTCGAGGTTCGGCGCCGCGAAGGCGTAGAACAGGACCGTGGCGAGGATCGAGAAGACGACGATGCCCATCCCAAGAACCGGCGGGATCGCGCGGTTCGCGGCTGCGAGCAAAAGCCCGGTCCAGCCCAGCCAGAGCGGGACGACCACGATGATCATATGCATCGGGTTTGCGAGCAATTCGCCCAAGCCCCGGATCAGCGCTTCGCCGCGCGAGGACGCGCCGCTCCACTCTCCGTCGCAAATCATGTGGCTTGCATGAAAGGCTGTCGCGATGATCAGCGACAGGGCTAGGGAGAGGGCTGCTGCGAAAACGACGCGCGCGGCCCCCGGGCTCATGATCCGGTCCCGGATTCCGGTGTCTTCGCCGCTGCCTGCGCCCGCTTTTCCAATTCGACCAGCTTGCGCTCGAAGAATTCGCGGCCACGTTGCTCGGCCATATGCAGGCGACAGGCCGTGATATAGGCCTCCTGCAGCGAGGGCGACGACGTGCCGATATAGTTGCTCACCTCCATGAAGAGGCGATCGTCGTCGTATTTGCGCATCGCCTCCATCGTGTCGGTGGCGAGCTTCTCGGCCAGTTCGTCGATCAGCGCCATTAGCGCGTGCCCTCCGTCAGGCGGCGGCGGACATAGGTCTGAACCGTGTCGATCATCGGCTGCATATGGGCTTCTTCGTTCTTGAAGAAGTGATCCGCGCCTTCGATGACCTCATGGGTGATCGTGATGCCCTTCTGCTCCTGCAGCTTGGAGACCAGTTGCTCGGTCTCTTTGGGCTGCGCGATCCGGTCGTTCGTGCCGTTGATGATCAGACCCGAGGACGGGCAGGGCGCGAGGAAGGAATAGTCGTAATTGCCGGGGCCGGGCGACGAGGGGCCGGGCGGGGCAACGGAGATGAAGCCGGTGATCTCGGGGCGGCGCATCAGCAGCTGCATGCCGATCCACGCGCCGAAGGAATGGCCCGCGACCCAGCAATGCTTCGAGTTGGGGTTCATCGTCTGCAGGTAGTCCAGCGCCGAAGCCGCATCGGACAATTCGCCCACGCCCTGATCGTATTCGCCTTGGCTGCGGCCCACGCCCCGGAAGTTGAAGCGCAGAACGGTGAAGCCCATTTTGAAGAAGGCGTAATGCAGGTTGTAGACGACGCGGTTGTTCATCGTGCCGCCGAATTGCGGGTCGGGGTGCAGAATGATCGCGATCGGCGCGTCGGGTGCGGGCTGCGGGTGGTAGCGCCCCTCGAGGCGACCTTCGGGACCGGGAAAAATGACTTCGGGCATCGTCTCTCGTTTTTATTGCGCCAGCTCTGGGTTCCTTGGGCGCCTGCGCTCCTGCCTTTCTTGACGGGTCGGCGCGGCTGGCCTAGGAGAAAGCCTCCCCCGGCGCCATGCCGGGAGATCGGGCATTGGTGGAGGTAATCGGCCCTCGCGCTTGCGTCAATGCTTTAGCAATGATTCACTCCTGCGCGGGCGGTGTTTTCGAGCCGATTTTCGGCTAAATACGGGTTCGGATGGGTCTCGGGCCGAGGAGGGTGCATGAAACTGTCGACGAAAGGCCGTTACGCGATGGTCGCGCTGGTCGATCTGGCGCTGGCGGGCGAAGGCAGCCGGACCTCTCTGGCGGCGCTGTCCGAGCGTCAGGATATCTCGCTGCCCTATCTCGAGCAGCTCTTCGTGCGGCTGCGCCGGGCGGGGCTGGTGAATTCGGTGCGCGGTCCGGGTGGCGGCTATCGGCTGGCGCGCTGCCCGTCGGAAATTCGCATCTCGGAGATTTTCGAGGCCGTGGACGAGACCGTCTCGGCGATGCATGTGGGCGCTGGCGCCTCGGGCGCGATTTCGGGCTCGCGCGCGCAGTCGATGGCGAACCGCCTCTGGGAGAGCCTGTCGGCGCAGGTCTTCGTCTTCCTGCACCAGACGACGCTGGAAGATGTGGTGAAGAACCGCATGAAACCCTGTCCGGCCGTGCCGAGCCTGTTTTCGGTCGTCGACGAGTAACTCCGACCGCCGGGGCGTGATGGCCTCTCGCGGACGCTCCGCGGGGGATATTTTTGCCAAGTCGAAAGCGCGCCCTTTCTTCTGGGGCGCGGCTGCCCTATCCCCGCCGCAGCTATCCGACATTTAACCAAGCGGAGCGTATCATGGCGCGCAGCTATCTCGACTGGAACGCGACAACGCCGCTGAGATCAGAGGCCCGCGCGGCGATGATCGAAGCGATGGATGTGGTGGGCAACCCGTCATCGGTGCATTCCGAGGGGCGTGCGGCGAAGGCCCTGATGGAGCGCGCGCGGGCTCAGGTCGCGGCGGCTTTGGGGGCCGAGGGGCAGGATGTGATCTTCACCTCAGGCGCGACCGAGGCCGCGGCGCTGGCGCTTGGCGGGCGCGAGGTGCATTGCGCGGGCGTCGAGCATGACGCGATCCGCAGCTGGTGCATCGAGGATCTGCCCGTCGACCGGGCAGGGCGGATCACTGTCGCCGATCCCGTAAATTCGGCCCTGCAGCTGGCCAATTCCGAGACCGGCGTGGTGCAGGATCTGCCCGAGGGGCTGTATCTGAGCGATCTCACCCAAGGCTTCGGCAAGATCCCCTTCGCGTTCAATTGGCTAGGCACCACCTGCGGCATCGTCTCGGCGCATAAGCTGGGTGGGCCGAAGGGCGTGGGCGCGCTGATCGTGAAGCGCGGCACGGATATCGCGGCGCAGCTCAAAGGTGGTGGTCAGGAGATGGGTCGGCGGGCCGGCACGGAGAACCTGATCGGCATTGCGGGCTTCGGTGCGGCAGCCGAAGCCGCCTCGCGTGATCTTGAGGGCGGAATCTGGCGCGAGATCGAAAAACTTAGAAACATTCTAGAAAACGCCATTGCGGATCGGGCAAGCGAGACTATTTTTGTCGGGAATGAATCGCACAGGCTTCCGAACACCTCCTGCTTCATCACGCCCGGCTGGAAGGGCGAGACGCAGGTGATGCAGATGGACCTGGGCGGGTTCGCGGTTTCCGCAGGCTCCGCCTGTTCGAGCGGGAAGGTCAAAAGCTCTGCTGCGCTGGTCGCGATGGGCTTTTCGGAAACCGAAGCGGGATCGGCCTTGCGGGTCTCGCTGGGGCCGCAGAGCCGCGAAGAAGATGTCATGCGTTTCGCCGAACACTGGCTGAAATGCGAAGCGAAACACCGCGCACGGCGCGGGTAAGAGATGGGAGAGCCGGATATGGCGGGCGTTGATCAGGTGGAAGTACGTGAGGGCGTCGATCGCGAGACGGTCGAGACCGTCCAGAATATGGGCACCTACAAATACGGCTGGGACACCGATATCGAGATGGAATACGCGCCGAAAGGCGTGAACACGGATATCGTCCGCCTCATCTCGGACAAGAACAAAGAGCCCGAGTGGATGACCGAATGGCGTCTGCAGGCCTTCTCGCGCTGGGAAGATATGCCCAAGCCGAACTGGGCGCTGCTGAAGGTTCCGGAAATCGACTTTCAGGACCAGTATTACTACGCGCGCCCGAAGAGCATGGTCGAGAAGCCCAAGTCGCTCGACGAGGTCGATCCCAAGCTGCTCGCGACCTATGAGAAGCTCGGCATTCCGCTGAAGGAACAGATGATCCTCGCGGGCGTCGAAGGCGCGGAGGACATCAACCTCGAAGATCGCCAGATCGCGGTCGACGCTGTGTTCGACTCCGTCTCCGTCGGGACCACCTTCAAGGACAAGCTGGCCGAGGCGGGCGTGATCTTCTGCTCGATCTCGGAAGCGATCCAGGAACACCCGGAGCTGGTGAAGAAATATCTCGGCTCGGTCGTGCCGCAGGCGGATAACTTCTACGCCGCGCTGAATTCGGCCGTGTTCTCGGACGGCTCCTTCGTCTACGTGCCGCCGGGCGTGCGCTGCCCGATGGAACTCTCGACCTATTTCCGCATCAACGCGGAGAATACCGGGCAGTTCGAGCGCACCCTGATCATCGCCGACAAGGGCTCGTATGTGTCCTATCTCGAAGGCTGCACCGCGCCCAAGCGCGACACCGCGCAGCTGCACGCGGCCGTGGTCGAGATCATCGTCGAGGAAGACGCCGAGGTGAAATATTCCACGGTGCAGAACTGGTTCCCGGGCGATGAGGACGGCAAGGGCGGCATCTACAACTTCGTCACCAAGCGTGCCGATTGCCGCGGCGACCGCGCCAAGGTGATGTGGACGCAGGTCGAGACCGGCTCCGCGATCACGTGGAAATACCCGTCCTGCATCCTGCGCGGCAACGAGAGCCAGGGCGAGTTCTACTCGATCGCCATCGCGAATAACTGGCAGCAGGCCGATACCGGCACCAAGATGATCCATCTGGGCAAGGACACCCGCTCGCGGATCGTGTCCAAGGGCATCTCGGCCGGTCAGGCACAGAACACCTATCGCGGTCTCGTCTCGATGCACCCGAAAGCGACTGACTCGCGCAACTATACGCAATGTGACTCGCTGCTGATCGGCGACAAATGCGGCGCGCACACGGTTCCCTATATCGAGGTGAAGAACAACTCGAGCCGGGTCGAGCATGAGGCCACCACCTCGAAGGTCGATGACGACCAGCTGTTCTATTGCCGCGCCCGCGGGATGGACGAGGAAGAGGCCGTGGCGCTCGTCGTCAACGGGTTCTGCCGCGAAGTCCTTCAGGCGCTGCCGATGGAATTCGCGATGGAAGCTCAAAGCCTTGTGGCGATTTCGCTGGAGGGGAGCGTCGGGTGATCTTCACGCGCGCAAATATCGAAATTGCCGAGGATCTGCCGCATTTCGGGCATAATCCTTATGCATGTCTTAACCTGTCCAAATGGATAGGTGAGGGCCATGACGGTATCGAGCGCCAGTTTCAACGACCGCCTCGCGCGGATCGAGCAAACGCGGAAAACGGCGAAGGGCCGGATTCAGCTGCATATCGGGGATCAGGAAGCCTGGGTGGCCAACGATGCCGAGATGTTGCGTCAGGTCATCGCCAAACCGCGTCACTCGCGGTTCGCTGTGCTGAAGGTCGTGCCGGCTTTGATGGTCGGGGTCTTGGGAATGGTGATCGTGACGGCGCTCAAGATGCGCTTTCTGACGCCGGAACTCGCCGAGAAAGTGGGCTCCAACCCGGATCTGGTCCTCGTGGTTGCGGCGGTGCTGACGGCCTTCGGGCTGGGTATGGTGCTGCGGCTCGCCTCGGTGAAACTGATGGCGGTGCAATTGCTGGGCGTCGCGCTGGCCTTCGTGGGGCTGCACAATATCGCGTTCTGGGAACCGGACATGGCGGCGCTCGCCTTCACGCCCGACTGGGTGGAGCAGCAGACCGCGCAATTCGAGCCGCGCACCCTGCGCTACGCCGAGACCACCATCCGCTTCTGACCCTTCGCGCGCCCGCCGCGGCCCGCACGGGTCGCCAAACGGGAGAGCGCGCATGATCGTCACCACCACCCCCACCATCGAAGGTCGCCCGATCGCGACCTATCATGGCATCGTCGTGGGCGAAGCCATCATGGGCGCCAATGTCGTCCGCGATATCTTCGCGCAGGTCACCGATATCATCGGCGGCCGCTCCGGCGCCTACGAATCCAAATTGCAAGACGCGCGCGCCACGGCGCTCGGCGAGCTTGAAGACCGCGCCCGCGAGCTGGGCGCGAATGCCGTTGTCGGCGTCGATCTCGACTACGAGGTCGTCGGCCAATCCATGCTTATGGTGTCGGCCTCCGGCACCGCTGTAACCGTATCCTGAGGAAGAACCATGCTTGATATCAAGAACCTGCACGTCAAACTGGAAGAAGAGGACAAGCAGATCCTCAAGGGCGTCAACCTGAGCGTCGAGTCCGGCAAGGTCCATGCGATCATGGGGCCGAACGGGTCCGGTAAGTCGACGCTGTCCTATGTGCTCTCGGGCCGCGATGGCTACGAGGTCACCGAAGGCGAAGCGCATCTCAACGACACCGACCTGCTGGAGGCCGAGCCCGAAGAGCGCGCGGCGGCAGGCCTGTTCCTCGCGTTCCAGTACCCGGTGGAAATCCCCGGCGTCGGCAACATGACCTTCCTGCGCACCGCGCTCAACGCACAGCGCAAGGCGCGCGGCGAGGAGGAAATCTCCGCTGGCGACTTCCTGAAACTGGTGCGCGGCAAGGCAAAATCGCTCAAGATCGACGCGGACATGCTCAAGCGTCCGGTCAATGTCGGCTTCTCGGGCGGTGAGAAAAAGCGTAACGAAATCCTGCAGATGGCGATCCTCGAGCCGAAGATGTGCATCCTCGACGAGACCGATTCCGGCCTCGACGTCGACGCGATGCGTCTGGTGGCGGAAGGCGTGAACGCGCTGCGTGACGAGGGCCGTTCCTTCCTCGTGATCACCCACTACCAGCGCCTGCTCGACCACATCAAACCCGATGTCGTCCACATCATGGCGGATGGCCGCATCATCGAGACCGGCGGGCCGGAACTGGCCCTCGAAGTCGAGAAGAACGGCTATGCCGACCTGCTCGCGAAACACGGGATCTCGGAGGTGATGGCGTAATGTCGGCAGTCGAGAAAATGACCCCCGCCGAGACGCGGCTGGCGCGCGTTTCTCTGCCCGACGGGTTCGGGCCGCAACGCCGCGCCGCGCTGGAGCGTCTGAATGCGATGGGCCTGCCGGGCCGTCGCGACGAATACTGGCGCTGGACCAACCCGACCGATTTCATCGCGCCCGATCCGGTGCCCGCGGCGCCGTTCAGCGACGACGAGCCGGAGATTTTCGGCGATATCGACCGGCTCAAGATCGTGTTCCGCGACGGCGTGTTCGATGCCGAGGCCTCGGACGATCTGTCGATGTCCGGCGTCGAGATCCTGCGTCTGGCCGATGCGCCCGACGTGAACTGGGCCAGCAGCCTTTACGGTACGCTGGAAGCCAACGGTCAGGACCCGGTGAAGCGTCCCTTCGCGGCGCTCAACACCGCGTCCGCAACCGATGGTGTGCTGATCCGCGTGACCGGTGCCGCCGAGAAACCCGTGAGCCTGATTTACACCCATGAATCAGAGACTTCCGACCCGATCCTGCATCACCTCGTGAAGCTGGAAGAGGGCGCGGAGATCACGGTTCTGGAGAACGGCCCGGCGGGCGCGCGCTTCAACAAGCTGATGGAAGTGGACGTCGCCAAGGGCGCGAAATTCCACCACATCCGCGTGCAGGGCCGCGATCACGAGCGTCGGGCGATCACCTCGATCTTCACCCGCGTCGCGGAAGAAGGTCTGTTTAAGAGCTTCACGCTGACCTCGAACGGGGTGCTGACGCGCAATGAATGCGTGATCGACATCGTGGGCGACGACGCGAATGCCCATGTCGCGGGCGCGGCTCTTGGCGATGGCAAGACCGGCAAGTTCCACCACGACGACACTATCTTCATTACCCATGGGGCCGAGCGCGGCGAGAGCCGTCAGGTCTTCAAGAAGGTGCTGAAGAACGGCGCCGAAGGCATCTTCCAGGGTAAGATCCTCGTGAAGCCGGGCGCGCAGAAGACCGATGGCTACCAGATCAGCCAGTCGCTGCTGCTCGACGAGAACAGCCAGTTCCTCGCCAAGCCGGAACTCGAGATCTACGCCGATGACGTGCAGTGCTCGCATGGCTCGACCACCGGTGCGATCGACGAGACCGCGCTCTTCTACCTGCGTTCGCGCGGCGTGCCGGAAGAAGAAGCCACCGCGCTTCTGGTTCTGAGCTTCGTCGCCGATGCCATTGAAGAGATTGAGGAAGAGCGGTTCCGCGATGCGATCCTGACCCGGTTGGAAGGGTGGCTCGCACGCCATCGCGGCTGAGGCGTAGCGATGTCCGCCACCGACGATATCCGGCGCAGCTATCGGCGTCCGCGCGTGGTGATGCGCGAGCATCTCGCGCGCCCGGCCTCCGAGCCGCGCGCGCTGGTCTTCCTGCTTGCGGCGCTGACCGTGATCTTCATCGCGCAATGGCCGCGGCTGTCGCGGATCGCGCATGAGATGCCCGACCAGCCGATGGTCGGGCTGATGATGGGCACGGTGCTGGCGCTGCTCGCGACCGTGCCCGTCTTCTACGCGATTGCGGCACTGAGCCACCTTGTGCTGAGGCTCCTCGGCGGGCAGGGAAGCTGGTATGGTGCGCGGGTCGCGCTGTTCTGGTCGCTTCTGGCGGTCTCGCCGCTGATGCTGCTGCAAGGGCTCGTGGCGGGGTTCATCGGGCGCGGCGGGGAACTTTCGCTCGTTTCCGCGCTTGTGACCGTGGCCTTCGTCCTGCTATGGGGCGCTGCGTTGCGCGTGGTAGAATTCGAAGGAAAAACAAACTGATGCAGCCCGATCTTAAAGAATGGCTTATCCGTAGCTTCACCGATCCGAAATCGGTTGCGCGCGATTTGATCGGGCTGAATCTGAACGCCAATGCGCGGTTCATGGCGATGGTTCTGGTGGTCGTGATGACCGCAATCCTCGGCACGCTCGCGCAGCTGGTGTTCAGCTTCATCACCAAGGTGGATATCGGCACGGTGACGCCGCCGCTGACCGTGGTGGGGCTGCAGGGCGCGCTTCTGGTCTATGGTGCCTTCGCCATGTCTTTCGTCGGCCAACGCTTTGGCGGGCATGGGAAATTCCCGGATGCGCTGCTGCTTCTGACCTGGATCGAATTCGTTCTGATGATCGGTCAGATGATCCAGGTCGTGCTGATGGTCTTCTTCCCGATCTCGGCCACGCTGATGTCGGTGCTGCTGGTGGCGCTGATGTTCTACTTGCTGGTGCAGTTCACGATGGTTCTGCACGGGTTCGAAAACCCCGTGGCGACCGGCTTCGGGGTTATCCTGACCTTTCTGGGCTCGGCGATGATCGCGGGGATCGTGCTGGTGTCGACCGGCCTCGTGCAAATGCCCGCAGACCCCGCGTCACTCTGAGGTGCCCGATGTATGATATCGAAAAAATCCGCGCGGATTTCCCGATCCTGACGCGAGAAGTGAACGGCAAGCCATTGGTTTACCTCGATAACGGGGCGTCGGCGCAAAAGCCGCGCGTCGTGATCGACGCGATGACGCAGATGTATGAGCACGACTATTCCAACGTGCATCGCGGGCTCCATACGCTGTCGAATATCGCGACCGAGAAATACGAAAGCGTGCGCGGGATCGTCGCGCGCTTCCTGCATGTCGCCGATGAAGAGCAGATCGTGTTCACCACCGGCTCGACCGAGGGGATCAACCTCGTCAGCTACGCCTGGGGCGCGCCGAACCTCGAGCCGGGCGACGAGATCATCCTGTCGGTGATGGAACACCACGCCAATATCGTGCCGTGGCATTTCCTGCGCGAACGGCAGGGCGTGAAACTGGTCTGGGTGGAGCCCGAGGCCGATGGATCGCTGCCGCCCGAGAAAGTGCTGGAGGCGATCACGCCGCGCACCAAGCTGATCGCGATCACCCATATGTCGAATGTGCTGGGCACCCGGGTCGATGTGAAACCGATCGCGCAGGCCGCACGCGCACGCGGGATCGCGACTCTGGTGGATGGCTCGCAGGCGGCGGTGCATGGCCCCGTCGATGTCGACGATCTGGGCTGCGATTTCTACGTCATCACCGGACATAAGCTTTATGGGCCCAGCGGTTCCGGGGCACTCTTCATCCATCGCGACCGGATGGGTGAGATGCGTCCCTTCCTTGGCGGCGGCGATATGATCGACACCGTCACCCGCAAAACGGTGATCTACAACACGCCGCCGATGAAGTTCGAGGCGGGCACGCCCGGCATCGTGCAGCAGATCGGCATGGGCGTCGCGCTCGATTACCTGATGGGGATCGGGATGGAGAATATCGCCGAGCATGAGCGCGATCTGCGCGACTACACTGCCGAAAAACTGAACGGGCTGAACTGGCTCAACCAGCAGGGCACCGCGGCGGATAAAGGCGCGATCTTCTCGCTCACGCTGAACGGCCCAGCCCATCCACATGACATCTCGACCATCCTCGACAAGCGGGGCGTCGCGGTGCGCGCGGGGCAGCATTGCACCGGTCCGCTGATGGAATGGCTTGGGGTCACGGCGACGGCGCGCGCGTCTTTCGGGATGTACAACACCCGCGAAGAGGCCGATGCGCTGATTTCGGCGCTGGAACTCTGCCACGATCTGCTAGGCTGAATGGGCCGCGGGGCGCGGGGACTTGCTTTTGCTGCGATGCAGCATAGCTTTGCGGCAGGGAGGCAGGCAGCGAAAGGCCCGAGCCGATGAACCGCAAGAGCATTAACCTCGCATTGCAAGGTGGGGGCGCGCATGGCGCGTTCACCTGGGGCGTTCTCGACCGTTTTCTGGATGAAGAGTGGCTGGACTACGCGGCGATCTCGGGCACCTCTGCCGGGGCGCTGAACGGGGCTGCGTTCAAGGCGGGCTATGCGCGGGGCGGTCGTCAGGGCGCACGCGAGGCTCTGGACGAGCTTTGGAGTCAGGTCGCCGAAAGCGTCGATCTGCGCATCGAGCGACTGATGCCTGCGCAACTTCCCGGCACCGAGGCGTTGACGCGCTGGTTCGACGCCTTCACGCCCGCGGCTTTCATCGACGGCATGTCGCGGGTGTTCTCGCCCTATGATGCGGGGCCGTTCTACGTCAATCCGCTGAGCTCGGTGGTCGAGCGGTTTCGCTATCGCGATGTCTGCGCGAGCGAGGGGCCGCGGCTGCATGTCTCGGCCACCAATGTCCGCACCGGCAAGATCCGCGTCTTCACCGGCGACGAGATCACCGCGGATGCCATTCTCGCCTCGGCCTGCCTGCCCGAGATTTTTCAGGCGGTCGAGATCGACGATCCGAAGACGGGTCGCACCGAGGCCTATTGGGATGGCGGCTACACCGGCAATCCGCCGCTGTTTCCGCTGTTCGAACCGGCCTATCCGCGCGATGTGGTGGTGATTTCGATCAACCCGCTTTTCCGCGACGAGGTGCCGAAGACCCCTGCGCAGATCGACGAGCGGATCAACGAGATCAGCTTCAACTCCTCGCTGCTGCGCGAATTGCGGGCGATCAATTTCGTGCATCGGCTGATCCGCGAGGACCGGCTGCCCGAAGGGGCGATGAAGGACGTGCTGATCCATATGATCGCCGATGACGACGTCATGGGCGAGCTGAGCGCGAAATCGAAGATCCTGCCCGAATGGGGGATGCTCGCGAAGCTGAAACTGGCGGGCCGGGCTGCGGCGGATCGCTGGTTCGACGCCCATGCCGACAAGATCGGCAAAGAGGCGTCGACCGATCTTCAGGCCTTGTTCGACTGAAGTTTCACCTTGGTTTTCTTCGCGGGTTTCGCCTCTTTCGGCTGCGGATAGACGAGCCCTGCCGAGATGATCAGCTTCGCCGCATCCTCGACCGACATGTCGAGATAGGTCACCTGCGATTGCGGGACGAAGAGCAGGAAGCCCGAAGTCGGGTTCGGCGTCGTCGGCAGGAAGACCGAGATCAGCGGGTCGTCGTCTTCGGCCTTCGCCGCGATTTCGCCCTTCGCGGTGGAGGAGACGAAGGCGACCGCTTTCAGCCCCTCGCGCGGGTATTCGATCATGCAGGCGCGGTCGAATTTGCCTTCGGACTGGCTGAGCACCGTTTCCGCGATCTGCTTGAGGCCGTTATAGACCGTGCGCACGAAGGGCAGCCGATCGACGATGCTCTCGCCGAAGCGCAGCATCGTACGGCCGAAGAAGCCCTTGGCGAGCCAGCCGACGATGACGGTGAACACAAGGAAGATGATGACGCCGAGCCCGCGCACATTGACGCCAATATAGCGTTCGGGGCGGAGCTCTGGCGGCACAAGCGGCAGCACCCAACCATCGACCCAGCCGGCCATCGTCCACATGAGCCAGATCGTCAGGCCGATCGGCGCGACGACGATCAACCCGGTGAAGAAGGAGGCGCGCAGCGCGGCAAAGCGCGAGCGGCGGCGCGGATGGGGGTCGTCTTTGGTCATGATCTGGATGCGCCCTCTCGTGGCGATGCGTTGCCTGCTATCTAGGCAGCGCCGCCACGATGGGCAATGGGCCGCGTATCAGGCGGCCCGCGCTGTGATGATTTCGCCCGCGATTGCGGCAGCCAGACGGGCGTTGTTCAGAACGAGGGCGATATTGGCCTCGAGCGAGCGGCCTTCGGTCAGCTCGAAAATGCGCGACAGCAGGAAGGGCGTGACCGCCTTGGCCGCGATGCCCTGCGCCTCGGCCTCTTGCAGCGCCTGTTCGATCACCGGCACGATTTCCTCGCGGGCGATCTCGGCCTCTTCGGGGATCGGGTTCGCGATCAACTGACCGCCCGGCAGGCCGAGGGATGCGCGTGCGAGTTGCGATTTGGCGATTTCGGCGGCGCTGTCTGCGCGCAGCGGCGCGGGCAGGCCGGAATTGCGCGACCAGAAGGCGGGGAAGGCGTCCTGCCCGTAGGCGATGACCGGCACGCCGTGGGTCTCCAGAACTTCGAGCGTCTTCGGCAGATCGAGGATCGCCTTGGCACCCGCCGCGACCACGCTGACCGGGGTTTGCGCCAGTTCCAGAAGGTCGGCGGAGATGTCGAAACTGTCTTCCGCGCCACGATGGACGCCGCCGATCCCGCCGGTGGCGAAGACGTCGATGCCCGCGAGGTGCGCGCAGATCATCGTCGCGGCGACAGTGGTCGCGCCCGTCGCGCCTTTCGCGAGGCACACCGCCAGATCGGCGCGGCTGACCTTCATCGCGTCCTTGGTCTGCGCGAGCGCTTCGAGTTCTTCCGCCTCCAGCCCGATATGGATCTTGCCGCCCATCACCGCGATCGTGGCCGGCACCGCGCCCGCCTTGCGGATCTCGGCCTCGACCGCCTGCGCGGTCTCGAGGTTCTGCGGATAGGGCATCCCGTGGGTGATGATCGTCGATTCCAGCGCGACGACGGGGCGGTTTTCGGCTTTCGCGTCAGCGACTTCGGCGGCGAAGGTCAGAGGAGCGTTCATGTGGCGAGTTCTCCGGAAACATAGCGCGCGGCGGCGGTCAGGGCGCTCTCGAGCGCCTCCATGCGGTCCGCGCCGCGCTGTTCGGCCACGAGATGCGCGGCCATGAAAGTGTCGCCCGCGCCGGTCACGCGGGTCACGAGGACAGGGGGCGGGGCCGAGGAAATCACGTTACCCGCAGCCGCACTGCCGTCGGCGGCTGCCTTGCCGCCATCGGTCACCAGCACGCGTTGCGCCCCGCGCTCCAGCAGGGTCTCGGCGGCATGTTCAGCGCTCTCGAAACTGCCCTGGCACAGGATGCCCGCCTCTTCGAGATTGACGTAAAGCGTCGCCGCCGGATGGGTCAGCAGCGGCGTCAGCCGTTCCGCCTTGCCGGGGCTGGCGGGGGCCACGCGCAGATCGGCCTTGGCGAAAAGCGGCGAATGCGCGATCTGGCTGAGAAGCGCCTCGGTGAGATTGCCGTCGAGCGCGATGGCGCCGGTCCAGGGCTCGTTTTCCGTGCCGAGCCGCCCATCCGCGAGCGGCGCGAGGATTTTCTCGCCCGCAGCCTCCAGCGAATGTGCATACGCGATGGCCGCAATCAGCCCGTTCGCGCCTTCGATCGCCATATAACGATCAGTCGGCAGATCGTCGGAACGGTAGAGATAATTGCAATCGACGCCCAGCACCTCGGCGGATTGGATCAGGTCGTTGCCCTGACTGTCGCGCCCCAGCGCGGTCAGCACCGCAGGCTTCAGCCCATAGCGGCGCAGCGTCATCGCGATATTCATCGCTACCCCACCGGGCAGCCGTTCGATCCGCCCCGGCACGTCGGAGCCTTCATGCATATGCACCGAGGCGCGGCCGATGATGTCCCACAGGACCGAACCGATGCACAGAATATCAGGTCTGGATTCGCTCATGCGCGGTTCTTGGCGCGGTTTTCGGGGCGGAGCAAGGGGGCTTGGCCGCGCGCAGCGGCCCGGTCGATCCCCTCAGATCACAGCGCCGGGCGGCGCGATTTCAGGAAGGCCCAGAGCCAGATGCCTGCCAGCACGAGCGAGCCGACTGCGTTGAGGTTCGCCATGGTGATGCCGAAGATGTCCCACGGGATCTCGTCGCAGCGCACCAGCGGCGCCTCGTTGATCTGCTTGAGCAGGTCGGCGGCGGAAACGGTCGTATCCACGGCGCTCGAGGTGCAATCGGTGGGGCCCTCGAAGATCTTCCGCTCGACGCCCGAGTGATAGAAGCCGATGACCGAGGTGGTCAGCGCGGCCAGCATCCCCAGAAGCGCGGTCCAGCCAGGCAGGCGGAAGGCGAGGATCACGAGCCCGATGATCGCCGCGGCCAGATGCGGCCAGCGTTGCAGCAGGCACAGATGGCAGGGCGCGTAGCCGAACGCCTGAAAGACGAAGGCCCCGGCCAGCACGAAGGCGGAACCCGCGGCGGCAAGGCCTACGAGGCTGCGGAAGGAGGTCAGGGTTTGCATGCGATCTTGCATCGGGGGCCTCAGAGATATTTCAGAAGATAGAACCCGCCGATCAGCAGGATGACGAAGATGGTGAAGAGCGGGCCGAGCCAGCGCTCGATGAAGGTTTTGATCGGTTCGCCGAATTTCCACAAGAGCCCCGCCACCACGAAGAAGCGCAGCGCGCGGGCAATGAAGGAGACGCCGAGGAAGAGCGCCGGGCTCAGATTCGTGGCGCCGGCGAAGATCGTGATCACCTTATAGGGGAAGGGCGTGACGCCCGCGATCAGCACGGCCCATCCGCCCATTTCGTTGAACCGGGCCGCCAGCGTGTTGAAATCATCGGCCTTGCCGTAGAAATCCAGCACCGGCTTGCCGATCGCATCCATGAATCCATAGCCGATCAGATAGCCCAGACAGCCGCCCGCGACCGACGACAGGGTCGCCACCAGCGCGATGCGCCATGCCGCCCAGGGCCGCGCGAGGATCATCGGGATCATCAGCACGTCGGGCGGGATCGGGAAGACCGAGGCTTCGATGAAGGCGACAGCGGCGAGATACCACATCGCATGCGGGTGGCTCGCGCGGGCCATCGTCCAGTCGTAGATGCGGCGGATCATGGCGGCATCCTTTTCCTTGCTGCTCGGTTCGCTTCATCTCCTGCGCGGGCCGCAAGGTCAAGTCACGCGCGTTGCACCTTTGCTTTTCCCGGCCTCACGCTAGACTTCACATAAAAGCGAGGGAGGCATTCGCGAATGCAATGGCGAGGGCGGCGCGGCAGCCGCAATATCGAGGACCGGCGCGGCCAGCGCAGGGCAGGGGGCGGCGCGATCCGTCTGGGCGGCGGCGGTCTCGGCGTGGTCGCGATCGTCGTCGCGGCCTATTTCCTCGGGGTCGATCTGACGCCGCTTCTGAACGGCGGCGCGGGCGGCTCGGGCCCGATGGTCACGCAGTCGGGCGAGCTGAGCGAGCGCGAGAAGGCGATGGGCGATTTCGTCTCGGTGACGCTGGCCGATACCGAAGAGGTCTGGCAGGGCGTGTTCCAGTCCGATCTCGGGCGGCAATACGATCCGGCGGTGCTGGTACTCTATAGTGGGGTCACGCAATCGCCCTGCGGCAATGCGAGCGGCGCGACGGGGCCGTTCTACTGTCCGGGCGATCAGAAGATCTATCTCGATACCGCGTTTTTCGACACGCTGAGCCAGCAGCTCGGCGCGCGGGGCGATTTCGCCGCCGCCTATGTGGTCGCGCATGAGGTGGCCCATCACGTGCAGGATGAGCTTGGGATTCTCGGTAAGGTTAATGAGGTGCGCGCGCAGAGCTCCGAGGCGCAGTCCAATGCGCTTTCGGTGCGGATCGAGTTGCAGGCCGACTGCTTCTCGGGGATATGGGCGCGCCGCGCCGAGGATCAGATCGGCGCGATCGAGCCGGGCGATATCGCGGAGGCGATGAACGCCGCCGCGCAAATCGGCGACGATACGCTGCAGCGCGAGGCGGGCCGGGTTCCGATGCCCGACAGCTTCACCCATGGCAGTTCCGCCCAACGGCAACGCTGGTTCGAGCGGGGGTATCTCAGCGGCGATCTCAAGCAATGCGACACGTTTTCAACGCGTAACCTGTAAGCGTACTTGCCTCGGGCGCGGCTGCGCGCTAGAGGATTCGAACTGGGCCCGAGTGGCGGAATGGTAGACGCAGCGGATTCAAAATCCGCCGCAGCAATGCGTGTCGGTTCGAATCCGACCTCGGGCACCAGACCTTCCTAAGATGACAGATCCGCGCGCCGTCGGTGATCCGACCGGCGCGTTTTGCGCATGTCCGGCGCGGGTGTTTTCTGCGCCCGGAGCTTCTTTGTCCAAGTCAGGCGAAATTGCGGCAGAGCCCGGCATCGTGAAACGTGGTTATCAAAAGATGATTCGGAAAAATCTCGTTTCGTTCTCAGAACAAACGGGCACCAGATACCGCATTGCGGCGATCTTGAGGACAATTGGGACATATTCACGGCAGAAATATGGTCGCGATTTGGGCCTCTCCGGGAAACAAATCGATCCAGGTATTGTCGCTTATCTGAAAACAGTTTTTCGCCTTATAACATGGATCAGACAATCGCCACACAACCGGGAGTTTAAATATGGCAAAACTTTGGCAAGTTTGCTGAGCAAAATGGGAGTTCGTCTTTTGCAAAATAGAAACGCTGTTTGAAAACAGGCACTTCTCGATTCGGAGTATTGGTGCTCGTTTTTCAAGCAATCCCCCGAAATGAGGCAAGAAAACGGCAAATTCCCCTTTTCTTTGTGGCGAGCAGAAGGGCAAATTGAGGCCAAGCCCTGCTGGGGGGCTTTTGGCCATGGGGGTGGCCGAAGAGAAGAGTTGTCGAAAGAGAGCTCGCCCGGCGCTGCCAAGGGGACCGATCCATAACGGCCTCGACCTTTAGGGTAAAGGAGACGCGGAGCGATCTGCGGCGACTTTGCTGGCAGCGCCCGCGTGCGCTGACGCCGGCCAATTCTTCTCGACATTCACGTTCGGACTTCTGGTCCGGCCACGTCATGGCGCTGCCGCTTTGCGCCAAAGGGAAGACACGGCGCGGGGCCATGGAGCCAAGCGGACGCCAAGGAGAGTTGGGGATGACTTATTTCTACTATCATCACGACGACGATGATTGCGACAAGAACTCCGATCCGAACGCTGTCAACGACAGCGCGAACGTGAAGTACAACACCGCGCAGACGATTGCCGTGCTCTCGAATGACAGCGATCCCGACAGCGATCCGCTCAAGGTGACCTGGGCGAGCGATCCGGCGCATGGCTCGGTCACGGTGAATCCCGATGGCACGATCACCTACACGCCCGATCCCAACTATTCCGGCACCGACAGCTTCACCTACCAGATCTATGACGGGCAGGGCGGTTACGACACCGCGACCGTCACGATCGACGTGAGCGCGCCCGACGGCATCGTCGAAGGCACCTCCGGTAGCGATCTGATCGACGCTCATTACACCGGCGATCCCGAAGGCGACATGGTCGACAATAACGACGCGATCCTTCCGGGGGCCGCGCCGAATGACGACTACATCATCGCGGGCGACGGCAATGACACGGTCTATGCCGGTCAGGGCAACGACTCGGTCGAGGGCGGCCAGGGCAACGACCTGATCTTTGGCGAGGGTGGCAACGACACGCTCGAAGGCGGTGACGGCAACGACACGATCTATGGCGACAACGATCCCGCGGGCGGCCCGGCCTGCGATCCGGTCTCGGAGACCGTGGATTGGAGCCACTTCCAGACCGATTGCGGCGAGGTGAAGGACCAGACCGTCGATCTGGGCGAGACCAAGGTCCATTTCGACTTCCAGTCGCAGGATTACGGTGCGAAGGCGACGCTGACCACGTCGGCGCAATATACCGAAGCGGGCGAAAACTTCGACAGCTGCTCGGCGCTGCAACTCTATGGTGCGGGCGGCGATTGCGGAGACGGCGTGTCGCCGACCTCGACGACCGTTCTGACCTTCTCGTCGGACAATAGCGACTACACCGGCGAAGTTCAGGGGCTGAGCTTCCGCATCAACGATCTCGACCGCTCCGACAGCTATGACGACCATGTCGATATCGTGACGCTTTCGGCGGTGGACGCCGATGGCAACCCGGTCGACATCACGATCGACCCCGAGGGCAACCAGACCGTCACCGACAATGGCGACGGCACCTACACGATCACCGGCGGCGATCAGGATACTGGCTCTCTGAACCAGGACGACCAGATCGGCTCGGTCAAGGTCACCATTAACGACCCGACCGCGAAGCTGACCATCGCCTACTCGAATGGTGGCGATACGGATCAGGCGATCTCGATCACCGACATGACCTATGACACCTGCCCGGTGCAAGACGACCCGGGCGAGCCCGGCGATGACAGCATCATGGGCGGTCTGGGCGATGACGTGCTCTACGGCCAGCAGGGCGAGGATACGCTGGATGGCGGCGCAGGCTCGGACAATCTCGACGGCGGCGAAGGCAACGATACGCTCGATGGCGGCGCGGGGGCCGACCGCGTCTATGGCGGCGACGATCGCGACCTGTTCGTCGTCGGCTCCTCGACCGACGGGATCGGCGACACGCTGGATGGCGGCGAGGGCGGCGACGATTACGACACGCTCGATCTGCAGGGCGCGGGCCCGCTGCGCGTCCATTCGACGGTCACCGATTACGATCCGGTCTCGGGTGTCAGCACCTATGCCGGGACGGTCGATTTCCTCGACGGCAGCGGCAATGTCACCGGGACGCTCGAATTCTCCAATATGGAGGATATCATCCCCTGCTTCACGCCGGGCACGCTGATCGCGACGCCGCGCGGCGAGGTTCCGGTCGAGACGCTGCGCGAAGGCGACAAGGTCCTGACCCGCGACAACGGCATCCAGGAAGTCCGCTGGGCAGGCCGCGCCGAGATGAGCCGCGAGCGCCTGCAGCACGCGCCGCATCTCAAGCCGGTGCTGATCCGCAAGGGCTCGCTGGGTAACGATCTGCCCGAGCGCGACATGATGGTCTCGCCGAACCACCGGATGCTCGTCGCCAATGACAAGACCGCGCTCTATTTCGAAGAGCATGAGGTTCTTGTTGCGGCCAAGCATCTCGTCGCCAACCGGGGCGTCGATACGGTGGAGACGCTGGGCACCAGCTATCTGCACTTCATGTTCGACCGCCATGAAGTGCTGCTCGCCAACGGCTCCTGGACCGAAAGCTTCCAGCCCGGCGATCAGACGCTGGGCGGCATGGGCAACTCGCAGCGTCAGGAAATCTTCGAGATCTTCCCCGACCTTCAGACCGCGAAGGGCCGCGATTCCTATCACGCGGCGCGCAAGACGCTGAAGAAGCACGAAGCGAACGTGCTGCTGATGAGCTGACCCGCGCGCGCCATCGGGCCCGCGCCAGAGCGAAAATAGCGACCGCGTCCGGGGTGTCTCCGGACGCGCCGCTCGCGTGTTGTTTCCGCCAAACGAACACTGCGTTTCCGCTACCCCGCACGTAGAAGTGGCAAAACACGTTTTCGCCTTAGAGTTTTGTCGCTATCGTGTCATTCTGGATCTCGACTGTTGGGAGGCAGCAGGATCGGATGACGCGGAGCATGCGCGCAAAGGATATCGCGGAGATTTTGGCGCAATCGCCGGCCCAGGGGCTGCGATGCACCGCGATGGCGCGCACCGAGGCGTTGCGTCTGGAATTCGACAGTCATGACGAGACCGACGGTCATATCAGTGGCTATGACGCGGCGGGCGAGACGGTGTTTTCCGGCTCCATCGCGGCGTTTCGCGCGGCCATTCCCTGTGTGACACCCGAGACGCGCGTGGCGACCGAGGCCGGTGGCGTCGCGGCGGGCGATCTGCGCCCCGGCGCGCGGCTTGTGACCCGAGAGTCCGGCATTCAGGCGCTGCGCTGGGTCGGATCGCGGGTCTTCACCGCGACCGATCTCGCGCTCAATCCGCTGCTGCGCCCGGTGTGCATCCGCGCGGGCGCGCTTGGCGAAGGGCATCCCGCGCAGGATCTGCGCGTCTCGCCCAATCACCGGTTGCTCGCGCCGCTGCGCGGAAATGTCGTGATAGCACAAGAGCTTGTCGGGTTGGACGGGGTCGAGGCCGACAGGGGTGATGACGGCGTGCGCTATCTGCAGCTGCTGCTCGATGCGCCGGAGATGCTGCTTTGCGAAGGGGTGTGGGTTGAGAGTTTCCGGCCCGAGACCGCCATGCTGGCGGGCTTCGATGCGGCGCAGCGGGCGGAGTTGCTGTCGCTGCGCCCGGATCTGTCACGGCGCGATGCGGGTGCCGCACCGGCCGAGATGCAGTCCAGCGAGTGAGCTTCCATTAAACGGCAAAAAAGAGCCGGGCGCTGAGGCCCGGCCAAAAGACGATTCCGGTCAGGGGAATTGCCCGGATCGTTCGCGTCACAGGAAGCGGCGCCCTTCTTGCCGGGCAATCTCCCGGCTAACTCCGATATCTTCGAGCAGATGGTCATCGAGTTTCCCCAGCGCCATCCGCGTGCGGCGAGTTTCGAGGACGCGCGCAACGCGCGCGATCAGGCCCAGACGGCCATGACGGGCGGGAACGGGACGGGTCCGCGACAGGGTAAACATTGCGATGCCTTTCTGTATTGATACAATGTGATCTTTGTTGCTATAGAAGGGATACAATGACTCCTTTTAGGCAACCAGAGAAATATTGTGACTGATACAAGCTGGTCTCCCGAACTCGCCCATATCTCCGGCCCGAAATATCTCGCGCTGGTCCGCGCGCTGCGCGAAGGGATCCGCCGTGGCGATCTCAAGCCGGGCACAAAACTACCTACAGTCAGGGACTTGGCATGGTCTTTGGGGGTCACGCCCGGCACCGTGGCGCGGGGGTATCAGATCGCCACGCAGGAGGGGTTGCTGGAGGCCAAGGTCGGGCGCGGTACCTTTGTATCGACACAAACGCAGCGACTCGGTCCCCGCGAGCCGCTCTATCGCCATACCGGAGAGGATGTCGACGCCACCCCGGACGATCTGGTCAATCTGAGATCGCCACAATTGCCCGATGTCGGCCAGACAAAAGCGTTACAATGGGCGATGACCGAAGCCGCCCGCGACATCGGCAAGACCTATCTGCAATATCCTGGCCTGCGCCGCGACGCCTATTGCCGCGAGGCGGTGATGGACTGGTTCCCGAAAGATTGCTCGCTCGCGTCGGAGCTCAATGCCGACGATCTCGTGCTGACCCATGGCGGGCAGAACGGGATCAACCTCGTGATGCAGACCTGCCTGCGCGGTGACCGCCCCGGCGTCTATATCGAAGAGTTGGCCTATCCCGGTTTCCGGCACGCCGCACGGCTCAACCGGGCCGAGGTGCATCCGGTCGCGATCGATGCGCAGGGGATGATCCCCGATGCGCTCGACGCGGCCTGTCGCAAACATGGTGGCCAGATCGTCTGCATCACGCCCGATGCGCAGAACCCCACGGCGGGACGGATGGACGCGGCGCGCCGCGAAGCGCTGGCCGAGGTCGCGCGCCGCCACGATCTGCAGATCATCGAGGACGATTGCTACACCGCGCCGGTCACCGGTCTGCCAAGCTTCCGCGTCATCGCACCCGAGCGCAGCTGGCATGTCACCTCGCTGTCGAAGACGATCTCGGCGGGGATGCGTTTCGGCATTGTGGCCGCGCCCGAGGGCATGGGCGAGGTGGGGCGGCTGGCCGCCCAGCACAGCTTCTTCGGCCTCGCGCGTCCGATCACCGACATGGTCGCTCTCCTGTTCGAGAGCGGCGAGGCGATGCGCCTGCGTTACGCCGCGCAGGAGGAGATGGGGCGGCGGCTGCAGATGACGGTGCAATCGCTGGCGGGTCAGGATTTCAACTGGCTGCCGGGGCTGAGCTTCCTCTGGTTGAAACTGCCGATGGGCTGGCGCGGCTCCACCTTCGCGCGCATGGCCGAGATGGAAGGCGTGCTGCTGCGCTCGGCCGACGAATATGTGGTGCAGGACGGGCAGGCGCCCAACGCGGTGCGCATCGCGATGGCAGGCTCGGTGCCGGAGGAGCGCTTCCGCTCGGCTCTGCGCACGCTGACGGGGCTGCTGGAGCGGATGCCCGACGATCTGCCGGTCTGACGTTCGGTGCCAGACCCGGCACCCGGTCGCGCTGCACAAATTTACAGCACCTGCCTTGCCCTTACGCGTGCGGGGGCGGTTGCCCTCTTTTCACGCCCGCGACCTTGTGCTTTCGTGACATCCAACGACGCCCGAGACGGGTGCAAATCGGGAGAGATGGATGGCGGGTAAAGGGGAGAGCTGGCTGCGCAGCGAGTCCGCGCAGGGCTATGCGCTGATCTCGCCGCCCTTCCTCTATGCCGTTCTTTTACTGGCCGCGCCGCTGGTCACGATCCTTGCCTATTCCTTCTTCCAGGACGGCTATCTGACGGTGGTGCATAAATTCACCGTCCAGAATTACATCGCGACATGGACCGATCCCATCTTTCGCGTGATTCTGGTCCGCTCGCTCTTGGTGGCGGGGCTGGTGACGCTGGTCACGGTCGCGCTGGCCTTCCCGATTGCCTATTATCTGAGCTTCGGTCTGGCGCCGAACCGCAAGGCGCGCTGGATATTTCTGATCACGATTCCCTTCTGGACGTCCTACCTGATCCGCGTGTTCCTGTGGAAGGTGATCCTTGGCTATAACGGCGTGATCAATTCGGCGCTGGAGGGGATCGGGATCATCGGGCCGAACGGGCTGGTCGCGGATCCGCTGCAGATGCTCAATTCGGTTGGGGCGATTGCGCTGACGCTGGCCCATGCCTATGCGCCTTTCGCGATCCTGCCGATCTTCGTGAGCCTCGAGAAGATCGACCGCTCGCTGCTGGAGGCGGGGCAGGATCTGGGCGAGAGCCGCTGGCGCACCTTCCTGCGCGTGACGCTGCCCTTGGCGATGCCCGGCGTGGTGGCCGCGACCTTGATCGTCTTCATCCCGACGGTGGGCGATTACGTCACGCCCGAGCTGATCGGGGGCGGCAAGATGCCGATGGTCGCGAACCTCATTCAGGCGCAGATGCTGCCCCTGGACAACCGGCCCATGGGCTCGGCCATCGCGGTCAGTTCGCTTCTTGTGGTCGCCGCGCTGTCTCTGGTGTTCCTCTGGCTCAACCGCCGTTTCCTGAAGGCCGGAAAGTGAGCCGCGCATGAAAATCCCGTCCCTCAAGATCTACGCGATCGCTTACCTGATCTTCCTCTATGCGCCGATCTTCCTGCTGCCGCTGTTTGCCTTCAATGACGGCACGATCATCGCCTTTCCGCTGAAGGGCTTCACGACCGACTGGTTCGCGAAGATGGCCGAGAACGACACGCTGCGCCACGCGCTGTCGAATTCGCTGATCATCGCGCTGACCTCTTCCGCCGGCGCCACGATCCTCGCGGTCTTCGCCGCGCGTGCCTCGACGCGCTATCGCTTCAAGGGCAAGGGCGGGATCATGGGGCTGATCCTGCTGCCGATGGTGCTGCCCGATATCCTGATGGGGATGTCGCTGCTCTTGGTGATGCTCGAAGTGCTGAAGGTGAACCTGTCGATCGCGACGGTGATCTTGGGCCACGTGATCATCTCGCTGCCCTATGCGATCGCGGTGCTGCAAACGGCTTTCGCGACGCTGGATCAGTCGCTGGAAGAAGCGGCGGTCGATCTAGGCGAGACGCGGATGTCCACCTTCCGCCTGATCGTGCTGCCGCTGGTGATGCCGGGCATCATCTCGGCCTTCCTGATCTCCTTCACGATCTCTCTGGACGAGTTCATCGTGGCCTTCTTCCTCGCGGGCAACCAGCCCACGCTGCCCACCTATATCTTTTCCCAGCTGCGTTTCCCGTCAGCGATCCCGGTCATCATGGCGCTTGGCACCTGCCTCGTCGCGGCCTCGATCCTGCTTCTGAGCGTGGCCGAATTCTTCCGCCGGCGCGGGGTCAAACGGACCGGCGCCAAGGATACCGGAGGTTTCCTGTGACCGATAAACCGATGATCGCCTTTCAGGACGTTCATAAATATTACGGCGATTATCACGCATTGCGCGGCATCACCGCCGAGATCCGCGCGGGCGAGTTCTTCTCGCTTCTCGGTCCGTCGGGCTGTGGCAAGACCACGCTGCTGCGCACCATCGCGGGGTTCGAGGAGATTTCGGAAGGCGCGGTGCTGATCGACGGCAAGACGATGGTGGGCGTGCCGCCGAACAAGCGCCCCACGAACATGGTGTTCCAGTCCTACGCGATCTTCCCGCATCTGAGCGTGGCCGAGAATGTGGGCTTCGGCCTGCGCCGCGATCCGCGCTCGAAATCGGAGAAGGCCAAGCTGGTCGAGGAATCGCTCGAGATGGTGGGGCTTTCCGGCTACGGCGCCCGCGCGGCCCATGCGCTCTCGGGCGGGCAGCGCCAGCGCGTCGCACTGGCCCGCGCGCTGATCCTGAAGCCCAAGGTTTTGCTGCTCGACGAGCCGCTCTCCGCGCTCGACCGCAAGATACGCGAGCAGATGCAGGTCGAGCTGATCAAGCTGCAGCGCGAGGTCGGGATCACCTTCGTTCTGGTGACCCACGATCAGGAAGAGGCGCTGGTCATGTCGGACCGGATCGCGGTGATGTTCGAGGGCGAGATCGCCCAGCTTGCCGACCCCGAAGTGCTCTATGGTCGGCCCAATTCGCGGCGCGTCGCCGATTTCATCGGGGTGATGAATTTCCTGCCCGCGACAGTGACGGACGGGCCGGGCGATGCGGTCACGGCAGAGGTGGCGGGTCTTGGCCGGCTGGAGGTCGCACAAAGTCAGATCTCGAGCGCGCCCGCAGGCGATGGTGCGGCGGTGGGCTTCCGTCCGGAAACCCTAACGCTCCTTTATGAAGGTCAACAGGCCTCGGACCGCGAAGCACCCGGCACGATCGACGAGGTCGTCTATTACGGCGACATGACCTATTACGACGTGCGCCTCGACGGCACTGAAAAACCGGTCCGCATTTCGATGCGCAACGTCTTCGGGCGTCCCGTGCTGGAGGTCGGCACCCGCACCCGCGTCGCATGGTCGCCCGGGGCGCTGGTTCTGTTCCGGTGAGCGGGCAGGGGGCCTAGGCCGACCGATTTTTTCCGCCGCAGTCGCCCGCCGGATCGAAACGGCAATCAACCTTGACCCAAGTCACTCATCTGAAGGCGAGTAGCCGTCGGTGAGCGTTTGGAGGAAGGCGATGATATCCGCCTGTTCGGCCTCGGTAAGCGCGTCGCCGTCCTCGGGTGCGCGTCCGAACGGCGCATCGGTGCGGTCGATATTTCCCTGATACCGAGCGGGCAGATCGTCGAACCGCTCCACCTGATCGTCGCGTATGGGGTAGATCGCGCGCGGGTCGCTGTCGCGCTTGGCGTAAAAGCGCAGCACCTGTTTCAGGCTCGTATAGACGCCGTTGTGGAAGAATACGTGCCGGGTCGCGACGTTGCGCAGGCTCGGCGTCTTGAACATCCCGCAATTGCCGGGCTGCGCGGAAATCGCGTCGTGGCGCAGCGGGCCGCACAGGCCGAGATCGACATAATGCGGATCGGCATTGGCCGGGATCGCCGGGTTGCGCGGCACGCCGAGCGCCTCGTATTCGTAATCCGTGAATTGCGGCGGGCGACCATCGGCGGACCGCGTGTCGAGATGGCAAGCCGCACAATTGCCTTTCTTCGGATCGTCGAAGAGTGCCCGCCCGCGCGCTTCTGCGGGCGACAGCTGCGCCTCGCCTGCGAGAACGGCATCGTATTTGCTGGTATAGGGGTGAAATTCCACCGCCTCGGTCTGGTAGCGCGACAGCGCGAAGGCGGCCTCGTCGATCAGCATCTTGTCGTCGTCGCGCACGGAAGCGCCGAAGAGCTGCGCGAAACGGTCGCCGTAGCGCGCGCGCAGGGTCGCGGCGAGGGTGGCGCGGTCGGGCTCTGCCATCTCGAAATGGGTGAAGAGGACGGCCAGCGCCTGCTCTTGTAGCGTGTCCGCGCGTCCGTCCCAGAACAGACCACCGCGCGGCACCGGGCTCGCGGCTGGGGGCGCGCCAGCGGTTTTTCGCGGCGCGGGCTGTGTAGGTGCGCTTGGCCCTGCGGTCTCTTTCGCGCCCGCCCCTTGCTGTGCGACCGCGAGCGGCGCGGCTTCGCCCGCCTCCGAGGTCGGGTCGAGCACGCCGAAGGTGAAGGGCGGCGTCTGGCGCCTATAGGTAAGCGAGGGCACCGCGCGCAGCCCGGGCAGGTCGAGATGCGGCCCGCCAAGCTGCACCGCGCGGGCATTGGTGGGGGCGAAGTGATTTTTCGGGTCGTGGCAGCTCGCGCAGCTCATCTGGCCACTGGCTGACAGCGTGGGGTCGGAAAACAGCGCCTTGCCGATCGCGGCCACGGCGCTCAGATCGGCATCGCCCTGAGGGGGCGCATCCGGCGCAGGGCCGGACGCCGCTCCGACGGAGGCGGCCGAAAGGAAGGCCGCGAGCGTGATGCTCGCGGCCCCCTCTGCCGAACGGATCGTCTTGGGAGTGATCAATCGTAGGTTCGGCAATCTCATCGCCTCAGCCCTTCGGGGTGCCGGTGGCCGGGTCGAGGATCAGCTTGCCATTGGCCGCTTTCGAGAAGTCGAACATGCCGTTGAGCTTGCCCGCCTGTGCGTCGAAGGAGCCCTGGCCGATGCGCTGCCCGTTCAGCCAGTTATCCTCGATGAACTTGGTGACCGAGGATTGATCGACCAGCGTGTGATCCACTGCGTTCTTCTTTGCATAGGGCGAGATCACCAGCATCGGGATGCGGGTGCCGTAGCCGCAACGGCCCTGCGCCGGCTTGCCGTCGAGACCGGGCAGCGTCTTGTCGCTGGCGCATTTGCCGCCATTGAGCACGTCATAGCCCGCGACCGGGATGTTCGAGCCGTTCACCACCGCCATCGCGTGGTCATACCAGCCATCGGAGTCGTCATAGGTCACGACGATCGCGGTGTCCTTCCAGTCCTTCGATTTCTGCAGCGCGTTGACCGCGTTGACGATGAATTCCTGCCCGTCGAGCGGGTCGGAATAGCCCGCATGGCCATCCTGATAGGCGGACGCCTTGAGGAACGTCACCGCCGGCAGGTTGCCGTTCTTCAGCGCGGCGTAGAAATCCTTGCTGTCATATTGGTGGTTCGCGCCGCCATCGTCCGAGGTGCCGATCGCAGCGACCGAGGAGGGCCGGGTGTGATCGAGGTTCTGGGTCGATTTGTAATACTGGAAGGGCTCGTGGTGGGGGATGTAGTCCTTCGAGGTCTCGCCGGTCACCTGCGAGAGCGACGAGCGGTCGCAGCCGGTGGTGCCGTTGCCGTTCACCGCGGTCAGATCGAAACCGCCCTCGAACCAGCCCCAGGTGACGTGTTTCGCGTTCAGCAGATCGCCGATATTCTTGCCGCCCATCAGCGTCGTCGGGTATTTCGGGTTCGAGCAGACATCGCCGGTCGGGTCGAGATCCGAGATCATCGTCCAGCCGCCATTGCCGTCGGGCACGACGCGCCCCTTGTCATAGGTGCCATCGGCCGCGAGCTTGTAGCCCTTGGGCAGCACTGCGCCATTGGTCTGGCCCGAGACGAGGTTGATCGCGCCGGGCGTCGAGGGGCCGAAGGTGCTCGAGAAGGCGTTGTCGTTCATCGCGTAAGCTTGCGCGTAGTTCCACAGCGCGGTGACGGTGTTGCCGTCATAATAGCCCATCACCTGACCCTTGGTGCCGAAGGCGCCGGTGCCGCCCTTGGTGCCCTTGCCGGTATTGGCCGGGAAGGCATCCATCTTGCCACCGTGGAACGCGGCCTGCTCGGCGGTGTAGCCGTGGTTCTGGTCCGCAGTCGCGGCCTGCGTCCGGTCGAGCCGGAACGGGGCGGCGGCATTCGCGCCATTGGCGGCATTGGTCTTGTTGGGGTTGTTCTTCAGCAGACCGGCGCTTGCGAGCGTATCAGCCTTGGGCGTGTCTTTCGCGGCGGTGAATTGCGGCTCGCCCTTGGGGTTCGCGGCGTTCGGGTAGGTTGCGAAGTAGTGGTCGAAGGAGACGTTTTCCTGAAAGATCACCACGAGATGCTTGATCGGGGTGGCGGTCTGGGTGTCGGCGGCGGCGGAGGTGCCCGCTTGGGCGGTCGCGGCGGCGCAAGCCAGCGCGAGTGCGCTGACGGCACCGGTGAGGCGGAGCGTGTCGGTCATGTAAAGTCCCTCATTCAAATGGCAGCTTCCCCGTGAGTTACGGGGCGCGTGGCCTGTCGCTAGGGACGGTGTTTGGCAAATTGGTGACAGTCCCGCTCACGCGCCATCACCACTGGGTGAGACCCGCGCGGATGCACGCGGATGGGATGCAGCGTGAGCGTTCGGTGATCGGCGTAGGCTGCGGCAACGGGGGCGCTGCCCCTGTCGCCGGAGCGCGACAATCAACAGCGAAAGAGGGGGCTCTGCCCCCGCTCCCTGCGGGAGCCCCCCGGGATATTTTACCCAAGAGGAAGGGGCTTAGGTTTTCGCCGCGACATGCGCCTTGCACGTTTGCTATTTGACCACCCCCCGCAACGCGGCCTAGATAGGGGCCAAGCGAGGCGCGGAGGCATTTGCCATGAAGGTTATCATCTGCGGTGCGGGTCAGGTCGGTTGGCAGATCGCGCGCCATCTGGCGGGCGAGCGCAACGACGTCACGGTGGTCGATTCCAACCCCGAACTGGTGCGGCGCGCGGCCGATACGCTCGACGTCCAGGGCGTGGTGGGCTTCGCCTCGCATCCCGACATTCTGGAGCAGGCCGGGGCGCGCGACTGCGATCTGATGATCGCCGCGACCCATTCCGACGAGGTCAACATGGTGACCTGTCAGGTCGCCATGTCGGTCTTCGGGATCACGCGCAAGATCGCCCGCATCCGGGCGCAAAGCTATCTGCAGCCGCAATATTCCGATCTCTACCGCCGCGATCACCTGCCGATCGACGTGATCATCTCGCCTGAGCGCGAGGTGGCCGAGGCCGCGCTGCGCCGTCTGGCGGCACCCTCGACTTTCGACACGGAAAGCTTCCTCGACGAGCAGCTGCAGCTTCTGGGGATCGAGCTGGACGCCGATTGCCCGGTGCTCGACACGCCGCTGCGCCAGCTCACCGATCTGTTCTCGACGCTGCGCGCGGTCGTGGTCGGCATTCGCCGCGAGGGGCGGCTGTTCGCGCCCGAGCCGGGCGATCAGCTGTTTGCGGGCGACCAGATCTATGTCTTCGCCCATGTCGAGGACGTGAACCGGACGCTCGATATCTTCGGCAAATCCACCCAGAAGCAGGAACGCATCGTCATCATCGGCGGCGGGAATGTGGGCCTCAGCGTGGCCAAGGCGCTCGAAGCGCGGACCGAGCGGGTGCGCGCCAAGATCATCGAACGCTCGCGCGGGCAGGCCGAGAAGGCCGCCGATGCGCTGGACCGGACCATCGTGCTCAATGGCGACGGGATGAGCTCGGAACTGCTGGAGGAGGCGAATATCGCCACCGCCGATGCGGTTCTGGCGATCACCGATGACGACAAGACCAATATCCTCGTCTCGGTGCGCGCGAAACAGGCGGGCTGCCGGATGGCGATCTGTCTGATCAACGACCCGACGCTCGCGCCCTTGCTGTCGGCGCTCGATATCGACGCCTATATCAACCCGCGCGCGACCACCGTGTCCTCGATCCTGCGCCATATCCGGCATGGCCGGGTGCGCGCGATCTACTCGATCGGCGATGCCGAGGGCGAGGCGATCGAGGCGCAGGTCATGGGCACCTCGCCGATGTCGGGCAAGGCGGTGCGCGATGTCGATTTCCCCGAGGGCGTGCTGATCGGCGCGATCCGCAAGGGCGACAAGATCGTCAAACCCACCGGCAATACCCGCATCGAAGAAGGCGATATCGTGGTCCTGTTCGCGCTGACCTCCGATGTGCCCGAAGTGGAGCGCCTGTTGCAGGTCTCCATCGACTTCTTCTAAGGGCCGCTCCGCATGGAACGCATGATCAAGGCCTTGCCGCTGCCGATCCTCCTGATGGGAGTCTCGGCGCTGGCGATGTATGTGCCGGCGATCCATGCGCTTTTGACTCATCATCACCATACGGCGCGGTCCTTCTTCTATTCGGCCACGCTGTTTTTGTTCGCGACCGCGCTGATCGGCTTGGCCAACGGGTCGAACCCGCGGCCTGCGCGCGCCGGGCGGGCGAGCCTTCTGATCATGCTCGCCGCCTTCACGGTGCTGCCGCTGATGCTGGCGGTGCCGTTTTATATCGCGGTGCGCGACACCTCGTTCTTCAACAGCTGGTGGGAGATGGTTTCGGCCTTCACGACCACGGGCGGCACGCTCTACGAGCCCACCCGGCTGGTCGGGTCGGTCCATCTGTGGCGCGGGCTGGTCGCGTGGATGGGCGGGTTCTTCATCCTCGTGATGGCGATCGCGGTTCTCGCGCCGATGCGGCTGGGCGGCTTCGAGGTGTTCTTCTCGGGCGGTCCTTCCGGCGCGCCAGCCGCCGCGGCCCCGGCAGCCGATGGCGGGGCGGAGATGTCCGAGCGCATCGCCCATTACGCGGTGTCGCTTGCGCCGATCTATACCGGGCTGACGGTCCTGCTGTGGGTCTGTCTGCTGATGGCGGGGGACCGGTCGCTGACGGCGCTGATCCATGCGATGTCCACGCTGTCGACTTCGGGGATTTCGCCGGTGGGCGGGATGGCCAATGCGCGCTCCGGCATGGCCGGCGAGATGGTGATCTTCGTGTTCTTCCTGCCCGCGCTGTCGCGCAGGCTCTGGCCGGGCGGGGGCGAGCTGCGCGCCTCGCCGAAGCTGATCGACGATCCCGAGCTGCGTCTGGCCGCGGCGCTGGTGATCCTCGTGCCGCTGTTTCTCTTCATCCGCCACTGGATCGCGGCGCTGGAAGTACGCACGCCGGGCGATTTCGGCGCGATCTTCAAATCGATCTGGGGCTCGCTTTTCACCTCGCTGTCCTTCCTGACCACCACCGGCTTCGAATCGTCGGCGTGGCATGACGCGCGCGACTGGTCGGGTCTGGGCACGCCGGGGCTGATCCTCGCGGGGCTTGCGATCATCGGCGGCGGGGTCGCGACGACGGCGGGCGGCGTGCGGCTGCTGCGCGTCTACGCACTGCTGCGCCACGGCGAGCGCGAACTCGACAAGCTGATCTACCCCAATTCCATCGCGGGCGGCGGCATGATGGCGCGCAGGCTGCGCCGGGAGGGCGCCTATATCAGCTGGATCGTGTTCATGCTGTTTGCGATCTCGATCGGCGGGGTGATGATGGCGGTTTCGCTGTTCGGCCTGTCTTTCGAGCCGGCGACGATCCTGACGATCGCGGCGCTGTCGAATACGGGTCCGCTGGCGGGGATCGCGGCGGATGTGCCGCTGAGCTGGGCCCATTTGAGCGAGCCCATCAAGGCTATATTCGCCTTTGCCATGGTGCTTGGGCGGCTCGAGACGCTGGCCATTATCGCGCTCTTCAACCCCGAGTTCTGGCGCTCCTGAATCCCGGATTTGATACGCAAATTCTGGCTCAGGGCCTAACAAACTGTTTTTTGGGCTGGAATCTCCCGCTGTGCACTGCATACTTGACTCAACTGGGTGTCTTTGACGCAGACGCCCGGACGCGAGACACGAACAAGGGCAAGAACAATATGGCTGGCGATAAACAGAACCTGCAGGACGCATTCCTCAATCACGTTCGCAAAACGAAGGTTCCGGTCACGATTTTCCTGATCAACGGGGTGAAGCTGCAAGGCGTCATCACCTGGTTTGACAACTTCTGCGTGCTTCTGCGCCGCGATGGGCAATCTCAGCTTGTCTACAAGCACGCGATCTCGACGATCATGCCGGGACAGCCTATTTCGCTTTACGAAGGCGACGACTAAGCGTCGCGGCACGCGGCTTTAGCGATACATATCT
Source organism: Thioclava sp. ES.031 (assembly GCF_002563775.1). NCBI lineage: Bacteria > Pseudomonadati > Pseudomonadota > Alphaproteobacteria > Rhodobacterales > Paracoccaceae > Thioclava > Thioclava sp. ES.031. Next base: position 2,009,825 of record NZ_PDJO01000001.1, on the reverse strand, counting down.
TGAGCGAAACGACCTCTACCGAGACGCCCGACACGCGGGCCTACGTGATCCATCCCGACATTCCGTCGCGAGAGGGCCAACGGCACTTGCCCCAATTCGCGCTGTCCGAAGCGGTCTCGCTGGCCGCGGCCCTGCCGCATCTGGAGGTCGTGGGCGAGGAGATCGTGAAGCTGCGCAAGCCCGAGCCGGGCAAGCTGTTCGGCCAGGGTAAGCTCGCCGAGATCAAGGCGCGGCTGGAAGCGAACGAGATCGACCTTGTCTTCATCGACGGGCCGGTGACGCCCGTGCAGCAGCGTAACCTCGAGAAGGAATGGGGGGTGAAGCTCCTCGACCGGACCGGGCTGATCCTCGAGATTTTCGCCGACCGTGCGCGCACCCGGGAAGGTGTGTTGCAGGTGGAGCTGGCCGCGCTCAGTTATCAGCGCACGCGGCTGGTGCGGGCCTGGACCCACCTCGAGCGTCAGCGCGGCGGGCTCGGCTTCGTCGGCGGCCCCGGCGAGACCCAGATCGAGGCCGACCGCCGTGCCATCGACGAGCAGATCGTGCGTCTGCGCCGTCAGCTTGCGAAGGTCGTGAAGACCCGCGAGCTGCACCGCGCCGCGCGCCGCAAGGTGCCGTTCCCGATCGTGGCGCTGGTGGGCTACACCAATGCCGGGAAATCCACGCTGTTCAACCGCGTGACCGGGGCGGAAGTGCTGGCGAAAGATATGCTGTTCGCCACGCTCGACCCGACGATGCGCGGGCTGGAACTGCCCACCGGGCGCAAGGTGATCCTGTCCGACACGGTGGGTTTCATCTCGGACCTGCCGACCCAGCTTGTCGCCGCCTTCCGCGCGACGCTGGAAGAGGTGCTCGAAGCCGATCTGATCTTGCATGTCCGCGACATCTCGCATCCCGAGACCGAGGAACAGGCGGAGGATGTGAACGACATTCTCGCCAAGCTCGGCGTCGCCAAGGAAGTGCCGCTGATCGAGGTCTGGAACAAGATGGACGCGGTTCCGCCCGATCAGCGCCGCGCGCTGATGGTGCAGGAGGCGCGCGAGCCCGATCTGCAGGCGATCTCGGCGCTGACCGGGGACGGGCTCGACGCGCTTCTGGCGGCGATCGACGAAAAGCTCTCGGAAGAACGCTACCACGAGGAAATCACGCTTCGCTTCGCGGATGGGCGCAAGCGCGCATGGCTGCACGAGCAGAATGTGATCCGCGGCGAGACCCAGACTGAAGAGGGCTGGACCTTCGAGGTCGAATGGACCGGCAGCCAGCGCAACCGGTTCCGGGCACTGTAGGCTGGGTCGACCGGGGCAGGGGCGCTGCCCCTCTTCGCTGACGGGAATTCGCCCCGGGATATTTTCACCAAGCCGAAGCAGGCGCGCGCGCCTTGGTTTTCCCGGGGACGCCCGTGACCGGTAGGGGTTGCCAAGCTCGCGCGTTGGGTCTATATCGCGCGCACTTCACAGGCGGAGGCGGGCCGATGGGGGAGACATCCTCAAAGGTCCACCGGTTGGGGCATCTGCCCTGAGACCCTCCGCTCAGGCGCAAACCGGAAAAGGAATTGGACATGGCGCTTCCTGAATTCTCCCTGCGTCAGCTCTTGGAAGCTGGCGTTCACTTTGGCCACCAGACGCAGCGTTGGAACCCCCGTATGGGTCAGTACATCTATGGCGAGCGTAACGGCATCCACATCATCGATCTGACCCAGACCGTTCCGATGCTCGACCAGGCTCTGCAGGTCATCCGCGATACCGTTGCGAAAAACGGCCGCGTTCTCTTCGTCGGCACCAAGCGTCAGGCGGCTCGCCCGATCGCTGAAGCCGCTGAGAAATGCGCACAGTATTACATGAACCACCGCTGGCTCGGCGGCACGCTGACCAACTGGAAGACCGTCTCCCAGTCGATCAAGCGTCTCAACGAGATCGACGAGAAGCTCGAGCAGGGCGCTGAAGGCCTGACCAAGAAAGAGCGTCTCGGCATGGAGCGTGACCAGGCGAAGCTTCAGGCGTCGCTCGGTGGTATCCGCGAAATGGGCGGTCTGCCGGACCTCCTGTTCGTGATCGACGTGAACAAGGAAGACCTCGCCATCGCGGAAGCCAAGAAGCTCGGCATCCCGGTCGTGGCCGTGGTCGACACCAACTGCCCGCCGAACGGCGTGGATTACGTGATCCCGGGCAACGATGACGCGGCGCGCGCCATCGCGCTCTATTGCGACCTCGCTTCGCGCGCAGCTCTCGACGGCATGTCGGCCCAGATGGGCGCGGCGGGCGTCGATGTCGGTGCCCTCACCGAGACCCCGGTCGAAGAGGCGCTGGCCGAGGCCGAGGCCGAGTAAGCCACGACCGTCACCCAGATGACATGAGGGCGGGGTATCCCGCCCTCGCAGAGTTCTTGAAGGAGATCCGACCATGGCGATTACCGCCGCTCAGGTGAAGGAACTGCGCGAAGCAACCGGCGCAGGCATGATGGACGCGAAAAAAGCGCTGACCGAGACCGATGGCGACATGGACGCCGCCGTTGACTGGCTGCGCACCAAGGGCCTCGCGAAAGCCGCGAAGAAATCCGGCCGCGTCGCGGCTGAAGGTCTCGTCGCTGTCGCCGTGAACAACGGCAAGGGCGTCGCGATCGAGATGAACTCGGAAACCGACTTCGTCGCGAAGAACGCCGATTTCCAGAAGCTCGTCTCCGACATCGCGGAAGTCGCGCTGGAAACCGGTGAAGATGTCGAGGTCGTCAAGACCGCCCATCTCAACGGCAAGAAGGTCGAAGACGTGATCACCGACGCCATCGCGCGTATCGGCGAGAACATGAACCTGCGCCGCATGCACATCCTCGAAGGCGACACGCTGGTGCATTACGTGCACAACGCCGCCGCTGAAGGCATGGGCAAGATCGGTGTGCTCGTCGCGCTGAACGGCGCCGACAACGGCATCGGCAAGCAGATCGCGATGCATATCGCCGCGACCAACCCGGCCGCGCTGTCGGAAGCCGATCTCGACCCCTCGGTCCTCGAGAAGGAAAAGCAGGTTCAGATCGACATCGCACGTGAATCGGGCAAGCCCGAGCAGGTGATCGAGAAGATGATCGAAGGCCGCATGAAGAAATTCACCGCGGAAGTCACGCTGCTGAACCAGCAATTCGTCGTCAACCCCGACCTCACCGTCGGTCAGGCTGCGAAAGAAGCTGGCGTCGAAATCACCGGCTTCGTCCGGATGGAAGTCGGCGAAGGTATCGAGAAGAAAGAAGAAGATTTCGCCGCCGAAGTGGCGAAGACCGCAGCTGGCAACTAAGCCCGCGCCTCTTCTTTGAAATCGGAAAACGCCGCCCTGATCGGGGCGGCGTTTTTCGTATTCTAGCAGAGTGTTGAGCGGCGATCTTAACGTGCCGCCGCCGCATGCGAGGCGTTGAGGAAGATCTGCTTTTGCACCGAGGCTTTCATCACCGCCTGCGCGGTGGTGTCGACATCGAGCGCTTCGCGCGCAAGCCGCAGGTGTTTCTCCACCGTGGACGGTGTCAGCCCCATGATGATCGCGATATCGGCGGTCGTCTTCCCCTCGGCCACCCATTCGAGCACTTCGCGTTGCCGATCCGTCAGCGGGCGGCGCCCAGTGGAATAGGGCATGGTGGAGATGCGCAGATGCACGAGGCTGTTCATCACCATCAACTCGCGCTCGTTCTCGCGCCAGATGCGGTCGACTTCGTCCTGGCTCAATCCCGGCCGCCCCACGAGGCCGATGGCGCCGCGCGCGTAGGAGAGCGGGTCGGAAAAGCCGATCGAATAGCCCGCGATGATGCCGAAACGGTGGTTGAGTTCGATCACTTCGATCTCGCCCGGGGTCAACTCGCCCCGCATCGCGCGATCCGCGACCACCCGCCACGAGCACGCGCCGTCATTCTCGGCAGTCCATTGCACCATCGGCGCGTGGCGGTATTTCGCCTCACCGATGAAGATGTCGAGATATTCCTTTGCGTGGTTCGAAAGGATCAACAAATCGTCTTCGTGGCCAAAATTGTTTCCCTTACGGAAACTCGTGAATCCGTAGATCAAACGGTCGAACCCAAATCGTTCCATTTCGTGGCAATGACGCGTCCAGATCTCTTGAACGGATTTCGCGCGTAAGACTGCCTCGCAAAAGGATAACATCGCGTTTCACCTCACATTTCGGTAGGTCGCGTAGCTCGTTACTACTATTCCGGCGCACAACTACCCCGCGCCGGAAAATCTATCCGAATGTCTTATTTTTCGGGCGTCATGGCAACCCGCGTGGAGTGCAGAAATTCCTTAGCGATGGGTCTCGATGCGGGTCTCATGCGCACAGCCCTGAGTGGTCTCGGGGGCAAGCGTCGCGAGCGCGTCGTAATGGGTGAGGTAGATCTGCCCGGTCAGATGGGTGATCAGGTCCGAACGCGTGAGCCTGTCCATCACCGGGCCCTTCACTTCGGACAGGTGCAGCCGCACGCCCGCATCGTTCAGCTGGTCGTTCACCTCTTCCAGCGCCTCGAGCGCGGACATGTCGATATGGTTGATCGCGGGGCAGTTCAGCACGACATGCTTGATCGTCTCGTCGCTGGCGATGCGGTCGTAGATCATCTCCTCGACGAAGCGGGCATTCGGGAACCAGAGGCTCTCGTCGATGCGCAGGCTGAGGACGCCCGGCGCGCAGCTGACGCGGTGGCGCTGGATGTTGCGGAAATGCTCGGTGCCGGGAACCTGACCCAGCTCGGCCACATGCGGGCGCGAGCTGGCCCACAACCGCAGCGCGATCGAGAGGATGACGCCGAAAGCGATACCGTCCTCGACGCCCCAGATCAGCGTGACCAGCACGGTCAGCGCCATGCCGACGCCTTCGCGAGGTGCGTATTTGAACGTGCGCTTGAGCGCTTTGGTATCGACGAGCGTCAGCACCGAGACGAAGATCGTGGCCGCGAGCGTCGCTTGCGGCAGGTAATAGAGGGCCGGGGTCAGGGTGAAGGTCGCGAGCGCCACGCCGATCGCGGTGAAGGCCCCGGCGGCGGGCGTTGTGGCGCCGGCCTCGAAACTGACGACGGAGCGCGCAAACCCGCCCGTGACCGGGAAAGCGCCCGAGATCGCGGAGCCGATGGAGGCGCCGCCAAGGGCGATGAATTCCTGATCCGGATCGATGCGCTGACGCTTTTTCGCAGCCAGCGTCTGGGCGACGGAGATCGTCTCGACATAGCCGATGATCGCGATCAGCAGCGCCGGGACGAAAAGCTCTTTCCAAAGCGCGAGATCGGCGGGCGGAAGGCTCGGCGTCGGGAAGCCCAGCGGCACGGTGCCGACCACGCGGACGCCGCGCCCCTCCAGCCCGAAGAGCCAGGTGATCAGAATGGTCGCCGCCACGGCATAGACGGGGGCCGCGCGGGTCAGGATCGCCGCGAGCCGCTCGGACAGCCCCGCTTTCAGCAGCCGCGGCTTCAGTCCGCGCCGCGCCCAGAACAGGAAGACCAGCGACAGGATCGAGATCACGACCGTGTAGGCGTTGGTCTGGCCGAGATGCGCCCAAAGGCCGCCGAGAATGTCGAAGATGCCGCCGCTTTCGCCTTGGATGCCGAAGAAATGCTTCATCTGGCCCGCGGCGATCAGGATGCCGACGGCGGAGGTGAAGCCCGACAGAACCGGGTGGCTGAGAAAGGCCGTGATGAAGCCCATCCGCAGGAAGCCCATGATCACCAGCATCACGCCCGACAGGAAGGCCAGCGCCACGGCGGCGGCGATATATTCGGGTGTGCCCTGCGCCGCAACCTTGCCCACCGCGGCTGCCGTCATCAGCGAGATCACCGCGACCGGCCCCACGGCCAGAGGCCGCGAGGTGCCGAAGACCCCGTAGATCAAGAGCGGCAGCACCGAGGCGTAGAGCCCGTATTCCGGCGGCATGCCAGCCAGCAGCGAATAGGCCAGCGATTGCGGGATCAGCATGATCGTCACAATCACAGCCGCGATCAGGTCGGCCTCGAAGGTCGGGCGATCGTAGTCGCGCCCCCAGCTGAGGATCGGCAGGTAGCGTTTGAGCATCTCGGTCTTCGGATTAGGCGCGGATCAAACCTTGCCGCGGCGCGTGGCGTAGAATTTCAGCACCGGCATCAGCGAGGAATGGTCATAGCCCGCATTGGCCGCAGCCTCGATGATCTTGTCGAGATCCATCCGACCGGCCTGGCTCATGCCCCAGAGATGCGACGAACGCGTGCCCGAGCGGCAATAGCCGAAGGCGGGCTTCGGCGCGGTGTTCATGATCGCCTCGTAATCATGGACCAGATCGAAGGTCATCTCGCCGGGGTAATAGGGCAGGTAGTGATAGTTCAGCCCGTATTGCGCACAGAGCTTCGCGATATTAGCCGACAGGTATTTGTCGTCCTCGACCTCTTCGTCGGGGCGGTTCGTGATCAGCGTGCGAAAGCCCATCTCGGCGAGCTTGGCGACGTCTTCGGGCTCGATCTGCGGGGAGACGGAGAAATCGTCGGAAAGTTTGCGCGGTTCCATATTGGTCCTGTTGTCCTGCCTGTAGGGGAGAGAAGGGCGGGTCTAGCCCGCCCCTTTAGGTTTGTCTGTTCAGAGCCCGTTCACCGGGACCTTGAGATAGGTCTTGCCCTCGTCATCGGCGGGCGGCATCTGGCCTGCGCGCATGTTCACCTGCAGCGAGGGAATGATCAGCTTGGGCATCGCCAGCGTCGCGTCGCGCTCGGTGCGCATCTTGACGAACTCGGCCTCGGACTTGCCGCCGCCGATATGGATATTGCGGGCCTTTTCCTCGGCCACGCTGGTTTCCCACGCATATTCGTCGCGGCCCGGTGCTTTGTAGTCGTGGCCCACGAAGATGCGGGTCTCGTCGGGCAGCGTGAGGATCTTCTGGATCGAGGAATAGAGCGTTTCCGCCGAGCCCCCGGGGAAGTCGCAGCGCGCCGTGCCGAAATCGGGCATGAAGAGCGTATCGCCCACAAAGGCCGCATCGCCGATCACGTAGGTGAGGCAAGCGGGCGTGTGGCCCGGCGTGTGCAGAACGCGGCCCTCGAGCGCGCCCACGGTGAACGTGTCGCCTTCCTTGAAGAGCTTGTCGAACTGCGAGCCGTCGCGCTGGAATTCGGTGCCTTCGTTGAAGATCTTGCCGAAGGTGTCCTGCACGACCTGAATGCGGTCGCCGATACCGATCTTGCCGCCGACGCGCTCCTGGATATAGGGCGCGGCGGAAAGGTGGTCTGCATGGACATGGCTCTCGAGGATCCATTCCACCTCGAGCCCCTGTTCGGTCACATAGGCGATGACCTCGTCGGCGGATTTGGTATCCGTGCGACCCGAGGAATAGTCGAAATCGAGCACGCTATCGACGATGGCGCAGGATTTGCTGTCCGGATCTTTCACCACGTAAGAGACGGTGAAAGTCGCGGTGTCGAAAAACGCTTTAACGTCAGGTTTGATCATGGTGGCCTCCGTTAACCTGCCCAGCAGATATAGCCGGGGATAATCTTATGAAATTGCGGCACTCTGTCCCAGCCCTCTCGTGATCTCGGGCGGTAAGGGATGCGAGAGGTCGGGAAGAACCCACTCCGCGCTCGAGAAATCGCCCCCGTCGGTATAGGCCGAAGGGGTCACCAAGACGCGCAGCCCGGCCCCTTGCGCCGATTGTAGACCCATTTCGCTATCCTCGAAAGCGATGCAGGCCTCGGGCGGCAGATGCAACCGGTTCAGCGCCAGCTCGAACACGTCCGGCGCGGGTTTCTTGGTCTCCACCTCGTCTCCGGCTGCAATCGCGTCGAACAGGTGGTCGGGATCGGCGCCCAGCGTCGCGCGGATCAGCGCATCGACATTGGGCCGGTTCGTGGTCGTGGCGATGGCGAGCTTCATTCCAGCGTCGCGCGCATTGGCGATCAGCCGCGCCACGCCGGGGCGCAGCGGCACCTCGCCGTCGGTGATGATCTCGACATAACGCCGGGTCTTGATCTTGTGCAGATCGGCGATTTCGTCGTCAGAGGGGCCGAAACCCATGACCTCGCGGTGGCGCGCCATGCGCTCCTTGCCGCCGGTGGTCTTCAGGAGTTCGCGGTAGGTCTCCTGCGACCAGTTCCAGTCGACGCCGCGCGCCGCGAAAGTCTCGTTGAAGGCGCGGCGATGCGCTTCTTCGGTCTCGGCCAGCGTGCCGTCGACGTCGAAGATCAGCGCGCTTACCATTTCCAGCCCTCCACCAGACCAGGCAGCATCGCCCAATCCGAGAAGGCCACGTCATGGGGCACTTCGGTCAGCGGCGTCTTGCGATAGCCTTCGGAATAGATCGCGAAGGGGGCCTGCGCGTTCACCGCCGTCTCCGCATCGACCTCCGAGTCGCCGACATAGATCATCGCGCCGCCGCCAAGTGCCTGATGGCAATGGTGCAGCATCTGCGGCTCGGGCTTGCGGGTGGGCATGGAATCCCCGCCCAGCGTCAGTTCGAAATACTCCCAGAGACCGACATGGCGCAAAGCGGCCTCGGCCGGCGCGAAGGGCTTGTTGGTGCACACAGCCATCCGGCAGCCCATCTCCTTGAGCGTGTCGAGCGCGGCGATCACGTTCGGATAGGGCACGTTGCCCTCCACGTCCGTCTCGTAGCGCGCGATCAGCGCGTGCTCCACGCGGGCGAAAAGCGGCCCGTCCGGGTCTTCGCCCGAGGTTATGAGGAGTTGGCGCACGAGATTGGGCACACCCTTGCCGACGAAGCTTCGGATCATCGGCAGCGAGAGCGGCTCGAAGCCCATCTCGGTCAGAACGGCATTCGAGACGGCATGGATCGCGGGCACGGAGTCGATCAGCGTCCCGTCGAGGTCGAAGATGACGGAAGGGGCGTCGCTCATGCGGCTTTCCACTTGATCGAGCAGCCCATCGACGGGATCTGATCGCGCGGGCCTTCGCCGGTTTCCACGACCATCATCATGCCCTCGTACAGCTCGCGCTTGGCATCTGCCGCAGCGGCCTGCTTGGTCGAGGCATCGAGACGCCCGCGATATTGCAGCCCGTCCTCGGCGTTGAAGCCGAAGAAATCGGGGGTGCAGGCGGCGCCGTAAGCCTTCGCCACCGCCTGGCTTTCGTCATAGAGATAGGGGAAGGGGAAGCCCTTCTCCTCGGCCAGTTTGGCCATGTTTTCGAAGCTGTCCTGCGGGTAGTCGTCGACATCGTTGGCCGAGATCGCCACGACCCCGATCCCCGCCTTCTGCAACTCCGCCGCATCGCGCAGGATGCGGTCGAGGATCGACTGGACATAGGGGCAATGGTTGCAGATGAACATCACGAGCGTGCCCTTGGGGCCACGGATGTCGTCAAAGCTGTATTGCTTGCCATCGGTGCCGGGCAGGGTGAAGCCCGGAGCGTTCCAGCCGAAATCGCAGACGGGGGGTGTGACGGCCATGAGACCTCCTATTCGAATTCCATTTCCTCGTAGACGACGCCCGCGTTCTTCGTCGCCAGTTCCTCGAACGTGTCGAGGTTTTTGTAGGGGCTCTGATCCACGTAGTAGGCCTCGGTCAGATCGCCACCATTGTCGATATGCTCACCGATCTTGCCGCGCAGATATTTCAGGTAGCCCGTCGTGCCTCGGGTGACCTTGTCGAGATTGGTCGGATGGCCGTGGCCGGGGATGATGAAGGCAGGCTCCAGCGGCGCGAATTTGGTCTCGAAGGTCTCGATCCAGCAGCTCGTGCAGGTGCCCGAGAAGATCGGCGGCATCCGTTCGGAAAAGGCGATATCGCCCGCGATCATGAACTTCTGTTCCGGCAGCCAGACCTGCGTGTCGCCGGGGCTGTGCGCGGGGCCGAGATGCATCACTTCGATGGTCATGTCGCCCATTTCGATGACGCGCTTGTCCTCGAAGGTCTCGGTGGGCAGCTTCGGATCGGTGCCCTCGGCGGTCTCCTTGCCGTAATTTTTCAGCGCCTCGAAAGCGCCGCCCGCGTCATGCTCGAACTCGGCCGCCGCATCGACATGGGCGAGCACCGGCACACCCTGTTCGATCCAGTAATTATTGCCGAGCATCGCGTGGCCCTGACCGTTCTCGTTGATCACCAGCTTCACCGGCTGATCGGTCACCGCCTTGATCTCGTCATGCAGCGCGCGGGCGAGCTGATAGGACGCGCCGGAATTCACAACGACCACGCCATCGCCGGTGACGATGAAGCTGAGATTGTTGTTATGGCCCGAATTCTCATAGGTCGGCGGCGCGGTCGCGCCGATCGAGGTCCAGACGCCGGGGATCACCTCATAGGGTTTCGAATAGAGCACGGAGCCGGGATACATGTCCGGCACGTCCTCAGAGGCGAGCGCGGGACTCACATGAAGAAGCGCCGCCAAGGCGCTGGTCAGGATGAGTTTTTTCATACTCAGACCTCCGCGACGTAACGATAGGCGTCGCCGTCGCGCTCGACCCGGCCCAGACCGCCTTCGGGCAGGTGATAGCCGATGATCGGCAGATTGTCGGTCGCGAGCTGATCCAGCAGCGCCACGCGCGTCGTTGCACCCAGCTCCGGGTTCTGATCGGAGCCCGCCTCCATGCCCGGCGCCGCGAAGGCGAGGTAGTGGTTCACGATCGCATCGCCGATGATGAAGGCCTGCGTGTTGCCATTCTTGACGTGGAAGGACATGTGACCGGGCGTATGGCCGGGGGTCATCTGCGCCATGATGCCGGGCAGGATTTCCTCGCCATCTCCGAAGGTTGCGATCTGATCTTCAAGGATTTCGAGGCGCCGCAGCGCGCCCGCCGCGAAGGTCTTGCGACCGTCGTCGATCGTGTCGAGCGTCTCGGGATTGCGCCAGTATTCGAACTCGGCTTTGCCCATCATGTGCTGCGCATTGTAGAACAGCGGATCGTCGAAATCGTCGAGCACGCCCCAGAGGTGATCGGGGTGGCCGTGGGTGAAGACGATATGGGTCACGTCATCGGGCGCGACCTCCAGCGCATCCATCGCCTCCATCAGCTTGCCCGCGGTCGGCATGAAGTCATTGCCCGAGCCCACATCGAACAGCACCGTATTGGTGCCGTCGCGATAGAGCGTGACGTTGCAGGGCGGCTCGACCGAGTCGCCGGTGATGCCGTAGCTCTCGAGGATCGGCTTGGCGTCGGGGTTGTCGCTCACGAAGCTGAGCGGCAGGACGAGATTGCCATCGGACAGCGTGTCGAGCCGTGCCGACCCCATCTCGAGGGTCTGGGCGGCGAAGCTGAGCCGGGGAAGGGCGGTCATGGCGCCCATCGCCAGCCCTCCGCGCAGAATGGTGCGTCGCGTGAAAGTCATGCCAGTCCTCCCTTACTGGTATTCAATTCCACGAATATGACTGAGAGGTCGCCGCAGGGCAAGCGGTCAGATCACGGTTTTGCGACCGCGCCGCCCTGCGCCGATCCGGCCGTCATTGCGCCGCTTTGAGTGCGCCCTGTGCCGCCTCGCGGATCGCGCGCATATTCGCGCCATAGACCTCGGGTTTGTCGACCGAACCGCCCTTGAAGACGGCCGAGCCTGCCACGAAGCAATCCGCACCGGCCTCGACCAGCGGGCCGACCGTGGTCGGATCGACGCCGCCATCCACCTGAATGTGGATGTCCCGATCGCCAATCATTTCGCGCACTTGGCGCACCTTGTTGATGCTGGAGGGGATGAATTTCTGGCCGCCGAAGCCGGGGTTCACGCTCATCACGAGAACCATATCGACGAGGTCGAGCAGTTCCGAGATCACGTTGGCGGGCGTGCCGGGGTTTAGCGAGATGCCGCATTTCACGCCCTGCGCCTTGATCGCCTGCAGCGTGCGATGCGGGTGCGGACCGGCCTCCCAATGCGCGACGATCATGTCGGCGCCCGCTTCGGCATAGGCTTCGATGTAGGGATCGACCGGCGCGATCATCAGGTGGACGTCCATGAAGGTCTTCACATGCGGGCGGAACGCTTTCACGGCGGGCGGGCCGAAGGTGAGGTTCGGTACGAAATGCCCGTCCATCACGTCGATATGGACCCAATCGGCCCCCTGATCTTCGATGGCGCGGATCTCGGCGCCGAAATTGGCGAAATCGGCCGACAGGATCGACGGCGCGATCTTGATGGAACGGTCAAAGCTCATGGGGTCCTCCGGGGATCATTTCGTCAGTTGCGCGAACAGGGTCGGCAGTTTCTCGGGCAGGCGCTCGACCTGATCGATCACGGTGAAGTTGTTGGCCCCGAAAATGCGCGACACATAGGCGTCGGCCTCGGGGTCCAGCGTCAGACAATAGCTGTTAATGCCGATCTGCTGGAGTTCCGCAACCGCCTTCTTGGCATCCATGCGCAGATATTGCGGGTCGCGCTCGTCGATATCGGCCGGTTCGCCATCGGTGACGATCAGCAGCAGCTTATGCGCCTCGGGGCGCAGGCTCAGGTGATGCGCGGCATGGCGCATCGCGGCCCCCATCCGGGTCGAGAGCCCGCCTTTCATGCCCGCGAGGCGGCCTTTGACCTCGGAATCGAGCTTCTGCTCGAAATCCTTGAAGCGCTGATATTGCACGTCGTGGCGGCCATCCGAGGAAAAGCCGTGGATCGCGAACGGGTCGCCGATGCCCGAGATCGCCGAGGCCACGAGCGCCGAGGCCTCGCGCGTCAGCTCCAGCACGGTCTTGTCCGAGCCGCGCACGGTCTCGTTCGTGCTTTCCGACAGGTCGAGAAGGATACAGACCGCCAGATCGCGCCGGTTGATGACGTTGCGCATGGTGATCCGCATGTCGGGCTGCATCCCGATCCGCTGCATCACCATCGCATCGACGGCGGCGTTGATATCCAGCTCGTCGCCATCCTCCAGCCGCCGCTGGCGCGAGATGCCCTGCGGGCGCAGCCGGTCCACAATCTGCTTGATCCGGTGACGGATGCCGCGATGGGCGGTCAGGATCGTGTCGATCTCGTCCGGGTCACCCATCGGCGGGCGGTGTTCATAGACGGTCGACCAGGAGGGGCGCATCAGCTGCACCTTGTAATCCCACTCGCCGTAATGAAACGGATCCGAGATCGGGGCTTTGCCCTCCATCTCGTTATAGCTGACGCCCTCATCCTCGTAGGGGAACAGCTCTGACGACAGCACCCAGACCTCCTGCGCATCGTCGCCCGCGGTCTCGACATCGACCTCGTTGACGAATTCCATCAGGCCCACGCGCTTGCGCACCTGACCCTGCGCGGGTTGGTAGGCGTTCTGGTTCGACCAGTCGTAATCCGAGAGCGACCAGATGAAGCGGTTGTCGTCGCGATACGGAATTTTCAGGGATTCGAGAATGCGCAGGGACGGCACCGCGCGGCGCTGCGCCAGCAGGTTGAACAGCTCGACCCCAAGCGACCAGGAGAACATGGTCTCGCGTGCATTGCCCGCGATCTCGCCGTGGAAAGTCTCGACGAGATTGTCGATTTCCAGATCGCCGGTGCGGGTGCCGGGCGTGTTGAACGCGCGGGCCACCTTCTCCAGCAGATACATCGTCTCGTGTTCGTATTGCCCTTGAGGCGTGTCCGGCATCAGCCGGTCGAACATCGCGCGCAGCCCCGGAAAAGCCTGCGTCGCGCAATATTCGACGCGGGCATCCTCGATCATGCCGATCAGGAAAATCTGCGCAGGGTTGAGCGCTTCCTGCCCCAGCCCGTGATCTGAATAGACGATATGGGCCGCCATATGGGCGCACATCGCGCGGTAGAGATCGAGGCCGGAGGCGCCGTTGATCCCGTCCACCGCATCGGGCAGATGCAGCGCGCCGTCCTCGATGAAGGGGCGGAACCCCTCGAAGTCGGCGGCAGAGGGACGCAGGAAGAAGTCGCGGGCCCAGAAGGCGCGGAGGTAGAAGTTCAAGCGGCGCTGGCTGTCGATGAAGAGCGTGCCGCGGCGTTCCTGTTTGAGCACCGCGCGGCTGTCCTCGCTCACCAGCCCGAAGTAATCCGCCTGTTTCGGCAGGTCGCGGCGATAGGCTTCGGCCCCGAAATCCACCCAGCGGCGCAGGCCCGAGAGGGTGAGTTTGCTCAGCAGTTCTTCGAGCACGCCGAACATCGGGCGCAGACCGCGCGGCGCGCGGGCCGCCAGCCGGTGCAGCAGCGCCAGATAGCCGCGCAGCAGTTCCGGGTCGCCGAAGCGGTTGGCGGCGCCGGGCAGCGTGTCGAGCATCAGCACCAGGATCTCGCCCGAGACCATCGAGGCCAGCTTCAGCACCGCGCCCACGACATCGCGGATCACGTCCTCGCCGCATTCCTTGGCGACCTGCGGCATCTCGTCGAGATAGGAGATCAGCAGGCGCGGCCCCTTGCCGAGCGAGGTCATGGCCTTCGCGCCATCCATGTAGTCCTTCAGACCGGCAGGCGACATCATCCGCGCCGCCTCGTGGAAAAGCCCGTCGAGGGTCTCCTCCAGCTCCGGCGCGGATTTGATCAGATCGGCGGCGTAATCGTCGAGATCGACCTTCATCGGACGCGCTCCTTACGCCACCTTCGAACTGTCGGTGATCTCGGGGAAGAAGGTCTGGACGGCCGCCTGCAACGTGTCGCGCATATCCGCGTCATCGGTCAGCGGCTCCACCAGCGCCATCTGGCAGGCAGCGGGCGCGGGGATGTCCTGCGAGATCAGCTGGCCCGCATAGACCAGAAGGCGCGTCGACATGCCCTCATCGAGCCCGTGGCCCTTGAGGTTGCGCGAGCGTTCGGCCACCTGCACGAGGCGTTCGGCGGTCTTCAGGTCGATCCCGGCCTCGTGGCTCACGATCTCAGCCTCGGTCGCGGCCTGCGGGTAGTCGAAGCTCATCGCGCCGAAGCGCTGCTTGGTCGATTGCTTGAGGTCCTTCATCATCGACTGGTAGCCGGGGTTATACGAGATCACGACCTGAAAATCGGGATGCGCGTCGACCAGCTCGCCCTTCTTTTCCAGCGGCAGCTGGCGGCGGTGGTCGGTCAGCGGGTGAATGACGACGGTGGTGTCCTGTCGGGCCTCGACGACCTCGTCGAGATAGCAGATCGCGCCGATCCGCGCGGCGACGGTCAGCGGGCCGTCCTGCCACTTGGTGCCGTTGATATCCAACAGGAACCGCCCGATCAGGTCGGACGCGGTCATGTCCTCGTTGCACGCCACGGTGATCAGCGGGCGCTGCAATTTCCACGCCATATATTCGACGAAACGCGACTTGCCGCAGCCCGTGGGGCCCTTGAGCATCACCGGCATCCGCACGTCATAGGCGGCGGCATATTGCTCGATCTCGTTGCCGACGGGCCGGTAATAGGGCTCGGTCTTCACACGGAACTGGTCTGGGTCGATATCGCTCATGGGTGGCTCTCCGTCGCGCTGGAAAATCCGGAAAAATGGGGCAGGGCGGGCCGCCGCGATCGGCAGCCCGCCCCTCGTGTCAGATCAGGCAGAGGCCGACATGTCGGCGCGGTGCACCACCATCGAGGTGCCCTGCGTCTGCTTGAAGTTGTCGTAGCCCACGAGGCGGACATGGTTGCCCGGGTTCGCCTTCTTGCACATCTCGATCTCGCGGAAGATCGCATCGACATCGGTTTCCCCGAACATCGGCAGCTTCCACATATACCAGAAGTTCGACCGCATATTCTCGGGCTCGGTATGCTCGATGGCCGGGTTCCAGCCCTTCGAGACGATGTATTCCACCTGCTTGCGCAGCTCGTCGTCGTTGAGCTGGGGCAGATAGGAGAAGGTGCCCATCTTGCGGCTGTTCGGGTCCGAAATACGCGAGCCGTAATCTTGCATTTCACTCATGGTGTCAGTCCTTTCTCAGGCGTTGGTGGGAGGGGCGCGCCTTAGCGGTGCGCCACGTCCAGCTTGTCCACGGTGTCGAACTCGAACTTGATCTCTTTCCACGTCTCCATGGCGATCTTGAGTTCGGGCGAGTGCTTGGCGGCCGAGGTCATGATGTCTTTCGACTCCTTCTCGAGATCGCGGCCCTCGTTGCGTGCCTTGACGCAGGCCTCGACCGCGACGCGGTTGGCCGCAGCGCCCGCGGCATTGCCCCAGGGGTGGCCCAGCGTGCCGCCGCCGAACTGAAGGCAGCTGTCATCGCCGAAGATGTTGACCAGCGCGGGCATGTGCCACACGTGGATGCCGCCCGAAGCCACCGGGAGCACGCCCGGCATCTGACCCCAGTCCTGATCGAAGAAGATGCCGCGCGAGCGGTCTTCCTTGACGTATTTGTCGCGCATCAGGTCGATCCAGCCCAGCGTCGCCTCGCGGTCGCCTTCGAGCTTGCCGACGACGGTGCCCGAGTGCAGGTGGTCGCCGCCCAGAAGGCGCAGCATCTTCGCGAGAACGCGGAAGTTGATGCCGTGCTTGGGGTGGCGGTCGATCACGCCATGCATCGCGCGGTGCACGTGCAGCAGCATGCCGTTGTCGCGGCACCAGCGGCTCAGCGAGGCCTGCGCGGCCCAGCCCATCGTCAGGTAATCCGACATGATGATCGGCGAGCCGATCTCCTTGGCGAACTCGGCGCGCTTATACATCTCTTCGATGTTCGGCGCGGTGACGTTCAGGTAGTGGCCCTTGCGCTCGCCAGTCTCGCGCTCGGCCTTGTCGATCGCTTCCTGACAGAACTCGAAACGGTCACGCCAGCGCATGAAGGGCTGCGAGTTGATGTTCTCGTCATCCTTGGTGAAGTCGAGGCCGCCACGCAGCGCCTCATAGACGGCCCGGCCGTAGTTCTTGGCCGAGAGACCCAGCTTCGGCTTGATCGTGCAGCCGAGGAAGGGGCGACCGTATTTGTCGAGCTTGTCGCGCTCGACCTGGATGCCGTGGGGCGGGCCGTCGCAGGTGGTCACGAACCACAGCGGGAAGCGCACGTCTTCGAGACGCAGCGCACGGACGGCCTTGAAGCCGAACACATTGCCCACGAGCGAGGTGAAGACGTTGACGACCGAGCCCTCTTCGAACAGGCCCATCGGGTAGGCGATGAAAGCGTAGTAGCTCTCGTCGTCGCCCGGCACGTCCTCGATCGCATAGGCACGACCCTTGTAATAGTCGAGATCGGTCAGAAGATCGGTCCAGACGGTGGTCCAGGTGCCGGTCGAGGATTCCGCGGCGACGGCGGCTGCGGCTTCCTCACGCGGGACGCCGGCCTGCGGCGTGATCTTGAAGACGGCGAGGACGTCGCTCTCCTTGGGGGTGTAGTTCGGCTCCCAGTAGGTTTCGCGGTATTCCTTGACGCCGGCGCTGTACTTGCCGGGATTGCTTTGCTCGTTCATCGGGGTCTCCTTGTCTCCCTAAATCCGATATCTGCGGCCCCGGCTCTGGCGCGCCGGGATCGCGCTTGTGTCAGGCGGCTTTCGCCGAGGAAATCACGGGGTCGAGCGACCCATCCGCATAGCGCTTGGCCATGTCGTCGAGGTCGATCACCTTGATCTTGCTGGCATTCCCGGCGGTGCCGAAGCGCTGGAACCGGTCGAGGCAGAGCTTCTCCATCTCTTCCATCGCGGGGATCATGAATTTGCGCGGATCGAACTCGGTCGGCTTGTCTTGCGCGACCTTGCGGAACTGCGCCGTCAGCGCCATGCGGTTGTCGGTGTCGATATTCACTTTGCGCACGCCCGACTTGATGCCGCGCTCGATCTCTTCGACCGGGACGCCGTAGGTCTGGGGCATCTCGCCGCCGGACTCGTTGATCAGGTCCTGCAGATATTGCGGAACGCTGGACGAGCCGTGCATCACGAGATGGACGTTCGGGATCTTTGCATGGATCTTCTCGATCTGGCTGATCGCGAGAATGTCGCCCGTAGGCTTGCGCGAGAACTTGTAGGCGCCGTGGCTGGTGCCGCAGGCGATCGCCAGCGCGTCGACCTTGGTCAGCTTGACGAAATCGAGCGCCTCGTCGGGATCGGTCAGCAGCTGGTCATGGCTGAGTTTGCCAACCGCGCCCGAGCCGTCTTCCTCCGCCGCTTCGCCGGTTTCGAGATTGCCGAGCACGCCCAGCTCGCCCTCGACCGAAGCGCCGACCCAATGGGCCATATCGGCCACGCGCTTGGTGATCGCGACGTTGTAGTCCCAATCGGCAGGGGTCTTCATGTCTTCCTTCAGCGAGCCGTCCATCATCACGGAGGTGAAGCCGTGGCGGATCGCGGTGAGGCAGGTGGCTTCGTTATTGCCGTGGTCCTGATGCATGCACAGCGGGATATCGGGATACATCTCCGACAGCGCCTGGATCATGTGGCGCAGCATGATGTCGCCGGCATAGCTGCGCGCGCCGCGCGAGGCCTGCATGATGACGGGGGCGTCGCATTTCGCCGCCGCCTTCATGATGGCGATACCCTGTTCCATGTTGTTGATGTTGAACGCCGGCACGCCGTAGCCGTATTCCGCGGCGTGATCGAGCAATTGTCTGAGCGTAATCAATGCCATATCAGTCTTTCCTTGCGTTGTGCGCCTTAGGTTGCGGGCCTAACGGTTCGAACCGCGGTTAGAGGAGCTTTCCCATCGCGACGGCGGTGTCCGCCATGCGGTTGGAGAAGCCCCATTCGTTGTCGTACCAGCTGAGGATGCGGACCATCCGACCGTCCATCACTTTGGTCTGATCCATGTGGAAGACCGACGAGTGAGGATCGTGATTGAAGTCGCTGGAAACATTGGGTTTGTCGGTGTAGCCGAGGATGCCCTTCATCGGGCCGTCGGCCGCCTTGCGGATCGCCGCGTTGACCTCTTCGACGGTGGTATCTTTCGCGGTCTCGAAGACGAGATCGACGACCGAGACATTCGGCGTCGGCACGCGGATCGCGACACCGTCGAGCTTGCCGTTAAGCTCCGGCAGCACCAGACCCACGGCTTTCGCAGCGCCGGTTGAGGTCGGGATCATCGACAGCGCGGCGGCGCGGGCGCGATACATGTCGGAATGCATCGTATCGAGCGTCGGCTGGTCGCCGGTATAGCTGTGGATCGTCGTCATGAAGCCTTTCGAGATGCCGATCGCGTCGTTGAGCGCCTTGGCGACCGGCGAGAGGCAGTTCGTGGTGCAGGACGCGTTCGAGACGACCAGATCGTCCTTGGTCAGCGCGCCGTCGTTGACGCCGAAGACGATGGTCTTGTCGGCACCCGCGGCGGGGGCCGAGACCAGCACGCGCTTCGAGCCGTTCTCGAGGTGGAAGGCCGCTTTTTCCCGCGCGGTGAAGATACCCGTGCATTCCATCGCGATGTCCACGTCGCCCCAGGGCAGCTCCTTGGGATCGCGGATCGCGGTGACCTTGATCTTGCCGCGGCCCGCGTCGATCCAGTCCTCGCCGGTGGTGACTTCCTGCGGGAAGCGGCCGTGGACGCTGTCGAATTGCAGCAGATGGGCGTTGGTTTCGACCGGGCCCAGATCGTTGATCGCGATCACCTCGATATCGGTGCGACCCGATTCAATGATCCCGCGCAGCACGTTGCGGCCGATACGTCCAAACCCGTTGATGGCAACTTTAACCGTCATTCTCGTTAGTCCCTCAGATCAGTTCTTTTGCATCCGAAACAATCGCTTCGGACGTGATGTTGAAGTGTTTGTAGAGCGCCGGGGCAGGGGCCGAGGCCCCGAAACCGGTCATGCCCACGAAGCGGTCCTCGGGGCGCAGGAAGAGATCCCAGCCCTGACGGATCGCCGCTTCGCAGCCGACGCGCGGGGCGTCGCCCAGAACCTCGGCGCGATAGGCCGCGTCCTGTTTCTCGAAGAGCTCGAAACACGGCGCGGAGACGACCGCCGCCTTGATCCCTTGCTCGGCCAGCTGGTCGGCTGCCGCCATCGCGATCTCGACCTCGGACCCGGTGGCGATCAGCGTCACGTCGCGGGCCTCGGGGGCACGCAGCAGATAGGCGCCGCGGGCGGTGAGGTTCTCGTCCGTGTGTTCGGTGCGAACCGTCGGCAGACCCTGACGCGAGGCCACGATCATCGTCGGCGTGGCCGTCGAGGTCATGGCGATTTCCCAGGCCTCGGCGGTCTCCACCGCATCAGCCGGACGGAGGATGAGCAAGTTAGGAATGGTCCGGAGCGAGGCCAGATGCTCTACCGGCTGATGGGTGGGACCGTCCTCGCCGAGGCCGATCGAGTCATGGGTCATGACATAGCAGGTCGGCACACCCATCAGCGCCGACAAACGAATAGCGGGGCGGCAGTAATCGGCGAAGGCCATGAAGGTACCGCCATAGGGCCGCAGCCCGCCATGGAGCACGATCCCGTTCATCGCGGCGGCCATGCCGTGCTCGCGAATGCCGTAATGGATGTAATCGCCGGTGAAATCCGTGGGCGTGATCGATTTCATGCCCGAGGATTTCGTGAGGTTCGAGCCGGTCAGATCGGCCGAGCCGCCCACGGTGAAGGGCAGGGTGGCGTTGACCACTTCCAGCGCCATCTGGCTCGCCTTGCGGGTCGCGACCTTGGGCTTATCTTCCGACAGCTTGCGCTTGTAGGCGGCGATCGCAGCGGTCAGAGGGCTGGTGTCGGCTTCTTCGGCAGCGAGGAATTCGGCGCGGGCGGTTGCGGTATTCAACCGCTGTTCCCACTCCGCCCGCGCACGCGCGCCTCGCGACGCGATCCGGCCCCATTCGTCGTAAATCGCCGCAGGGATTTCGAAGGGCGGGTGATCCCAATGCAGCTGCTTGCGCGCGGCGACGATTTCCTCGTCGCCGAGCGGTGCGCCGTGGACATCGTGGCCGCCTTGCTTGTTCGGTGCGCCAAAGCCGATGATGGTGCGGCAGGCGATCATCGAGGGGCGCGGGTCCTGACGCGCAGCCTCGATCGCGTCGGCGATCTCGGTCGGCGTATGGCCGTCGCATTCAAGCACGTGCCAGCCAGCGGCGGCGAAACGCGCCTTCTGATCCATCGAGGTGGACAGATCCGTGTCACCGTCGATGGTGATCGAATTGTCGTCCCACATCACGATCAGCTTGCCGAGCTCGAGATGCCCCGCGAGGTCGATCGCCTCGTGGCTGATCCCTTCCATCAGGCAGCCGTCGCCTGCGATGACATAGGTGAAATGATCCACCAGATCAGCGCCATAACGCGCGTTCTTCATCTTCTCGGCAATCGCCATGCCCACGGCGGTCGCGATACCTTGACCGAGCGGCCCGGTGGTCACTTCGATCCCCTCGGCATGGCCGTATTCCGGGTGGCCAGCGGTGCGCGAACCCAGCTGGCGGAACGCCTTGATCTGGTCCATGCCCATGTCTTCATAGCCCAGCAGATGGTTGATCGCGTAGATCAGCATCGAGCCATGGCCCGCCGACAGAACGAAGCGATCGCGGTCGGCCCATTTCGGCGCGGTGGGATCGATATTCATGAAGCGGTTGAACAGAACGGTCGCCACATCCGCCATGCCCATCGGCATTCCGGGATGGCCCGAATTGGCCTTTTGCACCGCGTCCATCGCAAGCGCACGGATCGCATTCGCCATGCGCGTTTCTTGAGTGATCTGAATGTCTTTCATCACCTTGTTCATCCTTCTCAAGCCCGCTTCGATTCACGCACGATGCGCTCGATGAGGGGGGTGAGGATCAGCTGCATGGCCAGATCCTGACGGTTGCCGGGAATGACGATCGAGTTGGCGCGGCTCATCCAGGAGCCGTTGATCATCGAGGTGAGATAGGGGAAATCGATGCCGCGCGGGTTCTTGAAGCGGATCACCACGAGGCTTTCATCCGCCGTCGGGATCCAGCGCGCCACGAACGGGTTCGAGGTGTCGACGACTGGCACGCGCTGGAAGTTGATATCCGTTTCGGTAAATTGCGGCGTGATGCAGTTCACATAGGAATGCATGCGGCGCAGGATCACGTCGGTGACCGCTTCCGTCGTGTAGCCCCGCGAGGCGCGGTCGCGATGGATTTTCTGAATCCATTCGAGGTTGATCACCGGAACCACGCCGATCTTCAGATCCGCCAGCGCCGAGAGGTTCACCTCGTCATTAACGACGCAGCCGTGCAGGCCCTCGTAGAAAAGCAGGTCGGACTCGTCCTCGAAATCGCTCCACTCGGTGAAGTGACCGGGCGGCGTGCCCCATTTCTCTGCCTCGGCATCGTCATGGACGTAATGGCGGGTCTTGCCCTTGCCGGTCTCGCCATATTCGCGAAAGACGCGATCCAACTCCTTGAGTTCATTGGCTTCATAGGAGAAGTGGGAAAAGCCCTGATCGCCCGCGTCATAGCGCTTTTGCAGCTCTTCCTTCATGTCGGCGCGGTTGTAGCGGTGGAAGGCGTCCCCCTCGATCGAGACTGCGGAAATCCCTTCGCGACGGAAGATCTGATCGAAGGTCGATTTCACCGTCGAGGTGCCTGCACCGGAGGAACCGACGACGGAAATGATGGGGTGTTTCTTGGACATGGATTAGCTCCGGAAGAGGCCGCGGGTGTTGAAGAGCGCGTGGGCTTCATCCTGCGGCAAGTCGTGATAGGCGGCGACGCGGGCGACCTTGCTGGCCGAGCCGAATACGAAGGGCGTGCGGGCATGCAGCCGGTCGGGCGTCGCGGACATGATGGGATCGGCGCCGTCGGTGGCCTCGCCGCCGAGCTGCTCGATCAGCATCGCGATCGGCGCGCATTCGTAGATGTGGCGCAGACGGCCGCGCTCGTAGCCGTCGCGGTCGTCGCCCGGATAGAGGAAGACGCCGCCGCGCGAGATGATGCGATGGGTTTCGGCCACCAGAGAGGCGATCCAGCGCATGTTGAAATTGCGCCCGCGCGGACCTTCGGCACCGGCGACGAGATCGTCGATGAAGGCGCGGATCGGCTGCGGCCAGTGGCGATAGTTCGACGCGTTGATCGCGTATTCCGAGGTCTCGGAGGGCAGGGGCTTCGGATCGGCCACGCGGCGCCAGATGTCGCTGCCGGGCTCGAGTACCCATTGCTGCACACCTTTGCCGAAGGTCACGACCAGTGCGGTCTGCGGCCCGAAGATGATGTAGCCGCCCGCGATCTGCTCATTGGCCGGGCGCAGGAAGCTGGCATCCATGTCGTCGGCGGCCTCGAAGATCGAGAAGATCGTGCCGATCGAGACATTCACGTCGATATTCGAGGATCCGTCGAGCGGATCGATGGCAAGCGCGAGCGTGCCCTCGCCGAAATCGACCACCTCGTCTTGTTCTTCCGAGGCGTAATGGCGAACCGCACCACCGCGCAGCGCATCCATGAAGGCCTCATCCGCGATCACGTCGAGCGCTTTCTGCCCGTCGCCACCGGCGTTGGTGCCTGCGGCTTCCGCCAGATTTCCCTCAAGCCCGTTGCGCGCAATCATGCGGGCAAGCTGGGCGCCGACGCTGGTCAGGCGGGTCATGGTGTCGGCAAGATCGGCAGAAATACCGAGGCCGTCGAAACTCACGGACATCTTCTCCTCCTCCAAAGTCGATGTTCTTGTGAGCCAGACCATTGCCCGGATCGTAATTTTATGAAATTTAAATAAAGGGAATGTGCGTTAAAGGAAATTGAATGCCGATGCGGATGAACGCTGTAACGCTAAAGCAATTGCGCGCGCTTGATGCGGTGGCGCGGGGCGGGTCGCTGACCGCTGCCGGGGAGAGCCTGAACCTCACGACGCCTGCGATTCATACGCAGATCAAGGGGTTGGAGGATGCGATCGGGATGAAGCTGATCCAGCGCGCCGTCGACGGTGCGGGATCCGAGCTGACCGAGGCCGGCAAGGCGCTGCGCGAAACCGCGCTGCGGATCGAGGACAACTTGTCGCAGGCCGAGGCGACGCTGAGCGCCATTGCGCGCGGGCAGGTGGGTCGGATCACGCTCGGCGTCGTCTCGACCGGCAAATATTTCGCGCCGCGGCTGGTGAAGATGCTGCAAGACGCCCATCCCGAGATCGAGGTCGCGCTGCGCGTGGGTAACCGCTCGGCCATCATCGAGGGGATCGAGCGCGGCAGTTTCGACATCGCCGTGATGGGCCGCCCGCCGCGCCATCCGCCCGTTGTGGCCGAACCGATCGGCCAGCACCCGCATGCGCTGGTCGCACCGCTGGGCCATCCGCTGATCGCCAAGGCCGATGATCTGGAGCAGCTTTTCGGCGAGACCTTCATCTCGCGCGAGGAAGGGTCGGGGACGCGTATCCTGATGTCGCGCTGGCTCGACCGTGTCGGCGACGGGCGGCTCTATGACACGCTGGAGATGGACAGCAACGAGACGATCAAGCAGGCGGTGATGGCGGGTCTCGGCATCGCGTTTCTTAGCCTGCACACGGTGACGGACGAGCTGGAGACCGGACGCCTGGCGCTGATCCCGGCACCGGGATTGCCGCTGATGCGCCACTGGTTCCTCGTGCGCCGCGAGAGCGAACGCCCGCGCGAACTGGCGCTGCGCGTCTGGGATGAGATCGTCGAGATGAACGGCGCTTTCCTGCCGCATCCGATCCCGGATTGACGCCGGGGCCGCGCGCAGTACCTTTGCGCGGCAACAGGGAGGATATCATGGCTTATGCGATGGCAATCGCGCGCCCCGGTGGGCGCGACCAGTTCCACAAGATCGAGATCGAGGTTCCCAAACCGGGCCCCGGCGAAGTCACTTTAAGACATACCGCTATAGGATTGAATTTCATCGATGTTTACTTCCGAACGGGGCTTTATCCGTGGCCGGTGGAGAGCGATCTGATCACCGGCGGCGAAGCGGCGGGTGTGATCGAGGCGGTCGGCGATGGCGTGGATCTACAGGTCGGACAGCGCGTGGCCTATACACAGCCCAATGGCGCTTATGCGAGCCACCGGGTGATGGCTGCGAAAAACGTCGTGCCGATCCCGGACGATATTTCCGATGAGGTCGCAGCGGCGGTGATGCTCAAAGGTCTGACCGTGCATTACCTGATCCATCACTCATATCGCGTAAAGTCCGGCGACACTGTGCTTTTCCACGCGGCTGCCGGTGGCGTCGGCTCGATCGCGGGTCAATGGCTGAAGGCCAAGGGCGTTCGTGCGATCGGCACGGCTGGCGGGCCTGAGAAATGCGCGCGGGCGCTTGAGCACGGCTATGACGCGGTGATCGATTACCGGTCGGAGGATTTCGGCGCAGAGGTCAAACGGCTCACCGATGGCGCGGGCGTCGCGGCGGTCTATGACTCGGTGGGCGCGGATACGGTGATGACGTCGCTCGATGTGCTCAAGCGGTTCGGTACGCTGGTGTGCTTCGGGCAAAGCTCCGGACCGGCGGATCAGTTCAAGATCAACGATCTGGCGCGCAACTCGCTGTTCCTGACGCGTCCGACCTTGTTCCAGCACACGGATCAGCCGGGGTGGCTGCGTAACTCCGCCGCAGAACTCTTTGAGATGATTGGGAAAGGCGAGATCAAGATCGACGTGCCGCAGAGCTTTTCTCTGGAGGATGTCGCCGCAGCCCATGAGGCGCTGGAGGGCCGGAGAACGGTCGGGAGCACGGTTTTGACCCCATAATGAGCGCGAAATCGCACTCATAATTTACATAATACCGATTATCGGCATTAACGTGATGCGAAAACGGGGGGCGATTTCAGCCCCCCGGCTTTGTTTTGCGGCTGGATTTGCCGCCTACGGGATCAGGTGATGACGTCGGGTTTCTCGCGCCCCGTGCGTTCGCGGATGCCCACCAGCGCCTCCGTCGCCCGGATGATCGGTGCCAGCGCCTCTTGCGGATCATGGTCCAGCCCATCCGGTCCCGGCGCATAGCGCTCGAGATACACGCGCAGCGTCGCGCCCTCGGTGCCCGTGCCCGACAGACGCAGCACGACACGCGAGCCACCCTCGAACAGAATACGGAAACCCTGACCTTCCGCGACCGAGCCATCGACCGGATCGGTATAGGAAAACTCGTCTGAGCTTTCGAGCGTAAGCCCTTCGACCTGCGTCCCTTTCAGCTCTCCAAGGCGAGCGCGGAGATCGTCCAGCATCGCCTCTGCCTGCTCGGTCGGCAGCGCCTCGTAATCGTGGCGCGAATAGTAGTTACGGCCGTAACGCGCGAAATGATCGGCCATGATCTCGGCCACCGACATCTTGCGCACGGCAAGGATGTTGAGCCACATCAGCACCGCCCAGAGCCCGTCCTTCTCGCGCACATGGTCGGAGCCCGTGCCGAAGCTCTCCTCGCCACAGAGCGACACGCGCCCCGCATCCATCAGGTTGCCGAAGAACTTCCAGCCCGTCGGCGTCTCGTAGCAATCGAGGCCAAGCGCCTCGGCCACCCGATCCGCCGCCGCCGAGGTCGGCATCGAGCGCGCGACGCCCTTCAGCCCGTCCTTGTAACCCGGCACGAGATGCGCGTTCGCGGCCAGCACCGCGAGGCTGTCCGACGGCGAGACATAGGTGCCCGCGCCCAGGATCATGTTCCGGTCGCCATCGCCATCCGAGGCCGCGCCGAAATCCGGGGCGTTTTCGCTCATCATCTCGTCCATCAGCTCATGGGCCCAGGTCGGGTTCGGATCGGGATGCATGCCGCCGAAATCCGGCAGCGGCGTCCCATGCGTGACGGTCCCTGCCGCGGCGCCGAGGCGGTTCTCGAAAATCTCCACCGCGTAAGGTCCGGTGATGGCGCACATCGAGTCCATCCGCATCCGGAAACCCGCCTTAAAGACGTCTCGCAACACGTTGAAATCGAATATCGTTTCCATCAGATCGGCATAGGCGCTCACCGGGTCGACGACTTCGACGATCATCTCGCCCAGCGGCGTCTCGCCAAGGCTGTCCAGATCGGGATCTGCCGCATCGAGCAGATGATATTCACGGATCTCCTGCGTGCGCTTATGGATCGTCGAGGTGATCGACTCCGGCGCAGGTCCGCCGTTCGCGGAGTTGTATTTGACGCCGAAATCCTCGTCCGAGCCGCCGGGATTGTGGCTGGCAGAAAGGATGATCCCGCCATTCGCCTGTCGCTGCCGGATCAGGTTCGATGCGGCGGGCGTGGACAGCCACGCACCCTGCCCCACGATCACCCGCGCGGCCCCGTTGGCGGCCGCCATTTTCAGGATCGTGCTTGCCGCTTCGCGTCCGAAATACCGTCCGTCCCCGCCGAGAACCAAGGTCTTGCCGCGCACGCCGCCGATCGCGTCGAATGTCGATTGCACGAAATTCTCGAGGTAGCTTGGCTGCATGAAAACGCGGGTTTTCTTGCGCAGCCCCGAGGTGCCGGGTTTCTGGCCGTCGATGGGCTGGGTCGCGTGGCGGGTCATGATTTCTCCTGCACTGTGGCGCGGGTAAAGACTTGAACGGATTGTGCGGCAAGGCAAGCCTCGGGGCCGTCGATTTGTTCCGCTTCCCGCACGGGCAAGGCGGAATCGAGCGCGCGTGTCCATCTTCCGGGCGGCAATGTGATGTGCTGCTCGGGCCCTGCGTTGAGGATCACGTAGACGGCTTCGCTGCCGGCCTCGCCTGCCGGACCTTCGGCAGCGCCGCGGATTTCGACGCCGATGCAGCGCAGCTCGGGATCGTTCCAGTCATGCGGCTCAGGTTCCTCGCCAGAGGCAAGCCGCCAGATCAGATCGCGCATTCCGTCCTGCTTGCGGATCAGCGAGTGCAGATAGCGGTTTTGTCGCAGGACGCGGTGATCTTTTTTTATCTGGATCAGATGCTTGACGAAGGTTTTTAAAGTGTCGTCAGGCGCGCTCCAATCGACC
Source organism: Thioclava sp. ES.031 (assembly GCF_002563775.1). Lineage (NCBI taxonomy): Bacteria > Pseudomonadati > Pseudomonadota > Alphaproteobacteria > Rhodobacterales > Paracoccaceae > Thioclava > Thioclava sp. ES.031. The sequence continues at coordinate 1,982,304 of NZ_PDJO01000001.1, read as the reverse complement.
CAGCCGATCTCGTTATCCTGCGCATAGGCGTTGTTATTGCCCCCCTGCGAATTGCCGATCTCGTCACCGGCCAGCAGCATCGGCACGCCCTGGCTCATCAGCAGCGTCGCAAGCAGCGCGCGTTTGCGCAGGGCCTGCGCCTCGACGCTCTCCAGCGCCTCCGAGAAATTCGCATCATGGCCATCTCTGTTTTCCTCGCCATTCGCGAGGTTCTGCTTTTCGCCATAGGAAACAAGGTCTTGCAGCGTGAAGCCGTCATGGGCGGTGATGAAATTCACCGAGGCCGTCGCGGGCCGTCCCATCTGGTCGAAGATCTCCGCCGAGCCCGCCACGCGCCGCGCCAGATCGCCCGCCATGCCCCGGTCGCCGCGCCAGAACCGGCGCGCATCGTCGCGGAAGCGGTCGTTCCATTCGGTGAACGGATGCGGGAAGCCACCGAGGTAATAGCCGCCCGGGCCGATATCCCAAGGCTCGGCGATCAGATTCACCCCTCGCAGCACCGGATCCTGCTCAATCGCGGCGAGGAACTGCGCATGCGCCTCGACGGCACCCGACGTGCCGCGCGCCAGCGTCGCGGCCAGATCGAAGCGGAAACCATCGACACCCATCTCCTCGACCCAATGGCGCAGGCAATCCATCACCAGCCGCAGACAGAGCGGGTTCGACAGGTCCAGCGTATTGCCGGTCCCGGTCTCGTCGATATAGGCGCCGTCGGGCGTCAGGCGGTAATAGCTCGCATTGTCGATCCCGCGCAGGCTCAGCATCGGCCCGATCGCGTTGCCCTCGCCCGTGTGGTTGTAGACGACGTCGAGGATCACCTCGATCCCGGCGCCATGGAAGCGCCGCACCATCTCGCGGAATTCGCCGCGCGGATCGGCACCGGAATAGCGCGGTTCCGGCGCGAAATTAGCGATCGGCTGATAGCCCCAGTAATTGCTCAGGCCCTTCTCGACGAGGAAGCGGTCGTCGAGATAGGCGCAGCTCGGCAGCAGTTCGATCGCAGTGATCCCGAGATCGGTGAGATGCGACAGGATCGGATCGGAGGCGAGCCCCGCCCAGGTGCCGCGCAGGGCTTCGGGCACATCCGGATGGGTCATCGTGAGTCCCTTGGGATGGGCCTCGTAGATCACCGTCTCCGACCAGCTATGCTGTGGCCGATCCCATTCGGGCCGCGCGATCTCGGCGACGACGGATTTCGGCGTGACGCCTGCGCTATTGCGCCGATCGGGCTTCGATTTCCCATATTGCATAGGGGCTTGCCAGGTGATCTTCGAGTCGATCTGGCGTGCATAAGGGTCGATCAGCAGCTTCGCCGGATTGAACCGATGCCCCGCCTCGGGCGCCCAGGGCCCATGCACCCGGTAGCCATAGCGCGCGCCCGGCTCGAGCCCCGCGATGAAGCCGTGCCAGGTCGGTCCGGTGCGCCCCGGCAGGTCGATCCGCTGCTCGCCAGATTTGGTGAACAGGCACAGCTCCACCCGCTCGGCATGGGCCGAGGCCAGCGCGAAGTTCACGCCGTCTTCGCAGGGCGTGGCGCCCAGCGGGTCCGCTCTGCCGGGGCTGATCTTCATCGGGCGAGAAGCGCGTCATAGAGCGCGGCGTAGCGTGCGGCCGATCCGTCCCAGCCCCAGTCGGTCTTCATCGCCCGGCGCTGCATCGCGGCCCAACCCTTAGCGTCGCCGTAAAGCACGATCAGCTTCATCAGCGCCTGCCGCAGCGCGAGATCGTCGACAGGATGGAAGACGATCCCGGTCGACGCGCCTGCGGCCTCGGTTGCGGGCGTCGCGCCCACCACCGTATCGGCGAGGCCGCCCACGGCGGAGACCACCGGCAGGCACCCATAGCGCAGCCCGTAGAGCTGGGTCAGGCCGCAGGGCTCGAAGCGCGAGGGCACCAGCACCGCATCGCCGCCTGCATACATTCGATGGCTCAGCGCCTCGTCATAACCGATCCTCACGCCCACCCGGCCGGGGTGACGCGCGGCAAGGTCGCGCATCGCGTCTTCCGCCCAGCCGTCGCCCGATCCAAGCACCGCAAGGCCGCCGCCCGCCTCGAGATAGGGGCCGAGCGCCGGAGCGATCAGGTCGATGCCCTTCTGCGGCGTCAGGCGCGAGATCAGGATCGCCAGCGGTCCCGGCACATCGAGATCAAATTCGGCCTCCAAGGCTTTGCGGTTTTTCGATTTTCCGCCGGGTTTCGTCGCCGAGAAAGACGTCACTTCCGGATCGGTCTCGGGGTTCCAGACATCCAGATCGATCCCGTTGAGAATTCCGTGCAGATCGCCCGCACGCGCCTGAATGACACCTTCCAAACCCATGCCGAACTCGCCCCGCATCAACTCGTCGGCATAGCGCGGGCTGACGGTGGTGATCGCGCTCGCCGCGACCAGCCCGGCTTTCAGCGTCGAAATATCGCCCCAGAATTCCACGCCCTCGCGGGTGAAATCCCAGGTCTGCAGCCCGAGCGCCGCCAGCTTGTCGCGGCCGAACCGGCCCTGAAACGCGATGTTGTGGATCGTCATCACTGTCGGGATGCCGGTGCCGCGCAGATACCACGGCACGAGCCCGGTCTGCCAATCGTGGCAATGCACCAGATCGGGCTGCCATTTGCCCGCACCCTCGCGTGCGATCTCGGCGGCGACGAAGCTCAGCGCGGCGAAGCGTTCGGCATTGTCGGGATAGTCGCGCCCGTCTTGCGAATACGGGCCCCCGTCCCGGTCGAACAGATGGTCGGCCTGCAGCGCCAGCACCTCCATGTCGCCGGCCTTTCCCAGCACCAGCCGCGCCGGGCCACCATAGAGGCTCTCGCTTTCCCATACCGGTTTCGGCGATTTCAGCTTTTTCAGAATCCCGCGATAGGCCGGGATCATCACCCGCATCTCCCAGCCCTGCCCTTTGAGCGCGGCCGGCAAAGCGCCCGCTACATCCGCGAGGCCGCCCGTCTTGATCAGTGGGACCGCTTCCGAGGCCACCGAGAGAACGCGTTTCATATCTTCGCTCTTTCCAAATATCCCGGGGTGCGGGGCAGCGCCCCGCTCTCTAACCCCGTTAGTCCAATGCCGCCGCGCGTTTGTCGAGCATCGTCTGCGTGATCAGCACGACGCCGCCTTCCGAGCGGCGGAACCACTTCTCGTCCTCCTCCGGGTCTTCGCCCACGACGAGCCCTTCGGGAATATACACGCCGCGATCGATCACGCATTGGCTCAGCCGCGCATGCCGCCCGATATCGACATATGGCAGCACGACGGCCTCCTCCAGGCTCGCGAAACTATGCGCGCGCACGCCGGTATAGAGGAGCGAATTGCGCACCTCCGCGCCCGAGACGATGCAGTCGCCCGAGACCAGCGAGGAGATTGCCGAGCCGCGTCTGCCATCCTCGTCATGGATGAATTTCGCGGGCGGAACGATCTCGGCATAGGTCCAGATCGGCCATTCGGTGTCGTAGAGGTCCAGCTTCGGCGTGAAATCGGTCAGGTCGATATTGGCCTGCCAGAAGGCATCCACCGTACCCACATCGCGCCAGTACGGCTCGGTCTCGAGCCCCGTCGTCACGCAGCTATCCGAGAACTTATGCGCCATCGCCTTGCCGTGTTTGACGATCTGCGGGATCAGGTCATGGCCGAAATCATGGCTCGAATTCGGGTCTTCCATGTCGCGGATCAGAAGCTCGCGCAGGAATTGCCAGTCGAAAACATAGATCCCCATCGAGGCCAGAGCGTGCTCGGGATCGCCGGGCATCCCGGGCGGATCGGCGGGCTTTTCGAGGAAATCGGTGATCTGGCCGGTCTTGTCGATATCCATCACGCCAAAGGCGGTCGCCTCCATCCGCGGCACGGTCAGACAGCCGATTGTGACATCGGCCTTGGTCTCGACATGCTGGCGCAGCATCACCTCGTAATCCATCTTGTAGATGTGGTCGCCGGCGAGGATGATAACGTATTTCACGCCGTAATCTTCAATAATATCAATGTTCTGTGCCACCGCATCGGCGGTTCCCGAATACCAGCGGCTATCGGCCACGCGTTGGCTCGCGGGCAGGATGTCGAGATATTCGTTCCGCTCCGCGCGGAAGAAATTCCAGCCGCGCTGGACGTGCCGGATCAGCGAATGCGCTTTGTATTGCGTGGCGATCGCCATCTTGCGGATGCCGGAATTGAGCGCGTTCGACAGGGCGAAGTCGATGATCCGGGTCTTGCCGCCGAAATAGACGGCCGGTTTCGCGCGCCGGTCGGTCAGTTCCTTCAGGCGGCTGCCGCGGCCGCCCGCCAGAACGAAGGCCATGGCCTGTGCGCTGAGGCGTGTGTTGGGCTGTGGTTTCATAATCCTCCCCCTCCTCTGGGCATCGCTTATGCGGGCGTGAACATCACGACTGAGAGCGGCGGCAGATAGACCTCCGCGCTCTGGGCGCAGCGGCCCTGCGCGTGGTCTTCGGCGCGGATCGCACCGAGATTGCCGCGGTTCTCGCCGCCGTAGAAACCGGAATCCGTGTTGAGAATCTCGCACCATTCGCCGCTTTGCGGCAGGCCGATGCGGTAGCTGTGCTCGACCGGGGTCAGGTTCGCGACCACCACGACCGGATCGGCTTTGGGCGCGCGGCGCTCGAAGATGAAGACCGAGGCCTCGGAATCGTCGGCGGCGATCCATTCGAACCCGTCCGGCTCGCAATCGCCCCAATGCAGCGCGGGCGTCTCGCGGTAGAGCCGGTTGAGATCGCGCACCAGTGCGCGCAGCCCGTCATGGCGCGGATCGTCGAGCAGATACCAGTCCAACTCGCGCTCATGGCTCCATTCCGACCATTGGCCGAATTCCTGCCCCATGAAGAGAAGCTTCTTGCCCGGATGCGCCCATTGGAACGCGTAGAAGGCGCGCAGGTTGGCGTATTTCTCGGGGTCGTTTCCGGGCATCTTGCCGAGCATCGAGCCCTTACCGTGCACGACCTCGTCATGGCTGATCGGCAGGATGAAATTCTCGCTGTAAATGTATGAGCTCGCAAAGGTCAGCTCGTTATGGTGGAATTTGCGATAGAGCGGATCGCGCGCGAAATAGCGCAAGCTGTCGTTCATCCAGCCCATGTTCCACTTGTAGCCGAAGCCCAACCCGTCCTCATGTACGGGGCGCGTGACACCAGGATAGGCGGTGCTTTCCTCCGCCACCGTCATGATGCCTTCCGCGCCGCCATAAGAGGCCGCGTTCATGTTCTGCAGGAACTCGATCGCTTCGAGGTTCTCGCGCCCGCCATATTTGTTGGGCACCCATTCGCCCGCAGCCCGCGAATAGTCGCGGTAGAGCATCGAGGCCACCGCATCCACGCGCAGCCCGTCGAGGTGATATTCCTCCAGCCAGAACAGCGCATTGGCGAGCAGGTAGTTTGAGACCTCGCGCCGCCCGTAATTGTAGATCAGCGTGTTCCAGTCCTGATGGAACCCCTCTTTCGGGTCGGCATGCTCGTAAAGCGCGGTGCCGTCGAAATGTCGAAGCCCGTGATCGTCGGTCGGGAAATGCCCCGGAACCCAGTCGAGGATCACACCAAGGCCCCGCCGATGCGCCGCATCCACGAATTCCGCGAATTCCTCGGGGCGGCCGTGGCGGATCGTGGGCGCGTAGAGCCCGATCGGCTGGTAGCCCCAGGAGCCGTCGAACGGGTGTTCGGTGATCGGCAACAGCTCGATATGGGTGAAGCCCATGTCGCAGACGTAATCGACCAGCTTCTCGGCCAGTTCGTGATAGGAGAGCGGCCTGCCCCCCTCGTCCCAGACCCGCATCCAACTCCCGAGATGCACCTCGTAGACCGAGATCGGCGCGTGGCGTTCCTGCGCCTCGGCGCGGGTCTGACACCATGCGCTGTCGCCGAAGCGATGCCGCCCGAGCTTGCGCACGACCGAGGCCTGCGCGGGCGGGTGCTCTGCGCCGAAACCGACCGGGTCGGCCTTGAGCGGCAACACCGTGCCCTCCGCGTCGAGCAGCTCGTATTTGTAGAGCGCGCCTGCATGGATGCCGGGAACGAAAATCTCCCACACGCCGGACGCGCCGATCCGGCGCATCTGGTGGCGGCGACCGTCCCAGAAGTTGAAATCGCCCACGACCGAGACACGGCGCGCATTGGGCGCCCAGACCGCGAAATGCACGCCTTCGACGTCCTGATGGGTGATCACATGGGCGCCGAGCTTCTCCCAGAGCCGCGTATGCGTCCCCTCCCCGATCAGGTATTCGTCGATCGCGCCGAGCACCGGCGCGAAGCCGTAAGGGTCGTCGAAATCCCATGTCGTCTGATCGTGCCGCGCGCGCAGACGGTAGGTTTTCTCGGTCCATTTGCCGGTGAAGATCCCCGGCACGACGGCTTCCAGCGCGACCTCTGTCTCGCCAAGCGCCCAGACCTCTTCTGCGCCGGGCGCGAGCGCCACGATTTCCCCGTCATGCAGCCCCAGCAGGGAAAACGGATCGGGATGTTGCGCGTGGATAAGCGCTTCGGCCTCGTCGCGGGAAAGTGTCATAGCGCTCCTTGGTTCACAGGGCCGATTGCGTGGTCCAGATCTCGTCCATGTAGCCCTTGATCGCCCGGTCGGAGGAGAAGAACCCCATCCGCGCGGTGTTCAAAACAGCCATCTTCGCCCAGCCTGCGCGATCGGCGAAGGCCGTGTCCACCTCTTTCTGGGCGCTCCGGTAGGCCTCGAAATCGGAAGCGACGAGGAAATAATCGCTATGCCACATATTATGAACAAGATCGTGATAGCGTTCTGGTTCCTCAGGAGAAAACCGTCCCTCGGCGATCATCTGCAGCACGTCCTGCAAAGGCTGGCTTGCAAGGATCGCGTGGCGCGCATGTTCGGGATCGCGGCGGCGCTCCATCACCTCGTCGGCGGTCATGCCGAAGAGGAAGAAGTTCTCCGCGCCCACCTGTTCACGAATTTCCACATTCGCGCCATCGAGCGTGCCGATGGTCAGCGCGCCGTTCAATGCGAACTTCATGTTGCCGGTGCCGGAGGCTTCCTTGCCCGCGGTCGAGATCTGCTCTGACAGGTCCGCCGCCGGGATCAGGCGCTCGGCCATGGAGACGTTGTAGTTCGGCGGATAGACGATCTTGAGACGCCCATCGACATAAGGGTCGTTATTGACCACCTCGGCCACGTCATTGATCAGCCGGATGATCTGCTTGGCCGTGTGATAGCCCGGCGCCGCCTTGCCGCCGAAGATCTTCACGCGCGGTTGGAACTCGGCCTGCGGGTTCTCGCGGATCGCGTGCCATTCGGCGATGGTCTGCAGGATGTTGAGCAGCTGGCGCTTGTATTCGTGGATGCGCTTGACCTGAATGTCGAAGATCGCATCGGGGTCGAGGGTGATCCCTTGGGTGTCGCGCACCCAATCCGCCAGATGCACCTTGTTGCGCCGTTTCGCGGCCATGAAAGCGTCGCGGAAGCTCGCATCCTCGGCGTAAGCCTCCAGCCCGCGCAGCTTGTCGAGATCGGCCTCCCAGCCATCGCCGATCGTGTCGATGATCAGATGCGACAGCTCGCCATTGGCCATGCGCAGCCAGCGGCGCGGCGTGATCCCGTTCGTCTGGTTGATGATGCGCCCCGGATGCAGCCGGTCGAGTTCAGGAAAGAGGTTGCGCTTGATCAGCTCGGTATGGAGCGCCGAGACCCCGTTGACCTTATGCGAGGTGATGAAGGCCAGCTCGCCCATCCGCACCTCCTGATGCTTCACGATGCCCACGTAATGCGCGCGTTTGGGGAATTTGCGGCGGTGCCAGCTGTCGATCTTCTCGATGATCTGCATATGGCGCGGCAGAACCGTGCCCATCAGATAGGTCGCCCAACGTTCCAGCGCCTCGGGCAGCAGCGTGTGATTGGTGTAGCCCAGACATTGCATCGTGATGTCGAGCGCGGCGTCGAACTCCATGTCATGCAGATCGGTAAGGATACGGATCAGCTCCGGCCCCGCGATCGCCGGATGCGTGTCGTTCATCTGGATCGCAACGAACTCGGGCAGTTCCTCGATCGTGTGCCCGGCGACCAGATGGCGGCGCATGATGTCCTGCAGCGCCGCAGAAGTCAGGAAATACTCCTGCTTGAGGCGCAATTCCTTGCCCGCATAGGTCGTGTCATCGGGATAGAGCACGCGGGATAGCGTGCGCGCCAGCGCCTCGGGTTCGGCGGCGGCGGCGTAATCGCCGTGGTTGAAGCGCGCGAGGTCGAACTGCTCGGTGGGCTTGGCCGACCACAGCCGCAGCGTGTTCGCCCACTTGCCCTCCCAGCCGATGATCGGCATGTCATAGGCCTCGGCCAGAACGGTCTCGCCCGGCACCCATTGCGGTTTGCCGTCCACGGTCTCGACATGGCCCTTGAAGCCGATCTCATAGGCCGCCTCAGGCCGCTCGAATTCCCACGGGTGGCGCTGCTTGAGCCAGTCCTCCGGCGTCTCGACCTGACGCCCGCCCTCGAAGCGCTGCTTGAAGAGACCGTGTTCATAGCGGATGCCGTAGCCGTAGCCGGGACAGCCCAGCGTCGCCATGCTCTCCATGTAGCACGCGGCCAACCGCCCTAGCCCGCCATTGCCGAGCGCGGCGTCGGGTTCGTTCTCGACCACGGCCTCCCAGTCCTGACCCAAGCCTTCCATCGCCTCGCGGCAGGTGGCGCGCAGACCGAGGTTGATCGCGGCATCTTCCAGCATCCGCCCGATCAGGAATTCCATCGAGAGGTAATAGACCCGCTTGCGCCCCTCTTCCCATGTCCGCCGGGTCGCTGCGAACCACGGCGCCACGACCCGGTCGCGGATCGCCAGAGACAGCGCCATGCGCCAGTCATAGACCGAGGCGTGGTCGGGATCCTTGCCCATCGAAAAAGTGATGTGGTGCAGAATTTCTTCGCGAACTGTCTCGGCACTGGGCAATTGGGTGTCTTTCAAGGGGGAGGTCTCCGGAACTCGTCAGATAGCAATTGATTGATGAGCCGCCCCCTGCTCAAGGTCAAGCGAAGGCGCAGAAACGGCCCGAGCGGCGGTTGCCGTTTGCGCTAACAATTCTATCCTTGCCGCGATAACGGGCAACAGGAAACTGAAAGAGGAGCGATTCATGGCAAAGGATTGGTGGCGCGGGGCGGTTATCTACCAGATTTATCCGCGCAGCTTTCAAGACGACTCGGGCGACGGGATCGGCGATCTGAAGGGGATCACGCGCAGGCTCGATCATGTCGCCTCGCTGGGCGTCGATGCGATCTGGCTGTCGCCGATCTTCACCTCGCCGATGGCGGATATGGGCTATGACGTCTCCGATTATCGCGGCATCGATCCGCAATTCGGCACGCTGGAGGATTTCGACGCGCTGGTGGCGCGCGCCCATGAGCTGGGCCTGAAAGTCGTGATTGATCAGGTGATCTCGCACAGCTCGGATCAGCACCCGTGGTTCAAGGACGCCAAGAAAGGCGGCGCGAAGAAGGACTGGTATGTCTGGGCCGACCCCAAGCCCGATGGCAGCCCGCCCAATAACTGGCAGGCGGTGTTCGGCGGCTCGTCGTGGGAATACGCCCCCGAACGCGGCCAGTATTACCTGCATAATTTCCTGATCGAGCAACCCGACCTGAACCTGCACAATCCCGAGGTGCAGGAAGAATTGCTCGACGTGTTCCGCTTCTGGCTGGATCGCGGCGTCGATGGCTTCCGCCTCGATACGGTGAACTACTACTTCCACGACCCCGAGCTGCGCGACAACCCGGCGATGGATCCCGATCCCGAGCGCTGGCCGCCGGTCTCGACCTACGACATGCAGGATCACGAGTTCGACAAGAACCGCCCCGAGAACATCCCCTTCCTCAAGAAGATGCGCGCCGTGATGGACGACTACGAGGCGCGCACGTTGATCGGCGAAGTGGGCGAAGCGCCGCATCGCGCCTTGGGCATCATGGAAGAATACACCCGCGGCGATGACCGTCTGCACATGGCCTACAGTTTCGACATGCTGGGGCCGAAATTCTCGCCCGCGCATTTCCGCGGCAAGATCGAGGGCTTCTTCAAGGGCGCGCCGGACGGCTGGCCGAGCTGGTCCTTCTCGAACCACGACGTGCAGCGCCACGTCACCCGTTGGGCGAAATACGGCACCGAGGGCAGCATCGCACGGCTGGCCATCGCGATGCTCGCGTCTTTCCAGGGCACGATCGGGATCTATCAGGGCGAGGAACTCGGCCAGACCGAGACCGAGATGGAATATCACGAGCTGACCGACCCGCCCGGCCTGCGTTTCTGGCCCGAGAACAAGGGGCGCGATGGTTGCCGCACGCCGATGGTCTGGGACGAGAGCGCGCATGCGGGCTTCTCCAAGGTCAAGCCGTGGCTGCCGGTGAAGCCGCCGCAAGCGGCGCGCGCCGTTGCGCTGGAAGAGGCCGATGAGGGCTCGGTGCTTGCCTATTACCGCCGAGTTCTGGCCTTCCGGAAGGAAAACCCGGTGCTGCGCGAGGGGACGTCCACCTTCCTCGACCTGCCCGATCCGGTACTCGGCTTCATCCGCGACGATGGCGCGGTGAAATTCGCCTGCTACTTTAACCTCGGCCCCGATCCGGTGACGCTCGAAGCCGAGGGCGAACTCGTCGGGCCGTGCCTCGCCGCGACGCTGGAGGACGGCACGCTGTCGCTCGGCCCGAATGGCGCGGCCTGGGTGAAGCTCTGAGGCACCATAAACGCGGCGGACAGGACCGGAACAGGATCTGCCGCCGCCTCTTGGACCCATGACGGCGTCGGGAGCGTTTGCTCTCGGCGCCGCGTGTGTTTCTGCTTTCTCTCTCTGGCCAGTCGCGCGGTCTCGGCAGATAAGGTGCGTTCGGGACGATTTCCTATGGAATTTTAACAAGGCCATAAATTCCTTCTGCGATTGTCCCGCCAGAGATAGGAAAAACGTGGAAATACAAGATGGCTCTCGCTGATCCGGCGCAACCTGCCCCACTCCAGTCGCGTGTGAAGATTCTCTGGCCGATTGCGCTCGGGCTCGTGCTGTTCCTGATGGGGCTGTGGGCGCTGCATCATCTTCTCGCGAGCATCGACGTCCATCAGGTGATCGCGCAGATCAAGGCGACGCCGTGGCCCTCGCTCGGCGCGGCTGTGGGCGCGACCGCTTTGGGCTATCTGGCGCTGGTGGGCTACGATTTCTGGGCGCTGCATTACCTTGGCAAACAGCTTCCGCTGCTCACCGTCGCACTTGGCGGGTTTCTGGGCTACGCCTTCGGCAACACGGTCGGGATCAGCGTGATCTCGGGCGGGGCCGTGCGCTACCGCATCTATTCCGCCGCAGGTCTGAACGCCTTCGAAGTCGCGGCGCTGTCGTCCTATATCGCGCTGGCGATGGGGCTTGGGCTGACGATGGTGGGCGCTCTGGCGCTCTGCGTGCATCCGGCAGCGCTCGCGGGCGTCATTTCCGCGCCGGAGGCCCTGATCCGAATGGGCGCACTGGCGGCGACGGCACTGCTTCTGGGCGGCGCCTTCTGGCTCTCTTATACCGGGCGCGCCCTGCGCATTCGCGAGCGCGAGATCGCGATGCCCGCGCCGCGCATCCTGATCGGCCAGCTCGGCGTGGCGCTGTTCGACTCGACCATGGCCGCGGGCGCGCTTTGGGTGCTGATGCCCGCGGGCACCCAGCCCTTCGCGAGTTTCGTCGCGATCTACGCCGCGGCGAGCATGGTCGGCATCCTCAGCCACGTCCCCGGCGGCGTCGGCGTGTTCGAGACGGTCGTGATCGCCGCCCTGCCCGCGGGCGTGCCCCTGGGCGAGGCGGCAGCCGGTCTTCTCGCCTTCCGCATGATCTATTTCCTGCTGCCCTTCGTGATCGCCTTCGTCGTGGTTTCGCTGAACGAGGCGCGGCTCGCAGGCGGCTGGGCCACGCGCGTCTTCGGCGAAATATCAGAGCCGATGCGCCCGGTGATCAGCGGTATCGAGGGGCTCGCCCCCCGGATCGCCGGGGTCGCGGTGCTGGGCCTCGGCTTCTGGATGGTGATCGTCGCGCTGATGCCCGTGCTGGGCCGACAGGGCGGCGAGCCGGGGCTGATCACCGCGATGCTGGCCGAGGGCGGAACGCAGCTTTGCGCGCTGGCCGGTGTCCTTCTGATCGTGCTGTCGCATGGCTTGGTGCGGCGGGTGCGGCTGGCCTATTGGCTGGTGCTCGCCGGTCTGATGTTGGGTGTGATCTCGGTGCTGGCGGCCAATCTCGACATCGACAACGCGGTGGTCCTGACGCTCGCCGCGCTGGTGCTGCTGCCATTTCGCCGTGCCTTTCATCGCCGCGCGGCCCTCACCGAAGGCGGCTACGGGCCGCTCTGGTTCGCGGTGATCACGGGGATGGTCGCGTCGGCGGCGGTGTTCTTCTTCCTCGCCTATGCGGCGCATCCCTATTCGAACGCGCTCTGGCTCGATTTCACCGCCCAATCGCCGACACCGCGGGCACTGCGAGCGGGGCTGCTGATCAGCGCTCTGCTCCTTGGCTTCCTTCTGTGGCTCACGCTGCGCCCGATGCGCCGCTTCGCGCTCTCCCCCGATCCCGAGCAGGACGCCTCGGTTGCCGAAATCCTTGCAGCCCAAGACGTGCCGCAGGGCTGGTTCGCGCTCACGGGCGACAAGAGCGTGATGTTCTCGCCCGACCGCGCGGCCTTCCTGATGTATGCGCAGCGCGGCGGGATGCGGGTCGTGCTCGGCGATCCCGTCGGCCCGCCCGAGGTGGCGCGGCAACTGGCTTGGGAGTTTCACGAACGCGCGGTGAGCGAGGGGCTCACCCCCGTGTTCTACGAGGTCTCGACGAAGAACCTGCCGCTCTGGATTGAGATGGGCTACGCGCTGCACAAGATCGGCGAGGAGGCCGTGGTCGACCTTCAGAAATTCTCGCTCACGGGGCCGAAGTTCAAGACGATGCGGGCCGAGCAGAACCGCGCCCTGCGCGACGGTTTCACGCTCGAGATCGCCGCCCCGCCCCATGCGCCCGAGCTGATCGCGACGCTGCGCGAGGTCTCCGACGCGTGGCTGGCAGGCCAAAAAGGCCGCGAGAAAGGGTTCTCCATCGGCCGTTTCGATCCGCGTTACCTCAATCATTGCGAAATCGCGCTGATCCGACGCGGCGGTGACATCCTCGGTTTCGCGAACCTTCTGGGCGGGCCGGGCGCACGGCATTTCGCGATCGACCTGATGCGGTATCGCCCGGAGGCCGCCGACGGCGTCATGCAATTCCTGTTCATCGGCCTGATCGAGGCGCTGCGCGACCGCGGCGCAACCAAACTCAGCCTTGGCCTCGCGCCACTTGCGGGCCTGCCCGATCGCGCCTCTGCGCGGCTGACCAGCCGCCTTGGCAATCTGATCTATCGTCACGGCGGAAGTTTCTATAACTTCGAGGGGTTACGTCGTTTCAAACAGAAATTCCGGCCTGAATGGCGGCCCCATTACGTCGCGCTTCCGCCCGGCACCTCCCCCTATCTCGCGCTCACCGAAATCACCCTGCTGATCTCCGGCGGCGCGCGCAATTTGCTGACAAAGGACTGAAATGCCCGATGCCCTGCCCGACCTGCTCCCCTCACTCGCCGCGCTGGGATCTGCGGGCTATTGGGTCTTCGCGGTGGCGGCGGCGCTCGAGGCGTTTCTGGTCACGGGACTCTTCCTGCCGGGCACGTTGATCGTCGTCCTCGGCGGCGTGTTGGTGCAGCAGGGGATACTCGATCTCACCGATCTGATCTGGTTTGCGGCCATCGGTTCGAGCCTCGGCGGTGAGGCGAGCTGGTGGCTCGGCCATCATGCGCGGCGCGGCCGGCTGGGGCGCTGGAATGTCGAAGGGTCGGAAAGCTGCCTGCGGGCCGCGCGTCTGATCGACCGGCGCGGGGGCGCGGCGCTCATTCTCGGGCGCTTTGAAGGGCGCTTGGCGGGGTATGTGCCCTTCGCGGCAGCGCTTGGCAAACTGGGCCCTACGCGCTTTCGGCTCTGGAACATCGTAAGCGGCTTTCCCTATGCGATCGTCTTTGTCGGGCTGGGCTATGTTTTGGGCCTCGCCCTGACCAAGGTCAGCCCGCTGATGACGCGTACCACCCTTTTCCTGCTCGGGTTTTTGCTGACGACGGCGGTCGTGATCTGGACCCTGCGGCGGCTCGACCGGGCGGTGCCGCATTTGCTGGAGATGGCAGGTGGCTTGATGGACGAGGTCGCCCGCCATCCCCGCGTCGACAGCTGGGGCGGGCGCCACCCGAAAACGGCGGCATGGATCGCGCGCAGGCTCGATCGGAGCAAGTTTTCCGGCCTGCCGCTGAGCCTTCTTGTGGTCGGCTTCCTCTACCTTGCCTCGGTGCTGGTCGGGCTGTCGTTCGACTTCCTGCAAAGCGACCCGATCGTGCAGATCGACGCGCGGCTGGCGGCGCTGATGCGGCTGTTCTGGACGCCGGGCCTCATTCAGATATTCACCTGGATCACCGCGCTCGGCGACACGCAGCTCGTGGCCGCGCTGCTGGTTCTGGCGCTTGTCTGGCTGGCGTGGCTGCGCCGGTTCGATCTGGCGGCGGGGCTCGCGGTCTCGCTCGGGCTCGATCTGATCTCGGTGATTATCCTGAAGGCGGGCTTCGGACGGCCACGGTCGATCCTGGGCTATTTCCACGAGACCTCGGGCAGTTTCCCCTCGGGCCACGCGACGCTCTCGGTCGCGTTTTTCGGGATGCTCGTCTTCATCCTCTGGCGGCTGACGCGGCTCGGGGCGTTGAGTGCGAGCTTTCTGGCGCTGCTCTTTGCCGGGCTGATCGGGTTGAGCCGCCTCTATCTGGTCGAGCATTATTTGAGCGACGTGCTCGGCGGCTGGCTTCTCGGGTCGATGTGCCTGCTGGTGGGCGTCGCGGTGGCCGAGTGGCTCTATCCGCGATGGGCCGGGGCTCCGCGTGCCCGGCCCCTCTGGCAGATCGGGGTGATCGGCGTCGTGACGCTGGCACTCGTGGGCTTCACGGCGATGCGGGTGCGCGATTATTCCAAAGCGCTGAACCCGCCGCCCGTGGCGCAGCCGCTGATCGTGATCTCGGAAGGGTCCGAGCCGCAGGCGCTGCGTGACGCGCCGCTGCGGGTGCAGACGCTTGATGCGGATCGGCAGTTTCCGCTGTCGATCGCGCTGTGGGCGTCGAATTCAGACCAGATCGCCACGGCGCTGGGTTCGATCGGCTGGCAACGCGCCGATGCGGCGACGCTGAAGACGCTGGCGGGCGCGGCCTTCGGGGCCGCGCGCGATACGATGCGCCCCGGCGCCGCGCTTGCGCCGCTGTTTTGGAGAAACGAGCCGAGCGAGCTTGGTTTCACGCGTCCCAGTGATGGCAGCGCGACCCTCAAATTGCCGCGGCTGCGGATGTGGCAGACCCGCTATACCGATGCGTCGGGCGCGCGGCTCTGGATGGGCGCGATCACCCGCGATGACGGGCTGGAGCCAAGTGATGGGTCGGGGGCGCGAGGTCTCGTTTCCGATCTCGTGGGGGCGCTGGCGAAGGGCGGCGTGGCCGAGCCTGTGGGCCAGATCTCGGGCAGGTCCGCGTCGGATATTCCGGTTCTGGCGCTGCGGTAGCGGCGCGTCTCAGCCCGCGCGCAGATCTTCGAGGTAGATCCGCACCGCTTCCTGCACATGCCGGAAACGGTCGCCGCCCAGATGCTTGCCGCCGAACCAGCGGGTGACGACGATTATGTGGTCGTAAAGCTCTTCGCGCTCGAGCATCCGCAGGATCACCATGCCCGCGCCTGCCTCGCCATCGTCGTTCTTTACCGGGGCCTCCGCCGTCAGAAGCGCCCAGGTGTTATGCGTGGCCTTGGCGTATTTCTTCTTCCGGCAGAGTTCCTTGACGAAAGCCTTGGCCTCCTCTTCCGAGGCGCAAGGTCCGCCCGAGACCGCGTATTTCGAGCCGCGGTCGCTGATGATGTTCTCGAGGATGCGCATGGCGCAGGTTTAGGGGCCAAGCGCCGAAGCGGCAAGGGCGGGCGGCGGACCGAGGCCCGCCGCCCTGCCCGCTCAGCCCAGTTTGCGCAGACGCGCGATCAGCGAGGAGGTGTCCCAGCGGCTGCCGCCCATCGCCTGCACGTCCTTGTAGAACTGATCGACCAGCGCGGTCACGGGCAACGAGGCGCCGATCTCGTCGCCGGTTTTCAGGCAGATGCCCAGATCCTTGCGCATCCAGTCCACCGCGAAGCCGAACTCGAACTCGTCCTTCGCCATGGTCTCGTAGCGGTTGGCCATCTGCCACGAGCCGGCGGCCCCTTGCGAGATCACCTCGACCACGGCGGCGATGTCGAGATCGGCCTTCTCGGCGAAGTTCAGGCTCTCGGCGAGGCCCTGCACCAGACCCGCAATCGCGATCTGGTTGCACATCTTGGTCACCTGCCCCGCGCCGCTTTCGCCCAGACGGCGGCAGATCTTGGCATAGGCGTCGATCACCGGCTCGGCCTTGTCATAGGCCGCCGCGTCGCCGCCGCACATGACCGACAGCTGACCGTTCTCGGCCCCCGCTTGCCCGCCCGAGATCGGGGCGTCGATGAATGCCACGCCGTGGCCTGCCGCCTCGCCCGCCAATTCGCGTGTCACAGCGGCCGAAACCGTGGTGTGGTCGACGAAGACCGCGCCGGTTTTCATCCCCTTGAACGCGCCATCCTTGCCGAGGCAGACCTCGCGCAGATCGTCGTCATTGCCGACACAGGACATCACGAAATCCGCGCCTTTCGCGGCTTCGCGCGGGGTCGCTTCGGCCGACCCGCCATGCTCTGAGACCCATTTCTCGGCCTTGGCGGCCGTGCGGTTATAGACCGTGACCTCATGACCCGCCGATGCGAGATGCCCCGCCATCGGATAGCCCATCACCCCAAGCCCCAGAAATGCAACTTTCGCCATCGACCTCTCCCTTGCGTGAATACGAAACCGCGCCCCGTGTAGTGCGAGCGCGTTGATTGTAGCGTCGGGCTCAACTACTAACGCGCCAACCGGGCGCGTCAACTCATGCGCCGGGAGGCGGGATTTCGGGTGAGGCGCGCAGAGGGCTCGATGTATAAGGCATTTCGATGGGGCGTTCGGCTGATCATGGCCGCGATCGTGGGTGTGGTGCTCGTCGGGGGGCTGATCTATTTCTTCGCCTCGCGCTCGCTTCCCGATTACGACGCGACCTATAAGGTCACCGGGCTCACCGCCCCGGTCGAGATCGTGCGCTCGACCGAGGACGTGCCGCATATCTTCGGCAAGGACGACCCGGATGCCTTCTTCGCACTGGGGCTCGCCCATGCGCAGGACCGGCTGTGGCAGATGACGTTGATGCGCCGCACGGTTCAGGGGCGGCTGTCGGAAGTCTTCGGGCAGGAGACGCTGAAAACCGACGAGCTGATGCGCCGGATGGGCCTGTATCAGGCGGCGGTCGACTCGGTGTCCTCGCAGGACGATTACACCAAGGCCGCGCTCGAGGCCTATGCACGTGGCGTCAACCAGTGGATCGAGATCGTCAACGAGGGCGCAATGGGGCGCGGCGCGCCGGAATTCTTCCTCTTCGACAGCAAGATCTCCTATTGGACGCCCGCGGATTCGCTTGCGATCATGAAGCTGATGGCGGTGCAGCTGTCGAACCAGCTGCAAGACGAGGTGCTGCGCGCCCGGGTGTCGCTCGTCGGTAAAGACCTCGTCCGCGACATCATGCCCGACGATCCGCAACAGGCGACCGCCGCCCTGCCCGATTACGCGAGCCTGTTCCCGACCATGCAAAAGGGCATTCAGACGGCGGAGAACGGGGCGCCGGGGGCGTTCTCTCCCTTCCCCGCTCGCGGCTCTGCCGGGGCGTCGAACGCATGGGCCGCGGGGCCTGACCGCTCGGCTGCGGGCGGCGCGCTTCTGGCCAACGATCCGCATCTGGGTCTGACGGCGCCCTCGATCTGGTATCTGGCGCGGCTGCAACTGCAATCGGGCGGCGTGATCGGCGGCACGATCCCGGGGATGCCGCTGGTGCTCTCGGGGCGCAACAAGGATCTCGGTTGGGGGCTGACCACGGCCTATGTCGACGATCAGGACCTGCATATCGAGGAAATCGATCCCGACGATCCGACGAAATACCGCACGCCCGACGGCTGGAAGCGTTTCAAGACCAAGCGCGTGATCGTCAACGTCAAGGATGCGAAGCCCGTGACACTGACGCTGCGCTGGACCGATAACGGCCCGGTGCTGCCCGGCAGTCATTTCGATCTGGCGACCGTCACGCCGCCGCATTCGGTGATGTCGCTCAGCTGGACCGCCTTCGATCCGAAGGACACGACGATGACCGGCGCGATGGACCTGATGCGGGCGCATTCGATCCCGCAGGCGCTCGACGCCGCGAAAAAGATCGTGGCGCCCGCGCAGAACATTACGTTGGCCGACAAGGACGGGGTGGCGCTGGTCACGGCCGGAAAAATCCCGCTGCGCGATCGGGCGAATGACACGCAGGGCCGGATGCCGAACGCGGGCTGGAAGCCGGAGAACCGCTGGAAAGGCTTCCTGCCCTTCAAGGACAACCCGCAATTCGTCGAGCCGAAAAGCGGCATCGTCGTGAACACCAATAACAAGACGGTGGACCGGCCCTTCCCCTATAACGTCTCGTTCCACTGGGGCGACACGCAGCGCATTCAGCGCCTGTCGAAACTGATGGGAGAGCGCGAGGTGCATTCGCGCGACAGCTTCATCTCGGCGCAGCTCGACACGGTGTCGCCTGCCGCGCGCGGTCTGCTGCCGCTGGTAGGCGCGAACCTGTGGTATACCGGCGATCCTGCACCCGCCGGCACGCCCGAGCGGATGCGTCAACGCGCGCTGGAGATGCTGGCGAGCTGGGACGGCGAGATGTCCGAACACCTCCCCGAACCGCTGATCTACGCCGCCTGGATGCGCGAATTGCAAAACCGGCTGATCCGCGACGAACTGGGCCCGCTGGCGAAGAAATTCGACCATCTGGAGCCTCTCTTCATCGAGCGCGTCTTCCGCAACACCCAAGGCGCGAGCCATTGGTGCGACATCATCCAGTCTGCCCCGAAAGAGACCTGCAGCGATATCGCGCGGCAGTCGCTCGATGCGGCGCTGTTGGATCTGTCGAAGAAATACGGGCCGAATATCGAAAGCTGGCGCTGGGGCGATGCGCATATCGCCGAGCAGGACAATCAGGTGCTGGGCAAGGTGCCGGGGCTGAAATGGTTCGTGAATATCCGGCAGTCGACCTCGGGCGGCGATTTCACCCTGATGCGCGGGCGCACCAAGGGCGGCGACGGCCCCGACCGCTTCGCCAATGTCCATGCGGCGGGCTATCGCGAAGTGCTCGATTTCGCCGATCCGGACAGTTCGGTCTTCATCATCTCGACCGGGCAGTCGGGCCATCCGCTGAGCCGCCACTATGACGACCTGTCGGAACTGTGGCGCTCGGGCGAATATATCCCGATGTCGCTCGATCCGGCGCTGGCGCGTGCGGCGGCGACGGGGATCACCCATCTGGTGCCAAAAGGCGGGTCGAAGCCGGGCAGCTAAGCGCGCTTAGCCCGCGCCTCTACTGATCCGGCGGAGCGTTGCCGCTCCGCCAGAGGTTTTTGCGATTACAGCGCGGTCCAGCCGCCATCGACCGAGATCGTCGTCCCGGTGATCTGTGCCGCCGCGTCCGAGCACAGGAACACGGCGGTGCCGCCGATCTGCTCCACGGTCGCGAAATCCTTCGAGGGCTGACGCGCGAGGATGACCTTCTCGATCACCTCTTCCTCGGTCATGTTGTATTCCTTCGCGGTGTCGGGGATCTGCGCCTCGACCAGCGGGGTCTTCACATAGCCCGGGCAGATCGCGTTGACGGTGATGTCTTCCTTCGCGGTCTCGAGTGCGGTGACCTTGGTCAGGCCCACGACGCCGTGCTTGGCCGAGACATAGGCCGATTTATAGGGCGACGCGGTCAGGCCATGCGCGGAGGCGATGTTGACCACCCGGCCCCAGCCCGCCTTACGCATCATCGGCAGCGCCACGGCCGTGGTGTGGAACGCCGAGGTCAGCATGATCGCGATGATCGCATCCCATTTCTCGACCGGGAATTCCTCGATCGGCGAGACGTGCTGGATACCCGCATTGTTCACGAGGATATCGCATTTGCCCGCCTGCTCGATCAGCGCGCGCGCCTCGGCGCCTTTCGACAGATCGGCCTTGATGTAGCGTGCGGTGACGCCGAATTCCTTCGCGATATCGGCGGCGAGCTGGTGGTCCTCGTCACGATCGGTGAAGGAGTTGATGACGACATCGGCACCGGCCCGCGCCAGTTCGCGCGCGACCCCGAGACCGATCCCGGAATTCGACCCGGTAATGACGGCGGTTTTTCCCTGAAGCGACATGTTCTCTCCTTCGGTGGCGATAAGTTACGGATTCGCCGGGATCATGCCGTGCCGCGCGTGCGAACGCCATGCTGCAAGCGCAATACCGCGTGATATCGCGGTGAGGACCTTGTTTTCATGGGGAATGACGTAAAAAAAAGACGCCCGCGCTAGGGCGGGCGTCAAGTCATGAGGCAGGTTTCATACAGGCAAGAAACCTATCGAGCAGTGCATCCCTTATAAGCAATCCTGCGCCGCTCTCCAAGGGAAAAGTTTGCGCAGTTTCAAACCTCTCGCTAGCTTGGCGCCAATAAATGCAGGCAAGGCAGGGATTGTTAACATGACGAGATCGGTGTTTTTCCATTTACTCGGCGGGGCGCTTTTCGGGCTCGCCCCTGTATTTACAGGGATCGCTGCCGCGGAGCCACAACCTGCGATTGCAATGTATGGAGAGCCTGCACTTCCGGCCGGCTTTACCCACCTGCCCTATGCCAATCCCGACGCGCCCAAGGGCGGCGAGATCAGATTTGGCGTGGCCGGCATGTTCGATTCGCTTAACCCGTGGATTCTGAACGGGCGCCCGGCGGAGGGAATCAGCCGCTATGTCGCCGAATCGCTGATGGGCCGCTCGATGGACGAGCCTTTCACGCTGTATGGCCTTCTCGCCGAATCGGTCGAGACTGACCCCGACCGTACCTGGGTGGAATTCACCCTGCGCCCCGAGGCCAAGTTCTCCGACGGCAATCCGGTGACGGTCGCGGATGTCATCTGGTCCTACAAGACGCTCGGAACCGAAGGTCATCCGCGCTACCAGAACGCCTGGTCCAAGGTCGAGACGATCGAGAAGACCGGCGAGCGCAAGGTCCGCATCACCTTCAAGCCCGAGGTGAAAGACCGCGAGATGGCGCTGATCATGGGGATGCGCCCGGTGCTCGAGAAAGCGCAGTGGGAGGGGCATAACTTCGCCTCCACCACCAATATGGCCCCGATCGGGTCCGGGCCTTACGTCGTGGGCCGCGTCGATCCCGGCAAATTCATCGAGCTCAAGCGCAACCCCGATTACTGGGGCAAGGATCTGGGCTTCAACAAGGGCCGGAACAATTTCGACACGATCCGCTATGACTATTTCGGCGATGGCGGGGTCGTGTTCGAGGCCTTCAAGGGCGGCGAGACCGACAGCTATACCGAATGGAACGCCGCCGACTGGGGCCGCAATTACAATTTCCCCGCCGTGCAATCGGGCGACGTGGTGAAATCCGAGATCCCGAACGGGCGTCCCTCGGGCATCAAGGGGCTGGTGATGAACACCCGCAACCCGGTCTTCGCGGACTGGCGGGTGCGTCAGGCGATGATCGACGCGTTCAATTTCGAATTCATCAACAAGACCATCAATGGCGGCGCGGAGCCGCGGATTTCCTCCTATTTCTCGAATTCCGAGCTGGGGATGAAGCACGGCCCCGCCGAAGGGAAAGTGAAAGCCCTGCTGGAGCCTTTCGCCGATCAGCTCCCGCCCGGCACGATCGACGGTTATACGCTGCCGAGCTCGGATGGTGGCGTGCGCAACCGCAAGAACATGCGCGCCGCGGCGAAGCTGCTGGAAGACGCGGGCTGGCAAGTCGACAGCGATGGCGTGCTCAAGAAGGACGGCAAGCCCTTCACTTTCGAGATCGTGCTGCAGCAAGGCGCGGCGGAGACCCAGAGCATCGTCGATATCTACACCGAGGCGCTCAAGAAGCTGGGCATCTTCCCGAAAGTGACCGTGATCGATGACGCGCAATATACGCAGCGCACCAATGCCTATGATTTCGACATGGCGTGGTACTGGCGCGCGCTGTCGCTGTCGCCCGGCAACGAGCAGAACCTCTATTGGGGCTCGAAAGGCGTGAAACAGCCCGGCTCGCGCAACTGGATGGGGATGAATTCCCCCGCCGCCGAGGCGATGGTCCGCGCGATGCTGGACGCCAAAAGCCACGAGGATTTCGTCGCCGCAACCCATGCGCTCGACCGAGTGTTGACTGCGGGCCGCTATGTCATCCCGATCTGGTATGCCCCGGTTGACCGCATCGCCCATATCAAGCAGCTTCACTACCCTGAGAAGACCCCGCTATACGGGGCATGGCCGGGTTTTCAACCCGATGTCTGGTGGTATCAAGAGGCAGGACAATGAAAAAACTCATCCTTCTGGCAGCAGTCGCTGCGGCATTGGCAGGCTGCAACACGGTGGCCGGCGTGGGCGACGACATCTCCGGCGGTGCGCGCTCGGTGCAGGGCTGGTTCAGGTAACCTCCCGGAACTGATCACGATATGGAACCGCGCGAGGTATCTTTGCCTTGTGCCTTGCAAAGCCCCCCGGGCGTCCCTTTCTCAGACATAGGGCCGCCCGTGAGACGAGCCGCGAAGAAAAGGATCAAAAGCGATGAAATGGCACCATATCGAGGAAAACTGGGCGGCATTTTACGAGGCGATCGTGGACAAGTGGCCCGAAGCCGACGAGGCCGAACTTGACGAGATCGACGGCGATCAGAAGGCCTTCATCCGCTATGTCGCCGAGCTGACCGAACAGGAACCGGCCGACGCGCGCGACGAAATCCGCGACTGGATGCGGGGCGAATTGCCCTCGGACGTGGTCATGGACCCGACCCATGACGGTCATTCGATTGCGCTGTCGGCGAAATATGTCGGCGAGGGCGAAGACGAATATGACGACGACGCCCGCTTCGGAGACGACGACGAAGAGTGAGCGTCGCGCGCCGTTGATCGGTCGCATGGGGCTCTGCCCCCGCGCGCGGAAGCGCGCATGACTTAGGTTGAAGGGGGCTCTGCCCCCGCGGCTCCGCCGCTCCCCGGGATATTTTCGCCAAGGCGAAGCCAGAGTGATGTCTGCGCGTTCGGGCTTGCTCGGGCGCGCGCTGCGTCCTAGCTAGGCTGCATGGATTCAGTTTACCGCACAAACCCGATCCCCGACCCGCCTGGCGCCTTCAATATGGCGGCGCATGTCTTGGCGGCTGGCACGGCGACCCCCGACAAGCTGGCGATGCAGATCGTGAAGCCCTCGGGCGCGCAGCGTTGGTCTTATGGGCGACTGATTTCGGCGGTGCTCGGTGCAGGGACGCTTTTGCTCGACGCGGGGCTGACGCCCGGCGACCGTGTGATGCTGCGGCTGGGCAACGGGCCGGAATTTCCCATCGCGTTCCTTGGCGCCATCGCCGCCGGTCTGGTTCCGGTGCCGACCTCGGCGCAGCTGACCGAGGCCGAGATTACCAAGCTCGCCGCCGATCTCGATCCGGCGGCTGTCGTGGCGGGCGACGGGATTGCCCTGCCCGATCATCCGGCGCGCGTGATCCCTGCCGACATTCTGCGCAAGGCCGAGGACGCCGCGCCCTGCGACTACGCGATGGGCGATCCGAACCGCCTCGCTTACATGATTTTCACCTCCGGCACCGGTGGTTCCGCGCGCGCGGTGATGCATGCGCATCGTGCGATCTGGGCGCGGCAGATGATGTATCGCGGCTGGTATGGCATTGGGTCGGACGACCGTCTGATGCATGCGGGCGCCTTCAACTGGACCTATACGCTCGGGACCGGGCTGATGGATCCGTGGACGCTGGGCGCGACCGCGCTGATCCCGGCGGACGGGGTCGAGCCGCGCAGTCTGCCCCTGCTGCTCAAACGGTTCGACGCGACGATCTTCGCTGCCGCCCCCGGGGTCTATCGGCAAATCCTGAAACATCACGAGACGCTGTCGCTTCCGAAGCTGCGCCATGGTCTGAGCGCGGGCGAGGCCCTGCCCGAGCCCACGCGCGCGGCCTGGAACGCGGCGACGGGCACCAAGGTCTATGAAGCGCTCGGCATGTCGGAATGCTCGACCTTCATCTCGGGCAGTCCCGATCATCCCGCGCCGCCCGGAACTTGCGGCTATCCGCAGGCGGGCCGCCATGTGGCGGTGCTGGGCGAGGATGGGCAACCGGTGCCGCGCGGCGAGCCGGGTCAGCTTGCGATCCACGAGAGCGATCCGGGGCTCTATCTGGGCTATTGGAATGCGCCCGAAGAGACGGCGGCCCGCCGGATCGGCCCGTGGTTCGTGACCGGCGACACGGTCTCGATGGGCGAAGACGGTGCGATCACCTATCTCGGGCGCGGCTATGATATGATGAATGCGGGCGGCTTCCGGGTCTCGCCGATCGAGGTCGAGGAGGTCATGCATGACTGCCCCGGCGCGGGGGATGTGGCCGCCGTCGAGATCGCGGTGAAGGCCGATGCCAGCGTCATTGCGCTGGCCTATACCGGCGAGGCGGAAGAAGACAGTTTGCGCGCGCATGCCGAGGCGCGGCTTGCACGCTACAAGCAACCCCGCCTTTACGCCCATATCGCCGCCCTGCCCCGCAACCGTAACGGCAAGGTGCTGCGCTCGGAGATCCGCACCATGCTGCAACAGGAGGTCCCCTCATGATCACGCTCGATATTTTCGCCGATCCCGTTTGCCCGTGGTGCTTCATCGGCAAGGCGCGGCTGGACCGGGCCTTGGCGCAACGTCCCAACCACCCGTTCCAGCGTGCCTGGCAACCGTTCGAACTGAACCCGACGATGCCGCCCGAGGGAATGGCGCGCGCCGATTACCTGCAGGCGAAATTCGGTCAGGACGGGGCCGCGAAGATGCATGTGCAGCTCCTAGAGATCGCCGAGGCGGAAGGCTACGATTTCCACCCCGAGCGCGTCACCCATCAGCCCAACACCCGCAACGCGCATCGCCTGCTCCATTGGGCGGGGCTGGAAGAGCGTCAGGAGGATGTGATGGAGGGGCTGCTGGCCGCGCATTGGCGCGACGGGCGCAATATCGGCGACGCGACTGTGCTGTGCGAGGTGGCGGAGGCCGCGCAGATGGACCCGCGGCTGGTGGAACGCCTTCTGGCTTCGGATGCCGACATCGACACGATCGTCGCGAAGGAAGCGCATGCGCGCGAACGTGGGATCAACGCGGTGCCCTCGGTCGTTGTCGCCAATGCGCATCTGGTGAGCGGCGCGCAACCGACCGAGCTGTGGCTGCAGGTGATCGACGAGCTGTCCGGCGCACCCTCCGACGCGACCCAGCACTGACCACTCCGTCCGGCGTCGCAGCCGCCGTCACTATCGCGTGAGCGCACAGGGGGCTGCGCGCCCGGCCCTCTGGCCAAATCGGCGCAGCTCCCTATGCTCGCGCTTCGAATAAATCCGACTTTCGGAAAGTCCCCCAGAATGTCCCAGATCTCTGACGCGCCCCGGGCGCGCACGCCTCTTTCGCTGCCCGAACTGACGGTCATGCTCGCCTCGCTGATCGCGACGATCGCCTTTTCGATCGACGGGATGCTGCCGGCGCTACCGCAGATCGCGGCCGAGTTGAGCCCCGATGCGGTCAACCGTGCGCAGCTCGTGCTGACCTCCTTCGTGCTGGGCATGGGCGTGGGCACGCTCTTCGCCGGGCCGATCTCGGATGCGCTGGGACGGCGCAAGACCATCGCGGGCGGCATCGCGATCTACATGGTCGGGGCGTTCATCGCCGCCCATGCGCAGAGCCTCGAGGCGCTGCTGGCCGCGCGGGTGCTGCAGGGGATCGGCGCTTCGGGCCCGCGGATCACCGTGATGGCGCTGGTGCGCGACCTGTTTGCCGGGCGCGAAATGGCGAAGATCACCTCTTTCATCATGATGATCTTCATCCTCGTGCCCGCGGTCGCGCCGTCGATCGGCCAACTGGTGATCGCGTTTGCGGGCTGGCGCGGCGTGTTCTGGGCCTTCATGGTCTTCGGCTGCGTCGGCGTGAGCTGGCTGTTGATCCGCCAACCCGAAACGCTCGCGCCGGAAGACCGCCGTCCGCTGAGCGTGTCGAAGCTGCGCGCCGCGGCGATGGAGGTGATCACCCATGCCGATGTGCGCCTCTATATCGTGACGATGACACTGGGCTTCGGGCAGATGTTCGGCCTGCTGTCGACCGCGCAGCAGCTTTACGCAGCCCATGGCGTGACCGACACTTTCCCGATGTGGTTCGCGATCGGC
The DNA here is from genome assembly GCF_002563775.1 of Thioclava sp. ES.031. Lineage (NCBI taxonomy): Bacteria > Pseudomonadati > Pseudomonadota > Alphaproteobacteria > Rhodobacterales > Paracoccaceae > Thioclava > Thioclava sp. ES.031. The sequence continues at coordinate 1,955,977 of NZ_PDJO01000001.1, read as the reverse complement.
GCGCTGATGGCGGGCACGGCCACGATCTTCAACGCGCGCTACGTGATGCGGCTGGGGATGCGCAAGATCGTCAAGGGGACTTATCTGGTCCAGATCGTCGTTTCGGCGGTGATGCTGGTTCTCGTGCTTTCGGGTCTGACCGATGGCGCAAGCGGCTTCCCGTTCATCTTCCTCTATTCGGTCTCGGTCTTCGCGATGGCGGGCCTGACCTTCGGGAACCTGAACGCGCTGGCGCTGGAGCATATGGGCCATATCGCGGGCATGGCGGCCTCTATCGTGGCCGCGATCTCGACGGTCGGCGCGGTGGTGATCGCAGCCCCCGTGGGGCTGTCCTTCAACGGCACCGCGCTGCCGATGGTGATCGCGACGCTGACCTGTTCGAGCCTCGCCTGGTGGCTGATCCGCAAGACGCAGGAGACCGACTGACGGGGCTTTACGCGCGGGGGCAAAGGGCGCATACCCGCGCATCTTTCCCCGATCCCGAGTCGCTCCCGATGTCCTCGCCCTATGCCCGCCCCGGGTTCTACGATGAGGCGCTCGCCAAGGGTCGCCACCGCGACATCGTGGGCGGTCGCTGGGACGAGACAGGCCGCGCCCAGATGGCGGCGCTCATGGATCACGGGTTGCGGCCCGATCACGTGCTTCTCGATATCGGTGCGGGCGCCTTGCGGCTGGGCTGCAAGGCGGTGCCCTATCTGAAGCCGGGTCATTACTGGGGCACGGATGCCTCGCGCGCGCTGATGCTGGCGGGCTATGCGGCGGAGCTTGACGCCCGCGAGCGGCTCGATCCTGTGCAGCTAGTGGAGGATGCGGATTTCACCTTCGCCGGTGTCACCGACACGATCACCCATGCCATCGCTTTCGGCGTCTTCCCGCATCTGGAGAGCGACGCTATTGCGCGTTGTCTCGATGGGTTGCGACGCTTTTCTCAACTGGAGTGCGTGCTGCTGACGGTGTTCCTCGCCCCCGACGAGGCGATCAGCCACCGTCAGAAGGACGGCGTCGTCACCCATGCCGCGCGCGCGCCCTATCACCTCTCGGACGCCGCGCTCTACGCGATGGCGGATGCGTCAGGCTGGAGCCTCACCCGCGACGACCGGATGCTGCCGCGCGGACAGGTGATGTTCCGCGCAGAGCCGCTCAGGCCTTCGCCTTCTTCGCCTCGATAACCTTCTCGGCGAGATCGCGGGCAATTGCGAAGGCGCCCTTGATCTTGTCCTTGTCGTTCTTCCAGTCGCGGCGAATGACCAGCTTGTTGTCCTTCACCTTGGCCAGATCGCGCTGCGCGGTGAGGAATTCCACGAGGCCCTGCGGGTTCGGGAACTTGTCGTTGTGGAACTGGACGGTCGCGCCTTTCGGACCGGCATCGAGCTTGGCGATCATCGCGCGTTTGCACATCGCCTTGATCCGAACGACCAGCAGCAGCGTGTTGACCTCTTTCGGCAGTTCGCCAAAGCGGTCGATCAGCTCGGCTGCGAAGCCTTCCAGCTCGACTTTGGTGGTCAGGCTCGACAGGCGACGATAGAGGCCGAGGCGCACGTCGAGATCCGGGATGTAGCTGTCGGGGATCATCACCGGCACGCCGAGATTAATCTGCGGCGACCAGTCGCCATCCGCCGTCTCGGTCAGCTCGCCCGATTTCAGCTTCGAGATCGTCTCTTCCAGCATCGACTGGTACAGCTCGTAGCCGACCTCGCGGATATGCCCTGACTGTTCCTCGCCCAGAAGGTTGCCCGCGCCGCGCAGGTCGAGATCCTGGCTTGCAAGGTTGAACCCCGCCCCGAGACTGTCGAGCGACCCCAACAGACGCAATCGTTTCTGCGCCTGCGGCGTCAGCGGCATCCGCGGCTTCGTCGTCAGGTAGCAATAGGCCCGCGTCTTGGCGCGGCCCACACGGCCCCGGATCTGGTAGAGCTGGCTCAGGCCGAACATATCGGCGCGGTGGATCACCATCGTGTTCGCGGTCGGAATATCGAGGCCGCTTTCGACAATCGTGGTCGCCAGCAACACGTCGTATTTACCATCGTAGAAGGCGTTCATCCGGTCATCGAGTTCGCCCGCCGCCATCTGGCCGTGCGCCACGAGATATTTCACCTCCGGCACGTGAGTTTGCAGAAATTCCTCGATTTCGGGAAGATCGGAAATCCGCGGCACGACATAGAAGCTCTGCCCGCCGCGATAATGCTCGCGCAGCAGCGCCTCGCGCACGGTGACGGTGTCGAATTCGGAGACATAGGTGCGGATCGCGAGACGGTCGACGGGCGGCGTGCCGATGATCGACAAGTCGCGCACCCCGGTCAGCGAGAGTTGCAGCGTGCGCGGGATCGGCGTCGCGGTCAGCGTGAGCACATGGATTTCCGAGCGCATCTCTTTCAGGCGCTCTTTGTGCTGCACGCCGAAATGCTGCTCCTCGTCGATGACCAGCAGGCCGAGATTGGCGAATTTCACCGTCTTGGCCAGCACCGCGTGAGTGCCGATCACGATATCGACCGTGCCGTCGCGCAGCCCTTCGCGGGTCTTTGTGGCCTCCTTGGCGGAGACGAAGCGGCTGAGCGGCTTCACGTTCAGCGCGGTGCCCCGGAAGCGTTCGGCGAAGGTCTTGTAATGCTGGCGCGCGAGCAGCGTCGTCGGCGCGATCACCGCGACCTGCATGCCCGATTGCGCGGCGACGAAGGCCGCCCGCATCGCGACTTCGGTCTTGCCGAAGCCCACATCGCCCACGACAAGACGGTCCATCGGCGTGCCCGATTTAAGATCGTCCACGACATCCTCGATCGCGCTCATCTGATCGTCGGTCTCGGTATAGGGGAAGCGCGCGGCGAAGCTTTCCCACTCGTGATGCGGCGCTTCCAGAATGGGCGCGTTGCGCAGGTGGCGCTCCGCCGCGATCCGCATCAGCTTGTCGGCGATCTGGCGGATACGCTCTTTCAGCTTGGCCTTCTTGGCCTGCCACGCGCCCCCGCCGAGCTTGTCGAGCAAGCCCTCCTCATGGCCGTAACGGCTGAGCAGTTCGATATTCTCGACCGGCAGATAGAGGCGATCCCCGCCCGCATATTCCAAGAGCACGCATTCATGCGGCGCGCCAAGGGCCGTGACCGTCTCCAGACCCTTGTAGCGGCCCACCCCGTGATCGACATGCACGACCAGATCGCCGGGCGACAGCGTCGTGTGTTCGGTCAGGAAATTCTCGGCCTTGCGCTTGCGCCGCGGCTTCGAGACGAGCCGCTCGCCCAGCACGTCCTGCTCGGAAATCACGGTCATCTCGCCACCGTCACGCGGCGCTTCGAACCCCTCGTCGAGCGGCCAGACCGTGAGGTTCACCCCCGGCCCGATCTCGCGCGCAGAGCCGATCAGCTTGGCGCCGATCAGCCCTTCGTCTTCCATCAATCCGCGCAGACGTTCGCGCGCGCCCTCGGACCAGCTCGCGATCACCACGGGCCCATCGGCCAGACGCGCTTGAACATGATCCTTCAAGGCGCTGAACAGGCTGACGTTTTCGACCTTACGCTCGGGCGCGAAATTGCGCCCCACGCGCCCGCCCGCATTGAGGATGCCGGGTCCGGGCGGTGCCGGGATCACCTGCAGGCGCAGCACACGAAGCGGCTTCAAGACCGCCTCCCAACCCTCTGGGTTCAAATACAAAAGCTGCGGCGGCGCGGGTTTATAGACAGAGTCCAGCCGGTCGCGCCGGGTCATCGCCTCGCGCCGCGTGTCGTATCGATCCGCGATCCCTTCCCAGCGGCTTTCCTGCTGCGCGGCGATCTGGTCGTCGAGCATTACCGACGCGCCGGGCAGATAGTCGAAGATGGTCTCGAGCTTTTCATGGAAGAAGCCCAACCAATGCTCCATCCCCGCCTGTTTGCGCCCTGCCGAAACCGCCTCGTAAAGCGGGTCTTCCGCGCCGCCCGAGCCGAACTCGATCCGGTAATTCTGCCGGAAGCGCGTAATCGCGGCCTCGTCGAGAATGACCTCGGAGACCGGCGCCAGCTCCACGCCTTTCAGCTTCTCGGTCGTGCGCTGGCTCACCGGATCGAAGCGGCGCGCGTCGTCCAGCACATCGCCGAACAGATCGAGCCGCACCGGACCGCCCTCGCCGGGCGGAAAGATGTCGATGATGCCGCCGCGGATCGCGTAATCGCCGGGCTCGGAGACGGTCGAGGCCTGCGAGAAGCCCATCCGCACGAGGAATTCGCGCAACGCCTGCTCGTTGATCCGCTTGCCGACCTGCGCGGTGAAGCTCGCACCCGCCAGCACCTCGCGCGCGGGCACGCGTTGCATGGCAGCCGAGAGCGTCGTCAGCAGAACGAACGGCCCGGGCATGCCCGAAGCCAATGCGGCCAGCGTCGCCATCCGCGTGGCCGAGATATCTGCATTGGGCGAGACCCGGTCATAGGGCAGACAATCCCAGGCTGGGAAGTCGAGCACCGTCGCCTCGGGCGCGAAGAACGCAAGCGCCCCGCGCATGGCCGCCAGACGGCGATCGTCGCGCGCGACATGGATGACCGATTTGCCCTTGGCAAGTTCTTTGGCCAGCAAGGCGGCGTCGAACCCTTCCGGGGCGCCCGAGAGAAGAAAATGCTCCATAGCCAAGCGAGGTATCCGGCCTGTCTCCGGTGTCAAGTTGCTTCGCGCGTCAAACCAGCATCGAAGCGAGAAGGTTCTGATACATTCCCCAAAGCGCGCTCACGATGATCGCGACCACGCCGATCGCCTGAACGTTCACCCGGTGACGCGAGAGCGCCTTGATCGCGAGCGCGGGATCATGCGCGAGCGAAGGCTGCGCGTCGAGTTTGTGCGCGAGGCGCAGGCTCAGCCCGAACACCCCCATCATCGGCACCAGCAGCAGCGCGAATGCCTGAGCCGTCTCCGAGCCATAGATGAAACCGGTGATCAGCAGGAAGCTCAGCATGAACGGGATGGTGATCGACATCGAGACCCCCGCATCGCGCCGGATCCGGTTCAGCCTGCGCGCGCTCAGCGCCGTCATCGCCGCGAGATCTTCGGCCGCCTCGCCGCCCTTTCGGCGCGCGCGGATCACCATGTCCCACGGCACGCCCAGCACCCAATGCGAGGCCGAGGACCAGACCGCGGCCAGCGCGATCCAATACCACAAGTTGGAAAAGCTGCGCAGGTCGATCAGCCGCGCGATCGTGTCGAAAACTTCCAAGCCCCTCGCCCTCGTTCTTCCGGGTCGTCGTGTCGCGGCCCCTCTCGTCGAGACATAGACCAGCCTCGGCCCGAGCGGAACCCCGCGCGGATCGGCCGCGCTTGCCTGTGGCAGCGATCCGTGGCACCCCTTTGGCCGAGCCAGAGGAGCCTGCCGATGAACCCGATCCTTCCGCCCTTCCCGCATACCCGTCTGCGCCGGATGCGCCGCACTGCAGCGCTTCGCGATCTCGCGCAGGAACACCGGTTGAGCGTGAAGGACATGATCTGGCCGATCTTCATTACCGACGTGCCGGGCGCGGATGTCGAGGTGCCCTCGATGCCGGGCGTCGTGCGTCGCACGCTCGAGGGGGCGGTGCGCGCCGCCGAAGAGGCCGCAAAGCTCGGCATCCCGGCGATCTGCCTCTTTCCCTATACCGATCCGGCGGTGAAGACCGAGGCCTGCGAAGAGGCCTGGAACCCCGAGAACATCACCAACCGGGTGATCCGCGCGATCAAGGCGGAGGTGCCCGAGATCGCGATCATGACCGATATCGCGCTCGATCCCTACAACGCCAACGGCCATGACGGGCTGGTGCGAGACGGGGTTATCCTCAACGATGAAACCGTTGAATGTCTTGTCAAAATGGGGATCGCGCAGGCCGAGGCCGGGGCGGATATCCTCGGGCCCTCGGACATGATGGACGGGCGGATCACGGCGCTGCGCTCGGCGCTCGAAGCTGCGGGCCATGCCGATGTGACGATCCTCAGCTATGCCGCGAAATATGCTTCCGGCTTCTACGGGCCGTTCCGCGATGCGGTGGGTGCGACCGGCGCGCTCAAGGGCGACAAGAAGACCTACCAGATGAACCCCGGAAATTCCGACGAGGCGATCCGGCTGGTCGCGCGCGATCTGTCGGAGGGTGCGGATATGGTCATGGTCAAGCCGGGGATGCCCTATCTCGACATCTGCCACCGCGTGAAAGAGCAGTTCGGCGTGCCGACCTATGCCTATCAGGTGTCGGGCGAATACGCGATGCTGATGGCGGCGGTGCAGAACGGCTGGCTCGACCACGAGAAGGTCATGCTCGAAAGCCTGATGAGCTTCCGCCGCGCGGGCTGCGATGGCGTGCTCACCTATTTCGCGCCGGAGGCTGCGAAGCTGCTCGGTAACGGCTGAGCAGGGTCTTGCCACTTCGCTGTGAATGGACTCAAGAAGAAGTGACAAAACGGGTTCCCTCCTCTATTAATTGTGCCATGCGGTCGTAATAAGACCAGTCAGCCCGGCGTGAGATCGGGCATATCGAGCGGAGCGACAGACATGACGAAACTTTCCAGACGGACCCTTCTGGCGATGGGCGGTGCGGGGCTTGGCCTTGCAGCCTGCGGCAACGGCGTGGGCAGTGCAGGCAGCGCCAAGCTGGACGCGCGGGTCGATGCGACCCGGAACTACCTTCTGACGAAATATCCCGGCACCCGCGATCTCGAGAGTAAATCGGTGGGCGTGCTTTGGATGCCTTTGATGACCGAAGCGGGCTTCGGCATCGGCGGCGCGTTCGGGCGCGGTGCGCTGCGGATCAACAACGTGACCGTGGATTACTACTCGGCAGCGGCGGCAAGCTTCGGCCTGCAGATCGGGGCGCAGCAATATGCCCATGCCCTGTTCTTCATGACGCCCGAGGCGCTGGCCGGCTTCCGCCGCGGCGATGGCTGGCAGCTGGGCGCGGATGCGCGCTATGCGGTGCCGGATCAGGGCGGCGCGATTTCGGCCTCCACCCTGACCTCGACCGCGCCGATCATCGCGCTGGTCTTCGGTCAGGCCGGTCTGATGGCGGGCGCGACGCTCGCGGGCACGAAATACACCCGGATCATTCCGTAAGATCAGCCGCTTCGGCGGCTCTCTTTGCCCAAGACATAAAGAAAGCCCCGCAGATCGCTGATCTTGCGGGGCTTTTCTTGGTCTTTCCCGGTGAAGATCACCCGCCGAGGATGATCCGCACGTAATTCCGGGTCTCGCGATAGGGCGGAATGCCGTTATGTTTCGCGACGGCCTCCGGCCCCGCATTGTAAGCCGCGAGCGCCAGTCGCCAGCTTCCGAACCGGTCATACATCATCTTCAGGTAGCGCGCGCCGCCTTCGAGGTTCTGCGCCGGATCGCGGGGGTTCACACCCAGTTTGCGCGCGGTGGCGGGCATCAGCTGCGCCAGCCCCATCGCGCCCTTATGCGAGCGCGCCTGCGGGTTCCAGCCGCTTTCCTGCTGCACGAGGCGCAGGAACAGATCGGCCGGGATGCCGTGGCGCGAGGCCACCGATTTCGCGGTGTTCATATATTGGCCGCGATACTTGCCGTTGTAGCGCGGCACGCTCTCGGCACTGGCGGTCTGGGTCAGCTTGCCTTTCGGCGTCAATCGCGAGGAATGCTCGTATTGCTGGGCCGCGCGGGTATCGAGGATGTTGATCTGGTTTCGGAACAGCATCGCGCGGGACTTCGAAGAACTCCCCTGAAGCCGCAGCCCCTCTGCCTGGGCACTCATCGGGCCCGCCATCACCGTCGCCGCGGCAATCGCCACGAATCCGAGACTTCCGATCGTTCTACGCATCGGCCCCCACCACTCACTGTCCACGTATTCTGGGGCAAACTATAGAGAAATCAGCCAAAAGTTAAAGCAAAACGCCAATCGCCTCGGCAACCTCCCGCCGATAAGCTGCCGTAGCGTCAGATTGCGCGCACCTGTTGCTTTTTCGCATCGGCCCTGATGGGGCCGTGAAACAGCTCCTCCACGAAGATCGAAACGAGCTGAGAGCGGCCCGACACGCCCGCCTTGCGATAGACGGAATTGAGATGGGATTTCACCGTGGCCTCGCTCGATCCGCGGAAAGAGGCGGTCTCCGAAACCGAGAAACCCTTGATGGTGAACCCTGCGACATCGGCCTCCGCGGGGGTCAGCCCCCATTGGTCGAACTGCGCGCCCATCATCTCGGCCATCGCACCTTGCGCGGCGCCGATCGTGCGGTCCGCGCGGGCCTGTCGCCGCAGCAGCGCCCAAAGCACCGCCGCCTCCACGACGATCCCCGCGATCAGGCCGAGATTGGCGAAAAGCTCCATGTTGAGATGCAGGGAGAAACGCCCGGCCTCGCGGAAGTCGTCGAACACGTCGGCCACGAAGAGCGATGTGCAGGCGGCTTGGAATATGATGAGGGCGACCAATGCGCCCTCTTTCGTCCAGATTGAGACTCGCTCTCGCGAAACCGCCATCGGCGCTTACCCTCTGTTGCCGCGGAACACCTTCTTACCGGTGATCATCGCGCGCGCAAGGTTCACGCGCAACCGGCGGCTCTCAAAGACGACGGCAGCAATATGGGCGGCGATCGAGACTTCGGCCCAGTTGACGGCGAGTTCATGCAGTGACTCGGGCCATTTCACGCCCCAATAGGCGTCAGTGGTCATCAACCAGCCCGTTCCCGCGATGACGAGAAGCGTGATCAAAAGGTTGTAAATCATCAGCGCGCCGAGCGGCGAATGGCCCAGATGCGCGTGCCGCCGGCCCGTGGCCATATCGCGCAGCTGAGTCAGCGCCCCGGTGGGCGATGGCGGGAAGTCCTTGAAGCGCGCGTGGCGGGTGCCGAACAGCCCCCAGAGGATACGCGCCGTCACGAGGCCCGCGACCGTGTAGCCGATCCAGTGGTGCAGATCGTGCTTCGGCGAGGTGAAGAACGCATTGGCGGTGAAGAGGCCCGCGATGGACCAGTGGAACACCCGGACAAACGGGTCCCATACGCTATGCGCACCGACGGGCGGCGGTTCTGCGTGAGACGTCTCCTGCGACGGAAGATCGGTAAAGCTCGCGTCTTCGATGGCCATGATCGGGCCCTCCTGCTGCTTCTGGAAAGACTGGCGTGAGGAAGACGGGCCGGATCGTGCCGGCCCGCCCCTTGAGGATCGGATCAGTTGCTGTCCGAGCGCTTCACCTGCTGAAGCTTGGAGTTGAAGAAGAGCTGAGCGCGCTTGCCGTCCTTCATCGCGTAGACTTCGATATAGCCGTCTTCCATTTCCATCCGGCGCACGTCGTAGCCCTGATTTTTCAGCTCGGCTGCGAGCTTCTGCTCTTTCGCCGGGGCCACGGCGCCTTCGCCACCTTCTGCGAGTGCGGGGAGAGTGGAGGCAGCGGCAATCGTGGCGCTCGCGGCGATCAGCATCAGGTATTTCATGGGGTATCTCCTCATGGGATGTGGGGTTGCTCGACCGGATCGGGTGGGGTTCGTCCCCGTGTGCCGTCCGGCTCGTCCAGACCTGTGGCAAACCCACGGCGCCATCTATCGGCACAAGGTTGGAAATCTGGGGCCGAAATCGCTCTCAAACCAAAGATGCACGCGGGATTTCGCCGCTTTCCGTCACGGTTGAGCGAACCTTCGCCCCTAGGCTCTCGCGGGGCTCTGCTCTATACCCTTTGGGACCAATTCTAGAATCGCAGGCGGAGGCAATATGGCAGGCAGCGTCAACAAGGTCATTCTGATCGGCAATCTGGGCCGAGACCCGGAGGTGCGGACCTTCTCGAACGGCGGCAAGGTGTGCAACCTGCGCATCGCCACCTCCGAGACGTGGCGCGACCGTAATACCGGCGAGCGCAAGGAGCGCACCGAATGGCATTCGGTCGCGATCTTCTCGGAGCCGCTGGCGAAAGTGGCGGAGCAATATCTGCGCAAAGGCTCGAAGGTCTATATCGAGGGCCAGCTCGAAACCCGCAAATGGCAGGACCAGAACGGTCAGGACCGTTATTCGACCGAGGTCGTGCTGCGCCCCTATCGCAGCGAACTGACCATGCTCGACGGGCCTGGCGGCTCGGGCGGCGGTCAAGGCGGCGGTGGCGGTGGCTACGGCGGTCCGTCCTCGGGTGGCGGCGGCTACGATGATGGCGGCGGCTATGGCGGCCCGTCCTCGGGCGGCTCCGGTGGCGGTGGCGGCGGTGGCCGCTCGGATTTCGACGACGAGATCCCGTTCTGAGTTTCAGACAAGAAAGGCCCCCGGTTCGGGGGCCTTTGCTTTTGAAGCTATCGGGGGAAGTGGCGCGCTCGCGCCCTGCCCTTTACTTCGCGGCCGTCTCGCCGTTCAGGAGCGGTCGCAGATCCGAGGCGATCACGCGCTCGGTCAGCGGGCCGGCAAAGCGGTAGAGCACTTTCCCCGTGCCATCGATCACGAAGGTCTCGGGCACGCCGTAGACGCCCCAGTTCAGCGCCATCTTGCCGTTCGGATCGGCGCCGAGCTCGGCGAACGGGTTGCCCATCTCCCTCAGGAAGCCCTGCGCCTTGGCGGGCTTGTCCTTGTAGTTGACCCCGTAGATCGGAATCCCCTCATCGGCGAGCGCTTCGAGATTGGGATGCTCGACCCGGCACGGCGCGCACCACGAGGCCCAGAAGTTCACCAGCTTGACCTTGCCGTCCTTGAGATCGGCATCGGTGAAGGGTTCGAAATCGCCCAGCGGTTCAAGCTGCACCGGCGGCGCGGGTTTGCCCGCGAAAGCCGTCGGCAGCTGGGTCGGGTCTTCGCGTGTCATCCCCCAGATGAACACGCCCGCAAGCCCCGCGAAGATCAGCGGCGGCAGCAGCATCAGCGGCTTAACCATGTGCGCCCCCTTTCCGGCGAGCCTCGGCCTCGGCCAATTGACGTTTCACCTTCGCGCCGCGCATCAGCGAGACGACGACGATCAACACCAGAAGCACGACCGTCGAGGCCCAGGCGATATTGACGGTTTCGGTATAGGATTTAGTGGACGGATCCACGAGGACGACGCCGCCCTCGGTGACGGTGCCGCTTTGCTCGGTCGTATCACTCATGCCATGCGCTCACGTTGCTGGATGGCGCCCAGACGGCGCGCGCGGACCTCGGTGCGGGTGCGGATCAGCACCAGCGCGAGGAAGAAGAAGACGAACCCGGCCAAGCACAGAAGCAGCGGGAACCAGTAGACATCGGCGATGTGCTGCTCGGAATCCATCGAGAGCGTCGCCCCCTGATGCAGCCCCTGGTTCCAGAAATTCGCCGCATAGCGCGAGAGCACCGCGAACACCCCGCCGACAAGGCTGAGCACGCCGGTCAGATCGGCGGCCGTATCGGGGTTCTCGACCGCAGCCCAAAGCGCGATATAGCCGAGGTAGAACAGGAACAGGATCAGGAACGAGGTCAGTCGCGGATCCCATTCCCACCATGTGCCCCACATCGGCTGGCCCCAGACCGCGCCGGTGATCAGCGCGATCAGCGTCATCACCGCGCCGATGGGCGCCGCAGCCTTCGCGGCCAGCGCCGAGACATGGTGGCGACGGATCAACCAGATCAGCGAGGTCACGACCATCATCACCCAGATGTTGATCGCCATCATCGCGGCGGGGACATGGACATAGATCACCTTCACCGAGCCGCCGAAATTCTCGGCGGCCGGGACGAAGAAATAGCCCCAGACCAGCCCGACGATCAGCGTGATCGCGGCAATTCCCACCGTCCAGGGCAGGATCTTGTCCGTGGTCTTCATGAATTTGACGGGGTTGGCGTATTCCCAGATCGACATCTTGTTGTTCTGCTCACCTTCTGGCCAGGTTGGCTCTGTGTATCACGGCTCTTCCTATCACGGCGCGCGCGCGGGGTGCGCTAGCGCAGATTGACGCGGATCGCGGCGGCCGAGGCGAAGGGCACCAGCGCGACCGTCGCGGCCGTGATCCCGGCCAGCATCAGAAGCGGTGTCTCAGTGTTCATCCCCTCGGCGCCACGGCGCACGAGCTCCGCACCGAAGATGAGGGTCGGCACATAGAATGGCAAGACCAGCAGCGACAACAAAAGTCCGCCGCGCTTCAGCCCGACCGTCAGCGCGGCCCCGAACGTGCCCAGAACTGACAGCGCAGGCGTGCCCAGAAGAAGCGAGATCACCATCCAAAAATGCGCGCCCTGCGGCAGATGCAGCAAGATCCCGAACACGGGCGCTGCGACGACCAGCGGCAGCCCGGTCGTGATCCAATGCGCGAGCGCCTTGATCGAGACGACCCCTTCGAGCGGCACCGGCGCGGTGACCAGCAGATCGAGCGAGCCATCCTCGTAATCGAGCGCGAAAATCCGGTCGAGCGAGAGCAGGCAGGCCAGAAGCGCGCCCACCCACAGGATACCCGGAGCGATCCGCGCGAGGATCTTCCCCTCGGGGCCCACCCCGAACGGGACCAGCGTCACCACGATCAGGAAGAAGGCCAGCCCGAGGCCGAAGCCGCCGCCCGCACGCACCGCAAGGCGCAGGTCTCTGAGCAGAAGCGCGATCATGCCCAGCCTCCTGCGCCAACCAAGGGGGCGCTGCCCCCTTCGCGGCTGCGCCGCTCATCCCCCGGGATATTTCGGCCAAGCCGAAACAGCGCGCAGCTGCCTTCGCCTTGGTTCAAATATCCCCGCCGGAGGCTCCCGACCGCGCCGATAGCGCGCCGCGCGATCATAGGAAAGCCTCGTCGAAAGCGCCCTGCATCCCGCCCTCTTCCGGCGTCTTCGCCTTGAAGGGCGTCAGGTCGAGTACGGAGGCCTCGTTCAGCCCGAGATCGATATGGGTCGCGATCAGCGCGGCCCCGCCGCTTGCCAGATGGCCGCGCACGGCGTCGGCGAAAAGCCCGACGGACGCGGTGTCGAGCGACACGGTCGGCTCGTCCAGCACCCAGATCGGGCGACCGGTGACCAGAAGCCGCGCAAGACCAAGGCGGCGCTTCTGCCCGGCAGACAGGCTATGGGCGGGCCGCGTCTCGAGGCTTTGCAGGTTCATCCGCTCCAGCGCCGGTTCGATATCGCTTGTCGCATAGATCGACGCCCAGAAGCCGAGATTCTCGCGTACGGTCAGCGTCGATTTCAGCCCGTCGGAATGGGCGGCATAGGCCATGCTTTCCGGCGGCATCGAGACCGTCCCGGCCAGCGCCGGTTGCAGCCCGGCCAAGGTGCGCAGAAGCGTCGTCTTGCCGACCCCGTTGGGGCCGCGCAGCACAAGCGCATGGCCTGCGTCGAGCGAAAAGCTCAGGTCTTCCAGAACCGGGAGACCACCGCGCGACACCGCGAGCCCTTCGACCGACAGCATGCTCATTCAGGCGTCTCGGGCGTGGCAGGGTTTTCCGGCATCGCGATCAGCGCACAGCCGACCCGGCGGCCTTCGGACAGCAGCACGTTATAGGTGCGGGCCGCCGAGGGCGTGGCCATGCCCTCGCACATCAGCCCCTCGGCCTCCAGCTCGGCCACGAGGTCCTTCGGTAGATGGGCGATCTCTTCGCCGGTGCCGATGAACAGCACGTCGAGCTTGCCTGCGAGTGCGAGCAGCGGCGCGCGGTCGTCCAGACCGCCCCAGCTGCCCATCTCCTCGCCCGCGACCCAGACCGAGCCGCGCGTGACCTCTCCGGACACGCGGAAAAAGCCCGGCCCGTAGCCGTCGATCGGCAGCGAGGCCCCGAAATTGGCTTCAGTCAGTAGCGACATCCGTTTTGTCGAAGAACTTCTCCGAGGGGTCCTTCTTCTCCTTGTTGCGGTCGAGCCCGATGAACAGGACGATGTTCTTTGCGACATAGACCGAGGAATAGGTGCCCACGATCACGCCCCAGGTCATCGCGAAGACGAAGTTGCGGATCACGTCGCCGCCGAGAACCAATAGCGAGATCAGCGCAAGCAGCGTGGTGCCCGAGGTCATCACGGTGCGCGACAGCGTTTCGTTGACCGAGAGGTTCATCACCTCGCGCAGCGGCATCTTCTTGTATTTCACGAGGTTCTCGCGAAGACGGTCGAAGACGACGACGGTATCGTTGATCGAATAGCCGAGGATCGTCAGCAGCGCCGCGATGATCGACAGGTCGAACTTGATCTGGAACAGCGCGAAGATGCCCACGGTGACGGTCACGTCATGGATCAGCGCGGCGACCGCGCCCACCGAGAACTGCCACTCAAAACGCAGCCAGATATAGATCAGGATCGCGGCAACGGCGGCCAGAACGGACCAGATCGCGGTCCAGATCAGCTCGCCCGAGACCTTGGGCCCGATCGACTCGGTCGCGACGATCTTGATGTCCTTGTTCACCGATTTGAGCGATTCCAGCACCTTGGCCTGTGTGTCGGGGCTGATCGCCTCCTGACCGTCCTGCGCCTGGATGCGGATCGTGACGACCTTCTGATCGGCGCGGAAGTTCGGGTCATAGACCTGCGTGATCAGCACGTCGCCCAGATCGAGCGGCGCGATCGCCTGCCGGTAGGCGCCGATATCGACCGGTTCGGTCTGGTCGGCCTCGGTGCGGATCGTGGTGCCGCCGCGGAAGTCGATGCCGAGGTTCAGCCCCATCGTCAGCACGAGCACCAGCGAGGCCAGCACCATGACGACCGAGAAGCCGAAGGTCAGCTTCTGATGACGGAAAAAGTCGAAGGTGGTCTTCTCGGGGACCAGTTTCAGACGGAATGCCATGTCTTGATCTCCCTTACAGTACGAGTTCGCGGGGACGACGGCGCGCGAACCAGATGCTCACGAACAGCCGCGTCACCCAGATCGCGGTGAAGACCGAGGTGATGATCCCGATCAGGAAGGTGACGGCGAACCCGCGCACCGGGCCTGCGCCCAGCACGAAGAGGATCACCGCCGTGAGGAAGGTGGTCACGTTGGCGTCGACGATGGCGGACATCGCGCGCTCATAGCCAAGCTCGATCGCGCGGGCGGCTTTCGCCTTCTGCTGATTGCGCAGCTCTTCGCGGATACGCTCGAACACGAGCACGTTGGCGTCGACCGCCGTGCCCATCGTCAGCACGATCCCTGCGATACCGGGCAGCGTCAGCGTGCCGCCGATCACCGAGAGGATCGCGAAGATCAGCGCGATGTTGATCGCGAGCGCCAGCGAGGCGAAGACGCCGAAGGTGCCGTAGGACGCGATCATGAAGACCACCACGAGCACCGCGCCCACGGCTGCGGCCATCTTGCCGGCGGCGATCGAATCCGCGCCCAGCTCCGGGCCGATGGTCCGCTCTTCGAGGAAGGTCATCGAAGCGGGCAGCGCACCGGCGCGCAGCAGCAGCGCCAGATCGGTCGCCTCTTTCACCGTGAACCGGCCGGTGATGATGCCCGAGCCACCCGCGATATGCGATTGGATCGTGGGCGCCGAGATCACCTTGTTGTCGAGCACGATGGCGAAGGGCTTGCCGATATTGTTCTGCGTGTAATCGCCGAAAGTGCGGGCCGCGCTCGCGTTGAAGCGGAAGGCCACCGCCGGATAGCCGTTCTGATCGGTATCGGGGCGCGCATCCGTCAGGTCTTCGCCGGTCACGACCGGAAGGCTGTCGAGGATGTAGTAGAGCCCCTTCTGATCGGCCGAGGGCAGGATTTCCTGATCCGAGCCCACCGCCTCGTTCGGGTTCGAGCTGGTGCCGATCACCGAGTTGAAGGTCAGCTTCGCCGTGGTGCCGATGAGCTGCTTGATCTCCTGTGCGGAGCTTGCGCCCGGCACCTGGATCAGGATGCGGTCGGCGCCTTCGCGCACGATCGTGGGTTCACGGGTACCCGCGGCGTCGATCCGGCGGCGCACGATCTCCAGCGATTGCTGCATCGTGCGGTCGTCGGTCGCGGCCTTCTCGGCATCCGAGAGCTGGATGATCAGCTGTTTGCCCTCGGTGGTGATCGCGAGCGTTTTCTGCCCCACACCGGTCAGCGACGAGACCGGGTTGTTCAGCGTCTCGGCGATCTTCTGGGCTTCCGCGATCTGGTCGGCATTGCCGATCTGGATGCGCAGGACGCCCGGATCGGCGTTCAGGCGACGGATCGACCCGAGCGTGCCGCGTTCGGCGGCGAGCGCCTTGCGGAACTCGGGCCAGAGCGCATCGACGCGCGCCTTGTAGACCTCACCGACATTGACCTCGGCCAGAAGCTGCGCGCCACCGCGCAGATCGAGGCCGAGATTGACGATGTCGGAGGGCAGCCAATCGGGCCAGCCAGCCTGCGCGGCCTGCTGCTCGGGCGTCAGAGACTCGCCCTTCGCGGCGGCGGCAACGGCATCGTTATGCCCCTCCACCCGGTTGTAAAAGATGTTCGGCGCGGCAAAGACGACCCCGATCAAAACGATGATCAGGATCAGCACGCGCTTCCACAGCGAGATGTGCAACATGGGGGACGGGCCTTTTATGGCTTATTCAGAGGTCTTGGCGGGTTCGGTGCGCGAAACAACCTGCACGATGGTCGATTTCACCACGCGGACTTTTACGCCCTGCGCGATCTCGACCTCGACCTCGCCGTCTTCCTTGATATGGGTGACTTTGCCGAGAATGCCGCCCTGGGTCACGACCTGATCACCACGGCGCAGCGCCTCGAGCATCGCCTTGTGCTCCTTGGCTTTTTTCTGCTGCGGACGGATCAGCAGGAAATACATGATCACGAAGATCAGGATCAGGGGAAGGAACTGGCCAAACGCGGCGGCGGGGTTACTGGCGCCACCGGCGGCCTGCGCGAAAGCGGGGGTCACGAACATGATCTATGGTCCTTTGTCATGGGCCTTGGGGGCAGCAAGCCCCGGTTGTCGGCGCGCACCCTAGCCGTGGCCCTGAGGCTTGGCAAGGCGAAGCCGCCCCTGTGAAGGCGACCTCACGTCGCGGTGACGCGGCGAAGGGAAACGAGGCGCGCGCGCCCTATTGCCGGAGGGCTGTGATCGGCAAGGAAAAAAGGGGCTCTGCCCCCGCTCCTGCGGAGCGTCCCCGGGATATTTCGATCGAGAAGAAGGGAGGCGTCTCAGCCCAAGGGCAAGGCGCGCTCGGCCAGCCGGGCGAGGTAGGAGGCCCCCACGGGCGCGGCCTCGTCGTTGAAATCGAAGCGCGGATGGTGGAGCCCCGCGCCCTCGCCCGTGCCCATGAAGAGATAGGCGCCGGGCCGGGTCGTCAGCATATAGGCGAAATCCTCGGCCCCCATTTCGCGCGGAGCATCGGTCAGGACCCGCTCGGGGCCCGCGATTTCGCTTGCGACTTCGGCGGCGAAGCCTGTCTCGTCGGGGTCGTTCACGGTGGGCGGGTAGCCGCGTTCGTATTCGATCTCAACGCAGACGCCATGCGCCGCCGCGATGCCTTCGCAGATTTCGCGCAGCCGTTTTTCCGCCAGATCACGGACCTCCGGCTCGAAGCAGCGAATCGTCGCGGTGAGAAAGCCGCTTTCGGGGATGATGTTGAGCGCGGTGCCCGCATGGATCTGCGTGACCGAGACGACGAGCGCATCGCCCGCGCCGACATTGCGCGACACCACCGTCTGCAGCGAGGTCACCATGGCCGAGAGCGCCGGGATCGGATCGATGCAGCCCTGCGGGGTCGCCGCATGGCCGCCGCGCCCCGTCACCGTCACGTGCGCCTCGTCTACCGAGGCGAGATAGGGGCCGGGCGTGGTGTAGAAATGCCCGAAGGGCAGCCCCGGCGCGTTGTGGATCGCGAAGACGCGCGAGATGCCGAAGCGCTCCATCACGCCCGCATCGACCATCACCTCGGCGCCGCCGCCGTCTTCCTCGGCCGGCTGGAAGATCAGCGCCACGGTGCCTGCGAATTTTCGGGTCTCGGCGAGATAGGCCGCAGCCCCCAGAAGCATCGCCGTATGCCCGTCATGGCCGCAGGCATGCATCTTGCCGGGCGTCTCGGAGGCGTATTCCGCATGGGTTTCTTCCGTGATCGGCAGCGCATCCATGTCTGCGCGCAGGCCGATGGTCGGCCCTTCGCCCTGCCCTTTGATCAGCGCCACGATCCCGGTCTGAGCGATCCCTTCATGGATCTCATCCACCCCGATTTCGCGCAGCTTCGCGGCGACAAAACCCGAGGTCTGGTGCAGATCGAAACGCAGCTCGGGATGGCGATGCAGCCAGTGCCGCCATTCGGTCATTTGCGGGCCGAGATCGGCGATACGGTTGAGAACGGGCATAGTGGACTTCCCCTTGCGGGCTGGTTAGGCCAGAGGCATTCGCATGGCAGGAGGCAAGCTGCAATGGCCAAACCCGACGACGCACTCATCTTCGACGATACGGGCGATGCGGCCCATCAGTTCACTCGGCTGACCGCGATCATGGAATGCCTGCGTGACCCGGAGAACGGTTGCCCGTGGGATATGGAGCAGGATTTCGCCTCCATCGCGCCCTACACGATCGAGGAGGCCCATGAGGTGGCCGATGCGATCGCGCGGCAGGCCTGGTCGGAATTGCCGGGCGAGCTGGGCGATCTGGCGCTGCAGGTGGTCTATCACGCGCAGATGGCGTCCGAGGACGGGCGGTTCGATATCTCCGACGTGCTGCGTGCGATCAACGCGAAGATGGTCGCGCGTCATCCTCATGTCTTCGGCGACGAGAGCCGCGAGAAATCCGCCGACCAGCAGACCGCAGATTGGGAAGCGATCAAGGCAGCCGAGCGCAAAGCTGCGGGTAAATCTGAGCGGGTCGGCGTGCTCGATGGGGTGGCCTTGGGCCTGCCCGCGCTGACCCGTGCGATCAAGCTGCAGAACCGTGCGGCGCGGGTGGGCTTCGACTGGCCCTCGACCGACGAGGTGCTCGACAAGATCGTCGAGGAGGCCCGCGAGTTGGAAGAGGCGCGCGACGAATTGGGCCCGGAGGAGCTGGCTGAGGAATATGGCGACCTGCTGTTCGTGATGGTCAATCTGGGTCGGCATCTGGGGTTGGACCCGGAGGCGTCGCTGCGCGCGGCCAATCTGAAATTTACCAACCGGTTCAAGCATATCGAGCGCGAACTTGAAGCGCGCGGCAAGGCGCCCACGGACAGCGATCTGGCCGAGATGGATGCGCTTTGGAACGAGGCGAAGGCGCGCAAGATCAAATGATGGAGGGGGCGCTGCCCCCCGCGCTAGCGCGCCCCCCCGGATATTTTCGCCAAGAGGAAGTTCAGAGAAACGCTTTGCGCAGCATGTTGAGTGCGACCAGCATCAGGAAGCCCGCGAAGACGCGCTTGAGCTTCTTGGGGTCGAGCTTATGGGCCAATGCCGCGCCAAGGGGGGCGGTGATCGTGGTCATCGCGATGACGATCAGGAAGGCGGGGATGTTGACCGCGCCGATCGAGTAAGGTGGCGCGTCGGCCACCGGCGTCAGCAGGAAGCCGATCGCCGAGGGCAGCGCGATGGTCACGCCGAAGCCTGCCGAGGTCGCGACCGCGCGGTGGATCGGGATACCGTGGAGCGTCTGCATCGGCGTGCCAATCGAGCCGCCACCGATCCCCAGCAGCACCGAGAGGAACCCCATCAGCGGGCCGAACCAGGCGCGGAAGATCCCGCCCGGCAGCCCGTCCGAGATCCGCCAGCTCGATTTGCCGAACATCATGTAGCAGGCGATCAGCAGCACCATCACCGCGAAGATGATCTGCATGGTCGAGGAGCGCAGCTGATGCACCACCAGCACCCCGATGATCGCGCCGATGGCGATGGGGGCGATCCATTGCTTGAGGATGTCCCAATCCACAGCGCCCTTGCGGTTATGGGCCATGACCGAGCGGATCGACGTGACGATGATCGTAGCCAGCGAGGTCGCGACGCAGACCTGCATCAGATCGTTTGATCCGTAACCCAAACCGCTGAAAAGATAGAAGAAGGCGGGCACGAGGACGATCCCGCCGCCGACCCCCAGAAGCCCCGCCAGAACGCCTGCGAACGCCCCCACTGCCATCAGGATCAAGACGAGCGGCGCGAGCGTGGCGAAATCGGGCATGTCGGGAAATCTCCTTGGGTTCCGCTCAGTTAACCCGTTCACGTACGGCTGACAACGCACTCTCGAAAAGTTCAACCCCGGCGCCATCGCGGGTCGCGCCTTCCGACAGGATCTGCCGGAAGCGGCGCGCGCCGGGCTTGCCGTGGAACAGGCCGAGCATGTGGCGGGTGATCTGGTGCAGCCTGCCGCCGCGTTCGATATGGCGCGCGATATAGGGGATCATCGCCTGCGCCACGTCGAAGGGATCGCGCGCCGCGCCCTGCCCCCAGATGCGCAGATCGGCGGCGCCAAGCACCTCCATCGGCTGGTGATAGGCGGCGCGGCCCACCATGACGCCGTCGAGCCCTTGGGCGAGTTCGACCTCAGCCGCGGCGAGATCTTTAATACCGCCATTGATCGACAGATGCAGCTGCGGATAGGCCGCCTTCATCGCGTGGACGAGCGGGTAATCGAGCGGCGGGATTTCGCGGTTATCCTTGGGCGAGAGGCCCTGGAGCCAAGCCTTGCGGGCGTGGATCGTGATGCGGGTCACGCCGGCTGCGGCCACTTTCTCGATGAACTCGGGCAGCACCTCCTGCGGGTCCTGATCGTCCACCCCGATGCGGCATTTCACCGTGATTTCTACGGGTTGTGCGGCGATCATCGCGGCGCAGCAATCGGCTACCAGATCGGGGGTTTTCATCAAAACCGCGCCGAACGCCCCGGATTGCACGCGATCGGACGGGCAGCCGCAGTTGAGGTTGATCTCGTCATAACTGAGATCCGCGCCGACCTTCGCCGCCTCGGCCAGTTCCTTCGCGTCCGAACCGCCGAGCTGCAGCGCCACCGGATGTTCGGCAGCGTCAAACCCGAGAAGCCGCTCGCGATCGCCGTGAATCACCGCAGGCGCGGTCACCATCTCGGTGTAAAGCAGCGCGTTGCGGCTGATCTGACGGTGGAAGTAGCGGCAATGGCGGTCGGTCCAGTCCATCATCGGCGCGACCGAGAGCTTCGCTGCGCGGATCAGGGCGTCATCTGTCGTCATCGCATCTCTCATCGGGTCTGTCTCGGGCCGTCTCGATAGCGTCTGTGCCGCCCCCAAGGCGCTGAAATTCCGGAAACTGGGGGAAGTGGCGCACCCAGAAGGATTCGAACCTTCGGCCTCTGCCTTCGGAGGGCAGCGCTCTATCCAGCTGAGCTATGGGTGCCTGAAGCGGCGTATAAAGAAGGAGCGCGCGGCTCGCAACTGGGAAATCGGCTTACCGGGCGGCGAGCGCATCGTCGAGCACGCTTGCCAGCACATCGCGCGGCACATCCGAGGTCACGAAAGCCTCCCCGATGCCGCGCGCGAGGATGAAGCGCAGCTTGCCGTCGAGCACTTTCTTGTCCTGCGCCATCAGGTCGATCAGCGCGTCGCGGCCCGGCAGATCGCCCTCGATATCGGCCAGATCGGTCTTCATCCCCATGTCGCGCAGATGCGCGCGCACGCGGCTCGGGGCTTCTTGCGAGCACAGGCCGAGGCGCTGGCTAAGCTCGAACGCCATTGCGCAGCCGATCGCCACGCCCTCGCCATGCAGGAGCCGATCGGAATAGCCGGTCGCTGCCTCCAGCGCGTGGCAGAAGGTGTGACCGAGATTGAGAAGCGCGCGGTCGCCCTCCTCCGTCTCGTCGCGCGCCACGATCTCGGCCTTCATCTCGACTGAGCGTTTCACCGCATGCAGGCGCTTTTCCATATCGCCCGCGGCCATCGCAGGCGCGTTGGCCTCAAGCCAGTCGAAGAAATTCGCATCGCCCAGAAGCCCGTATTTTACCACCTCGCCATAGCCCGCGAGGAAGTCGCGCGGCTCGAGCGTGCCGAGTACGTCGAGATCGGCCAGCACCAGCGCGGGCTGATGGAAGGCGCCGATCAGGTTCTTGCCCTGCGGCGCGTTGATCCCGGTTTTGCCGCCCACGGAGCTGTCGACCTGCGCAAGAAGCGAGGTCGGGATCTGCACGAAGCGCACCCCCCGGCGCAGCACGGCGGCCGCAAACCCCACCAGATCGCCGATCACACCGCCGCCCAAAGCGATGACGATATCCTTGCGCTCGACCTTCTGCTCCAGCAGCCATTCGACGGTGCGGGTGAATTGCGGCCAGCTTTTCGTGCCCTCGCCCTGCGGCAGGGTCAGCGAGACCATCTCGATATCGCCAAGGCCACGGCGCAGGGTCGCGAGATGCAGATCGGCCACCGTTTGATCGGCGACGACAGCCACGCGCGGACGACGCAGCAAGGGCGCGATCTCGGCGCCGGCATTTTCCAAAAGCCCGGTGCCGATGCGCACCTCGTAGGAACGCTCGCCAAGCTCGACCGGC
The DNA here is from genome assembly GCF_002563775.1 of Thioclava sp. ES.031. Classification (NCBI taxonomy): domain Bacteria; kingdom Pseudomonadati; phylum Pseudomonadota; class Alphaproteobacteria; order Rhodobacterales; family Paracoccaceae; genus Thioclava; species Thioclava sp. ES.031. Next base: position 1,933,807 of record NZ_PDJO01000001.1, on the reverse strand, counting down.
ACGATCTCACGCATCTTTCACCTCTTCGATCAATCCATCCACCTCGCGCAGATGGCTCACCACCTTGCGCGCCATGCCCTGCACCGAGAGGCCCGGCTCGGCCTCGACCGCGATCTGAGCCTTTTGATAATGCGGAAGGCGCGCGGCCAGCAGGTCGCTCAGCGTCCGTTTCGGATCGGCCGTGCGCAGCAAGGGCCGCGTGTTCTTGTGGCGCACCCGGTTCCACAGGATCTCCAGATCCGCCTTCAACCAGACCGAGACGCCAAGCCGGTTGATCAACTCGCGGTTCTTCTCGGACAGGAAGGCCCCGCCACCGGTGGAGATCACGCCGGGCGGTCCTATCAACAGCCGCTCCAGCACTTCCGATTCGCGGGCGCGGAAGAACGGCTCGCCATCGCGAGCGAAAATCTCGGCCACGGTCATCTGGGCGGCGCGTTCGATTTCGTGGTCGCTGTCGAGGAACGGCGAATCGAGCATCTTGGACAGGGCGGTGCCAACGGCGGTCTTTCCCGACCCCATCATGCCGACGAGCACGACGGAGCGCGTCAGATGCCCCAGTTTCTCGGTTTCGCCTTCCACTGCGCGCCCCCTGCCTCGCGTCGCCTGCGGTATTCCTGCCCTGTCAATCCCGGCGGGACGGACAAGGCTTACCATCGGCGGAGCCTTGCACAATCGTGACGCAGGACCCCTTGAATGGCGTGAACTTCCCTGAAATGCCATATATGATCAACGCGAAACCGCAACCAAGAACGGCCCGCCCACCGAGAGACATGATATGGGACGGGCCGCGACAGACGGCAGAAAAGAGAGATTATGGGGCGCATCTTCAAGCTTATCGTCATCCTTCTGGTGCTTGGCGCGATCGGCGTGATCGGCTTTGCTTACTTGGGCGACATGAGCCCCGACAGTCAGGAACAGCGTATCGAAGTCACGCTGCCCGACGGCTCGGGCATGGCAGGCACGAGTAATACCGATGCAGATACCGAGACGGGCACCGACAGCGAGACTGCGAGTGGCAACTGATCGCCGTGCGGCGACCCTTGGCCTGATCTGGCTGAGCGGTTTCGCGCTTGGCGGTCTGGTGGCGGGACCCGCCGCCGCGCAATCGAATGCCGCGGTGGAGGCAACCCCTACCGCCGGGAGCCCGATGTCGGCGATCGACTGGCTGTCGCATTCCTTGAAGTCGGCACCGCGCGATGGCCCGGCGGGCTCGACCGCGCCGGTCAGCGGAGCGGGCGGGATCGAAGATATCGCGGTGCTTTCGCTCGACGCGCCCTCCGCCGATACGTTGGGGCTGTTGACGCCGGATCGCACCGGGTTGCCGCGCGATCTCTGGGGAAAAACGCCTGAGCCGGAGCTTGCGCAGGCCTTGCGGGCGATGCCGCTCGATCAGTTGCCCGCGCTGCGGGGGCTGAGCCTGACGCTACTGCTGGCCGAGCTGAACCCGCCGCAGATCGAGACGCCGTCGCAGCGCAACCAGCTGTTCCTCGCCCGGATCGACCGGCTTCTGGACATGGGCGCGCTGGAACAGGCCAATGCGCTTTTGGGACAGGCTGGCACGGCGAGCCCCGAGATTTTCCGCCGCAGTTTCGACGTAGCGCTGCTGCTGGGGCAGGAAAACCGTGCCTGCAAGATCATCGAGCGCACGCCCGGAATCGCGCCGTCTTATGCCGCGCGGGTGTTCTGCCTTGCGCGCAACGGGCAGTGGGATACGGCGGAGTTGACCTATGGCACGGGGGCCGCGCTGGGGCAGATCCCGCAGGAGGACCGCTCCCTGCTGGAGCAATTCCTCGACCCGGCCCTGGCCGAAGAGGCCGGTGATACGCCGCCCCCCGATCCGGTGACGCCGCTCGCGTTCAAGATGATGGAGGCGATCGGGCAACCGCTGCCCACGGCGACGCTGCCTCTGGCCTTCGCGCAGGCCGATCTGACCGAGAATAACGGCTGGAAATCGCAATTGGAGGCCGCCGAGCGGCTGGCCCGCGCGGGTGTCCTCGATCCGAACCGGCTGCTGGGGCTCTATACCGAGCGCAAAGCCGCGGCTTCGGGGGCGCTCTGGGATCGCGTATCGGCCGTGAGCGCGCTCGATCAGGCGCTTGAGGCGAGCGATACCGACAAGGTCGCGACTGCCCTGCCCGCCGCCTATGACGTGATGGCCCCGGAAGATCTCGCGCCGGTTCTGGGCGCGCTGTTCGGCGACCAGCTCGCGGGCATGGATATGCAGGGTCGCGCGGGCCGCCTCGCCTATGAGCTGAGCCTGCTGACCCCGAATTACGAAGAAAACGCCCGCAAAGGCACGCAGAGTTCGGCGCAGGCCGCGCTGCTCAAGGGGCTGGCCGCGGGCGATACCAGCGCAACCCCCGCAACGGGTGCGCGCGATCAGGCGCTGAAGGCGGTCTTCGATGCACCGCCCGGTGCCGCGCCCGACCGCTACAAGGGATTGCTGCCCGGCCAGCTGGGCCTCGCGCTGATCGAGGCAATCGGGGATGTCGGCGACGGGGCGAAAGGCGATTATCCGCGCCTGCAGGACGGGTTGAGCCTGCTGCGACTGGCCGGATTGGAAACCGTTGCGCGGCGCGCCGCGATCGAGCTGATCGTGCTGGGAGATCGCGGATGACCGGACCCGGTTCAGACGCGCCGCCCGATCCGCAATGGCTGCCGAGTTTTCTGGATGCCCAGTCCGCCGAAGCCGGTGCCGCACGCAACACGATCCTGAGTTACGGGCGTGATCTCAGTGACTTCGCAGGCTTTCTTCAGGCAAAGGGCCTGAGCTACGCGACACTGACCCGCGCCGATATCGAGACCTATCTGATCCGCTGCGAGGCGGAGGGGCTGGCGAAATCGACCCGCGCGCGCAGGCTCTCGGCCATCCGGCAACTTTTTCGCTTCGCCTATGAGGAAGGCTGGCGCGCCGACAATCCGGCGATCCGCATCGCAGGTCCCGGGCGCGCGCAACGCCTGCCGAAGACGCTGAGCCTCGAGGAGGTCGAGGCGTTGCTGGAGGCCGCCCGCGATCAGGGCCGCTCGCAAAAGGACCAGATCCGCAATCGCTGCCTGATGGAGCTGCTTTACGCGACGGGGATGCGGGTCTCCGAACTGGTCTCCCTGCCCGTCTCATCTGCGCGCGGCGATCCGCGGATGCTGCTGGTGCGCGGCAAGGGCGACAAGGAGCGGATGGTGCCGCTCTCGCCACCGGCGCGCGAGGCGCTGGCCGACTGGCTGAGCGCGCGCGACGAGGCCGAGGAACAGGCCCGGATCGAGCATCGCGCGCCGCCCTCGCGTTTCCTCTTTCCCTCGGGCGGCAAGGAAGGTCACCTGACCCGTCAGGGCTTTCACAAGCTGCTCAAAGACATCGCGGTGAAGGCCGGGGTCAGCCCCGCCAGGGTCACGCCCCACGTCTTGCGCCACGCCTTCGCCACGCATCTTCTGCAAGGTGGCGCGGATCTGCGCGCGATCCAGATGCTGCTGGGGCACGCGGACCTGTCGACCACGGAAATCTACACCCATGTTCTCGACGAACGGCTCAAGGAGCTGGTGCTGACGCATCACCCGTTGGCGAAACCGCGCGGCAAAAGTGACGGCACCGCTTGAATGCGCCCTGCCCGCGCCCCATAACCTGACACCATGGAAAACACTCTCGATTTTGCCTTCTGGATCACCGCCGGTTCGATCATTCTGCTGCTGGCGCTCTCGGCCTTTTTCTCGGGCTCGGAAACCGCGCTGACGGCGGCCAGCCGTGCGAAGCTGCGCGCGCAGGCCGATAAGGGCGAAAGCGGCGCGAAGACCGCGCTGGAGGTCACCGAGGATAGCGAGCGCCTGATCGGCGCGATCCTTCTGGGCAACAACGTCGTCAACATCCTCTCGGCCTCGCTGGCGACCGCGCTTCTGACGCGGGTCTTCGGGCAATCGGGCGTGGCGCTGGCGACGCTGGTGATGACGCTTCTGGTGCTGATCTTCGCCGAGGTGCTGCCCAAGACCTATGCGATCACCCTGCCCGAGAAAGTCGCCTCGAAGGTCGCGGGGCCGATCCGTGTCGTGACGCTCATTCTCGCACCGATCGTCGCCATCGTGCGGATGATCGTGCGCGGCATCCTCTATGCCTTCGGGATGCGGACCGACAAGGACACCCATATGTTCTCGATTCACGAGGAAATCGCGGGTGCGCTGGCGCTGGGGCAATCCGAGGGCACGGTCGACAAGGAAGACCGTGACCGGCTGCTGGGCGCGCTCGATCTGGGCAATCGCACGGTCGAAGAGATCATGCTCCACCGGAGCCAGATCGAGATGATCGATATCGAGGAAGACCCCGACACGATCCTCACGGCGGTGCTCTCCTCGCCCCACACCCGCCTGCCGCTCTATCGCGGCGAGCGCGAGAACGTGGTGGGCGTGATCCATTCGAAAGACTTGCTGCGCGCAGTGGAAAAGGTCGTGCGTGGCGGCGACGGGACGCTGGAAAGCGTGGCCGATCTCGACATCGCCAAGGTGATGATGAAGCCCTATTTCGTCCCCGAGACGACGCCGCTCGACGAGCAGATGCAGGAGTTCCTGAAGCGTCGCACCCATTTCGCACTGGTGGTGGATGAATATGGCGACCTGCGCGGTCTGCTGACGCTGGAAGACATCCTCGAAGAAATCGTGGGCGAGATTACCGACGAGTTCGACCCCAAGGCCGAGAAGCGTCTGAAGCCCACCGAGAGCGGCGATTACATCGTCGACGGCGCGATGACGATCCGTGACCTGAACCGCGAGACCGACTGGACGCTGCCCGATGAAGAGGCCAACACCGTCGCCGGTCTGGTGATCCACGAGGCGCAGACGATCCCGACGGAAGGCCAGGTCTTTTCCTTCCACGGCTTCCGCTTCGAGGTCGCCGGCCGCAAGGACAACCGGATCACGCGGCTGAAGATCCGGCCGCTGATCCCGGGCGGCTATCCGGAGAGCTGAGAGGCGATGTCAGAGGGGGCGCTGCCCCCCCCCCGCGGCTGCGTGCCCCCCCCGGGATATTTCTGCCAAGAGGAAGGGATCAGTCGCAGGCGCAACCGGGCCCGCGATGACAGGTCTTCGAGCGGCTGATGCAGCTATCGCCGCAGGCTTTACCCTTGGAACAGTGTTTGCAGCAAGCGGCGAAGAGCGCGGGTTTCGGATCGGCGAGAGAGAACAGGGTCGCCTTGGCCTGATCTGCCTGGACCCGCTGGGTCGGTTCGTCGGATTGGGCGGGTTGCGCGAAGGAAAGCGACGCGACCACGGCGGCGGCAAAAATGCGTTTCAAATGGGCTCTCCGTGAAAATTTTCGCGTTAACTAAGGTTAATTTCGCGCGACGATGCCTTTGAGGCAAGCTTCGTCTTACCTGCCCTCTTGCCAAGCGCGAAAACGCGCCCTAATGCCAACGGCATGACAGACCATCAGCGCCTCCTCATCATCGACTTCGGCTCTCAAGTCACGCAGCTGATTGCGCGGCGACTTCGCGAGCTTAACGTCTATTGCGAAATCCATCCCTATCAGAACGTCACCGACTCCTTCCTGAAAGAGTTCGCCCCGAAAGCGATCATCTTCTCGGGCGGGCCGGATTCGGTCACGCGCGAGGGTTCTCCCCGGCCGCCGAAATCGGCCTATGAGCTGGGTGTGCCGATCCTCGGCATCTGCTACGGCCAGCAGGTGATGATGCAGGATCTGGGCGGTCTGGTGGAGGCCAAGCACGGCTCCGCCGAATTCGGGCGCGCCTATGTGACTCCGACCGAGACGCGGATCGATCTGCTCAATGGCTGGTTCATGGATGGCGCGGGCCGCGAGCAAGTCTGGATGAGCCATGGCGACCATGTCAGCCGCATCGCGCCGGGCTTCGAGGTGTATGGCACCTCGCCGGGCGCGCCTTACGCGATCACCGCCGATCTGAGCCGTCGTTTCTACGCGGTGCAGTTCCATCCGGAGGTGCATCACACCCCCAACGGCAAGACGCTTTATGAGAACTTCGTGCGCGACGCGGGCTTTACCGGCGACTGGACGATGGATGCCTATCGCGACGAGGCGATCCGCCAGATCCGCGAGCAGGTGGGCGATCAACACGTCATCTGCGGTCTGTCCGGCGGCGTCGACAGCTCGGTCACCGCGATCCTGCTGCACGAGGCGATCGGCGATCAGCTGACCTGTGTCTTCGTGGATCACGGGTTGCTGCGGCAGAACGAGGCCGAAGAAGTGGTCACGATGTTCCGCGATCACTACAACATCAAACTGATCCATGCCGATGAGAGCGAACTGTTCCTGGGCGAGTTGGAAGGCGTCACCGACCCTGAGGTCAAGCGCAAGACGATCGGGCGTCTCTTCATCGACGTGTTCCAGAAATATGCGGGCGAGATCGAGGATGCGAGCTTCCTCGCGCAGGGCACGCTCTATCCCGATGTCATCGAATCGGTGAGCTTCTCGGGCGGCCCCTCGGTCACGATCAAGTCGCACCACAATGTGGGCGGTCTGCCCGAGAAGATGGGCCTCAAGCTGGTCGAGCCGCTGCGCGAGCTGTTCAAGGACGAGGTCCGCGCGCTCGGTCACGAGCTGGGTCTGCCGGCATCGTTCATCGGCCGCCACCCCTTCCCCGGCCCCGGCCTCGCGATCCGCTGCCCCGGCGAGATCACTCGCGACAAGCTGGAGATCCTGCGTAAGGCCGACGCGGTCTATATCGACCAGATCCGCAAGCATGGGCTTTATGACGAGATCTGGCAGGCCTTTGTCGCGATCCTGCCGGTGCGCACCGTCGGTGTGATGGGCGACGGGCGGACCTATGACTACGCCTGCGCCCTGCGCGCGGTGACGAGCGTCGATGGCATGACCGCCGATTACTACCCGTTCAGCCACGAGTTCCTCGGCGAGACCGCGACGCGGATCATCAACGAGGTGAAGGGCATCAACCGGGTGACCTACGACATCACCTCGAAGCCCCCCGGCACGATCGAGTGGGAGTGAGCAATGGCGGCCCCGGTCGGGGCCGCAGCTTCTTTCCATTGGAAGGAAGTAGTCTGCGTACGCCTCGTGATAGTCTGTCGATGAATAGGGCGTCGAATTATGAAAAAGCTCTTTAAGAAATACAAAATTGTAAAACGTTCGAAGTATGACGCTCTGAAACGGCTCTCGAGCGACGCGCAAGATTTCGAGTTTCTCAAAGCGATGCCCCGGGATAAGGCCTCCCAGATCCTGACCCACTTGGAGGCATCCAAGGCCCAGCTAAGGCAGGACCTGCTGGCGCTCACCTATTCAGATTTCAGAGAGAACGGATTTTTCGTTGAGTTCGGCGCCACCGATGGAGTGGGCCTTTCGAATACCCACCTCCTCGAAAAGCAATTCGGATGGACGGGTATCTTGGCGGAACCTGCAAGAACTTGGCACAATGCGCTCAAGGGTAATCGATCCGCAGTCATCGACACGCGATGCGTCTGGAAATCGAGCGGTCAACACCTGGAGTTCGACGAGGTCGCCAATTCGGAATTATCTACTATCTCCGAATTTGCAGCCTCGGACTTTCACAAGAAACGAAGAACAGACAAGAAAACCTATACTGTTGAGACAGTATCGCTTTTCGATCTGCTTCGACAGCATCAGGCTCCGCGCCAAATCGATTACTTGTCGATAGATACCGAGGGAAGCGAATATTCCATATTGGAAGCCTTCGACTTCGCCTCCTACGATATCCGCTTGATTACCTGCGAACATAACTTTTCGGATCAGCGCTCGAAAATCTTCGAGCTGCTTACGCGAAACGGGTATGATCGGATTCACACGGAAATCTCGAGATTCGACGATTGGTATTTGAAGCGCGGGAGTTGACTGACATGCCTCTCACCCTGACCGGGCGCCTGATCTGCGCCGATGCCGCCGAGGTCGGAATTGTCCGCGTTCACCTGCCCGAGCATATTGCGCTGACGCATGCCGAGCCGGGTTGCGAGATGTTCGAAGTCAGGCAAGGCGCCGATCCGCTGGTCTTCACTGTCACGGAACGCTTCACCGACCGGGCCGCGTTCGAGGCGCATCAGGCGCGGACGAAGGCCTCGGAATGGGGCCGCGCGACCCAGGGGATCGCGCGGGAGTATCAGATCGAGGAAGACTGAGCCGTCACAGGAAGGCGTCGGGTACTTCGGCCTTCTTGCGCGCGACATAAGCCGCCAGCGCCTCGGCGACGCTCGGGTCCATCGCGGGCTGCTGATACTCGCTGAGCATCTTCTCGACCCGCTTCGTCGCCAGCGCCATCGTGTCGGGCGCGCCCTGCTCTTCCCAGGTCTCGAAAGGCCGGTAATCGAGCAGTTTCGTGCGCCAGAACGCATCCTTGAAATTGGCCTGCGTATGGGCGCAGCCGAGATAGTGACCGCCGGGGCCGACCTCGCGGATCGCGCCCATGGCCTGCGCGTCCTCCGAGATGTCGACGCCCTGCGCCAGACGATGCAGAACGCCCAGCTGGTCGGCATCCATCACGAATTTCTCGTAGGACGAGACCAGACCGCCCTCCAGCCAGCCACAGGAGTGGAGCATGAAGTTCACGCCAGCATAGAGCCCGTTATTGAGCGTGTTGGCGCTCTCGTAAGCCGCCTGCGCGTCGGGCAGTTTCGAGCCGGTGAAGCCGCCCGCGGAACGATAGGGCAGCCCCAGACGCCGAGCGAGTTGCCCCGCGCCGAGCGTGATCAAAGAGGCTTCCGGCGTGCCGAAGGTCGGTGCGCCCGAATTCATGTCGATCGAGGTCACGAACGCCCCGAAGATCACCGGCGCGCCGGGGCGGATCAGCTGGGAATAGGCCACGCCCGCCAGCACTTCGGCCAGCACTTGCGTCAGCGTGCCCGCGACCGAGACCGGCGCCATCGCGCCGCCCACGATGAAGGGCGAGATGATGCAGGCCTGATTGGCGCGGGCGTAGATCTCCAGCGCGCCCATCATGGTGCCGTCGAAGGTCAGCGGCGAGTTGATGTTGATGAGCGAGGTCATCACCGCATTATTGTCGACGAACTCCTCTCCGAAGAGGATCTTCGACATCTCGACGCTGTCCTCGGCGCGCGAGGGTTCGGTGACCGAGCCCATATAGGGCTTGTCCGACAGCGTCATATGCGCGTGGAGCATGTCGAGGTGGCGCTTGTTCACCGCCACGTCGGTCGGCTCGCAGACGGTGCCGCCGGAATGGTGGAGCCATTTCGACATGTAGCCGAGCTTCACGAAATTGCGGAAATCCTCGATCGTCGCGTAGCGGCGGCCGCCCTGCGCATCGCGCACGAAGGGCGGGCCGTAGACCGGGGCCAGCACGAGATTGCGCCCGCCGATCTCTACATTGCGCTCGGGGTTGCGGGCGTGCTGGGTGAATTGCGACGGCGCGGTCGCGCAGAGCTTGCGGGCAAGGCCGCGCGGAATGCGCACGCGCTCGCCTTCGATCGAGGCCCCGGCCTCGCGCCAGCGTTCCAGCGCTTCGGGGTTCTCGACGAAGTTGACGCCGATCTCTTCGAGCACGGTTTCCGCGTTATGCTCGATGATCTCGAGGGCTTCCTCGTTCAGGATTTCCATGTCGGGAATGTTGCGCGTGATGAAGCGCGAGAACTCCACCTTCACGGCCGTGCGTTCGGCCCGACGGGCTGCCCCGCCACCACCGCGCGCGCGACGTCCCACACGTTCACCCAATTCCGATTCGGCCATGATTGCCTCCGCCCGTTATGCTCCCCTCACCCTAGCGGGCGGTCAGAGACACGATGGCCTGTTTGCGTCCGTCAGCGGTAAAGAAGCGACTGACCATCGGCGAAGATATGCACCTTGGACGGGTCCGCCCCCAGAGAAATCTCGCTATAGCGGCGGTCGTGATGGATGCCGGGAAGCTTCGCGATGATCGGGTCGTGATCGCCCTCGGCCTCGAAATAGAGCAGCGTCACCTCGCCCAGAGCTTCGACGATATCAACACGACCGGTGTAGATCGCCGCATCTTCGGTGGGCACGAAATCCTCGGGGCGCACCCCGATTTTCACACGGCGCGACAGGTCCTCGGGACGCGTCGGGATGGTGGAGCGTGCGATGCCGCCGCCATCGAGTTTCACCGTGGTCATCTCGCCCGTCTCGGTGACCTCGCCCGACAGCAGGTTCATCGCGGGAGAGCCGATGAACTGCGCGACGAATTCGTTGCGCGGCTGCTCATAGAGTTCCAGCGGCGTGCCGACCTGCGCGATCCCCTTGTTCGCCAGCACCACAATCCGGGTCGCGAGCGTCATCGCCTCGACCTGATCGTGGGTGACGTAGATCATCGTGCGATCGGGCATCGCCTCTTTGAGCTGGGCGATCTCGATCCGGGTGGCAACGCGCAGCGCCGCATCGAGGTTCGAGAGCGGTTCGTCGAAGAGATAGACCTTCGGGTCGCGCACGATGGCGCGCCCGATGGCGACCCGCTGCCGCTGACCACCCGAGAGCGCTTTGGGCAGACGGTCGAGATAGTCGGTCAGTTGCAGCATATCCGCCGCCTTATCGACGGCGGCATCGATCTCGTCCTTGCTCATCTTCGCGATCTTCAGGGCAAAGGCCATGTTGTCGCGCACGGTCATGTGCGGATAGAGCGCGTAGGACTGGAAGACCATCGCGATGCCGCGGTTCGACGGCGGCACATCGTTCATCCGCACCCCGTCGATCTCGAGCGTGCCGCCCGTGATCCTCTCGAGCCCCGCGATCATCCGCAGTAGGGTCGATTTCCCGCAGCCCGAGGGGCCCACGAAGACGATCAACTCACCCGCTTTGATGTCGAGGTTGATGTTCTCGAGAACCGACACCTCGCCATAGCTTTTCGCGACGTTTTCCAGTTTGAGTTCGGCCATAGTCTCCCCCTCAGGCCTCGTGTTCGTCGAGGCGCAGAATGCTCGGCTGCCATGGGCCGAGATGCAAAGTGTGATCGGGCATCGGTCGGATCGAGCCCAGCTCGCCCCCGACCGTCACCCAGTTGCCCGGCGGAACGGTGGCGTTCACCGGATGATCGGACAGGTTGAAATAGCACAGGATCGTCTCCTCCTCGTTCCTGCGCGTGAAGACCAGCAGGTCACCGGAGCAATACATATCCTCCATCGCACCGGTCCGAAGCACGTCGTGATTGCGACGGAAGCCGATGGCGCGGCGGTAATGGTGCAGCAGCGAGGCCGGATCGTGCTCGGCCACATCGGTCGCGATGTTCTGGTGCGTGGTGGGCACCGGCAGCCACGGGCGCGCCTGCGAGAAGCCCGCATAGGCGGCGTCGCGTTCCCAGACCATCGGCGTGCGACAGCCATCGCGGCCCTTGAATTCGGGCCAGAATTCCTTGCCGTAAGGGTCTTGCAGGTCTTCGTAGGACAGCTCGGCCTCGTGCAGGCCCAGCTCCTCGCCCTGATAGAGGCAGAGCGAGCCGCGCAGGCACATCATCAGCGAAGTATAGAGGCGCGCCGAGGCCGGCGTCAGCTGCCAGCGCGAGATATGGCGCTCCACATCGTGGTTCGAATAAGCCCAGCAGACCCAACCGTCCTTGGCGACCGTATCGACCTTGTCGAAGACGGATTTGAAATAGCTCGCCTTGAGCGGTTCATGCCCGGAGAGCAGCTCGAAGGCGTAGGACATCTGCATCTTGTCCGCGCCGGAGGTGTATTCGCCCAGAATCTCGAGCCCGCGCTGGCTGTCGCCCACTTCGCCCACGGCCGCCGCGTTGTAATTGTTCATCAGCGTCCGGAGCTTGCGCAGGAAGCGCAGGTTCTCGGGGTTGTTCTTGTCGTAGATGTGGCGCTGGTGATTGTAGGGGTTCACCTTGGGCGCGGTCTGGTCGTTACGCTCTTCCGGCGGCAGCGGCGGGTTATCGCGCAGCTCGTCGTCATGCATGTAGAAGTTGATGGTGTCGAGGCGGAACCCATCGACGCCACGCTCCAGCCAGAACTGCGCGACATTGAGCAATTCCTGCGTCACTTCCGGGTTGTGGAAGTTCAGATCGGGCTGCTCCACGAGGAAGTTGTGCATGTAATACTGCTCGCGCCGGCTGTCCCAATGCCAGCCCGGGCCGCCGAAGATCGACAGCCAGTTATTGGGCGGCGTGCCGTCGGGCTTGGGATCGGCCCAGACATACCAGTCGGCTTTCGGGTTGTCCCGGCTCGACCGGCTTTCCTGGAACCAGGGGTGCTGATCGGAGGTATGGCTCAGCACCAGATCGATCATCACCTTGAGACCCAGCGCATGCGCCGTCGCGATCACCTGGTCGAAATCGGCAAGATTGCCGAACATCGGATCGACGTCGCAGTAATCGCTGACGTCATAGCCGAAATCCTTCATCGGCGAGGTGAAGAAGGGCGAGATCCAGACCGCATCCGCCCCGAGGCTCGCGACATGCGGCAGGCGGCGGACGATCCCGAGAAGATCGCCGATGCCATCGCCATTGCTGTCTTGAAAGCTGCGCGGATAGATCTGGTAGATCACGGCCCCGCGCCACCAGTCTTCTTTCTTAGTAAGGGTTTTCATCAACCACCTTTAACCGAACCCGCCAGCAGACCGCGGACGAGATATTTCTGCATAGCGAAGAACACCAGAAGCGGCACGGCGATGGAGATGAAGGCGGCGGACGCCAGAATGCCCCAGTCGCCGCCGCGCGACCCCAGAAGGTCGTCGGCGATCTTCACAGTCATCACCTTCGAGGCGTCGTTCGCCGGAAGGAAGACCTTCGCGACAAGTAGGTCATTCCAGACCCAGAGGAATTGGAAGATTGCAAAAGAAGCAAGCGCCGGGAATGACAAAGGCAGCACGATTTTCATGAAGATCTGGAAATCGGTCGCCCCGTCGACCTTCGCGCTCTCGATGATATCGCGCGGAAGACCGACCATGTAGTTGCGCAACAGGTAGATCGCGAGCGGCAAGCCGAACCCGGTATGGGCCAGCCATATCCCGAGGAAGCTCTGCCCGATGCCGATCTCCTGATGGAGCCGCAAAAGCGGCACCAGCGCGAGCTGCAGCGGCACGACCAGAAGGCCTACGACCGCCGCGATCAACAGGCCCCGGCCCGGAAACTCCATCCAGGCCAGCGCATAGGCCGCGAAGGCCGCGATCAGGATCGGGATGATCGTGGCCGGGATCGTCACCGTCAGCGTATTGATGAAGGCCTGCCCCATCCCGTCGGAGAACAGCACGTTGCGGTAATTGGCCAGCGTGAAGGCGGGCGGCATGTCGGCCACGAAATAGACCCGCGGGCCCGAGCCCTCGAAGCTCGTCTTCGACGTCGCCTTGTAGGTGCCGTCCTTGGCGACGCTCAGCGTGCCGCCATCGCCGGTATCGACCGTCTCGCCGGCCTTGTAGGCGCCCGGCTTGATGCCCGAGGTGCCAAAGGCGGTGATCGTCGTACCCGCTTTAAGGTCATTCGCGTTCTGCCCGTTATTGAGAAGATCGCCCTCGAGCACATAGAGCCCGTCGACCTGTTTCTCGCCATCGGCGGGGATGCGGTCGCGGAAGGCTTTTTCCACCGAGAAGGCCGCGTCCCACCAGCCCGACTGGCTGATCTGGTCGGTCGTGCGGAAGGAGCTGACCAAGAGCCCCACCGTCGGCACCAACCAAAGCACCACCATGAAGACAACCGAAAGTTGCACCGCCCATGTCAGGCGCGATTTCTGTCCTGCGATAGCGGCCATCAGCGCGTCTCCCTACGGGCTTGAATGATGTTCCAGATCATCACCGGCAGCACGATGATCATGATGACGAAGGCCACCGCCGTCGCGCGCCCGTCATCGCGGAACATGTATTGCATCATGTAGCTGGGCAGGATCTGCGTGCCGAAATTCCCGCCCGTCGTTGCGTAGACGATGTCGAAGACCTTCAGCACGAGGATCGTGATCGTGGTCCAGACCACGACGATCGTCGGCATGATCTGCGGCACCTTGATCTTGAAGAACAGCTGGAACGGGTTGGCGCCGTCGAGCACCGCGGCCTCGATCGTCTCCTCGGGGATGCCGCGCAGCGCGGCCGAGAGGATCACCATCGCGAAGCCGGTCTGGATCCAGATCAGGATCACCATCAGGAAGAAATTGTTCCAGAACGGCACCTGCAGCGGATCGAGCGGCTGCATGTGGAAGGCCACTCGGATCGCGTTGATCATCCCGATATCGGGGTTCACGGCGTAGACGAATTTCCAGATCAGCGAGGCGCCCACGAAGGAGATCGCCATCGGCATAAAGATCAGCGATTTCGCGATGTTACCCCATTTGATGCGGTCGGTGAGCTGCGCTGCCAGCAGACCGAGGAAGGTCGCGAGCGCGGGCACCACCAGCACCCAGAGGAAGTTGTTGAACACGGCCTGACGGAAGCTCGGATCCATCGCGAGCCGTTCGTAATTGCCAAGGCCCACGAAAGTACCGCCGTCGCGGTTGAACAGCGAGCGCCAGAACGAGCCGACCACCGGATAGGCCAGATATAGACCGAGCGCGAAGATCGCCGGGAACAGGAACAGCCACGGGCGGACCATGTTCGCGCGGTTGATATTGCGCCCCGGGTCTTTGCCGCTCGGCGGGAAGATAACTTTGTCGAGGACGATATTCGCGGCGTAGAAATAGGCGACACAGCCGCCCACCCCAAGCGCGATCGTAATCAGACCCTGCAAGATCGGTGACATCTGGCCCCTCCCCGAACCGGCGTGAAAAGATGCGAACGCCCCCGGAGAACGGCTCCGGGGGCGCAGGCGTTACTTACTTCTGGATGCTGTCCCAGCGCTTCTGGACCGCGTCTGCGGCCTCTTGCGCGGTCTCGTCACCGGTGGTGTAGGCGACCATCGCCTTCCAGAACGCGTCGGTGCCGATCTCGCCCGGCATCTGGTCCGACCCGTCGAAGCGGAAGGTCGTCGCGTCCAGCAGGATCGAGTTCATGTGACGCTGCACGTCATTGGCGAAGGCCGCCGGATTGACGTTCTTGTTCGGCGTCAGGAAGCCCGATTGCGCCATCCAGATTTCCGAGGCGATCGGCGTCTCGAGGAACTTCACGAAGGCTTCAGCGGCCTTGGAGTCCTTGGTGATGCCGAACATCGTGCCCGCACCGAGGACCGGCTTGCCGAGATCCTTGCTTGCATAGGACGGGAAGTAGAAGAAGTTCACGTCCTGACCCACCTTGGTCCCGTCGGGGAAGAAGGTCGGGATGAAGCTCGCCTGCTTGTGCATGTAGCATTTCGGCGGGAAGTCGAAGAGACCTTTCGGGCTGTCGCGGAAGTCGGTGGTGGCCACCGCCTGCTCGCCGCCTTCGGCGAAGCCGGGGGTCTTGGCGAACCAACCGTAATCCTCGATCGCCTGAACGACCTTGGGATCGTTGAACTTCAGCTTGTTGGTGACCCAGTCGTCATAGGTCTCGGGCGACTGCGTGCGCAGCATGAAATCCTCGACCCAGTCGGTCGCGGGCCAGCCGGTCGCAGCCCCGGAGCCCAGACCGATGCACCACGGGGTGCCGCCATCGGCCTTGATCTGCTCGGTCAGCGCCTTGAGGTCCTCCATCGTCTCGGGAACCTTGTAGCCCGCTTCCTTGAAGTTCTCCGGCACATACCAGACGAGCGATTTCACATCCGCCTTGAAGGGGAACGTGTAGGTGTGCATCTCGCCGTCCTTGCCCTTGTAGGTGGACAGGTCTTCCCAGGACTTCCCGGCGGCGTAGTTGTTCTTGATCCAGTCACCCGTGCCATCGGGCATCGCCGTCAGGTAGCCCTGCTTGGCCATGTCGGAGGCAAGGCCCGGCTGCGGGAAGACCGCGATGTTCGGCGGCGTGCCGGCCTTGGCGGCGATCACGATATCCTGCTCGAAGCTTTCCGAACCGGAGTAGTTCACCTTGGCGCCGGTCGCGGCCTCGAAATAGGCCAGAACGCTCTCGAAAAGCGCCTTGTCGTTGCCCGTCCACGGGCCGGTGATCGTGAGCGTTTCGCCGCTCAGATCGGTGTCGTTCTTAAATTGGTCATAGCTCGCCCAGTCAAACTTGTCGGCATCGCTGCCCGGCGCGAACTTGAGATCCTGCGCGTGAGCGAGCCCCGCCGACAGCGCGAGCGCCGCGATCCCAAGCATCAGATGTTTGGTCATGAAATCCTCCCGGTGTGTCGCGCTTTTTGGCCCATGGCGACTCGCCAGCCCAAAGCGCTTTGGACAGCACCGACCGTTTCAGAGCCTCGCAAAGAAGTCAATTGTGCCTGCTCACGCCAAAATCAAATCCGCTTTATATCCTCATGACTTACGCAGAAAGCTACGCCGCAGCGCAGCATCGCCCCCGCCGCACCCGCATCATTGACGCCGATAGACGCGCACCCTAGTCTCGCGATAATCCAAAGCGGTTTGGCTCATGAATCTCAAGACATTGGCACTCGAATTGGGGCTGTCGCCCACCACCGTGAGTCGCGCGCTCAACGGCTACCCGGAAGTCTCCGAGGCCACGCGGCGTCGGGTGTGCGAAGCGGCCGAGGCTGCCAATTATCGTCCCAACACACAGGCCAAACGATTGGCGACGGGCCGCGCGATGGCAATCGGCCACATCATCCCGATCTCGGACCGCCACGAGATCGTGAATCCGGTTTTCGCGGATTTCATCGCGGGCGCCGGTGAAGTCTATGCGCGTGCGGGCTACGATATGGTCATGACCATCGTGCCCGACGATTCCGAGGCCCGCGCCTATGCCGAGCTGCGCTCGAAAGGGAATGTGGATGGCGTGCTGATTCACGCGCCCAAGGTCGAGGATCACCGGATCGCCATGCTCGACGCGCTGGGGCTGCCCTATGTGCTGCACGGGCGGGTCAGCGGAACGAACTCCCCCTTCAGCTGGGTCGATGTGAACAACAAGCGAGCCTTCGAGCGGGCCACGAATTTCTTGCTCGATCTGGGGCATCGCCGGATCGCGCTGATCAACGGCATCGGAGAAATGGATTTCGCCCGCAGGCGCCGGCGCGGCTATGAGGCTGCGCTCAAGGCGCGTGATCTACCGATCGACCCGGCCCTGATCGTCGAGGGCGAGATGACCGAGGCACAGGGCCATGATGCGGCGCGTGAGATGCTGCAATGGCCCAACCCGCCGACGGCCTTCCTGACCGCCTCGCTGCTCTCTGCGATGGGTGCGCGGCGCGGCATCGAAGAGGCAGGTCTGGTGATGGGACGCGACGTCTCGATCGTGACCCATGACGACGAGCTGGGATACTTGAAAAACGGCACGGCGGAAGAACCGATCTTCACCGCGACGCGCTCCTCGGTACGCGAGGCGGGACGACGCTGCGCGGCGCTTCTGATCGAGCAGATCGAGAGCGGCGACCGCAGCCCGCGCCACGAATTGATGGAGGCGGTTCTGGTCGTCGGCCAGTCCACCGGTCCGGTCCCCACCCAAGGAGGCGCGCTGCGCCCGAGTTGAAACCAATTTTATATACAGGATGAAGATGCTCCCGAAACGCGTTGATTTTCCTGCCGATTTCCAGTTCGGCGTTGCCACCTCCTCCTATCAGATCGAGGGCCATTCCTTCGGCGGTGCGGGCCCGACCCATTGGGACACTTTCGCCGCCACGCCGGGCAATGTCGTGCGCGCCGAGAACGGTGCGGTCGCCTGCGACCACTATCACCGCTGGGAGGAAGACCTCGACCTGATCGCCAATGCAGGGTTCGACATCTACCGCTTCTCGACCTCCTGGGCGCGGGTGATGCCGGAGGGGCGCGGCCCGGTGAACCGTGAGGGTCTGGATTTCTACGACCGGCTGGTCGACGGAATGCTGGAGCGTGGGCTGAAACCGGCGCTCACGCTCTATCACTGGGAATTGCCCGCCGCGCTGGCCGACAAGGGCGGCTGGCGCAACCGCGACATCGCTTCCTGGTTCGCCGATTTCACGCAGGTGATCGCGGATCGGCTCGGCGACCGTATCTGGTCCGCGGCCCCAATCAACGAGCCGTGGTGCGTCGGTTGGCTAAGCCATTTCCTCGGCCATCACGCGCCGGGCCTGCGCGATATCCGCGCCACGGCCCATGCGATGCATCACGTGCTGCTCGCCCACGGCAAGTCGATCCGAGTGATGCGCGCGCACGGGATGAAGAACCTCGGCGCGGTGTGCAATCTCGAATACCCGATCCCCGCCGACGAGACGCCCGAAGCGGCGGCGGCGGCCGATCTCTATGACGCCTATTACAACCGCTTCTTCGTCGAGGGCATCTTCAAGGGGCGCTACCCGGAGGAGGTGATGGAGGCCTTCGCGCCGCACATGCCGCATAACTGGGAAGACGATTTCGCGCTGATCGGCGAGAAGCTCGACTGGCTCGGGCTCAATTACTACACCTGCAAGCGCATCGCGCCCACCGAGGGGCCTTGGCCCGCGCATCACGAGGTCGATGGCCCGCTGCCCAAGACCGCGATGGGCTGGGAGATCTATCCCGAGGGGCTTTATCAGTTCCTGACACGGCTCAAGCGCGACTATACCGGAGATCTGCCGCTCTACGTGACCGAAAACGGCATGGCCGCGCCCGATGTGGTCGAAGACGGCAAGGTCGAGGATCCGCATCGCATCGCCTATTACCGAGACCACCTTGCCGCCGTGCAGCGCGCGATTGCCGAGGGCGTGCCGGTGAAGGGCTATATCGGCTGGTCGCTGATGGACAATTACGAATGGGCCCTGGGATACGAGAAGCGCTTCGGGCTCGTCCATGTGGACTTCGACAGCTTGCAGCGCACCCCGAAAGCGTCCTATCTGGCATGGAAAGACGCATTGGGGAGCCGCGGATGAGCGAACAGATCACCCTGCTGGCCGATATCGGCGGCACCAACACACGCGTGGCGATGGCCCGTGACGGCAAGCTGATCCACTCGACGATCCGCCGCTTCTCGAACAAGGGGCGGGGCGCGCTTGAGGACATCCTCGAGGAGTATATCCGCGACGAGGATTGCGGCGAGATCGCGGGCGCCTGCGTGGCCGCCGCCGGTCCGGTGCGCGATGACGTGGCAGAAATGACCAATCTCGCCTGGGTGATCCGCGCCGATAATATCGCGCGGCTGACCGGGACGGATCATGTCTTCGTGCTCAACGATCTGCAGGCGCAGGGCCATGCGCTGGGAAGCCTTGCCGACGATGCCGTGCACTCGATCCTGCCCGGCCTGCCCGCGAAGGAGGGCTCTGCGCGGCTGGTGGTTGGGATCGGCACCGGGTTCAACGCAGCCCCCGTGCATGAGGGCCCCGGCGGGCGCGTCGTGCCGCCCTCCGAGGCCGGGCACACCACCTTGCCGATCGAGACCGAGGAGGATTTCGCGCTCAAGACCTATCTCGATGCGAAACACGATTTCGCCAGTGTCGAGCATGTCGTGTCGGGGCGCGGTCTGGAACGGCTCTACGCCTATCTCAGGGGCGAGGACGACGCGACCACCTCGGGCCAGGAGATCCTCGAAGCGATCACCCGTGGCGAAGAGACGGCCGTCGCGGCCGGACAGCTTTTCGTGCAGATGCTGGGCCGGGTCGTGGGCGATCTGGCGCTGACCCACCTGCCCTTCGGCGGCATCTACCTGATCGGTGGGGCGGCGCGTGGCGTGGTCCCGTGGCTCGACGAGTTCGGTTTCGCCGAGGCTATGCAGGCCAAGGGGCGCTTCTCGGAATTCCTGCGCGCGTTCCCGGTCAGCGTGGTCGAGGACGACTACGCAGCGCTTCAGGGCTGCGCCTCCTATCTTTCTTCGCGCATGATGCGATAGGCGCGTTTCCGTCAAGGCTATTTTAACGGCTTGGGCTTAGACCTCTTTCACGGATGTGTTTGAAAGAGGTTGCCGATGCGTACGCTCTGCCTTCGTGACTTTGTGGTGGCGCCATGACCGCGCTTGCCCTGCCCGACCGGATCGACCTTGCGACCGTGCGCCCCTTGCAAGCGTCGCTGCAATGCGTGGCGACGGAAGATGTCGCCCTCGATGCCTCCAGCGTGACCCATTTCGGCGCGCTGGGGCTGCAACTGCTG
Organism: Thioclava sp. ES.031; assembly: GCF_002563775.1. NCBI lineage: Bacteria > Pseudomonadati > Pseudomonadota > Alphaproteobacteria > Rhodobacterales > Paracoccaceae > Thioclava > Thioclava sp. ES.031. Next base: position 1,913,896 of record NZ_PDJO01000001.1, on the reverse strand, counting down.
CTCTCGGCGGCGAAGACTGCCCGCATCGCAGGTCACCGCCTCGAGATCGCGTCGAGTTCGGAGGCGTTCGACAGCGCCCTGACCCGGTTCGGTCTCTCGCATGAGGATCTCCAGCACCTCCCGGATGCGGAGGCCCCATGTCACTGAAAGTTCTCGCGGTCGATGACAGTCGCACCATTCGCGACATGCTCAAGCTCACCCTCGAACATGCCGGGATGGAGCTGTACCTCGCCGAAGACGGCGTGCACGGGCTGGAGGTGCTCGACGGGCTGGAGCCTGACGCGATCATCTCCGACATCAACATGCCGCGCCTCGACGGGTTCGGCTTCATCGAGGCCGTGCGCGGGCAGGACCGCCACCGCGCGACCCCGATCCTCGTCCTCACCACCGAATCCGCGGCCGAGCTGAAAGCCCGCGCCCGCGCCGCCGGGGCGACCGGCTGGATCGTGAAGCCCTTCGACCCGACCAAACTGGTCAAGGCGCTTAACATGGTTGCCGGATAAGGAGCGCGACATGTCCGACCCGATGGCAGAAATCAAAGCATCCTTCTTCATCGAATGTGAAGAGCTGCTCGAAAGCCTGCAAGACGCGCTCTCCGACCTCGACGAGGGCGCGGAAGATGGCGAGACGATCAATGTCGTCTTTCGGGCGGTTCATTCGATCAAGGGCGGCGCAGGCGCCTTCGGCCTCGATGCGCTGGTCGCTTTTGCGCATCGGTTCGAAACCGTGCTGGACGAGCTACGCGCCGGCAGGCTCGATCTGACGCCTGAGGCGGTCAAGCTCTTCTTCCAGGCGGCTGACCTGCTTGCAGACGAAATCCGTGCCGCGCGCGAAGGGGCTCCCGAACCCGAGACCGCCGAGGAGTGCCTTCAGGCGCTTGAGGCGCTTTTGGGGGACCGGGGGGCTGCACATGCGGCTGATGCGGAAGACGAGGTGGAGACGGCAGATTTCCAGCCGATGGGCCTCGCGCTCGACCTCGACTTCGATTTCACGCCAGAAGACGCGTCCCCGACCGGCTTCACCCTGCAGTTCCGCCCGGACGGCGCGCTCTATACTTCGGGCAACGAGCCGCTGCAGCTTCTCCGCGCCCTCGCCGAGATCGCGGAGATCTCGATCGCGACCGACGCATCGACGGTCCCGCCACTCGATACGCTCGACCCGGAGGAGAACCATCTGAGCTGGACCGTCCAGATCACGGGGGATGTGACAGAAGAAGAAATCCGGGAAGTGTTCGAATTCGTCGAAGACGTCTGCCAGATCGACATTTCGGCGATCCCCGCTTCATCTGAAACGCCCCTCCCGGAGCTGCCCGAATTAGAAAGCGAACCGTCCGGCGACACTGACGAAGATGAAAAATTTGAGCCCGCGGCGGCAGTGGATGGCCCCGGTTCCATCAATCCCGCGCCGCCTCCAACCGATGATATAGCGAAGATCGCAACCGAAGCTCCCGCGCGCACGCCTGACCCGGCCCCGACCGAGCAACAAGCCGAGACCGCGAAGCCCTCCGCCGCTCAGCCTGCGGCATCCAACACCGCCCCCGCTGCAGAGCCCGGCGCCACCGTGCGCGTCGATATCGAGCGCATCGACCGCTTGGTGAACCTCGTAGGCGAATTGGTAATCAACCAAGCCATGCTTGCCCAATCTGTGGCCGAAGCCGGTCTGCCGCCCAACTCCGCCGTGAACACCGGGCTCGAAGCCTTCATGATGCTGACCCGTGACATTCAGGACAGCGTGATGATGATCCGTGCTCAGCCGGTCAAACCGCTGTTCCAGCGGATGGCCCGGATCGTGCGCGAAGCCTCTTCGGCGATCGGCAAGGACGTCCGGCTCAAAACCGAAGGTGAGACCACCGAGGTCGACAAGACCGTCATCGAGCGCCTCGCCGATCCGCTCACCCATATGATCCGCAACGCCGTCGATCATGGCCTCGAATCCCCCGAGATGCGCGAAGGCGCTGGCAAACCGCGCGAAGGAATCGTCACCCTCTCCGCCCACCATCGCTCCGGTCGCGTCGTGATCGAAGTCAGCGATGACGGTGGTGGCATCGACCGCAAGAAGGTCTTCGAGAAAGCCATCGAAAAAGGCCTTATCGCCCCGGATGCCCAGCTTTCCGACAGCGAAATCGACAACCTTCTCTTCCTGCCCGGTTTCTCTACCGCTGACCAGGTCTCCGCGCTCTCGGGCCGCGGCGTCGGCATGGATGTCGTGAAAAGCTCGATCCAATCTCTAGGTGGCCGGATTTCGATCACCTCTGACCCCGGCAAGGGCAGCTGCTTCTCGATTTCCCTGCCACTGACTCTTGCCGTTCTAGACGGAATGGTCGTCAATGTCGCAGGCGAAACCCTCGTGGTCCCGCTCTCCTCGATCCTCGAAACCGCGACACTCACGAGCGAAGACATCCGCGCACTCGGTCCATCGACGAATGTCATCCATCTGCGGGGCGCCTTCGTCCCTCTTTTCGACCTCGGTGCCGAACTCGGATATCGCGGACCGAAGCGATCCTACAGCGGCGACGTCGTTCTGCTCACCGCTCAGGAAGATGGTGCCCGCTCTGCTCTCGTGGTCGATTCAATTCTCGAGCAGCGCCAGGTCGTCATCAAGGGATTGCAGCAATGACCTGCCCCCCGCGGGATCCCTCAACGTAGTGTAGAGTCTGCGCCAACTCTGAAGGAGCAGACGAATGAGAAAAAGCCGTTTCACCGAGGCGCAGATTATCGGGATGATCAAGGAGCAGGAGGCAGGCATGCCGACAGCTGATGTGTGCCGCAGGCATGGCCTCAGCCCGGCGACCTTTTACAAGTTCAAGGCCAAGTATGGTGGCATGGAGGTCTCCGAGGCGGCCAGGCTGAAGGCGCTCGAAGACGAAAACGCCAAGCTCAAACGTCTGTTGGCCGACACCATGCTCGACAACGTGGTTCTGAAGGATCTGCTGGGAAAGAACTGACGACATTGACCAGGCGGCGAGAGGCGGCGCTCAGGGCGATGCGGGATCATGCCATCTCGCAGCGTCGGGCCTGCCAGCTTGTCGGTGTCGACCCCAAGACGGTCCGGCGCACACGCCCGCCGGACTGCCCCGAGATCCGCGAGGAGATGAAGGAGATCGCCGGGAAGCGGCGCCGGTTTGGCTATCGCCGGATCGGCATCCTGCTGGAGCGCAAGGACATGACCATGAACCACAAGAAGCTGTATCGGCTCTATCGGGAGGAAGGGTTATCGGTGAAGCGACGGCGTGGACGCAAGCGGGCTCGCGGGTCACGCACACCGATGCCTGCGGCGGCGCATCCCAATGCGCGCTGGTCGCTCGACTTCCTGGCGGACAGCTTCGGCGCCTCGCGCAAGTTCCGTATTTTGGCCGTGATCGACGATTGTTGCAGAGAGAACCTGTGCCTGGTCGCCGATACCAGCATATCGGGCACGCGTGTTGCCCGTGAACTGGATGCGCTGGTGCGGATCTACGGAAAGCCTGCTTGCATTGTCAGCGACAACGGGACGGAGTTCACCAGTCGGGCCATCCTGAGATGGGCCGACCAGAACGCCATTCCCTGGCACTACATCGACCCCGGCAAGCCGCAGCAGAACGCGTTCATCGAGTCCTTCAACGGAAGCCTGCGCGACGAATTATTAAACGAGGAGATCTTCGACACCCTGGACGATGCCCGGCGCAGTTTGGCGCTCTGGCGCTACGACTACAACGCCGTCAGACCGCACTCGTCTCTGGGAAACCAGACGCCGCTCGAAGCGCGCCGGGCGCTTGAGCAATTTGAGGGCTCCGCGCCCGGCGCGCTTGCCCACAGCAACCGACCCGACTACCAATCGCAAACCTGCAGACTCTCGTTATGAACGAGGGACCCAAGGGGGGCAGGTCAGTCTGCTCCTTCAGAGTTGGCGCAGACTCTACACTACGTTGAGGGATCCCGCGGGGGGCAGGTCAGCAATCCTATGGCCATATTCCCGGCGTCGCTGCCGCGACGATTCTCGGCGACGGTCAAATTGCACTCATTCTCGACCCCGCCGATCTCGTTCAAACCGCCTCGGGCAACACCCGCGCCATAGATATTTCACTCGCAGGATAAGCCATGACCGAAGACACCACACCCCAAAACGATGCCGCTGAACTCGAGCTTCTCTCCTTCCGCCTCGGCGAAGAAGAATACAGCGTCGACATCATGTCCGTGCGCGAAATTCGCGGCTGGACCCGCGCGACGCCACTGCCTCACGCACCCTCCTTCGTCCGCGGCGTAATTAACCTGCGCGGCACTGTCCTGCCCGTTGTCGACCTCTCGGTCCGGCTCGGGATGGAACCCGTCGCGGGAGATGCCCGGAACGTCATTATTGTCGTCCAAGTTGGAGGCCAGACCGCGGGGCTTCTCGTCGATGCCGTCTCCGACATCCTCGCCCTGCCCCGCTCAGAGATGCAATCTCCGCCCGATCTCAATGCCGACGTCTCGCAACGCTATATCTCTGCGCTTACGATCGTCGAAGGCCGGATGATCCGCATACTCGACCTCACGTCCGTATTGCCGCAAGAGGCAATCGAGGCCGCATGAGCGCCCCCCCGTCCACCCTTGGGCAGGTCACGCCGACCGATGCCGAGTTCAGTGCGATCGCACAGCTCTTGTACGAGACGACAGGAATCGTGCTCGCACCCGGCAAAACCTCAATGGTGCAAAGCCGCCTCGCAAAGCGACTCCGGGCCTTGGGGCTCGCGCAGTACAAGGACTATATCACGCTCGTGAATTCCGATGCAGGTCGCGATGAACGCCGTAAGATGATATCCGCGCTCACCACAAACGTGACCCATTTTTTTCGTGAGAAACATCACTTCGAAACCCTGCGCAGAAACGTTCTTCCTTCCCTTCTGGAGGCTGCTCGGCGCGGCAGTCGCGTTCGACTTTGGTCTGCGGGATCATCGAATGGTCAAGAAGCCTATTCGATCGCCATGACGATTGCCGAAAGCGCACCTGATTTCGCCAATCTGGATCTGCGCATTCTCGCTTCCGACATCGATCCTCTCATGATCGCCGTCGGTGCGAAGGGATGCTATCCCGCAGCCGCACTCGAATCGGTGCCGGATATTCTGCGACAGAGATATTTCGAGCTGCAGGGTGAACACTATCAGGTCGCCTCGGGACTCCGCGATCTCGTCCAATTTCGTGAACTCAATCTCCATGATCCCTGGCCGATGCGCGGAAAATTCGACGTTATCTTCTGCCGAAATGTCGTCATCTATTTTGCTCCTGAGGCACAGGCCCGGCTATGGGAGCGGTTCGAGGAGCAGCTCACGCCAGGTGGTTTCCTGTTTGTCGGTCATTCTGAACGCGTAACCGACGGAAAACACACGAAGCTCCGCACCGCCGGCGTCACGACTTATCAATTGAACTCAATCTAACCGGACAGGATTTCACTTCATGGCATTGAGAGACCAATTGCGTATCCTCGTGGTCGACGACATGTCGACGAGCCGGGGGCTTATTATGCAAGCGCTCGACGCGATGGGCATCCGGCAAGTCGGATATGCGACTGACGGCCAGAGCGCGCTTCAAAGCCTAGAGGCCAAGCCAGTCCACCTTGTCATCTCTGACTACAACATGCCGGGAATGGACGGATTACAATTCCTTCAAGCCATGAGCTACTCCCCGTCTCTTGGACAGGATCTGGCGTAATTTAAGCTACTCTTTGCACCTGCTGATCGGGTTGGTTGATATCATGTCTCTGCCAATAGACCAGCGCCGGTGGCTTGCCGCCGAGGGCTGAGTGAGGGCGCTGGTGGTTGTAGAAGGTCATCCATTTCCGGATCGCCGCCTTTGTCTCCGATCCTGTCTCCCAGGCATGCAGGTAGACGCATTCGTATTTCAGGGTTCGCCACAGCCGCTCGATGAAGATGTTGTCGAGGAATCGGCCTTTCCCATCCATCGAGATGCGCACGCCCGACCGGCGGAGCCGATCCGTCCAAGCGAAGGACGTGAACTGAGAACCCTGATCCGTATTCATTATCTCGGGCGGGCCGAACTTGTGGATGGCTTCGTTCAGCGCCTCGACACAGAAGTCGGCCTCCAGGGTGTTCGAGATCCGCCAAGACAGAACCTTGCGGGTGTGCCAGTCCATGATCGCCACGAGGTAGAGGAACCCGCGCCGCATGGGCAGGTAGGTGATATCCGAGCACCAGACCTGGTTCGGGCGATCCACCCGCAGACCTCGCAGCAGGTAGGGATAGGTCTTGTGCCCCTTCGCCGGCCTGCTTGTGTTGGGTTTCTGGTAAATCGGCATGAGCCCCATCAGGCGCATCAGTCGCCGTATCCGCTTCTCGTTCACCAGGTGGCCGTCGTTACGCAGGTGCCAGGTCATCTGGCGGACACCGAAGAACGGGGTCTCCAGGAACTGCTCGTCGATCTGCCGCATCAGGCCGAGGTTCTGTTCGGTTTCGCCCTTCGGCTCGTAGTAATAGGATGAGCGTGCGATCGACAGCAGCTTGCACTGCTGCCCAATCGACAGATCCGAATGGTTCGGCTCGATCATGCCACGCCTCACTTCCCGCCCCAAGGCTTCAGCTTTCGTTCCAAAAAAGAGTTGGCCACCGCCAGCTCCCCGATCTTGGCGTGGAGCTCCTTCACCTGCTCCTCGTCGATCTCGGGCTTCCTTCGGCCCCCGCGCTCGAACACGCCCGACGCGCCTTCGAGCAAGGCCCGCTTCCATTGATGGATCATCGTTGGATGCACCCCGAACCGGCTCGCCAGCTCGGCCGCTGTCTCTTCACCCTTCAGGGCTTCCAGCGCGACCTTTGCCTTGAACTCGGGCGCGTGCTGCTTGCGTTTCGACATCTCTGATCTCCTTCTCGTCGAAGATCAGCAGACTGCAAATCGTAGCTTATGTCAGTGTCCGAATTTCAGGGGGTAGCTCACCATGCGGAAAAATGCCCGCACCAAGGGCTTGGGCTTTATCTTGATCACCGGGCGCGCCGATCGTGAAATCGTCGACACTGGCAGGCGGCTCGGAATGAATAACTTCATCAAGAAACCGTTTACCCCGCCCGAACTAAAAGCCTGTATCGAAGCCGTTGTGGGACGTCTGTAATGCACCAACAACGACGCCGACTTCCGATTGCAGACCTCACTGCGCGCGTCGGGCGTGAGTTGGAAGCGCTCGCGCGTTTGTCTGTTGCGCTCCAACGCGCACTTTCGGCGAGCGGTATGGACGGAGATCTCTCTCCGCAGATCATTCAAGATATCCAAAGCATCGACCGCATCACCCAATCTCTAGAAGACCTTGGCGCTTTCGTTGGTATGTTGTCCACGAAGATACCAACCCACTTGGACTGTGAAGCTGATGGAATTTTTGCGGCAGTCCGACTTCAAGACATCGCTGTCTCGCTCGACCCGCGCCACCCGACGGAAATTCAGGCACGCGCCTCTGATGGTGATGTGAGCTGGTTTTGACGCGTCGACGTTGATTGCGTGCCAAGATTGACAAATCTCTTCATCAAGAGCCAATCCGGTCGTACTCCATCAGCAAAGTCGTTCGATGCCTAGCACCGCCGGCATCAGAACAGCTCGATATCACGAGCGGGCACGGGAGCAATGTCGCGCTCAAAGACTTCTGCATCCCCAAGCAATTTCTGGCGCGCTCGCCCACTATCAGGCCAAAACTCGACACGACGCGCTTGGGAGCCCCCCAAGCTTTGACTGACACAGGGAATCCGTTCTTTCGCAAGAAACTCGATCGAAAACTCACTGTTCTTCAAACCAATATCCGACAGACCGTTGACCATGCGCGCGCCACCAAAGAGCTTCGCGCGAAGTTCACTGCGCTGCGCGCCATGTTTGATCAGTTCGTTGATCAGCAATTCCATCGCATTCACAGTAAGCGGTGTCTGAGCGGCACGTTGTCTGCGCCGGCGCGGACTGCGAGGTGATACCCATCTCAAGATGGGAGTGCGTTTCGCAATGGATGCTCAGACTGCGTTTCTCAGATCGCTGGGAGTTGAGATCTTCGAGAGCGGGCACCGCCGGTGGCCGGAGAAGGTGAAGGCACAGGCTGTCGCGGAGACACTTGAGCCGGGCGCGACGGTCAACGCCGTGGCGGCGCGTTACGGGATGAAGCCGAACCAGTTGTCGGCGTGGCGATGCCTGGCCAAAGAGGGCAAGCTGGTCCTGCCCGCCGCCGAGATGTCGGATGAGCCGACGGCCTTCGCGCCGGTTGTCCTGTGCGAGCCGAAGCCCCCGCAGGCGCCGCAGCCCTCGGGGCGGTCGGACGACAGTCTGCGTCTCGTCTTCGGTGACGTGACGATCGCGCTTGCCGCCGACACCCCGGCAGTGCGGATTGCCGAGATCGTCCATGCGCTCGGGTCGTCCTCGTGATGATGCCGTCCCACACCGTCCGTATCCTCGTGGCGACCCAGCCGGTCGACTTCAGGAAAGGCCACGACGGTCTCGCCGCGCAGGTCGCATCGGTCCTGAAGGAGGATCCGTTCACTGGCACCGTGTTTTTGTTCCGGGCGAAGCGTGCAGACAGGCTGAAGATACTCTTCTGGGACGGCACCGGGCTGGTGATGGCCTACAAGCGGCTTGAGGAGAGTTCCTTCACTTGGCCGGCGGTTCGGGACGGCGTGATGACTTTGAACCGGGCGCAGTTCGAGGCCCTGTTCGCCGGGCTCGACTGGCGCAAGGTGAAGGCGCTGGAGATCCGCCGCCCGGCTGCGGCAGAGTGAATCAGGCACGAGAAAAGGCGGGCCTTCGAGGCGGCTTCGGGGTAGCCTCCGGCCATGCCATCCACCGCGATCATTGACCTGTCCGCAATCCCCGAGGCGCAGCGCGAAGCTGTCGCCGCGCTGCTGCGCGAGCATGAGGAGCTCAAAGGTGAGAGGGTCAGCCTCAAGGAGATCATCAAGCGCCTCGAGCATCTGGTCGCCGAACTCAACCAGGCAGTCCACGGCAAACGGTCCGAGAAGCTCAGCGAAGATGACCGGCAGCTGGCGTTCGAGGATCTCGAGATTGCGGTCGCCGAAGCCGAGGAGAAGCGGGAGACGCAAGCGCCGTCCGAGAGCCGACCCCGGCGTGCAGCCCGGCGCAATCGAGGCAACCTGCCCAAGGACCTGCCGCGCATCGAGCGCGTGATCGAGCCGGACAGTTTGCAATGTCCTTGTGGCTGCGGGGAGATGCACAAGATCGGCGAGGACCGCACAGAGCGGCTGGACATCGTGCCCGCCCAGCTGCGCGTGCTCGTCACGGTTCGCCCCAAATACGCCTGCCGCGCCTGCACCGATGGCGTGACCCAGGCGAGCGCCCCGGCGCATCTCATCGACGGCGGCCTGCCGACCGAGGGCGCCATCGCGCATGTCCTGATCAGCAAATATGCGGACCACTTGCCCTTGTATCGGCAGAGCCGGATCCTTGCCCGATCGGGCATCGAGATCCACCGCAGCACGCTGGCCGACTGGGTCGGCACCGCCGCCTTCCATCTCGGTCCCGTCGTCGACCGGCTGGCCGAGCATCTGAAGACGTCGACCAAGCTCTTCATGGATGAGACCACCGCCCCTGTGCTGGATCCGGGGCGCGGCCGGACCAAGACGGGATATCTCTGGGCGCTCGCCCGTGACGACCGGTCATGGGGCGGAGATGATCCACCGGGCGTGGTCTTCTTCTACGCGCCCGGCCGCGCCGGGGAGAACGCGGAGAAGATTTTGCACGGCTTCGACGGCATCCTGCAGCTCGATGGCTACCAGGGTTACAACCGTTTGACGCGTCCCGCCCGCAAGGGTGGCGACCCGATCCGCGTGGCGCATTGCTGGGCCCACGCCCGGCGCAAGCTGAAGGAGGTCTTCGACCGCGACGGCTCCGAGATCGCCGCCGAGGGGCTGCGCCGCATCGCCGAGTTCTACAAGATCGAGGCCGACATCCGCGGCACGGCGCCGGGACAGCGGCTCTCGGCCCGGCAGGCGCGCACCGCGCCCCTCGTGGTCGAGTTCGGTGAATGGCTACAACAGCAACGTCTGCGTATCTCCGCCAAGTCGCGCCTGGGCGAGAAGCTCGCTTACATCCACCGTCACTGGGACGGGCTCCAGACCTTCCTGCACGATGGGCGGGTGGAGATCGACTCCAACAGCGTGGAGAACCTGATCCGGCCCATCGCTCTGAACAGGAAGAACGCATTGTTCGCCGGACATGACGAAGGCGGGCGCGCTTGGGGACGCATCGCGTCGCTCATCGAGACCGCAAAGATCAACGGCGTCGAGCCCTTCGCCTATCTCAAGGCCCTCCTCGAGGCCATCGCCGCCGGCCATCCGCAAGGCCGCATCGACGAACTTCTCCCGTGGAACTTCAGTCCGTCAAGCTGAACCTGGGGTGGGATGCAGCCGCCGCTTACCATTCACACCGAAACTTGCCGCTTGAAACGTGGAACCGGTCGTGTCCGGCAAAAGAAAGTGGTTCATTCCTCCGAGCCGAGCGTTCTCATCAAAGAGACAGCAAGCCACACAAGAGCCGAGAATGGTGGTGATTGATTGTGCGCCAGATCCCGCGACAAGAAACTCGCCTTGTGAGATATGGATCGGCCTACCTGTCGCCGCCGCGTTCATACCTCACCTACCTTGTTCGCCGTCGTGGGACTCTGCGCACATCGTCTCAGAATTTCAGGCGCTATATTCCCCAACGGCATGGCATAGGCTGCCGCACCCAATTCAAGCGCGGCACGGGGCATCCCGAAAACAATCGACGTTGCTTCATCTTGAGCAAAACAATGTGCGCCCGCCTTGCGAAGTTTCAACATTCCCTCTGCTCCGTCGCGCCCCATACCTGTTAGCAAAACAACAATGGCGTTCGCAGCCATCTCGACGGCGGACTCGAACAAGACATCCACTGACGGCCGATGTCCGTTCCGCTTCTCGGCTTCGATCAATGCAAGATACGGCGTTTTGGCGTTTTGAATTGTGAGATGCGTCGCGCCGCCAGGAGCAAGATAGACATGGCCTTGCGCGAGCGGCGTACCGGTCTTTCCAAGGCTTACGCTCGGCGCAATCTTGCGGTCGAGCCGTTCCGCGAAGCTCGCAAGGAAACTCTCTGGCATATGTTGTGCAATGAGCGTGGGCGGGCAATTGTCGGGAAAGCCCTTCAAGACCGTTTCCAGAGCGTCAACACCACCAGTCGAGGACCCGATGAGCACGAATTGACCGCCCCAATGGAAATTTTGTGCTGGTATGATCGAAGCTCGATCTCGCGCTTTCTGGGGCAATCGAGCACTTGCGGCCGTGAGTAGAATATCTGGCAGCGACTCGAAGCTTTTTTCGAGTTGGCCAAATCGCGGTTTTCCAACGCAGTCGATCGCGCCGAGGGCAAGCGCTTCGATTGCGGAGCGGGATCCCTTATGCGTTTCGGTCGACACCATAACGACGGGGATCGGCCTCAGCCGCATGAGACGTTCGAGGAAATCGAGCCCGTTCATGCGCGGCATCTCGACATCAAGCGTAATTACATCCGGCAAAAGCGATTTGATTTTTTCACGCGCTTCGAACGCGTCAGCCGCTTCTCCGATCACGGCCAAACGCGGTTCCGTTGTGATGCGTGCCCGAATGAGTTGACGCATCGTCGCGGAATCATCGACGATCAGAACGCGCTTGGGGGGAGGAACTTCATTCGGCATCGCGTTTCCTTCGTGCGACCTCAAAACTCTTCCCAATCTTCGGCGCGATATGTGGTGCTGCGCGATGCGGATTCCCCGACCACGCGGGGAAGATTTTCGACGGACTCTTCTTGCGGCCAAGGCTCTTCTTGGCCTGGCGGTAACGTGGAGTGTGCGTACGCGGGAGACACGATCACTTCGGTGCCGACTTTGAACTGAGCAGTAATGTCACGCAGGGAGGTCGCATTCGTAGTCAAAGCGTGACTGGCCGCGGTGGTTTCTTCGAACATCGCGGCGTTTTGTTGCGTGACTTGGTCAAGCTGATTGACTGCGGTGTTGATCTCCTTGAGACCTTGGGCCTGTTCGCGCGCACCTCCTGCAATTTCGGAGACACGCCCGGAAATATCGACAACTGCGCCGAGAATGCCTTCGAGCGCGCGGCCGGTCTCGCCAACGAGCCCCACTCCGCGCGTGACCTGTTCGCTTGATGCGGTGATCAGAGTGTCGATCTCGCGAGCGGCTTCGGATGAGCGCTGTGCAAGGGCGCGTACTTACGACGCCACGACGGCGAAGCCACGCCCGGCCTCGCCTGCACGCGCGGCTTCGACGCCGGCGTTGAGCGCGAGCAGGTTCGTCTGGAAGGCAATCTCATCGATCACGCCGATAATCTTCGAAATCTGTTGCGAGCTGGTTTCGATTTCGCTCATCGCCTGAATGGCTTGCTTGACCACTTCGCCGGAGGTTTCGGCGCTTGTGCGGGCTTCGGAGACCACCCTATCCGCTTCGGCCACGCCCTGCGCCGAGGTTGTGACGGAAGACGAGAGTTCGTCGAGGGCAGCAGCGGTCTCTTCGAGCGTGGCGGCCTGCTGTTCGGTTCTACGGCTGAGGTCATCCGAGGCAGATGCAATTTCGCGGGCCTCCGTATCGATCGCGGTGGCATTTTCGATCACGGATTCGATTGCTGCGGCGAGATTTTTTGCCGCCGCATTGAAGTCGTTTCGGAGTGCTTCGTATTCTCCGGAAAACTCCATATCGAGCGTCAGGCTCAGATCGCCGCGCGAGAGCGCCGCGAGGCCGACCTGAAGCGCCTCGACCACCGATTTCTGCGCCTCGAGCATCGCGAGGTTTCGGTTTTGCGCTGTAGCGAGCGCAGCTTCTGCGGCAGTCACGTCATTTGCCATAAGCACGATCTTCATCGGGCGGCCCGCCTTGTCCGAGATCGGATTGAGCGCACCATCAAGCAAATAGGTATTGCCCTGCGGGTCGCTCATCGAAAATCGCGCGGTCACAGGCTCACCCGCGGCAATCGCGGGCCAAGGATCACCGCCATCTACCGGCTTGAGCCATTCCTTAAGCGATTGTCCTGTCAGGCTTTGAGCCTGTGGACCGAGGAGCGCTTGGAAATTTGCGTTCATTCGGCTCACGACGCCCGCGGGGTTAGCTTCGCAAACGAGCTGGCCGCGATCAATTGCGGCAATGAGCGCATCTTTCATTCGACGCTCTGTCACGTCACGCCATTCGACCACAAAACCGGCCTGATTGCCCTCCGCATCGACGAAATCGGTGATGTCGACCCCAAAACGGCCGTCACCCACTTTGATGTCGACTTGGAGTGGCAAGTTGCTGCGATCGTCGAGCAACCCACGGGCATGGCTTTGTTTCGCGTGAAAATCGTCCATCGAACGGGCCACAAGGTCTTCGGGATCGAGGTCGGGGCTGACGCTACGAAACTCGCCGAGCCGCGATGCGACAAGATCAACGAGCGCGCGATTGACATGCGTGATGCGGAAGTTTTGGTCGACGATCATGAGAGCGGCCGATGCGTTGGCATAAGCGGCCCCTTGTTGCGTGGCTTCACGCTGACCCCCCTCGGCGCGTTCGAGATCGTCGCGCAGATGGCTCAGAGCGGAGGCGATCGCCCCGACCTCGTCGCCGCGGCGGGCCTGTACGATATCACTGGTGTAGTTGCCTCCGCTGATCTCGCGGATAGTTTTTTCCAATAGTTTGAGAGGGTTGGAGACGGACCTCGCCATCCAGGCAGAAAGCGCCGCAAGCAGAAGAACGAGCCAGGACGCGTTGAAAAGCATCGCACGGGCAAGCGACGTGGCAGGACCGAACAGCTCGGCACGGTCCTGCTCGACGACCGCCCAATAGGGCTGATCGAAAAGAGTGACCTTCTGGGTTCTCTCAATCGCCGGATGCCCCTGCAAAGACAGCACCTCTTCCTGCGCCTGTTCCACAGCACTCACGGTAGCCGCTGGCAAAACCTCCCCCGGCTTCAGATCGCTGTCCGGAAAGCGCAGATCGCTCATCAACCGTCCTTTCGCGTCGATCAGGAAACCTTCGCCGGTCTCGCCGATGCCGTGCGGGTTGGCCATGATCGCCCCAAGCTCGGTCATTGGCTTTCGCAAGACCACAGCACCGAGTTTCAGACCATTTCCGCTTCGCACGGGGCGTGCGGCGAAGAGCCGGCCCTTGCCATTCTCGAAATGCGGGGGCGAAACGGCGACGGTATCGGCCGCCACCATTCCCGCCGGCGCGCTCAACCAATCCAGCGCAGCGGTCGCGGCCTCGATCAGCCCCGCCGGTTCATCCGCAAGCGCGTGACCAATCGCGCTGTGATCACGCGCGGCATAAACAATGCGACCGTCGCGATCGATCAGATAGAGATCGTTCAGGCCATTCTCGGCCAAAATCTGATCAATGGCGGAGCCATAGCGGTCCAGTAGCAGGTGGTAGTCCCGGAGCGGGCCGCTCATCTCTCCCTTGGACGCCCCGGCCTCTGCGGCCCCGGTCCGCAGACTTTCGATCGCGGGAGGATCGAGCCGATTGAGGCTTTTGGTGAAATCATAAAGCGCCCGGGCCGTGTCGGGATTGGCGGCGATCGTGCGGGTATTGGAGGCAAGTGTCTGCGCCCAGTTCTCCGCGATGGCGACGCGTGCGGCCAGCGTTCGTGTGAGCCGCTGCGTCCCTTCGCTTTCCAGCAATCCGTGGGCGGTGCGATAGGCCGAAATCCCCATGATCGTCAGGGCGACCATCGCGATCGCCACCAGCATCAGTGGTAGTTTCAAGCCTAGTTTGAGATTGTCGAAAAAGCGCATCAACGTCCTCCGGCGAACTGCGACAACGACCCGACCTATCGGGGCAATCGCGATCACCATCAGGCGAAGAGTTGAAGATTCCTCTAATTTCCGAAAATTTCCCGCACGCTGCGCCCTAGGGGGCTCAGACGCCAAGCAGCGCGGCGCGCAAAAGTCCCGATCTGCGGCGGAATTCCGACAGCGCCAGCGCACCCGGCGCAAGCGGGTCTTCTATTTCGCGCGCGCGCGCGAGGAGCGCACGGGCCTGCCATCCCGGAAGAAGTGCAGCCTTGGCCGGTCCCAGACGCAGCTTGCGGGCGGGCTCGAGCCGCGCTTCGCCTTCCACCGCGAGCTGATGCAGCGTTGCAATGTCCGGCGTGGCAAGGGGGGGACGGCCCCGCGCGACGAGATCGGGCCATGCCTGCAGGAGCGCCGCAAGGCCGGCGCCGGCACCGAAACTGCGCACGGTGATTTCCGTGTCTTCGGGCGCGCCGAGCGTCTCGGCAGCGGCCCAGTAAAGCGCGCCGGAGGTCTGATCGAGATAGGCCCAAAGGCTTGAAATATCGTCGAAAGGTTCGGGCCAGCAATCGGCACGACGGGCCTCAGCCGCGGCGATCAAATGGCGCGCAGGCTGTGCCACCGAGACAAGCGCCGGGCCGATCTCGTGCGGCGGTTCGCGGCCCTCTGACAGAGCCTCCAGCGCATCGACCCACCATTGCAGGCGCATCTCGGCGACCATCGGCTCCGACGAGGCCCAGGGCGTACGCGCGATCTCGAGATTGGCGGCGTAGAGCGGCCAGAGGCGGTCGCGCAGATCTGCGGGCGCGGCCATCGTGGCGGCGAACCGGTCGGGATCGCCCTGACGCACGGCCTCGGCTGCCGCTTGAAGGGACGCGGCCAGATCGCTCATGCCGGTTTCGCCCCGTCGCGCATCAGCTTCCAGATCATCGCGTCCAGCAGCGCCTCGAAACTCGCATCGACTATGTTCGGCGACACGCCCACGGTCGACCAGCGCTGGCCCGCCCCGTCTTCGCTGTCGATGATGACGCGGGTGACGGCCTCGGTGCCGCCTTGGGTGATCCGCACGCGGAAATCGACCAGTTTCATGTCGTCGATCAGGCTTTGATAGGGGCCGAGATCCTTCGACAGCGCTTTCGAGAGCGCGTTCACCGGGCCGCGGTCATGACCCTGCTCATCCATGCTTTCCGAGACAGAAAGCATCTTCTTCTCGCCGACTTTCACCACCACGACCGCCTCGGAAATCGAGACCATCTTGTCGTAGCGGTTCTTGCGGCGCTCCACCGTGACCTTGTAGCGCTTCACCTCGAAGAACTTCGGCAATTGCCCCAATTCGGCCCGCGCGAGCAGCTCGAAACTCGCCTGCGCGCCGTCATAGGCATAGCCCTGATCCTCGCGCTCCTTGATCAGATCGAGGATGCGGGCGAGGCGCGGATCGTCTTTCGCGACCTCGATCCCCATGCCCTTGAGCCGCGCGCGCAGGTTCGACTGGCCCGCCTGATTGGACATCGGGATGAGGCGCGCATTTCCGACCAGTTCGGGGTCGATATGCTCGTAAGTGTCTGGATTCTTGAGGATCGCCGAGGCATGCAGCCCCGCCTTATGGGTGAAGGCGGAGGCGCCGACATAGGGCGCGGAGCGCAGCGGCACCCGGTTCAGGATATCGTCGAGCTTGCGCGAGAGCTTGGTGATGTCGCGCAGGCTTTCGGGCGCGATCCCGGTGTCGAGCGTCGAGGCGTAGGGTTCTTTCAGCAGAAGCGTCGGGATCAGCGTGATCAGGTTCGCGTTGCCGCAGCGCTCGCCGAGACCGTTGAGCGTGCCCTGAATCTGGCGCGCACCGGCCTCAACCGCCGCGAGGCTGCCCGCCACGGCGTTGCCGGTATCGTCATGGCAATGGATACCGAGACGGTCGCCGGGAATGCCCGCCGCGATCACCGCTCTAACGATCTTGCCGATCTCGCCCGGCAGCGTGCCGCCATTGGTGTCGCACAGCACGATCCAGCGCGCGCCCGCCTCATAGGCCGCGCGGCAACACTCCAGCGCATAGTCGGGGTTTGCCTTGTAGCCGTCGAAGAAATGCTCGGCGTCGAACAGCGCCTCGCGGCCTTGCGCCACCATATGCGCGACCGAGGCGCGGATATTTTCGAGGTTCTCCTCCAGCGTGATCCCGAGCGCGGTGGTGACGTGGTAGTCATGCGTCTTGCCGACGAGGCAGACCGCGGGGGTATTCGCGTTCATCACGCCCGCCAGCACGTCGTCATTCGCGGCCGAGCGCCCTGCCCGCTTGGTCATCCCGAACGCGGTGAAGGTCGCTCGCGTCTCGGGCCGCGCCTCGAAGAAATCGCTGTCGGTCGGGTTCGCCCCGGGCCAGCCGCCTTCGATATAGTCGATGCCGATTGCGTCGAGCGCCTTGGCGATCTCGATCTTCTCAGGCACCGAGAACTGGACGCCCGCCGATTGCTGCCCATCGCGGAGCGTTGTGTCGTAGAGATAGAGGCGGGATTTGGTCATTGATTGCCTCCGTCGAGGTTACGTTCCGCCCGGCGACACGCCGGGCCGCGCCCGACCCGCCCCCCCTCGGGTCCGGAGCGCCCCTTATCGCTGTAGCCGGGCGCCATCACAGGCCCTCCAGCTTGGCGGGGTCGAAATCGGGTCCAGGCAGCAGTTCGACGCCATCCTTGGACATGCGCACTTCGACGCCTGCGGCGACGAGCGCCTGTTTCATTGCATCGACCGGCGCGAAATCTTTGGTTTCCATTGCCTCTTTACGCATTTCGGAAAAGCGATTGCACAGTTCGGTCATTCGATTTGGGTTCTCCGATGCCTCGTCTCCTCGAGTGGACATCCGAAAACCTGAAGAAAATTCGTTGGAGGAAGCTGCGAATTGGAACTGCGAGAATTTCTGAACCAAGGCTTGGTCGTCAAATCCCAAGAGTAGAAGCGCCCCAACGAGCTTGAACTCATCTCGTTCTTTCAAATATTTGCGCACAAGGGAGAGCGCCAAAGACGTATTCAGGTCATTTGCAAGCGCGTCAATGAACTCTTGAGGCGGCTTCGCATTTCGAATTTCACCCCAACGCTTCGTAAGAGGTTCCTCTGCCAAGAACTCTGCAATGCGCCGTAAAGTCCTCTCAGCCTGCCGCGCCTTCTCCGCCGTCCAGTCCATCGGCTTCGTGTAATGCGTCTGCAGGAACACGAACCGGATCACCTCGCCGGGAATACCCTTCTCGCCGTCATGGCCATCCAACAGATCGCGCACGGTGAAGAAATTGCCCAAGCTCTTGGACATCTTCTTGCCCTCGACCTGCAGCATCTCGTTATGCAGCCAGTAGTTCGCGAAGGAGCCCTCGGGATGGGCGCAGCAGCTCTGCGCGATCTCGTTCTCGTGGTGCGGGAATTGCAGGTCGATGCCGCCGCCATGGATGTCGAAGGACGCGCCGAGCAGCTCGTAGCTCATGGCCGAGCACTCGATGTGCCAGCCCGGACGGCCCCGGCCCCACGGGCTCTCCCAGCCCGGCAGCCCCTCGTCGGAAGGCTTCCAGAGCACGAAATCCATCGGGTCTTCCTTGAAGGGCGCGACCTCGACACGGGCGCCCGCGATCATATCGTCCACCGTGCGCCCCGACAGCGCGCCATAATCCTTGTAGCTGCGCACCCGGAACAGCACGTGGCCCTCGGCGGCATAGGCGTGACCGTCGGCGATCAGCGTCTCGATCATCGCGATCATCGCGCCGATATAATCCGTCGCGCGTGGCTCCTGATCCGGGCGCAAGGCACCGAGCGCATCCATGTCGGCGTGATACCAGCCGATGGTCTCCTCGGTCCGCGCGCGGATCAGCTCTTCCAGAGACCCTTCGGCCCCGGCTTCCTTGCGCGCCAGCGCGGTCGCGTTGATCTTGTCATCCACATCCGTGAAATTGCGCACATAGGTGACGTGCTCCGGCCCGTAAACTTGGCGTAGCAGCCGGTAGAGCACGTCGAACACCACCACCGGGCGGGCGTTGCCGAGATGCGCGCGGTCGTAAACGGTCGGGCCGCAGAGATACATCCGCACGTTGTCGGCATCGATCGGACGGAAATCCTCGACTTTCCGGGTCAGGGAATTGCGCAAACGGATCTGGGTCATATGTCCTCGCAAAGGGTCGGCGGCACCTGCCGGCGGGCTTACAAGGTCATGAGAAATTTGGAAAGAGAAGACCGGCCCGCGTGACGTATGTCAGCGGATAATGCAGCAGATGATGATGGTCTTCGTGGTCATGGCGGCAGCATAGGACGCAGTGCGCCCGAAGGTCCAGAGCAAAAACGAACGGGTGCGGCATCATAGAAAAAGGCGGCCGCAGCCGCCTTCTAAATGGTTTTCGATCAGTGTGTTACAGGCCGATCTTCATTTGATTTCGACGTCGTCCATCGCTTCGACGATCATCAGGTCCCGCTCGGATGCGCCTTTGGCATGGGCGAGTGCCGCCTGATAGTCGTCGGAGTAGTAACAGGTCTCGGCCGCTTCCAGCGACGGGAACCATGCGACGACATTGCGCGCGCGGTCATTGCCTTCGAGCTGCACATAGCGCGCGCCCCGGGCGAGGAAACGCCCGCCATGTTTCGCGATCGCGGGGCCCGCGCCCTCGGCGTATTTGCCATAGGCCTCGTCGTCGAGCACCTTCACATGGGCGATCCAGAATGCGCCTGCCATTACAATCCCTCCAGAACAGTTTTCACGGCCGCGATGGCCTCATCGGCTTTCGACGGATCGGCCCCGCCGGCTTGCGCCATATCGGGACGACCGCCGCCGCCTTTGCCGCCAAGCGCCTGCGCCGCGGCTTTCACCAGATCGACCGCGCTGACGCGCTCGGTCAGGTCCTTGGTCACGCCAGCCGCCACGGCCGCCTTGCCGCCCGCATCGGCCACCACGAGGATCACGCCGGAGCCGACATTCTCCTTCAGCTCATCCACGATGCCGGGAAGGTCCTTGCCGGTCACGCCGGCCACAACTTGAGGAACGAACTTCAAGCCGTTGATTTCGCTGATGTCCGGGCCGCCGGAGGCGCCGCCACCCATCGCAAGCTCGCGACGCAGCTGCGCGATCTCGTTGGCCTGCGCCTTACGCTCGTCGAGGATCGCCTGCAGACGAGCCAGCACATCTTGCTCGGAGGTCTTGATCAGCCCTTCGATCTCGCCCAGCAGCTTGTCGCGGCGACGCAACTCGGCCATCGCGATGTCGCCGGTCAGCGCCTCGATCCGACGCACGCCCGACGAGGACGCGCTTTCGCCGGTCAGCACGAAGGTGCCGATATCGCCGGTCCGCTTCACATGGGTGCCGCCGCAAAGCTCGAGCGAATAGACATTTCCGTTCGTGCCTTTACCGGAATTGGCCAGCTCGCCCATCGAGACGACACGGACCTCATCGCCGTATTTCTCACCGAACAGCGCCTGCGCACCCAGATCGCGCGCATCGTCCGGCGTCATGATCCGGGTGTCGACCTGCGTGTTTTGGCGAATGAATTCATTCACTTCGCGTTCGATCGTCGCGACTTCCTCGGCCGAGAGCGCCTTGTTATGCGAGAAGTCGAAGCGCAGACGGTCCTCGGCATTGAGCGAGCCACGTTGCGCCACGTGATCGCCCAGCGTGCGGCGCAGCGCCTCGTGCAGCAGGTGCGTGGCCGAGTGGTTCGCGCGGATCGCGCTGCGGCGGGCGTGATCGACTTCCAGCTTCGCGCCCTGCCCCTTGGCGATCTCGCCCTCGGTGACGCGCGCGAAATGGATAAAGACGCCTGCGACTTTCTTGGTGTCGGTAACTTCGGCTTTACCCGTCTCGGTCACAATCCAACCGCGGTCGCCGACCTGACCGCCGCTTTCGGCGTAGAACGGGGTCTGGTTGACCACGATCTGCACCTCGCCGGAGGCTTTGTCGATCTCGGCGCCCTCGGTCACGAGCGCGGTGATCTGACCTTCCGCGCTCTCGGTGTCGTAGCCGAGGAATTCGGTCGCGCCGAGCTTCTCGGACAGATCGAACCAGATCGCGGCATTGGCCGCCTCGCCAGTCCCGGACCAGCTGGCGCGCGCCTTGGCCTTCTGCTCTTCCATCGCGGCGTCGAACCCTTCGGTGTCGACCTCGCGCTCGCGTTCGCGCAGCGCATCCTGCGTCAGATCGAGCGGGAACCCGAACGTGTCATAAAGCTTGAAAGCGGTCTCGCCCGGCAGCTTCTCACCTTCGGGCAGGTCCACAAGCGCCTCGTCGAGCAGCTTGAGCCCACGATCGAGCGTGGTCTTGAAGCGGGTTTCCTCGCCCAGAAGCGTCTCTTCGATCAGCGCCTGCGCGCGGCCAAGCTCGGGGTAAGCCGCGCCCATCTCGCGGATCAGCGACGGCACGAGGCTGTGCATCACCGGGTCTTTCGCGCCCAGCAGGTGCGCGTGACGCATCGCCCGGCGCATGATCCGGCGCAGCACGTAGCCGCGCCCGTCGGCCGAGGGCATCACGCCATCTGCGATCAGGAACGAGGTCGAACGCAGGTGATCCGCGATCACGCGGTGATGCACGTTGCCCGGGCCGTCCGGCGCGCCATCGGTCGCGTTGGCCGAGGCCTCGATCAGGTGGCGCATCAGGTCGGTGTCGTAATTGTCGTGCTTGCCCTGCAGCAGCGCGCCGATCCGCTCGAGCCCCATGCCGGTGTCGATCGACTGCATGTCCAGCGCGCGCATCGAGCCGTCCTCGAACTGCTCGTTCTGCATGAAAACGAGGTTCCAGATCTCGATGAACCGGTCGCCATCTTCCTCGGGCGAACCGGGCGGGCCGCCCCAGATGTGATCGCCGTGATCGAAGAAAATCTCGGTGCAGGGGCCGCAGGGACCGGTCGGGCCCATCTGCCAGAAGTTGTCCGAGGTAGGAATGCGGATGATCCGCTCGTCGGGCAGGCCTGCAACCTTCTTCCAGATATTCGCCGCCTCGTCATCGGTGTGGTAGACCGTGACCAGCAGCTTGTCCTTCGGAATGTCGAAATCCTTGGTCAGCAGCTCCCAGGCGAACGGGATCGCGTCTTCCTTGAAATAATCCCCGAAGGAGAAATTCCCCAGCATCTCGAAGAAGGTATGGTGGCGCGCGGTGTAGCCGACATTGTCGAGGTCGTTGTGCTTACCGCCGGCGCGCACGCATTTCTGCGCGGTCGTTGCGCGGTTGTACTCGCGCTTTTCCACCCCGGTGAAGCAGTTCTTGAACTGCACCATGCCGGAATTGGTGAACATCAGCGTCGGGTCGTTGCGCGGAACGAGGGGCGAGCTGTCAACGACCCGGTGGTCGTTACGCTCGAAGTAATTAAGGAAAGTGGAGCGGATTTCGTTAAGGCTGGGCATATCGTCCTGTCTCGCCTGATCGGGCATGTTCGGTCCCGTTTAACGCCGCCCCTTCCCCCTGTCCAGCAATCGCAAAAAGGCCGGGAGACGACGCTCCCGGCCTTTGCATGGATTTGCGGTGACGATCAGTCTTCGGTCAGCGCGTCATCTTCGGACATTTTGTCGAATTCGAGCCCGTGGCTGGCGCGAATCTTGTCCTCGATCTCATAGGCGACATCGGGATGTTCGCGCAGGAAAGTCTTCGCGTTTTCACGGCCTTGGCCGATCCGCTCGTCCCCGTAGGAATACCAGGCGCCAGCCTTGTCGACGACCCCGGCCTTGACGCCCAGATCGACCAGCTCGCCCATCTTCGAGATGCCCTCGCCATACATGATGTCGAACTCGACCTGCTTGAACGGCGGGGCCACCTTGTTCTTCACCACTTTCACGCGGGTCTGGTTGCCAACCACCTCATCGCGATCCTTGATCGAGCCGATGCGGCGGATGTCGAGACGCACGGAGGCGTAGAATTTCAGCGCGTTACCGCCCGACGTCGTCTCCGGCGAGCCGAACATCACGCCGATCTTCATCCGGATCTGGTTAATGAAGATCACCATGCAGTTCGAACGCCCGATCGAGGCGGTCAGCTTGCGCATCGCCTGGCTCATCAGACGGGCCTGCGCACCCACGGTGTGATCGCCCATATCGCCTTCGATTTCGGCCTTCGGCGTCAGCGCCGCGACCGAGTCGACCACGACGAGGCTGACCGCGCCGGAACGCACCAGCGTGTCGACGATTTCCAGCGCCTGCTCGCCTGCGTCGGGTTGCGAGATCAGCAACTCGTCGAGATCGACGCCGAGCTTGCGCGCATATTGCGGATCGAGCGCGTGCTCAGCGTCGACGAATGCGCAGACGCCGCCCTTCTTCTGCTCTTCCGCGATCGCGTGCAGCGTCAGCGTCGTCTTGCCCGAGCTTTCCGGCCCGTAGATCTCGACGATCCGGCCTTTCGGCAGCCCGCCGATGCCGAGCGCGATATCGAGTCCCAGCGAGCCGGTCGAGGTCGCCTCGATTTCGCGCGCGGGCGTATCGCCGCCGAGCTTCATGATCGAGCCTTTACCGAATTGCCGCTCGATCTGCGCCAGCGCCGAGTCGAGCGCCTTTTGCTTGTCTGCCTTGGGAGATTTATCCATGTCGAAAAGCTTCGCTACTGCCATTTGTCCGCTACCTTATTTCACAGCGACGGCTGGTCGGCAATGCGACGCCCTCGCGCGGATGTTCACCTCATGTTCTGCTCGCACTATGCGCACAGACCGTGAACATTTCAACAAAATTTTCAATTCCCAACTGAACCCCATTTACCGTTAAGAAACGGTTTACCCGCGTGGGTCGAAAGATTATCACCGGCGACGTTAGGAGTTAGACCCGCCAAGATGCTGATTTTCTGGAAACAAAAGCTCGTTTTTCTCGCCACGCCCAAGGCGGGGTCCTCTGCGGTAGAGACCGCGCTGGAACCTTTGGCCGATGTGGCGCTGACCCGACCGGCCGTTCTCAAACACGCCTCGGCCCGCGATTTTCGGGATCATCTCCAGCCCTTGCTTGCCGCAAAGACCGATGCCAGATTCACCACGGTCGCCCTGATGCGCGAGCCGCTCGACTGGTTGCGCTCGCTCTATCGCTTTCGGCTGCGCGATATGATCGAGGAAAGCGGCATTGCGGCCGGTTATTCCTTCAACCAATTCGCGCGCGATTACATCGACGATCCGCGCGCAGGGTTCAGTGACGTGCCCAGTCAGGCCGCATTTCTGTGTGATGACGCGGGCACGCCGCTGGTCGACCGGATTTTCCCCTATGAGCGGATCGAGGATTTCGTGCATTTCCTCGAAGACCAGCTCGGATTCGCGATCACCCTGCCCCGGGTGAACGTGCCCCCTGCGGTCGAGACCGGGCTCGCCCCCGAGACCGAGGCTGCGCTGCGGGTCGCGATGCAGGACGATCTGGAACTTTATGACCGGGTCACCCGCGCTTTAGCGTGAGAGCAGTTCCTGCACCGTCGCGGTCAACTCGCTCAGCGAGAAAGGTTTCGGCAGGAAGACCGAATCCGGCACCGGCGAGGTTCCGTTCTGGAATACTTCTTCTGCATAGCCCGACATGAAGACCGTGCGCGTGCCCGGCCGCGCCTCGAGCGCGCGGCTGACCCAGCTTGGCCCGTCGAGCCCGGGCATGATCACGTCGGTGACGAAGATATCGACCTGCAAATCAGCATTTTCGAGCAGTTCCAGCGCCTCTTCCGCGCTCTCGGCCTCCAGCACGGTGTAGCCGCACAGTTTGAGCGCGCGCGCGGCGAAAGCGCGCACTGGGGGCTCGTCCTCAACCAGAAGCACGGTCGCCTCGCCGGCAATCACCGGGGTCGCCTTTGTCACGAGCGGCGCGGCTTCCGCTTTGGGCACGACCGAAGGCGTCGTGGGGACATGCGGGGTAGTTTGCGCCTCCGCCGTTGCGCCTTCGGCACTCGACACGTCCGCCTCTTCGACGGCGTCATAGGCGGGCAAAAGGATCGTGAAACTCGTTCCGGTCCCGATGACGGAATCGCAAAAGATATAGCCACCGGTTTGCTTCACGATGCCATAGGCCGTCGAAAGGCCCAGCCCCGTGCCCTCGCCCGTGCGTTTGGTGGTGAAGAAGGGCTCGAAAATCTTGCTTAATTTATCGGCCGCGATACCGGTGCCGGTATCGGTGACCTTGACCGCGACATAGTCGCCCTTGGGCACTGCCACGCGGTCGCGCGTGCGGTTTTCGGCAAGGTGCACCGCGTCGGTCTCGATCCGTATCTCGCCCCCGCCGGGCATCGCGTCGCGCGCGTTCACCACGAGGTTCATGATGACCTGTTCGAGTTGCCGCTTGTCCGCGCGCACCCGTCCGGGATCGCTTTCATGCTTGACGCTCAGGACGACCTTTTCGCCAACCAGCCGGTTGAGCAGATGCGTCAGATCCGACAGCGTGTCGTGCAGATCGAGAATCTCCGGCTTCAGCGTCTGCTTGCGCGAGAAGGCGAGCAACTGACCGACCAGCGCAGCGGCGCGATTGGCATTCTGGCTGATCTGGTCGAGATCCGCATAGTCGCCATCGCCCTTGTCGTGGCGCAGCATCAGCAGGTCGCAATGGCCCGAGATCGCGGTGAGCAGATTGTTGAAATCATGCGCGACACCGCCGGCCAGTTGGCCGATTGCCTGCATCTTCTGACTTTGCACGAACTGCGCCTCGAGCGTCTTGAGCTGCGTCGCGTCGGACAGGACGGCGAGCAGCCCCGCGCGCCCGTTTTCCACGATCCGCGACAGGGTGACCTGAAGAAAGACTTCCTTGTCGCCGCGCCGGGCGCGCAGCACTTCGGGACGGCCATCGGCACGGCCTGCGAGGGCGTCGTTCACCCAGTCCGAGACCGGACGCCCGAGCCCTTCGAGGAGGTCGGAGAGGCGGGTCTGCGGCTCGATCCCGCCCAGGAGGCCACGCGCTGCACGATTGGCTGCGCGCACGCGGCCATGGGCTGACAGCCGCAGCAGAGCGACGGGCAGCGCCTCGAAATTCGCGCCTTCCTCGGCGGAGCGCGGCCCTCCGATCGGCAGCAGATAAACCTCGGATCGCCCGCCTACCCCTTCAAGCTGGGCCACGACCGCGGTGACGGGGCCATCCTCGCCCTTGATCTCGTGTTCTTCGCCCGAGCGCAGCGGTAGATCGGTGAAGATGCGGTCGAGGGAACGCACCCGCTCCCCAACGAGCCGCCGCAGTGCCTCGTTCATGAAAAGGATGGTGCCGCCGTTGGAGACGGTGAGCATCGGCAAGCTGATCGTTTCCGCGCCGCGCCCGCCAATCGCCCGTTCGGCCATATCTTCGAGCCGCCAGAGAAAATCGCCCGAGCCGATACGATGGACCGAGAGCCGCAGGTGGCCGCGCCGGGTCACGAGATCCTCGCGCGCGGCCCCCGTCGCCTCTGCCTTGCTTTGCAGGCGGCGCAACACCGCGCCCGGATCGGCGAAAAGCTCCGCCAAAGTTCGCGCCAGCCCCTGCCCGCCGCGCGAGCCGAAACGATCCAGCGCGGCGCGATTTTGATAGCCGATTTCGCCTTCGGGATCCGTAGTGAAGCTGGGGGCTGCGTCATGGGCGATGAAATTCGCGAGCGTTTCCTGCTGTCTTGCGCGCCGCCTTCGGTCCTGCGCCAAAGCCAGACGCAGCCAGACCGCCGTGATCACGAGCGTCCCCGCGACGGAGAACATCGCCCAGGTCACCACCTCATCGGGCATCACGAAAGCAATCGCCGCCGCAATTCCCGCTGCAAGCAGCAAATAGACCGCACCCGGCGCCAGCGCCGCCATCGTCTTCGAGAGTGGCTGCAGCATCAATTCGTTCCGCCCCACGCTCGCCTCCCTGCCTGACACGTCGGCCCCATAGCGCGGTAAAATAATTAAAACCCAATTAACGCGACTAGACTTTCAACTGTCGATTGAGTCAATCACGCGACAGTCGGAATAGGGCACGCAAGGGCGGAAAAATCAGAGCTGGAGATGGGCCACGAAGAACCCGTCGCCACCCGAGAGCGGCGTGAACTGGCGCCGTGACAGCACCTCGCAGCCGTGGCGCGTGGCGAAGTCGGCGATCTGCCCGCCATTTTCGACCGAAAGAAGCGAACAGGTCATGTAGACAAGGCGCCCCCCGGGGGCGACAAGGTCGCGCGCGGCATCGAGAATTGCGCTCTGCAGGGCGACGAGTTCCGCCAGTCGCGCAGCGCTCAGGCGCCATTTCGCATCCGGCGTCCGGCGCCATGTACCGGAGCCCGAACAGGGCGCGTCGACCAGCACGAGGTCATAGCCCGTCCCCGGATCGCCCGGCGCGCGCAGGGTCACTTTTGCCCCGGCCCGCTTCGCGCGGATGGGCAGATCGCGCGTCCGCCCCGCATCGATGTCATGCGCGGCGATCTTGGCCTCGGGACAGGCCGCGGCCAGCGCAAGCGCCTTGCCCCCGCCGCCCGCGCAATAGTCGAGCACCCTCTGACCGGCATGAAGCGGCACCGACGCGATGGCCGCTTGCGACGCCGCATCCTGCAACTCCACCAGACCGTTCGTGTAAGCCTCAGCCTGTTGAATGCGCCGCGCGCCCTCGCCAAGCTCCAGCGCGGTCTCTGCGAGCGGATGCGGGGTGGCCTCGATCCCGTCCTTCGCCAACGCTGCGATCGCCGCATCGCGTCCGGTCTTCGCGAGATTGACGCGCAGAAAGACCGGCGCGCGCGCACGCATCGCCTCGGAAATGGCGCTGAAATCCGCGCCGAGATCAGTGGCGAGCTGGTCGCGCAGCCAGTCGGGCCAATCCAGCTGCGCGATATCCCCGGGCAAGGCTGGGGGCAGTGCGGCGCGCTCATCCTCGGAGAGGGCGTCCGGCGCAAAGCCCTCGCCGGTGAAGATGGTCTGCGGGTCGACGCCTTGCAGCCGCAGCAGCCCGGCGATCAGCGCACGCCCCTGCGCCCCGCCCCCGGCAAGCGCGGCGCTGGCCTTGCAGCGCAACACATCGAAGACATGATCGCGGATCGCCGCACGATCCTTGGAGCCTGCAAAACGGTGGCCGCGGGCCCAGTTGGTCAATGCCCGCTCGGCCACCTCGCCCGTCTGGATGCGGTCGAGAATATCGATGGCGGCGGCATAGCGCGCGGCGGGCGTCATGGGCGGGCTCCGAGGTAAGCTGCGATCTGAAGCGCGTTGTAGGGGGCCACGAAGGCCGGCGCAACGCCGCGCTCGAGAGTCCGCATTCTGGATGCCCCCACGTATAAATGTGCCGTTTCCTGTCGTTTTCTCTCGCGAATTCGCAATTTCGACACATTTACGCGGCGGTAATTTCGCTTTTCTCCGCTGGAGATAGTTAATCAACCGTTTTCAACCATGGGGCGTCCCTTCTTGAAACGATTTACGAGTTTCTTCTCCGCCGAAGACGGCGCCACTTCGATCGAGGCATTGCTTTGGCTGCCTTTGTTTATCGGAATGCTGGCCGCGACCGTCGACGTCTCCCTCATCTTCAACGCCCATTCGCGCATCCTTGGCATCGTGCAAGATGTCGATCGCGCCTATTCCGTCGGGCGGATCGAGAATGACGACGACACGATGGCGCGTCTGCGAGCGCTGCTGCCCTATGACGCAAATACCTACACGGTCGACACGCAGGTGACTGACGGGATCATCGAGACCCAAGTGATCATCCCGATGTCCGAGCTTGTCGCGACCGGTCTTTTCACCAGAGTTCTGAATATGGACCTCACGGTCCGCGACTACCGTTATATGGAGTCCTGACATGCGCCGCGTAACAATTTCCGATTTTACCACTGAAGAAGACGGCATGATCACCCAGCTTTCGCTATTCTGGACGATCCTGTTCCTCGGTGTGGGCAGCCTCGCGCTCGACGTCTCGAATGGCTATCGCGAGCGGGCTCAGATGCAGGACGCGGCCGATGCGGCGGCGCTCGGCGCGATGTATCTCTCTTCGGACCCGCTGATCACCAAAGACGAGGCGAAGTCTCGCGCCGCCCAACTGGCGCATTCCAACCTCGGCTCGGATGACGCGACCTCGGTCATCACCAGCAATGACGTGACCTTCGGCTATTACGACACGACCAACAATCGCTTCCGCACCGAGTTCAGCACCGATCTCGACCTGAACCCGGCGGTCCGCGTCATGGCGCATCGCAACACCGATCGCGCGAACGCGACACCGACCTTCTTCGGCAGGGTGATCGGGCAGAACGGTTGGCAGATCAACACCGGCGCCGTGGCGGAGGCCTATCAGCCCGCCTGCCTCACCGAAGGTCTGGCCGCGAAAGGCGTGATCGACCTGCAATCGGGCAACAGCTTCGCGTCCGGCTTCTGCCTCTATGCGGCGCAATATGTGTCGCTGAACCAGAACAACCTCTTCGAGAGCGGCTCGATCGTGTCGATGCCCGACACCAGCAAGCTCGACATTCCCGCCTCGGGCTTCAAGCAGAATGACGGGCTGCAAGAGGCGCTGCGCACCTCTTTCTACAAGCTGCGCGTGCTCGACCGGATTCCGAAAATCATCGACTCCATGCGGGACGGCACCGGCTACCTGCCGGCCTATATCACGAACAGGACTCCGACCGTCCTCAACGGGACGAAGCTTGAAACCACCGATTTCACCCCCGGCAATCTCTATGTGCTCGACTGCAATTCGAGCGTGACGATCTCGGTGCCGAACAAGGTCGACGACACTGTGACGACCGATCCGAGCGTGCTCTCGGAAGTCGCGGTGATCGCGAGTTGCCCGGTGAAATTCGGCAATGGCGTCGCGCTCGAAAACGCGATCTTCGCGAACACTTCGACCGACGATCGCAGCTTCTCGGCTCCGCAGGGGCTGCGGATCGGGCGTAACGACAATTGCGCCCCCGATGGCGGCGCGAAGCTGATCACGATGGGCGGTGTCTCCTCGGCGGCGAAAATCTCCTTCTACGGCGGTCAGATCCTCGCAATGAAGGATGTGAGCTTCTCGGCGCAGGCCGACGGGATCGAAGGCGTCGCGATCGTCTCCGGTGGCAAGATCGACGGCACCTCGAACTCGCGCTTCGGCCATTGCGACACCGGAATGGAAGGCAATATCGAGATGAGCTACTTCCGGCTGCGGATGTAACCGTCTTGCAGCGAGCCCCCAGTCGCGCAAAGCGCGATTGAAACGGTGCGCACAAGATGGGATAGGAGAGGCTAGGTTATCGCCGCTCCTGTCTCATCCGCTCCGAGGTCGCCATGCAAGATCGCGCCGCTTCCGCGCAACCGCACCCCCTGCCGCGCGTCGTCGCAATCGGTTTCAACAAATGCGGCACGCGCTCGCTGGCCGAGCTGTTTCGCGCCGCGGGTCACCCCACCGTTCACCACAAGATCCGCGAAGGCCGACCCGTGCCGCGCCGCATCGGCCGGGTGATGCGCGAAAACCTCGCCGCCGGGCGCAAGGTCTTTGCCAGCGCCGAGGATTTCACCTTCTATTGCGACCTGATCTACAGCGACGGCACGGCAACCTGGGAAGGTGCCACGGCCTTCCGCGAGATCCTGCGCGACTATCCCGACACGATCCTGCTTTTGAACTTCCGCGACCGCGAAGGCTGGATCGCGTCGCGCCTCAAACATGGCCATGGCGAGTTTGCCAAGCGCGAACTCGCGGCACGGGGGCTGACCGATCTCGAGGAGCTTAAAGGTCAATGGCGCGCGGAATGGGATGCGCATCTGGCCGATGTGCGCGCCTATATGGCCGACAAGCCGGATCAATACGTGGAGTTCGATCTGGATCACGACAACGCCGACGACCTCGCAGCCCGCCTGCCCGCCTATGGGCTCGATGCGGCGGATCTGCAGGATATCGGACGCACGCGCGGCAAGAAGATGCATCCGCTCAAGCGCTTGGCGAAAAAGCTCAACGCCCATCTGCGGCCGCGCTTCTTCCGATAAAGGACCCGCCATGATCCTCAGCCACGCGCATCGCTTCATCTTCCTGCACAACCGCAAGACAGCGGGCAGCTCGATCTCGGTCGCGCTCGCGCGCTATCTCGGGCCCGACGATCTGCAACTGAGCGCCATCGTCGAGACCCTGCGCGAGGGCATCCCGCTGAGCGCACGCGTCTTGCGCGAAGCGAACCGTCAGATGAACGGCACGCTGCCGCTGTTTCGAATGTTGGGCACACAGCAATACGGCCGTGCGGTCACCCGCGCCATCGACCACGCCTACCGCCCCAGACTGGGTCGCAAGCCACCGCACAGCCCCGCCGCGAGACTCGCGCAGGTCTTCCCGGAAGAATGGCGCGATCACACGAAGTTCTGCGTCGTGCGAAACCCTTGGGACAAAACCGTCTCGGACTATTTCTGGCGCATCAAGGGCAAGAAAAATCCACCCACTTTCGCGGCTTATGTGAACGCCCTCGCGGCCGGAGACGATCTCGGCGGCATCGTGCCACTGGAGTTCCACGACAATTGGCCGCTCTACACGATCGACGGCCAGATCGTTGCCGATCATGTCATCCGCTATGAGGCCCTGACCGAGAGCCTGCACGAGACGCTCTCGGCCATCGGCATCGACTGGGATGGCTGGCTGCCCCATGCCAAGGGCAACACGCGCAAGAAAGGCCCCCGCAAAGGCGATTATCGCAGCCAATATGATGATGAGAGCGCCGAGATCGTGGCCCGCCTCTACGCACCCGAAATCGCCGCACACGGCTACAACTTCTGAGCCTCCCCCCATTGCCCTTTTCCATGCCGAAAGGGTAAGGAGGCCACAAAAGGGAGACGGGGACCGTGATGAAGAAGCAGATCATCTGTATCCGATGGGGCGAGAAATACGGCGTCGACTACGTCAACCGTCTCTATGCGATGGTCGCGCGCCATGTGACGCCGCCCTTCGATTTCTACTGCTTCACCGACACGTTCGAAGGGCTCGATCCTGGTATCACCGCGATGCCCCTGCCCGAACTTGATTGCGACATGCCCAATGTGCGTCAGGGCATCTGGGGCAAGTCGCGGCTGTGGCGCTCGGATCTGGGTGGGCTATCGGGGCCGGTGCTGTTTCTCGACCTCGACGTGGTCGTGACCGGCAATCTCGATGCGATGTTCGAGTACGGCGACCCCGACGACGTGATCCTGACCCGCAACCCGAACACCCCGTTCGAGCGGCTGGGCCAGACCTCGCTCTACCGTTTCCCGATCGGCAAGCTTGCACCGCTGCGCGAGGAATTCCTCGCCGATCCGCAGGGCACGGCGGAGAAATACGTCTTCGAGCAGCGTTTCGTGACGCGGCGCACGCCGGGCGGCGTGAAATTCTGGCCGAAAGGCTGGGTCGCGACCTTCAAGTGGCATTGCATCCGGCTATTCCCGATCAATTTCTTCGCGCCGCCGAAACTGCCGAAAGATGCGAAAGTCGTGATCTTCCCCGGCGGGTTGAACCCGATCGACGCGATCGAGGGGCGCTGGAACAGCCGCTCGACCCATATGGCGCCGATGGAGCATGTGAAGGCGGGCCTGCGCGGCGAGCGGGACGGATCGATGCTCCGCCACCTGCGCCACTTCCTCTGGCCCACGAAATGGGTCGAGGAGAACTGGCGCAAGGATTCTTAACCGGTGATCCCGAGGCGCGCGGCCAGATCGCGGGCGCGCGTATCCTCGACCGTATCCGCCTCTACGCTGTTCACCGTGCGCATCACCTTGCGCCGATAGGCCTCGCGCTTGGCCACAAGGTTCGGCCCGCGCGCGATCTTGGCCTCCAGATCGGCTTTCGAGCGCGTGTAATAGTGGTTCAGCTGCACGGCGGCTGTGGAATAGAACTCAGGTTTGTCGCGCGCGCTCATGTCGGATTTCACCCCGGCGTCGTTCCACGTCGTCTGCCCGTCCTCGGTCTCCATCGAGTGGACGCGCAGCGCCGTCAGGCGGCACGGATCGACGAGCATCTTGAACGCCCGCAGCCCCGGCGCATCCCCCATCGGATCGCGCGCACGGGTGGTGAAATTGGCGAGCATCCCGCCCTCGGGCGTTGTCTCATGGCCGGAGAAGCCGAACATGTGCCACGGCAATGAGACATTCGGGACATCGCCCAGAGGCGCAAGTGCGGCGTTCAGATCATCACCCGCCGTGGGGATCAGAAACTCGTCCACGTCGATGAAGGCCATCCAGCGCACGTCACTCCCGAAATTTCCTGCCGCATGGGCATAGGCGAGCACCTGATTGTGGATCTCGCGCCCCAGCCGGATGTCGCTGAGCCGCTGTGCCCAGGGGATGATCGTCAGCGCCGCGGGTGGTAGCGCGCCTTGCAGCACCGCGCGGGTCTCATCCGTGCTCGCATCGTCGTAGATCACGAAATGCCGCACGCCTGCCGCATGGTGGAACCGCACCCATTCGCCGATGAACCGCGCCTCGTTGCGCACGATCGCGGCGATGGCGATGCCGTGACGGTCCGGACGCGGCTCGGGCGTGGTGATCCCGAGCTTCGAGATTTTCGCCCGGCCCAGAAGTTTTCGCAGCATTCGCGCCTCCCGTCCGAGTCACGAACGGGACGCCCCCGCTCAGTCGTCGGATTTGTAGCTGTAGCGGTAGTTATAATGATATTGGTAATGGCCGCCATAGCGCTCGGTCGCCTCGGCCTTGAAGCCGTTGAGGACCGCACCGGTAATCGACGTGCCCGCCGCCTCGAAGCTCGCCTGCACCGCGCGCACCGCGCCCTGCATGGTCTCGAGATGGCGCGCGATCGCGATGCTTGCGCCCACGGAGCGTCCGATCACCACCGGATCGGTCACGGCCAGCGCGGGCGGCGCATCGATGATGATCAGGTCGAATTCGCCGTCGAGCTGTTTCAGCATGGTGCCGAATTCGGCCCGCATCAGCAGCTCGGACGGGTTCGGCGGGTAGCGGCCCGAAGTGATGACCTTCAGCCCCTCGACCGGCCCGTCGCGCATTACCTCCGCCAGGGATTTCTCATGGCCGAGATAGTCGGACAGGCCTTCCACCGTTTTCGGCAGATGCAGGAAGCGCGCGAGGTAGCCTTTGCGCATATCCGCATCGATCACGCAGACCTTCTGCCCCGCCTGCGCCGCGACCACGGCGAGGTTGATCGACATGAAGGTCTTGCCGACGCCCGGCGCGGCAGAGGTGATCTGGATCGAGTTGGTCTGCGCATCCAGCAGCCCGAAATGCAGCGAGGTGCGCAAGGAGCGCAGCGCCTCGGTCGCGACCGAGTCGGGATGTTCGAGCGCGAAGATCGGCAGGTCGCCCTTGCGGTTGCGCAGATCGGCGGCTTCCTGAGCGAAGGGCACGGTTGCGAAGACCGGAAGGCCGAGCGCCTCGATCTCTTCGGCACCCTTGATCCCCCGGCGCAGCGCGCGACGGATCAGCACGATGGCCGCCCCGATGATCAGGCCGAGGATGGCTGCAAGGGCCACAATCCGCGATTTGCGCGGCGCGACCGGGATCGTGCTCGCATAGGCTTTGTCGATCACGCGCACCGAACCCACCGTCGAGGCGCGCACGACCTTCAGTTCCTGCGAGCGGTTCAGCAGCTGCGTATAGACCTGCTGCGCCACTTCGAGATTGCGCTGCAGGTTGAAGATGTCCTTCTGCGTCTCCGGCAGACCTTGGGTCGCCTTCTTCGCCTGCTCCAGCTGCGCCTGCAGCTCTTTGCGGTTCTGCAGCAGCGCCTGATAGGCCGGGTGATTGACCGTGTACTGGTTCTTCAGCTCCGCCTCTTTCAGATCGAGCGCGGAGAGTTCGCCTTCGATCTTGGTGACGCGCTCCAGCAGGGCCTGGGTCTCGTATTTCACGTCGACCGACTTTTGCTTCTGACGATAGGCATTCAGCGCCTGCTCCGCGTCGGACACGTTCTGGCGAGCGTCCGGAAGCTGCTTTTCGATGAAGTCGAGGCTGTTCTCGGCGGAGGCCGAATTGCGTTCGATATTCTGCTCCACGAAGGAAGCCGCAATCGCGTCGAGGATCGCCTCGGCCCGTTGGCGGTCGGAGTCCTGATACGAGGTCTGAAGGATGTTCGAGCCGCGCGGGCTTTCGGAGACCGAGAAATTCGCCTTCATCGTCTTGATCGCGGCGTTGAGAGACTGCCGCCCGACGAAGAATTCCCGTCCGGCCGGCGCATCCATCGACGCCACGGCCAAGGTGAAATCGCCATCACGCGCCGTGATCTCATGGCCCACCGTGCCCGCGAGATCGGTCCCGTCCGGCAGCGTGACTTCATAGCTATCCGCACCGGTGACGCGCAGGTCGATCATCTCGCCCAGCCATTGCTCCGGCACCTTCATGCGCCCGATCTGAAGGCTCTCATTGCCCCATTGATACTGATCGAGCAGTCCCGGGTCCGGCAGATGCAGATTGGTCGGCAGCATACCGATCACCGGCAAGCGCTGCGGGATCACGAAGTTCTGCAGATTGAGCTTGTTGGCCGCCTCCCCCAGAACGAGCCGCGAGGACATGATCGCGATCTGGGTTTCCGCCTCCGATTTGCCGCCACCGTCGCTGCCGAGAATGTCCTGCATCGAGGTCGGCAGCGCCGCCAGCGCGTTTTGCGATTGCTCGAGCTGCAAAAGCCCGGTGGCCTGATAGATCACCGGTTTGCGGAGCGCGATGAAGGCACCGAGGATCACGGCGACGACGAAGGCCAGCGCGATCCATTTCCAGCCCGCCAGAAGCGCGCCGGCCAGCGCCATCAGGTCGATCTCGTCATCCTCGACCTCCGGCTGCGCGGCGTGTCTCTGCGTAATCTCGGAAATTTGCTTCATCTGTCCCGCTCAAACTCTCAAATTCTTATTCATACCCGTGCGCATGCAGCCGTCACACGGATCAACCTTTCGGCGCGAGACGTGAGACCCAGGCCTCGCTCGCGGCGGAAATTTCGGTGAAGGCCTTGCGATGGGCGTCGATCGGTTCCCGGTAGGGGTCGGCGATCCCTTTGCCCCCCATCCACTGATCGAACAGCATCACCCGCCCGCCCAGTTGCGGCGCCCGGCGCGAAATCTCGCGCTTGTGGCCTGCCTCCATCACGAGGATCAACTCGTGCTCGGCACCGATCTCGGCGGTGAACTGGCGCGCAACGTGACCGTCGAGGCTCAGCCCGTGTTCCGTACAGACCTCGGTCATGGTCTTGTCCGCACTCGCGCCGACCACCGCGCCGATGCCCGCCGAACTGACCTTGCAGTCCGGCAGCGCCGCGGCCAGAAGCCGTTCGCCCACCGGGGAGCGACAGATATTGCCGACACAGACGACGAGGATGGATCCGACTTTCGCCATGGATCAGTTCGCGAGCGCGGAGGCCGCGCGCGCCGTGCTCAGCGTCGGAAGGATGTTGGAGACCACGCGGTTCCATTTCGCGACCGGTGCGGTCGTGACATAGACGACGTCCTGCGGATGCAGGAAGAATTTCGTGCCGACCACATAGGCCGCCGCGCTCGAGGTATCGAGCTGGAACACGACCACCCCGCTCGGCGTGTCGCGGAACACGAAGACACCGCGCGCATCGGCCTGATTGGTCTTCAAGCCACCGACGGAGGTGACGGCTTCGGTGAGGCTCACGTCATCCTTGGTCAGGTCGATCGGACCGGGGGTCACGAGCTGACCCAGCAGATAGGCTTCGAGCTTCGTCGCGCGCTGCACCGAGACGACATCGCCATTGCGCAGCACGGGGTTGTTCGAGGCGATGCCCTGATTGAGGAAAGCCTGCAGATCGACCGCGTAGCTGCGACCGCCACGGCGAACGAGCACCTGGCGCGCATCGGCCGTCTCATTCAGACCGCCCGCCTCGTTGATCGCATCGAGCAGCGTGAGCGACTTGGAGGTCAGCGGGATCCGCGCAGGCTTGCCCACCTCGCCGGTGACGGAGACGGTCTGCGAATTGTAGCCCACGACGCGCACCGACACCTGCGGCGAAGGAATGAATTCCTTCAGCTGGCGCGAGAGATCGGCGCGCACCTGCTCCGGCGTGCGGCCCGCGGCGCGCACATTGCCGACATAGGGATAATAGAAGGTGCCGTCCGAATTGACGCGCAAACCGCCCTCGGCCGGCGTCCGGGTCGACCCCGCAGGCGAGGTCAGCTCGGGATGCTCGTAGACCACGATATCGAGCAGGTCGCCCGGCCCAATCCGGTAGTTCCAGTAGCCGTTCGACGGCAGCGTGGTCCGCCCGCCGCTCAGATCGGACGGCGCGCCGAAGGTGGCGACGTTGGCGAGGCTGAGCCGCACGATCGCGACATCGCCCGCCGCCGGATCCTCTACGGAACTGACATTGCGGGTGTTGACCGGGAAGTTCGTGGTCGAGGTGTCGCAGGAGGCCAAAAAGAGCAACGCGCAGAGCGCCGCAAAAATCCTCGTCATTGCCCCCATCGTGCCCTCCTGAGCCTCATAATCTGCGTATCAGACCCGCGCCTCCGCCAAGGCAGCGGGGACAGGTTTCATCTAGCGCCTCTGAATAGAGAAGCTGTCGCTGTTTTCAACCATCCATTCATACTTCGACACGAATCGTTCTCCAAGTCACTCAACCTAATGGCGAGCATCTTGAGTGGCGCAAATGCATGCATTCCGCCTCATCCCGCAACAAACGAACGCGACGCCGGGTCAACTCAAAGTCTCAAAAATCCGTGAGCGAGTTTTTTTGCCAGCATTCTCCTAAAGCGTGTCAAAGGACGTTGACCCCCGGGAATTAACTTCTGTAAGTCATTAAGCAGAGTATCCGTACGATTATCATTATTTTTTACTATGTCGTGTTAGCAGAAAATTAATGTCTGCCGCCACGATACTAAATTTTTTGCCTGGGGGCAGAGTATGGTTGGCCTTGAATACGTTGTGACGGCTTTCGTGGCGTCGCTATTAATGGCGGTTCTGATTGTTGCAACAAAAAGTTTTCATGGCAAACTTACGCTCGACGGCGATCACGGTATCCAGAAAATCCACGCGGCCCCGACGCCACGTATCGGTGGCTTCGCGCTCCTCGCAGGCGCGTTGGCTGCGGGTCTGACGCTCGATGCGCAGACGCAGGCGCTGTGGTGGACGATCTGCCTCTGCGCGATTCCGGCATTCGGCTCCGGCGCGATCGAAGACATCACCAAGAAAGTGTCCGCCAAATGGCGCCTGATCGCCACCGTGTGCGCAGGGCTGATCTTCTGCCTCGTGTCCGGCTATCATATTCATCGCTCGGATATTCCCGGCCTCGACTACCTGCTGCTGCACTACCCGGCGTTCGGCATCGCGCTCAGCGCCATCGCGATCGGCGGGATCGCAAATTCGCTCAACATCATCGACGGCGTGAACGGCCTCGCCTCGGGCACCGCGATCATCGTCTTCTCCGCCTTCGCAGTGATCGCCGGGCAGACCAATGACGGACCGGTTCTGGCGATTTGCCTTCTGATGATCGGCGCGATCGCGGGGTTCTTCGTGATGAATTTCCCTTCCGGGAAGCTGTTTTACGGCGATGCCGGGGCCTATGCGACGGGGTTCGTGCTCGCGGTGATCGGCATTGTCCTTCCCGCCCGCAACCATGAGATTTCACCGCTGATAGCCGTGCTCGCACTCTCCTATCCGTGGATCGAAACCGTCGTTTCGATCCGGCGTCGAATGAAGCGGGACGGCACGCACCCTGGGGCTGCGGACCGCCTGCATCTGCACAGCCTCGTCTATCGCAGCCGCGCGAAGAGAATCGCCGAAACGATCGGGCGCCCGGAGATGCGCAATCCAATCACCTCGGTCGTCCTCTGGTCGCTGAGCTTGATCGCGTGTTCCATCACCGTGCTCAGCGCGACCGTGCCAGCGGCGCTTGGCGCGGGCGTTGGCCTGGTCTTCGTCTGCTATGTGCTGATTTATCGCCGCGTCGCGCTTGGCAGCAAGCTGCGCCGCGCATTTGCGACAGCGCGCCGCGAACGGGTCGACATCTGACGCAAAGCGCGCGCGGCGTTTCTGCACGGGTCTCGAACGGTGGAGCCGGACGCAAATGGGCGCGTTAAGTCTTACCTATCCCGCGCGGATCGGCGCCCGTCACCACCTCGCCGGAGCCGAAACCGGCCCGAGCGATCTCTAAATTATGCCTCTTCGCGGCACGGCGCTTCATCCTGCATCGGCGAGACGCTCTCGCACAGCATCATCCAGGCCAAAGCCGCGAGGGGGAAAATCACGAGTCCCGTCAGCATCGCTTCCTACCCCAATACTGAAACATCCTTCACATAAGTGTCATATCACATCTCGCGCGCATCGGCACGAAATTAAATTGCGTGAGGCGCTATCTATTTGGACAGTTTTCCAGCGCACGCTTGTACTTAGGCGGAATCAAAAAGGCCTCGCGAAACGCGAGGCCTCTCGAAAATCGCGGATCGAACCGATCAGTTCGTGCCGTTGGTCCCGTTGGTACCATTGGTACCGCCGCCGCTGCCCATCGCAGCCGCCCCGAGGCCGACACCGATGATCACCCCCGCGACCGGGGTAGCGCCGCCAAGGGTGCTCTTCGTCGCCTTCGTCGACTTCGTCGACTTCGGCGTGCAGGTCACGGCGACGTTCCCGTCGGCGTTGTAAACAGCGTCAGAAACGGCCGTTTCACAAACGTTATTGGCTTTTGCCCAAGCGACGAGCGCGTCATGGCTAAGATTGGCCGGCGCGCGCAGGTCCTGCGCCGCGCCCGGAAGGGCACCGGCAAGAGTGGCTGCCACTACAACGGCACCCGTAAAGAACTTCGTCATCGAAACCTCCGATCAGGTTGGGATAGGTAAGACACGGTAATCTTACATTAATCTTTTGGTGAACCATAGGGTTAATTGGTCCCTGAGGTACACCCGATTTAGTTGAGCACACCGATTGCGATCTGCCCCACAGTGGGGGAAACCCACTGCCGCCCGGCTTGGATCAGTCCCGATTTATCGGTCCAATATATATTGGTGACGGCCATCGCCGGATTGCGACACTGTTCTTCGTGGCGCAACAATTTTAACCCCACGAGCGTTTCGTTTCCGACCGTGCTCATGTCGCACCCGAGGAGCACATAGTCCGAATGATTATCCGCCGTAAGGAAGCGGTAGGTCCGGCGATAAGGGCCGATTTTCGTGCCGCGAAGAGCGGCGAGCGTCGGCTCGGAATCCGCAGCCATCAGATCATCGCCCAGGCCCCGGGTCGCGACCACCACGCCACGATCGACCGAGACGGTGATGTGATCGTCGGTCCGCCAAGTCTCGACCGTGCCGTTACGCCCCGCCAGAGACAGGACCGCATTCGCATCGCGCGACGGGATAACCACCTCGAGCCCGCGCGCAGGAGCGGTCTGCGTCACCACTTTCACGCTGACGCCCTCGCCCTTCGCCGGCGCGGTTGGCACGGTCGCGCCCTGCCCCGCGGAGCGGCTGCCCGACAGCGTCACGGTATGGCTCAGATTTTCGAGCTGCGCACAGCCCCCAAGCGCCAGCAGCGCCGCACCGAAAACGAGTGATCTCATCGCCAGAACCGCTCCCAATTGCCGTCGAAGGAGGCGGGCTGATCCTCGCGCACCATCCCGTAAAGCCGGTTCGACACCCCCAGCCGCGCCCCGCCATCGCGCACGATCGGCTGGATCACCGTCGAATAGCGCTGCTTCGTCGTTTGACCCGTCGCCCAGTGCAGCGGGATCGTGATCATGAAGCCCTTGTCAAAGGAGCCCTCGCCGAAATCTGCCGAGGACACATCGGTCTTCGTCGCATAGACGCCGACCTTCCAGCCATTGTTGAAAACGCGCGAGAAGCTCAGCGTCGCCCCCCAGTCGCCCGCCAGATACCGGCCCACATCGAGCTGCGTATAGAACTGGTCGGTGAACTGATAATAGGCCGACAGATGGCCCGTCGTGACCTCGTAATCGCGCAGATCGAAGCGCTGGTCATAGCCGCGCTGGCGCACCCGGTTCAGCTCGGCCCCGAGCGCGAGGCGGCTGTGCTCCGGCGCCCAGAGCAGCTCGGTCGAGACGCCCGCGAACATCGGTTCCAGGTAACCGGCGGTCACACGCCCGAAGAGATCGCGACCGGGACGGAAGAAATAGGCCCCCGTCAGTTCGGGAACCGTTGGCCCGGATCCTTTGTAATAGAGCCACGCATCCGAGCGCACATGCGGCAGCACCGAGTCCGAGGGCCGGTTCGCCTGATTGAGATTGCCGATCACCTTCTGGTTCACGCGCCCGGACAGCAGCAAGCCCGGCGCGATCTCGTATTGCGCATTGACGCTCACACCCAGATCGGCGCGCAACGGATCGTCGGGATCGAACAGGCCCGGGCGCAGATACGGCCCGACATTCCACGAAAACCGCGGATAGGCGCCCGGTGCAACCGGAAGCTGTACGGGCGCGCCATCGATCTGGGCATGCGCGCGCATCAATTCGCCGCCCACAGGGTGGAATTCGTAGGCCTCGAGGTCATCGCGGCGGATCGTCGTGGTCGAGACTGGCTGCGAATTTTCCGACAGGGTGATCGCGAAGCGGTCGACGCTCGCCGGGGCCTGCGCACTCAGCACCCGCGCGGCGCGCCCGATCGCCTCGGGCGGCGCGTTGTAGCGATCGTTGCGGATCTGGATCGCGAGGGTGGAGCCGCTGAGCTTCGCGCCTTCCAGCACGAGGCCTTGCTGCGCCAAGCCCGGGCGGAGCTTTGCTGCGAGATAAGCGGGATCGTTCGTCCAGCTTTGCGCCGCCTCGACGCCCGCGCGCGGCACGACCGGCGGCGGCGCGTCGTTGAGCCCGCTCGGATGCGCGTTGTGTTTGGGGTTCAGCGCATAGCTCAGCTGCACGCTCAGATCGGTGCCGTAGAGATAGCCCGCCGTAATCGAGGCGTTGTCGCTGAGCTTGTATTGCGCCGCAATGTTGATCGGGGATTTGCGATCGAAGGTCGGACCATCCTCGCGCGTATAGGCGTCGGAGGAATATTCCGCCATCAGGCGCAACCGGTCCGTAGCCTGCCACTCGACGCCCGCAAACAGCGCGGCATCCCCTGTAAACCATTGCTGTGGCTGGAAAGTGCCGCCCTGCGCGCCAGTGCGTTCGCCGCGTGTCTTGAAGTGATCGCCCAGCACGCCCAGCGGATTGTCGAAGCCGTTATTCGACCCAAGCCGCCCCCAGCCGATCCCTGCCGTCGCGCGCAGTTTCGGCGAGATCGACTTGGTCGCGACGACATATTCCCCGGAATAAACTCCGGTGCCGGTCATGTCGTTGATGCCGAAGGCCATCGCGGGCCGGATCCGACCTTCGTCGAGGAAACGATATTGGATCGAGAAGCTGCGATCGTAGAGCGTATCGCCGCCCATGTAGTTCTTGATCGTCGAATACCGGAAGCCTGCCGACAGGCGCGGCGTGATCTGGAACGCGGCCGAGACGCGGGTTTGTCCTGCGAAGGTGAAGACGTTGAAGCCCAGCTCCGCATCCTCGCGGCTACCGGCGACAGGCATGTCGATCAGGCCGGGGATGCCATAGCTGTTATAGCCCCACGCGCGGTCAGCCGATTGCGCGCAGACGGGGCCAAACCCGACCCCTGCGAGCGCGCTGCTCGCCATCGCGAGGAAGAGGAAACGGGAGCGGTAGGGGCGCACCAACATGTGTGTAGAAATCCGGCTCGGTCACAATCAGTTGGAGACCTAGCAGAGAGTCGCACTCCTCCGAAACGCGAATTCATGCTTTCGTAAGGAGATGTCGCAGATTTGCACAGTTGGGCGGCGACGCATCGCCGAGCGGTCCGCTATTCGCCGGCCAAGCGCATGTAGACGTCTTCGTATCGGATGATGTCATCCTCGCCCAGATAGGCGCCGGTCTGCACCTCGATCAGCACCATCGGCAGCTTGCCGGGGTTCTCGAGCCGATGCGTCTCGCCGA
This sequence comes from Thioclava sp. ES.031, assembly GCF_002563775.1. Lineage (NCBI taxonomy): Bacteria > Pseudomonadati > Pseudomonadota > Alphaproteobacteria > Rhodobacterales > Paracoccaceae > Thioclava > Thioclava sp. ES.031. The sequence goes on along the minus strand of NZ_PDJO01000001.1, from coordinate 1,871,501 downwards.
TCGGAATGTAGACGGATTCGTTTTCCGTCACGAGGCGGGTCTCGTTTCCCAGCGTCACCAGCGCGGTGCCTTGCACGACGATCCAATGCTCCGCCCGGTGGTGATGGCTTTGCAGGCTCAGCGCCGCGCCCGGCTTTACCGTGATCCGTTTGACCTGAAATCGGTCGCCGGTCACGAGGCTCTCGAACCAACCCCAGGGTCTGTGATCGCGTGGCAAATCCGTGGCTTGCGCGGCGTTTCGCGCCTTGAGCGCACTCACCGCCGCCTTCACGTCCTGCGCCCGCGAGCGATGCGCGACAAGCACCGCATCGGGCATCGCCACCGCGATCACGTCCTCGACCCCGATCCCGACCATCTCGATGCGCGGATCTTCGGAACGCAGCAGGCTGTCGCGGCAGTCGATGGCCGTCGCGGGTCCAGAGAGCGTCACCCCATCGGGGCGCGAGGAGGCATGAGCGCGGCGCACCGCTTCCCAATCGCCAAGATCGGACCAGCCCGCCTGCACCGGCATGACCGAGACGGTCTCTGCCCGCTCCATGATCGCGTAATCGATGGAGATGTCGGGGGCGTCGCTCCATGCCTCCGGATCGAGGCGCAGAAATCCCAGATCGGCGCGCGCCGCGGCAAAGGCTTTTTCAACCGGAGCGAGAACCGTTGGCGCATGGGTTCGGGCTGCCGCGAGGATTGCGCCCGCCGAAAACAGGAACACCCCGGCATTCCATAGGTAATCTCCGCTCTCATACATCGCGCAGGCCTGCGCGATGTCGGGTTTCTCGATGAACCGGACCAAAGGCACGACGCCCTGCGCATCTGCTTCCCGACCGGGTTCTAGATAGCCATACCCCGTTTCCGCGCGGTCGGGCGTGATGCCGAAAGTCACCAGCCGCCCTGCCCGCGCCGCTGGCTCCGCCGCCGCGATCGCGTGCCGAAACCCGTCTGGATCGGCGATGACATGATCCGACGGAGCAACCAGCATCAGCGCCTGCTCCCCGGCCTTTTGCGCGACCCAAAGCGCGGCCGAGAGTATGGCCGGCGCGGTATTGCGCCCCTCCGGCTCGAGCATCACCGCGCCCGGGTCGATCCCGGTATCGGCAAGCTGCTCCGTCGCAATAAAGCGAAAATCGGACTGTGTCAGGACCACGGGGGCCGCGAACCCCTCGCCTGACAGCCGTTCGGCCGTGGCCTGAAACAGCGTCTTTGGGCCAGTCAGTTCTGCGAATTGCTTCGGGTAGCTACGCCGGGACAGTGGCTAGAGCCGCGTGCCCGATCCGCCCGCGAGAAGAACCGGAGTGATCATGTGCATCCTCCCCAAATCAGCGGCAGATTTTCTGCCCTCCGCGAGCCTGGCACAGGCATCCCTAACGCGAGGTTAACTTCGGCTCGAACAACCTAAGCGCGCACGTTTTCGCGCAGGTTCGCCTTGTTTGATTGACTTTTCGCGCCCGATCCCTCAGCCAATACGGGCGCAATCCGATTGAACAGAAAGCCCTTTCATGACCGATCAAAGCCCGGCCCGCGCGTGGCATGTGGCCCAGTTCAAGCCCAACAGCGCCGCGATCGCCCGGCGTAATCTGGAGCGGCAGCGGTTCGAGATATTCCTGCCGATGGTCGAGACGACGCGTCGCCAGTCGGGCAAATTCGTGACCCGCAGCGCACCTCTGTTTCCGGGCTATCTCTTCGTGCGCGAACAAGAGAAATCGGCGCGTCTGGGTGCGGTGAACGGCACGCAGGGGATCACGCGGCTCGTGGCGCTCGCGGGCCGCCCGACGCCGGTCCCCAATGCGATGATCGAGGCGCTGCGCGCGCGCTGCGATACGCAAGATCAGCTGCAGCCGCTGCCGGATTACGCACCCGGCGACGAGGTCACGCTGGCGACCGGTCCCTTCGCGGATTTCGTGGCGACGGTCGAAAGGGTCGATGCCGAGAAACGGGTCTGGCTGCTGCTGGACTTCATGGGCCGCGAGACCCGGATCAAGGCGACATCCGACGCTTTGATCTGAGGCCCGCAAGCCAGCGCGACAGCTTAGCCTTTGTGCTGCTCATAGGCGGCCAAGGCGCGCGCGCGTCCCTCTTTCAAATCGATCAGCCGTTCGGGGTAATCCTGATCCGGCGACAGATGCCAACTCTCTGGGATCGCTTCGAAATAATCCGTCGCCGTCTCGGGCGGGTTGGCCTGACCCTCGGCGATGAAATCCTTCCGGTAACGCCCGTCCTTGTCGAATTTCTCGAGCTGCGTCTCGGGGTTGAACACGCGGAAATAGGGCGTCGCATCCGGCCCCGGCCCGGCCACCCATTGCCAGCCCATCGCGTTGCTCGCCGGGTCCCAATCGATCAGGCAATCCTGAAACCAGCGCAGCCCCACCCGCCAATCGGTCATCAGGTGCTTGCTGAGATAGGAAGCCACGATCATGCGCGCGCGGTTATGCATCGTGCCGGTGACATACATCTCGCGCATCGCGGCATCAACGAAGGGCTCGCCGGTCATGCCGCGCCTCCATGCCTCGGCGTCGTTATTGTCGCGCCGCCAGTCGAAACCGTTCCACTCCTCGCGCCAGTTACGCTCGGCCATATCGGGCCAGTGGAAGAACAGGTGCCACGCGAATTCGCGCCAGACGAGCTCTTTCAGGAAGGTCTCGGTGCCTTGATTGCCCTCCGCCATCTCGCGATAGCCGGCGTGCCAGATCGTGCGCGGAGAAATCTCGCCATAGGTCAGGTTCTCAGACAGGCCCGAGGTGCCGCCCGAGGCGGGAACATCGCGCTGCGTCTTGTAGTCGGAGAGGCGATCGCGCAGGAAATTCGACAGCCGCGACTGGGCGGCGCGCTCGCCGACATTGACGTGTTTCGCCACGATTGCCGCACCGCGCCGCATCGCCGCGCCCATCTTCCAGTCGTCCAGCTTTTCACTGTCAGGCCAAGCGTTTGGAGCACGAAGTTCAGACACCGTCTTAACTTCCGGCGGGATGTTCGTGCCCTTCACCGCGTTCCAATAGGGCGTGTAGACCTTGTAGGGCCCGCCCGTTTTCGTCTCCACGGTCCACGGCTCAAACAAGAGATGCCCGGTGAAGCTCTTTGCCTCGATTCCATCCTCGGAGAGCGTGGATTTCACCTCCGTATCGGTCTCCCGGCCCGGCTTGTCGTAGCGGCGCGACCAGTAAACCGCGCCCGCCCCCGTCTCCTCGATCAAGCCGCGCAGGACCTTCAGCGGCGCGCCTTTGCGCAGGATCAGCTGCGAGCCTTTCTCCGCGAGGCTCTCCGCGAAGGCCTCCACGGCAAGGCCGAGCCGCCATTTCGCCGCCGCCCCTAAGGCTTCGACCTGGTCGTCATGGATGAAGACCGGGATCACCGGGGCACCGGTCTTCGCGGCCGCCGCCATCGCCTCGTGATCGTGGAATCGGAAGTCGCGCCGCAGCCATAACAGGACGGGGGTGTCACTCATGCTCGTCTCCTTTGCCTCCCTCTCCCTACGCGCAGCGCCCGATCCGGTTCAGTCGCGCCTAAATTTTCCGCATCTGCCCCGCCTGACCATAGCGTCGCACCTTCAAACCCGGCACGTCTGCCTATCTGCCGTGCAAATGCCTCTTGCGAGGGCGAAAAAGCCGCTCTAGCGTTTTCACAAAACGAACACAAAACAGGGAAAATACAATGAAGACTTCTGCTCTCCTTCTGGCGGGGATCGCCGTGGCTGCACTGAGCGCCCCGGCCCGCGCCGCCGATCCGGACCTGACGATCTTCGATTGGGCCGGTTTCGAGATTCCGGGGCTTTTCCAGCCCTATATCGACAAATACGGCGACAGCCCTACCTACGCTTTCTTCGGCGATGACGACGAGGCCTATCAGAAACTCGCCTCGGGCTTCAAAGCAGACGCGGCGCATCCCTGTTCGCAGATGATCTCGAAATACAAGGATGCCGGGCTGATCGAACCCTGGGACGTCTCGAAGATCCCGGAATTCAAGAATATCGACCCCAAGTATCTGAATTCGAAAATCTTCGTCGATGACGACAAGAACGTCTGGTATCTGCCGACCGACTGGGGCGCGACCGCGATCGCCTATAACCCCGACAAGGTCCCGGCCGAAGATGTGGCGAGCCTCAATGTCTTCATCAATCCGAAATATGCGGGCCGCACCTCGCTGCCCGACAGCTCGGACGATGTCTGGGCGCTGGCCTATCTCGCGACCGGCGTGACCGACTGGACCAATGTCACCGACGAGCAGTTCCAGGCCGCCGCCGACTGGCTGCGCGAGGCTAACAAAAACGTCCAAAGTTACTGGACCGACCCCTCGCAGCAGGCCCAGCTGATGGCCTCGGGCGAGGTACTGGTCGCGTGGTCGTGGAATGACGGCGTCGCCTATCTGCAGGACGACAACTACCCGGTCGCCTTCCAGCGCGAGGCGAAAGAGGGCTCGTCGACCTGGTTCTGCGGTTTCGTGAACCTCAAGGACGGCCCCGGCTCGGAAGAAAAGCTCTATGATTTCATGAACGCTTGGCTGCGCCCCGATGCGGGTCCGGTTCTGGTCGACGAGATCGGCTACGGTCACACCAACACCGAAGCGATGAAGCTGGTGCCGGAAGACCAGCTCGAGACCGCGGGCCTGACCCCGATCAGCGCGCCGGTCCTCGCGCAGACGCCGAACTCGCCGGAGCTGCGCGAAAAGCAGCTCGCCGAGTTCGAGAAAATCAAGGCTGGCTTCTGATCCCTGCGCCGAATACATCACAGCGAAGGGCCGCGTCTGACGCGGCCCTTTTTAATTGCCCCCCTCGCCCTAGCTGCGTGCAACCGACCATTTGAGACAAGTTATGATCCTTAACGCAGCCATTATCTTTCTCGCCCTGATCGTCCTTGCCGCGATGTTCCTGCCCCAGCTGCGCGACCGCCCGAAATGGCGCGCGATGGTGACGCCGCTGGCGTCGATCATCGGCTCGGGGTTTCTGGTGCTGGGACCGATCCTCGAGGTGCGCTACGGCAGTTTCGCCCCGCTCGCGATGGCGGCTTTGTGTGGTCTGGGGTGGTTTTTCGGCGCGGCGGTGCGCGCCAATATCCGCGCCGAGGACGTGCCCGACACGCCCGTCATCAAGCGCATCGAAGAGGTTGCGCAGCTGGCGCTCGCCTTCGCCTATGTCATCTCGGTCGCCTATTATCTGAACCTGTTCGGGGCTTTCGCCGTTTCGCTCACGCCGTGGAACACGGATTTCGCCGCCCGCGCGGTGACGACGACCGTGCTCGCCGTGGTCGCGATCGCCGGGTTCTCTGGCGGGTTCAAACGGCTCGAACAGATGGAATATGCCTCGGTCGCGCTTAAACTCGCGATCATCGCCGGGTTGATCCTCGGGCTCGCGGTCTATTTCGGAAAGGTCGCCGTCGCCGGCGATCTGGTGATCGATGCGCCGACGCTGGGGCCCTGGGACTCGCTGCGGCTGCTCTTCGGCCTGATCGTGACCGTGCAGGGGTTCGAGACCGCGCGCTATCTGGGCAAGAGCTATGACGCCGACACCCGGGTCGCCGCGATGAAATGGGCGCAGATGCTCGCGACCGCGATCTACATGGTCTATATCGCGCTGCTGGCTTACATCTTCACGCCCAACGCCCATAACCTGACCGAGACCGCGATCATCGACATGATGCGCGTCGTCGCTCCGATCCTGCCCGCGATGCTGGTGGCTGCGGCGCTGGCGGCGCAATTCTCGGCCGCCGTGGCCGATACCGGGGGCGCGGGCGGACTGATCGCGGAGTTCTCGCGCGGGAAAATCCCGCAAAAAGCGGCCTATCCGGTGTTGATCGGCGCAGGGATCGCGCTGACCTGGACGACCGATCTGTTCCAGATCATCTCCTACGCGTCGCGCGCCTTCGCGGGCTATTACACGCTGCAGGCGGTGCTCGCCGCGCTGCAGACCGAGGGCACGAAGCGCTACGCGTTCTGGGCGCTCGCCGCTTTGGGGGTGGCGATCACGCTTCTCGGCATTCCGGCGGAAGGCGACTGATACGCAGGGACGCCGCTCCTTAACTTTCGGAAAGCGCCTGCGCATGCAGCCGTGCATCGAGCGCGTAGTAATCGCCGATAAAGCCGCGAATATCGTCGGCCAGGAACGCCTCGTAGGGTGGCGTGCGCGCGCCCATCCACTCTCCCGGAAGAGCATCGGAGAGATCATGGATCGCCCCCCCGCGCGCCTTTTGCGCGGCATTGGTCAGCCCCAACCGGATGTCGCGAAGCTCTTCGGGCAGGCGACCCCGCAGGAAGCTCTCGAAACTCTCGATCTTCTCCAGCGCGAACAGCCGGTCCCAGCGGCGATTTTGCAAATAGCTCCACTGTGCGGCCCAATGGCTGTCCTGCACCTCGCGCGCGGTGGCGTTGATGTAGAAACAGAGCTGACGAAAACTCAATCCGCGTTCGATCATCTCGCGGTCCGGATCGCCCCCGCCCGCGAAGAACGCGTAGACCGGGCGCGTATGATGCAGCACCGAGTCCTGCATTCGGTTGCGCCCGAACTTGTCGCAATAACAGCTCACCAACCGGTCGACGGGATCGCGCAGCAGCGCGACCGAGACCCAGTCCGGCGCGTGATCGACGCGGTCGCGCGCGGCGAAAGCCCAATGGCGCGCCTGCATCCGGCTTTGCCCGGAATCGAGCCAGTAATGCGACATGCCGGGTTCGGGCCGCCCGTCGCCGACCAGTCGGAGCGCCCAATCCTTGACCGAGGTATTGGCGACCTTTGCAATCGGGCAAAACACAGCCTTCGCGGGCGCAATATATAGCATCGCGCCATCATATTGGCTGCGATCGTGATCGCGCAGCAGCCGCGCCTTGCGGCGATATTCCTCCGATCCCCGCAACTCTCGTTCGACATCGGCGACGCTCGCGCGCCGCTCCTTCAACGCGTTCTGCGCCGCTTCTTTCGCGGGCCGCCCGAGATAGGCCTGAAACAAGGTGTCGATCGCGGCGGGCGTGGCCTGCATCTGCGCGGCGAGATCGGGATCGGCAAAGGCGACGGTGTGCGGAGGTAAATCTTTCATGCGGCGAGACTTTCGTAACGGGAGATCAACGGCGCGAGCTGCGCGGGCCAGCCATATTGCGCCACTTCTTCCGGGCGGCGCTGCGAACCTATCGCGCCGGTCATGGCATCGCGCAGCAGGCGGCGGAACTGCTCCGGGTCGTCTGCGACATGCACGCCACTGAGGCGTTCCGCCTCTTCGAACCCGCGCATTGCGGGGCGCATCGCGACCACCGGTTTGCACGACAAAAGCGCCTCGGCGGTTTTGAGATTGGTGCCGCCGCCCTCGGTGATCGGCAGGCAGATGGCGCGGGCGTGATGCAGAAGGCCGCTCAAGGTTTCTTCCGCCACCACGCCAAGCGGCGCGACGAATTCCGCGTTCATCTGCGCATACCGGCGGAAGCGGTCGTCGGCGGTGATCAGATGGGTCATTCCGCCCGCCACGGCGAGGCGGCTGCGCGGTGGCAGGAAACCGGGAATTTCACCGAAAGACGCCCAATAGCCACGCGCGTTCGGCGGATGGGCGGAGCCCGCGACAAGCGCGTAGGGTCCATCGAGTGGCGCGGACGGGACCGTTTCGGGATCGGGCGCCCAGCAACCGTTTGGCGCCACGACCACCTCTGTCGCGCCCGGCAGACCGGCAAAATGGCGGGCATCGGCCTCACAGACCGCGACGGTGAGATCGGCCCTCGCGACGAGCGCGGCCTCGAGCGCCTCAGCCTCCGCCCGCCAATGCGGATCGATCAACGCGGCCTCGACGTTGTGCGCGGAATAGACCAGCCGGGCGCGGCGCAGGACCGGATCGCGGTCCAACGCCTCGGCAAAAAGCGGATAGAGCCAGGGATGTTCGAACTGCACCGCATCGGGGGAAAAATCGCGCAGCTCCCTGATCAGGCCTTCGATCAGCGGATGATCTTTGAGCGTGTCGGAGAAATGGAGATCCTCGCGGCGCTGCGGATCGTGAAGACGCGGCAGCAGCGCCTCCGGCACTGCCGTGCGGCGCTCATCAGGCGAGCCGTCGGGATAGCCGCGGGTCGAGTAGATCGGGACGTAGCGGAAGATGTGGCCCGCCGCGCGCGCCTGCCGGGCGATGGCCGCGACCCGGCGTTGGCCGCCATGCAGCGGGCGGTGGATCGGGTAATGACCCAAAGCTGCGATCTTCATGCGGCATCCTCGCGATAGGGGATCGGCTGGCGCTTCTGGTGCGGCCATGTAGGGTCGCGCGTGGAGGTGTCATCGCCGGCCGCGTCGAACCCGGCGGTGAGCGCCGCTCGGAAATCGGCCCATCTTTGCGGCGTGAACCGCTCCGCTCGCGCACAGGCCGCGCGATAGGCCGCCGCGTCTTCCATCAGCGCCTCAGCCCGGGCAAGCCAGCGCTCGCCCTCAAAAAAACCCGATCGCCTCCGCGCAGCCCTCCGCCGCTTCGATCAAGGCGGGCGCGTCAGATGTCAGACAGGGTTTGCCATGCAGAAGCGACTCGACGACCGGGAGCCCCCAACCCTCGTAATGGGACGGGTAGATCGTGTAGCGGCAATGCGCATAGAGCGCCTGCAGCTCGGCGTCGTCGACATCATCGAGGATGCGGATCGCGCCATGCGGCAGGCCGGGATCCGCGCGCACCATGTCAAGCAGCGGGCCGATCGACCAGCCGGGCTGCCCGACCCAGACCAGCGGCATGATATGGTCGCGGCGCGCAGCCAGTTCGCGCCAGAGCCGATAAGCGAAATCATGGTTCTTGCGTGGCTCCTGCGTGCCGACCATCAAAACGTAGCCCCCAGGCTCCAGATCACGATGTGCGAAGAGCCCCGCGAGATCGCTGGCGGGCGCGGTCTCGCGCAGCGCGTCCGCGCCAAGCGTCACGACGCGCACTTTCTCCGGTGGCAACTCGGGATAGCCGCAGCGGGCGGCATGGGCGAGCAGATCCCGCCGCGTCACCTCTGAATTCGTCCAGACCCGATCTACCCCCCAAAGCATCCAATGCAGCGCGGGCGGAAAGGTCTTGCGCGTCGTGGGTTCGGCGACATGCCCCCAAAGGATCGGGATAAGGTCATGAATGTAATAGCTCAGCCGCCACCCATGAGCCGCCCGCATCTCATAGGCGGCCCGGTAGCGCGCATCGCCCCAGAACCCGCCGGCAGAGACATACTCGCCCACCTCTTCCGGTGCGATCCGATTTCGCTCCGCGCAGATCTGGTCGTGGACCGTATGCACCAGCCCGTAATGCGCCCGGTGATTGAGCGCATCGAGCGCCCGGATGCGTGGCGCAATCCCCGGGGCGACCCGTTCCAGAGCCACGAGCCCACGGCGCATCAGGGCAAATTCCTCACCGCTCAGCCGCAGCAATTCCTCCGCCACGGTACTCTCGCGGCGCACACGGGTTTCGGCCTCGTCGTATCGCCCGCCCTGCCCGACAGCCCGCATCCGACGCCGGGCGCGCCAGAAAAACCGGCCGATCCGCGCCCAGGAGCGCCAGCGCCGCGGCGCGGTGAGCGCGCGTGAAGGGACCTCCGGCTGACAGCCGTTCCGAAAGATGACCTCCTCGAAGATCGCCTGCGGGATGCGGTAAAACCCGCCGCGCGCCGCGTCATAGATCACCGGCACCGCGCGCGCCCCGAACCGGGCCGCAAACGCCCGCCAGACCTCATGCTCCACCCGCAAGATACCCATCGGCCGCCAATGGCGGAACTGATAGCTGGTGCTGAGATCGATCAGGATCGACTTGTCGCGCATCGCGCCCCTCCGTGGCCAGTTCTTGACCCGACTCGAGCTATAGCGCACGGCAAGTTCACGTCCGGTTAATGCGCATCCATCCCATCCGACGCCTTGAAGCGCCCCGATCTTCCCCCTATATTCCAAGACGTTCCCGGCAACGGGGACTATGGGCATAAACGCGCATGTAATAAGCGGATCGGACCCGGGGGCGGTACCCGGCGGCTCCACCAATCAACCCTCGTTGGGGGAGAATGGGGCCGAAATAGGATCGACGAACGTGTAAAGATGTTTGCTTTGTCCCGGTGAGCTACCACCGTTATCGGTGCGATTTGTACAGTTGCCAACGACAACCGTGCTCCGGTCGCTCTGGCTGCGTAAGCAGCTCGGGTAACCGAAACTTAACTCCTTGCGCTTAGCCGCGTAAGGCGGGGCCCGCAGGAGCCTTGCAACAGAATCCTGCACTTTCCCCCCTCTTTTTTGCGATGCGACCGGCGTTAACCGGTTTGAAATCCGTGCCTGCCATGGTGCCCCCAGGACCGACGGGAAACGGAGGAGCGCGATGTCCCGGCTTGCGAGGATCGAAACGTGGCTCCATGCCGTATGGGGCGAGGGGCGGCTGGACGAGGTCGACGGGCTGTTCGACGCCGAGGCGCAGACCAATGGGCTGATGCCGGGGCTCGAATTGCGACCGCAGGAGTTTCGCGATCTGGTGCCGGCGTTGCGGGCGCATCTGCAGGATATCAAGATCACCGTGCTGCGCCATGTCGAGACGGAGGACTGGCTTTGGACACTTCTCAAAATCGCTGGAAAATCGGCACACTCGGCGCGCGCGGTGGAATTCACCGGGCAACTGACGATGCGGTTTCGCGGCGACAGGATCGTGGAGGCGTATAATAATTACGATGTGATCGCGCTCTTCGAGGCGTTGGAGATGATGCCGCGCGACACCGTCGCGCTGTGCCTGTCGGGCGAAGTGCTGGGATAAGCGCCGCCCCCGTGAGGTTCTCCCCAAGGTTGCGCGGGATCCGAGGCCGCTGCACCCGGTACATGCCCTCGACGTCAGCCTTCGCGCGGCTCTGCCCGCCTTGCGGCCCGCTACGAATCCCCTATGCTTAGCCCGAGAAGAAAGGGACCCGGCCATGACGCAATCCATTGATTACGGCAACCTGATGCATCACGCGATGCGCGGGCTGATCCAGACAGTGCTGAGCGACATCGCAGCCAATGGTCTGCCCGGCGAGCACCACTTCTTCATCACCTTCGACACCCGTCATCCCGATGCCGAGCTGGCCGATTGGCTGCGCGAGCGCTACCCCGAGGAAATGACCATCGTCATCCAGAACTGGTATGACAATTTCGAAGTGGGCGAGGACGGGTTCTCGATCACGCTGAATTTCGGCAATTCGCCCGAGCCGCTCTACGTGCCGCTCGACGCGATTACCACTTTCGTCGATCCTTCCGTCGAATTCGGCCTGCGTTTCGAGACGCAGGAATATGACGAAGACGACGAAATCGAAGAGGATGAGGTGGCCGAGGAGGAAGAGGCCGCCCCCGCCGAGCGTGGCGAGGCCGAGGTCGTCAGCCTCGATCAATTCCGCAAGTAACCCGGTGGCTTCGGAGCCTCTGGACCGCGACACGCTCCTCTCGCTCTATCACGGCTATCTTGACTGCTTGAACGCTCAAGACTGGGCGCGTCTTTGTGAGTTCGTGCATCCGGAGGTCACGCATAACGCGCGCCCGCTCGGCCTCGCAGGGTATCAAGCGATGCTCGAGGACGACCATCGTGCGATCCCCGACCTGCACTTCCGCGCAGAAACGCTCGTGGCCGATCCGCCGGTGATCGCCGCCCGGCTGCATTTCGACTGCACGCCCGCGGGAACACTCTTCGACCTGCCGGTGAACGGCCGCCGCGTGACCTTCGACGAACATGTCTTCTATCGCATCACCGATGGCCGCATCCGCGAGGTGCATTCCCTGATCGACCGAGATGCGATCGCCGCACAGATCTGAGAGCCACCCCAAGTATACCTCCGTATACCGTTGCAAAATCCCTCCGCGCGCCCTATCAGTGCGAGCGAAAGATTGCGCGCAATCATGGAGGCCCAGATGACCGCGACCCGCACCGAGACCGACAGCTTCGGCCCGCTTGAAGTTCCCGCCGACAAATATTGGGGCGCGCAGACGCAGCGCTCGATCATGAACTTCCCGATCGGCTGGGAGCGCCAGCCCGTCCCGATCATCCGCGCCCTCGGCGTGATCAAGAAAGCCTGCGCGATGGCCAACAAGGCGCAGGGCAAGATGGACGCGAAGATCGCCGATGCGATCATCGAGGCCGCGGGCGAAGTGATCGAAGGCAAGTTCGACGACAACTTCCCGCTGGTGGTCTGGCAGACCGGCTCGGGCACGCAGTCGAACATGAACGCGAACGAGGTGATCTCGAACCGCGCGATCGAAATCCTCGGCGGCGAGATGGGCTCGAAAGACCCGGTCCACCCGAACGATCACTGCAATATGGGGCAGTCCTCGAACGACACGTTCCCGACCGCGATGCATGTCGGGATCGCGATGCAGACGCGCGACGTGCTGTTGCCCGGTCTGCGCAAGCTGCACGCGGCGCTGGAAGCCAAGTCCGAGGATTTCAAGGACATCATCAAGATCGGCCGCACGCACACGCAGGACGCGACGCCGCTGACCCTTGGTCAGGAATTCTCCGGCTACGCCCATCAGGTGCAAAAGGGGATCGAGCGCGTCGAAGCCTCGCTCGGCGACATCTACGAACTGGCCCAGGGCGGCACCGCCGTCGGCACCGGTCTGAACACGCAAGTGGGCTGGGCCGAGACGGTCGCGGCGAACATGGCCGAGATCACCGACCTGCCCTTCGTCACCGCGCCGAACAAGTTCGAAGCGCTGGCCGCGCATGACGCGATGGTGATGTTCTCGGGCGCGCTGAAGACCGTGGCCGCCTCGCTCTTCAAGATCGCCAATGACATCCGCCTGCTGGGCTCGGGCCCGCGCTGCGGTCTGGGCGAGCTGATCCTGCCGGAAAACGAGCCGGGCTCCTCGATCATGCCGGGCAAGGTGAACCCGACGCAGGCCGAAGCGCTGACCATGGTCTGCGCGCATGTCATGGGCAATGACGCTGCCGTCGGTTTCGCCGGCTCGCAGGGTCATTTCGAGCTCAACGTCTACAACCCGATGATGAGCTACAACGTGCTGCAATCGATGCAGCTTCTGGGCGACAGCGCCTCGGCCTTTACCGACAACATGGTCGCGGGCATCGAGGCCAACGAACCGCGCATCGAGAAGCTGCTGCACGAGTCGCTGATGCTGGTCACCGCGCTCGCGCCGACCATCGGCTACGACAACGCGACCAAGGTCGCGAAGACCGCGCATAAGAACGGCACCACGCTGAAGGAAGAAGCGATCAAGCTTGGCTTCGTCGACGAGGAAACCTTCGACAAGGTCGTGCGTCCCGAGCAGATGATCGGCCCGAAAGCCTGATCCAGCTCCCATGAATGACGAAGGGCGGCCCCGGTGGCCGCCCTTTTGCGTTTTGGGGGCTCTACCCCCTTCGTCTTGCTCAAATATCCCGGGGTGAATGCCGCAGGCAGAGGGGCAGCGCCCCTGCCCGGCCCGCAGCTCTCAGGCCAGATGAAGATGCACGCGGCGGTTCATCTTGCCCTTCTTCTCGATCTTGCCGATCCTGAGGCCACCGATCTCGCCGGTCGAGGCGACATGCGTGCCGCCGCAGGGCTGCAGGTCGATCCGGTCCGCCTCGTCGCCGATCGCGACCAGCCGCACCCAGCCCTGACCTTTGGGCGGCGCGACCGAGAGAGTCTTGACCAGATCGGGCTGCGCGTCGAGTTCGGCATCGGTAATCCAATGCTCGACCACCTTGAGGTCCTGCGCGATCCAGTCGTTCAGCTGCCGCTCGATTGCCTCCAGATCCTCGGGCCGCTCGGGCATATCGAAATCGAGCCGTCCCTTTTCTGAGCCGATCTGCCCACCCGTCACCGGCAGCGGGATCGCGACCGACAGCAGGTGCAGCGCGGTATGGACGCGCATGTGACGGTGACGCCGCTCCCAGTCGAGATGCTGCTGGACCTGTGCGCCGACGGGCGGCAGCGGCTGCGGCTCCGCGGGCACGAGGATCACCGCGCCGGGCGCACCGGGTTCGGCCTTCACCGCCGTTGCGATCTCGATCTCGCCGCCATCCCAGACCAGTTTGCCACTGTCGCCGGGCTGACCACCGCCGGTCGGGTAGAAGATCGAATCCGCGCAATAGACACCGCCCTCATCGGTCAGCCCGGTCACCCGGACCTCGAGATCGCGCGCATAGGGGTGAATGCGGTAGCTTTGCTGCTGCGGCTGTTTAGCGGTCTCCGGCATCGGCCTCTCCGTCTGAAGTGTCGTGGCGCTGCTCTTCCATCCCCTCGGGCCCTTCACCGGGCTGGGGCTTGCCGTAATCGGCGCGGGTGACGGGGCGCTTGGCGTCGCTGTCGTCTTCGCTTTCGTCCTCGGAGGTCTCCGCCTCGGCTGCGTCCTCTCTGGCCTCGTCCTCCTTGGGGCGCAGAACCTCGGGGTTGCGCAGCCAGACGTCGCGCTGTGCGAAGGGAATCTCGATCCCGGCCTCGGCGAAGCGTTGATTGATCTCGTGGTTCATCTCGCTCTGGACGCGGAGGATGAAGTTCACGTCCGAAAGGATCACGCGGACCTCGAAATCGAGGCTGTCCGCGCCGAAGCCTTTGAACATCACCACCGGCTCGGGATTCATCATCACCAGCGACTGGTTCGCGGCGACCTCGTGCAGGATCTTCTCGACCTTGCGGGTGTCGGTGCCATAGGCCACGCCCACCGGCACGATCAGGCGGCCCGTGACATTGCCGCGCGTCCAATTCGTCACCTGCCCCGAAATCAGGTCCGCATTGGGCACGATGACTTCGGTGCGGTCGAAGGTCTCGATCCGGGTGGAGCGCACGGAGATCGCCTTCACGATCCCCATCTGGCCGTTGACTTCGATCCAGTCGCCTTCGGAGATCGGGCGCTCGATCAGCAGGATGATGCCCGAGACGAAGTTCTGCACGATGGTCTGCAGACCGAAACCGACACCGACCGAGAGCGCACCGGCGACAATGGCGAGCGAGCTCAGATCGATCCCTGCCGAGGAGATCGCGATGATCGCGGCGAGGAAGATCCCGAGATAGCCCAGCCCCGAGACGATGGCATTCTGCCCGCCCTTGTCGATCTTGGTCTTCGGCAACAGCGAGGTCTTCAGCGCGCCTTGCAGGAGCCGCGTCACCATCAGGCCGATCACGAAGACGATCGCGAAGGTCAAGAAGATGCCGGGCGAAATCGTGACCCCGCTGATCGAGACGCCATTCTGGAACCGCGTCCACATCTCGGCCAGATCCGCCGGGCGCGCGCCCCAGATCAGCGCCGCGGGCGGCATGGCGAGCAGGCCCAGCAGGAAGCCGATCAGCGCCGGGATCAGGGAGTCGCGGCCGTCATCCTCGCGCCGGGCGACCAGAACATAGACATCGGTGAAAAACTGATGGAGCACCAGAACCAGCGCGATGAGCCCAAGCGTCGCGATAGTCGGAAAGATCAGCGCGTTGGCGGCGTTGATATAGCCGATCCCGCCCAGAACCGGCGCGATCACCGCGACGCCGATCAGCGCATTGCCGAGCGCGCCCACGAGCCGGTCGCGAAACGCGCCTTCCTCGCTCCCGTTGGTCTCGTTGCGCAGGTGACGGCGCAGCAATTGGCCGAAGCGGAACAGCGCGATCGCGGCGAGAACCTGCAGCGGGAAGACCAGAACGCCGAAACCGGCATCGAGCGTGTGCCCCGCCGCGTCGATCTCCTTGGCGGTTTTCGCGCTGGCCTCGAACACGTCCTGCCCGCGAGCCACAAGCCAGTCGCCGAACGGGCCCTGGATCGCTGCGAACACCGCCAGCGAGATCGTCAGCACCCGTCCTTCGCGGCGCCGCTCGCTTTGCAGTGTGAAGGGGGCGGCCTGCCGGTCATTGCGCGGGAAGATGCGGCCCGAGAGCCAGAAGGCCGCGAACGCCGCGCTCAGCACCACGCCTATGGCGATGAGCAATTCTATCCAGCGCGAGCCGAACAGCTCCGTCTGCACCAGCGCGGCCTCGAGCAGCGCAATCCCGGCAATCGGCAGCAAAAGCTGGCCGAGCGAGACGATGAAATCGATCACCCGCTGCGCGTTGCGCGCAAGCCGCGCTTCCATCGCATCGGCCAGCCGGTCGATCCAGACCCGCCCGCGCAGCACCAGCAGAAGCGCCACCAGCAGCAAGCCCACGATCGCGGGGGCGTTGTTGCGCGCATTGGCGTAGGGGTCCGGCTGATCGAGCTGCTGCCCCATCTCGGAGGCAAGCTCGGAGGTCAGCCCGGTGAGCACCTTTACGCCTTCAGGCCAGTTTATCGGATTGAGCGGTGAGGGTGTCAGCCGCAACAGCTTGTCGGTCTGCCGCGCGCGCAAAAGCTGGTCGATATTGGCGACGATGGAATCCGCGCGGCTGGCGGCCTCGGTCGCGCGCAACCCCGGTGACTGCAACTGCGCCAGCTCATCGTTGAGCTTCTTGCGCCGGTCGGCAATCGCCTGATCCTCGCTCTCGCCCTCCTTAGGCGGGGGCCCGAGCGCTTCGATCTGCGCTTTGACGGTCGAAATCTGGCTGGCGTTGATATCCTCGGCCGCCTTGAACTTCTCGCGCCAGTTGACGACCTCCTGCCGGATCTTGTCGAAGGCCGGGCGTTGGGCCTGATCGGCCTGCACCATCTTTTCGGCTTCGCTCGCGGTCTTTTCCCAGGCCTTGTAATCGGGCACTTCGGGGCTTTGCGCGAAACCAATCCCGGGGAGCGCCAGCGCGACGGCCAGCAAGAGCAGACGCGCCAGACGCAGGATCATCCCTCAAAGACCTCCGGCATCTCACGCGGAGCCCGGTCGAGCCATTCCGGCACCGGCAAGCCCTTGCCCTTGAGGAAGTCGGGGTTGAACAGTTTCGACTGGTAGCGGTTGCCGTAATCGCACAGCACCGTCACGATCGTGTGGCCCGGGCCCAGCTCGCGCGCCATATGCATCGCGCCCGCGATATTGATCCCCGAGGAGCCGCCAAGGCAGAGGCCTTCTTCCTGCAGCAGGTCGAACACCACCGGCAGCGCCTCGCTATCGGGGATGTTGAAGCTCATATCCGGGGTGAAGCCCTCGAGATTGGCGGTGATCCGCCCCTGCCCGATGCCTTCGGTGATCGAGGAGCCCTCGGATTTGAACTCGCCCGTGGTGTAATAGCTGTGCAGCGCCGCGCCGTCGGGATCGGCGAGGCCGATCTTCACGCCCTTGGGCTGCAGCGCCATGCCGGTGCCCGCGAGCGTGCCGCCCGAGCCCACCGCGCAGATGAAACCGTCGACCTTGCCGCCGGTCTGATCCCAGATTTCGGGGCCGGTCGTCTCGATATGGGCCTGCCGGTTCGCGGTATTGTCGAACTGGTTGGCCCAGATCGCGCCATGCGGATCGGTCTTGGCCAGTTCTTTCGCGAGCCGCTCGGAATAGCGCACGTAGTTGTTGGGGTTGCGATAGGGCGCGGCCGGAACCTGCACCAGTTCGGCCCCCGCCAGCCGCAGCATGTCCTTCTTTTCCTGGCTCTGCGTCTCGGGGATCACGATCACCGCGCGGAAGCCCATCGAGGCGCCCACGAGCGCGAGACCGATGCCGGTATTGCCCGCCGTGCCTTCGACGATCGTGCCGCCGGGCGCAAGCTCACCGCGCTGAATCGCGTCACGGATGATGTAGAGCGCCGCACGGTCTTTCACTGATTGGCCGGGATTGAGGAATTCCGCCTTGCCGAGGATCGTGCAGCCGGTCTCTTCCGATGCCTTCCTGAGCTTGATGAGCGGGGTATTTCCCACCGCCGACGCCAGATCGCTGCAGATACGCATCGCGCATTCCTCCCGTATCGAGTAACCCCCAACGGGGCCGTTGAAATCAGACTTAGGACGCGGCGCGCGCCACCTCAACCCCGTGATTACGCGACGCCAGCCATCCGCTGCAGTGCGGCGCGCTGCCCGGCAAGCCAGAGCGCGAGCACGACCAGCGGCGCATTGCCCGCCTCGCCGGTCGCAACCAGCGTCATCAAGCGCTCGAAGGGCACCAGATGCGCGCGGATATCTTCGTGCTCATCGGCCTTGCCGCCAAGCTGTGCAGCCTCGTCGGGCAGATCAGCGATCCCGATATAGGAATAGACGAATTCGCTTTTCGCACCGGGCGACGGGTAGTAGCGCGGCGCCTCGATCAGGCGCGCAATCGTGATCCCGGCCTCCTCACCGGCCTCGCGCAGCGCCGCCTCCTCGGGTGTCTCGCCGGGATCGACCCGGCCCGCGATCGCCTCGATCATCCACGGGTTCGGCTCGCCCCGCGCCAGCGGTCCGGTGCGGATCTGTTCGATCAGCATCACCCGGTCGCGCACCGGATCGTAAGGCAGAACGACGCTCGCATCGCCCGAGACGAAAGCCGCCCGATCGAGCTTGGCGCTCATCCCGCCGGCGAACAGCCGATGTTCCAGCTTGTAGTCCTCGACCGCGAAAAACTTCGCGTAAGCAGTCTGTTGCGCGTCGATCTTGATGTCGCCCTCATGCAGATCCCGGCGCAAATGCTGCGCCATCGGGGTCGCGCGCGCGCGTAAAGTAGAAGCCGCGCGCACGAGGATCGCGTGATAGCGCGCATTGGCGGCGTCGGGCCCCATGGCCTGCGCCTCGGCGATGAAGAGCCGCGCGGCCTCGGTCTTCAGAGCGGCCCATTTCGGCGCCCAGTCTCCAAGGGTCCACGCGTCGCCCACATCCCAGCGACCCGCTTTCGGCAGCCACAGCTTCGCCTCGCGCGGCCCCGATCCGGTCTCGAGTTCGCGGAAATCGGCGTCGTAGCCATCCTCGTACCATGCGATGCGCTCGGCCTCGGCCTCGGTCAAATCGGCCACAACGCCGCGCGTCACTGCGCCGGGTGTCGCGATCAGGATCGGAAAGCCCAAGCCCTGCCCCTCGCGACAGGCCTCATGCGGGGCAAAGCCCTCCAGCCGCGCCGGAACGAGCTGCGGCACACGTCCGATGACCGCCTCCAACAGAGGCGGATGACACAGCGTGCCGTAAAAGAAATGTGGTTGCATGACCGTCCCCGCAGCTTGGCGCATCATGCGCCTCAACCTGCAAGGCAGGCGCGCGATGTCAAGCGGAGGGAATGGTGTGATCGGCGATCAGCGGCCGAAGCGGCGATGCGCGAACTCCGACAGGAGCCCCGCCCCCACTGCGCCCAGGCCCAGCGTCACGACCGGCATGATCCCGAGCGACGCGACCCCGATCGCCGCGCCCTGCCCGATGACGTCGGTCACGGCGGAGAGCACATCGTCATAGCGCATCCGCAGCGCCAGTTTCAGCATCTGCATCGCGCCGAGGAAGGAGAAGGTCCACAGCAAGACGTAGATCCCGCCGCGCAGCCCGTCATTGATCGCATCGACCCAGCGCCGTCCCGCCGACAGGCCCACGACGCGCCAGCCGACAAGAAGCCCGAAGGAGCCCATGATCAGCCAGAGCTCTTTCGCCCCGTCGACACCGGCCGGGATCGCAGGCGTGATCTGTTGCGCGGCGAAGACCCCGGTCGCCCCAAGCGCCAGCGCCGCGAAAAGCTTCGCGAGAGTTGGGATTTGCGCCTGAGAATTGCGCACCGCGATTCGTTGCATCATGCCGGGCCTCCATCTCGAAACCGTCGAGGGCTGAGGGTGATCCCCTCTGGTTAACGCCGGATTACGGCGAAACTATGAAAAGATGACGTTGCGTAACGTGCGACAAAACCGACCCACGCGCCCCCAATCCGCCGCGCCCGAGAGCAAGGATTGCCACCCCCGGAGAGAACTTTGCCGATCTACTACTATCCGCGTGACATCCGCAAAGCCTGATTTCCGCGAAAACAGTGGCGCGGCGAGACGTCGAAAACAGGGCCGGTTTTTCGCGCCTCACTCCCCTGCCGCCGCGCCGAAGCTGAGTTCTCGAAAATGGCCGCATTGGAGGAACTTGAGGGCTGGTGACCTGTCGCAAAGCCGCAGATCGAAGCGATGTAGCCCGTCGCAAAAACCTCGCCGGATGATGCGCCCGAACCCCCAGTCAGACACCGTCTCGGAGGGTAGCCCGTCGCGCCGCCCGATGGCCGACGTCACGCCGCGATTAACAGGTTTTCCTCAAGTAATCATTGGGTTCCATGACGCTTTTCTCAAATTAATGTGACTGGCGGACGATTGCTGATCGGGGATGCGGACGATACCGTTTGCGGCAATCGTCGAGAGGGCGCATTCGCGTGCACTGCGCAACCTGAATGTCGACGATGAGCCGCGACGCTCCCCCGGGTGGATGCACGCCCGCGCGGGGAGGTCTGACGGTCTTATCACGCGCAACGCGAATGCGATCCGAGCACGATCGTAAACAATCCAACGGATGAGAGGAAAACATATGCGGAAGACGACACTTCTCGCGGTCGCCGGTGCGACGGCTATGGTGACTGGCTTTGCGGCACAGACGGGCACCGCCCGCGCTGCCGAGCAATGCGGTGACATCTCGATCGCCCAGATGAACTGGGCTGCCGCCGAGGTCACCACCAACATCGCGAAGTTCATGCTGGATCAGGGCTATGGCTGCAACACCAGCCTCGTCAAATCCGACACGATTCCCGCGATTACCTCGATCGCCGAAAACGGCCGCCCCGACGTCGTCACCAACCTGTGGCTGAACTCGGCCGGCGATGCCTACAAGAAGCTCGAGAGCGAAGGCAAGATCAAGCGCGTCGCCAAGACGCTTCAGCCGGGTGGCGTCGAAGGCTGGTGGATCCCCACCTACCTCGCCAAAGAGCACCCCGAGCTGAAGACCATCGAGGGCGTCATGGCGCACCCCGAATGGGTCGGCGGCACGTTCAACAACTGCCCCGACGGCTGGGGCTGCCGCGTCGTGAGCGACAATCTGATCAAGGCGCTCGACCTCGAGAGCTCGGGCATCAAGGTGTTCAACCACGGCTCCGGCCAGACGCTCGCCTCGTCGATCGGTTCGGCCTTCGCCGACAAGAAGCCGTGGTTCGGCTACTACTGGGGTCCGACCGTGGTCATGGGCAACTACGACATGACCCGCGTGAAACTTGGCGATTACGACAAGGCCAAGTTCGACAATCTGCAGAACAAGGACGCGTCGAACCCGCAGGTTTCGGACTTCCCGGCCGCTCCGGTGCTGACCTCGGTGACGAGCGACTTCGCGAAGACCCACCCGGCCGAGACCGAGTTCTTCTCGAAGATGAGCTTCAAGACCGACACCATGTCGAAGCTGCTCGCCTGGCAGGACGAGAACAAAGCCTCGGGTGAAGAGACGGCTGTCTACTTCATCAAGAACTATCAGGACACCTGGAAGAACTGGCTCGATGCCGATGCCCAGAAGAAGCTTTCGAAGCTGATCGGCGGATGATCGTGACGCGCGCCTGACGCGCAACACATGGACGGGGCCGGGACAGGCCCCGTCCTTTTTCGATCAATCACGCAACAATATGGGACGGGTCTCCTTCGGCGACCCGGAAAACCAATGGCAGCTTACGAGAATTTCTTCAACGCGGTGGGGCTGAAGGACTGGTGTTCGGCCGGCGGCGACGGCGGCGGCGGCATGACGTCGATGGCCGACCTGATCGCGCAGACCGACGGCACCACGACGCAGGGCCCCAGCCTCTGGAACTGGCCCTTCCCCTCGCTCGACGCACTCAACAAGGCCTGCGGGGCGATCCCGCCCTCGCGCGACGTGACGCAAGGCCTCGAGGACGGGTTCCTCGCGATCCGCGGCGGGCTGCGCGCCGTCGTGGACCCGCTGACCCAGCCGCTGAGCTGGGCCCTGCGCGACATGCTCTGGATCATGACCAACACGCCGTGGTGGCTGATGGTGCCGATCCTGATGCTGATCACCTGGCTCGTGACGCGCTCCTGGAGACTGGTGGTCTTCGTGCTGGTCTCGATCGCCTTCCTCGCCTTCATCAATCACTATGAGGCGGCCATGCAGACGCTGGCGATCATCTTCGTCTGTGCCTTCATATGCGTCCTCTTCGGGGTGCCCATAGGCATTGCGATGTCGCGGAGCGACCGGCTCCAGCGCACCGTGATCCCGATCCTCGACATGCTGCAGACGCTGCCGCCCTTTGTTTACCTGATCCCGCTGATCTTCCTGTTCTCGGTCACCGAGCCGAAGCTCTACGGCATCGCGATCATCCTCTATGCGATCGTACCCGTGGTGCGCCTGACCGATCTCGGCATCCGTCTGGTCGATCCCGACGTGATCGAGGCGGCCGACGCCTTCGGCATGACCAAGCGCCAGAAGCTGTTCGGGGTGCAGATCCCGCTCGCGCTGCCCAACATCATGGCTGGCGTGAACCAGACGATCATGATGAGCCTCGCCATGGTGGTGATCGCTTCGCTCGTCTCGGCTCCGGGTCTGGGCGTGCTCGTGCTGCGCGGCATCCGGTCGCTCGAACTGGGCACGGGTCTCGTGGCTGGCTTCGGGATCGTGATCATCGCGATCCTGCTCGACCGTGTGACGAAAGCGTCGCTTGCACGCATCGACACCAGCAAGAGCCGGAAGTGAGGAGACAGGCATGACGAAAGATATCAAGGTCTCGATCCGACACCTCTACAAGATCTTCGGGTCGGATCCGCAAGCGGCGCTCGAAGACGTCAAAGCGGGCATGGGCAAGCCGGAGCTGCTCGAGAAGCGCAATCACGTGCTCGGGCTCAACGACATCAACGTGGACATGAACGAGGGTGAGATCACCGTCATCATGGGGCTTTCGGGCTCGGGTAAATCCACGCTGATCCGGCACCTCAACCGGCTCATCGAGCCGACCGCGGGGGAGGTTCTCGTCAATGGCGAGAACATCCTCGACTATAACGAGGCGCAGCTGCGCACGTTGCGGCGCGAGCGGATGTCGATGGTGTTCCAGAAATTCGCCCTTCTGCCCCACCGCACGGTGGCGGAGAACACGGCGATGGCGCTGGCCACCCGCGGCTTCCCGGCCTCCGACTATGTCGCGGAGGCCGAGAAATGGCTCGACCGCGTCGGGCTCGGGGGCTACGGGGATCACCACCCGCACCAGCTCTCGGGCGGGATGCAGCAGCGTGTGGGCATCGCCCGGGCGCTGGCGTCGAACTCGGACATCATGCTGATGGACGAAGCTTTCTCGGCGCTCGATCCGCTGATCCGAACCGACATGCAGGACCTGCTGCTCGAGCTTCAGGCCGAGCTGCACAAGACCATCATCTTCATCACCCACGATCTGGACGAAGCGCTCAAGCTCGCCGATCACCTGGTGATCCTGAACGATGGTCGGGTGGTCCAGCAGGGCGAGCCGCAGGAGATCCTGCTCAACCCGGCGGATCCCTACATCGAGGACTTCGTGGCCGACATCAACCGCGCCCGCGTGTTGCGCGTGCGCTCGGTGATGGAGCGCGGCGCGCCGGAAGGCGAAATGTCGGGCGATATCGACGGCAACGACAACCTCGAAAGCGTCATCGCCAAGGCCGAAGGGGCGCTCGACCGCCGCTACCGCGTGGTGATGGGGGGCGAGCCGGTCGGCAGCCTCACCATGCCCTCGATCATGCGCGCGCTGGTGCCCGCGCAATCCTCGGGCGAGACCGCCAAGAGGTAAGAAGAAAGGGATCCGCCCCTGCATTGGGGCGGGTCCGACCCGCCGCGCGACAGGCGCGGACTTTTCCCGAATATCAGCTTGGGTTGCCTTGGAAGCAGGGCGCGCACCGGTCCGTGGGATGGCGCATCATGAGCTGTGAGCGGTAGCGCTTTATGGCCGCCAAACCCCTCTCCCGAATGAACGTCTTGCGCGGTTGGCCAATGCGCCAGCCCGCCGGGACGGGCCGGCGCGCGCCCTGCGGCTTCGCCGCGTACCGGGCGCCGCTGCAGAGGCCAGACCGGAATAGCTGTACCCCGGGCCAGCCCTTAGCTCCGCACGACGTAGACCGAGCACTCCGCATGGGTCACCACATGAGACGCTGTGGTGCCCAGAAGGTAATCCTGCACCTTCGGGTTGGCCGCTTCCATCACGATCAGGTCCACCTTGCGCTCATCCGCCAGCTTGACGATCTGGCGATGCACCGCGCCCTTGCGCACGACCATCTCGACCTCGGTCACCCCGCTGGCGGGATTGTCGTTGAGGAATTTGCGCAGCTGCTGGCCCCAATAGGTATCCGAGTTGTAAATGTTGAGGTTACGCTCGATCTCGGGCGCGATCGTCGCCACGATCAGCTTCGCACGGCGCCGCCGCGCCATCTCGACGGCTTCCATATAGGCATGATGCTCGACCTGAGCGTGGCGCAGGTTGATCGGGCAGAGGATGAGCTTTGTCTGGCGTGCCATGATGGCCTCCGGGGAAAATTCGAGGCGGAGAATGAACCGCGTGGCGTCCGGGCGCAAACCCGGATTGAAGGTGCCCCGCCCCTACGACGATTTTTCGCCCTCCAATCGAGCACATACGTCGCTCCAATGCCTCGATGCGACATCGATGCGATGGTCGCCCGAGAAGGTCTTCGTCGCAACACCCGGCCCCTTTTGCCAATCGTCCGCCGCGCCGATGTCTGGTCTGGCGTGGTGCGGCGGGCGATTGCGGTGCTCAGCTCGCTACGTGGATGCTCTGCACCCCGTTTCTTTCGCGGATCCCGTCCCGGATCACCGCTTTGACGAGCGCGATGCACATCAGGAACATCACGAAGCTGAATGGCAATGCGCCGATCACCATGGCCGTTTTGATCGCTTCGAGCCCTCCGACAAGGAGCATGGCGCCCACGACGAAGCTGAGCGCGACGCCCCAGAAGACGATATGACCACGGCCTTTCGGGCTTTCCTCACCCGCGGCATTGATCGTGTTGACGATCAGGATCGCCGAGTCCGCGGTCGTCACGAGATAGGTCAACAGCAGGACCACGACGATCAGCGCCATCGCCCAGGCCACGCCGCCATGCAAGATCAGGTCGAGCATCACGAAAAGCTGGCTTTCCTGACCCGCGCTGGAGATCGCGTCGCCCGCGGTGCCGTTCAGCGTCATGTCGATCGCCGTGCCGCCCACCAGCGTGAACCAGACGAAGCACATCAGGGACGGCACGATGACCGCGCCCATGACGTATTCCCGAATGCTTCTGCCGCGCGAGATCCGTGCGAGGAAGACACCGACGAAGGGCGCGAAGGCGATCCACCACGCCCAGTAGAAGACCGACCAGCTGCCCTGCCACGCGGCCAACGCATCGCCAGTCTTGGTGCCGTCGGGATGCCAGACGGTGAAGAGCAAGCGCGGAAGCTGTTCCACATAGGCAAGCAAGCCGGAGAACAGCGCATGCAGACCGAAGAAGGTCGACCCGAAGAGGATGAAGAAGGCCAACAGGAAGAAGCTGAGGCCCATGTTCAGGTTCGACAGCCATTTGATGCCCTTGCCGACACCCGAGAGTGCGGAGAGCGTCGAGGCCCCGAGAATGATGACGAGCGCGACGACAATGCCGGCGGTGCTAGGGCTCCCATCCGCCTTGAGGATCCAGCTGCCAAAGCCCACGCGATCGAGACCGGCGACGAATTGCTCGACGCCGAAGCCCAGCGTCTGCGCGACCCCAAGGATCGTTGCGACCACCGCGACGACATCGACGAAATGGCCGCCGAACCCGGACAGCCGCGACCCGAAGAGCGGCGTCAGCGCGGAGCGCACGGTCAGCGGCAGGTTCCGACGATAGGAAAAATAGGCCAGACACAGACCGACGAGCGCATAACAGGCCCATGCGGAAAAGCCCCAATGCAGGAAAGACCAGACATAGGCGGCCGTCACGTTATCCGCACCCGAGCCGGTGGTCTGGCCCATGATGACATTGGGGTTGTTCGCGAAATGATACATCGGCTCGGCGGTGGCGAAGGTGAGCATCCCGATCCCGATGCCCGCCCCGAACATCATCGAGAACCACGAAAACCGCGAGAATTCCGGCTCATCGCCCGGCCGTCCGAGCTTGAGCTTGCCGGTGGATGGCATCAGCGCCAGACCGACGCATAGGATCAGGAAAGAGGCCGCGACATAGATATACCAGGTCGCGAAACTCTTCAGGATAGCCCCGTTGAGCGCATTGAGAACCGTGTCGGCGGTTTGCGGCACTGCGAGCGCCCAGACGATCAACGCGCTGACAAGAATCTTCGACGGGATCGCGACGCTTTTGGAAAAGCCCGAATAGAACCCGCTGCTCGCGGTTGGGATATGCAAATCCATCAATGGGGGTGTCTTGGCCATGTTTCCTCCGTTCTGGCACTTGAGGTTCGGGCAGCCTCCTCCGTTTGCTGAACCTGCGTTCAACATGACCAACCCGAACAATTGTGAAACTTTCCTTTGCGATCAGCTTCTTAGAGCGCAAAAAAGAGGCGCCCTTCGAGCGGACGCCTCTGAGCTGCCCTTAGCTGGGCAGGTATTCCTCACTCCAGCTTTCGCTGAGCTGACCGGATTTCAGCATCCTCTCCACGGCGGAATCCGAATAGCCCAATTCATTCAAGATCTGCCGCGTGGACGACCCGAATTTCTCCGTCGGCGCCAAGGCGAAGACCCGGCCGCGCGTGGGTCTTACCGCGTAGGGATCGAGTTGGATGACCTGATGTCCGCTCGGGTGATCGTGATAGAGCGAGAAGGAATAGCTGCCCCGGTCGGTGCCCGGCGTCCCATCGGGTTCGCGCAGGTTCTCGGCGCGAAGCGCGTCGATATTCTGGCAGATCGCGCAGCCGATATCCGCCGCGCGCAGACGCTCGATCCACTCCGTCGCCGGAAGCGACTGGAAGGCGCCCGCAAGGAACGCAGCGCGCTCTTCCTCGGGGACATCCGGGAAGTCCTCGAGCCCTTCGACATTGCGAAAACGCGGCAGGTCCGTCTCGTAGGCGCTGAGCAGGATATAGATACCCGATGCCGTGCTGTAGAACCGGCTGAGCGGATCGTAACCGTTGACCTCGGGGCCCGAGGGTTCGTCGAACAGCCCCCGCCCCCGGAAATCATAGGCGAACGGGATCTGCAGCAGCCCGCTATTCGAGCTGAGCGACGTGCGCCCCCGCCCGATCCGGCCAAACCGGTGTTTCTGGTAAAGCGCCGCGGCCACGGCCAGCGCCCCGCCAAAGCCGCACATCACGTCGATCGTACCGACATGCGCGTGCTCTTCGGGCCGGTCCATAGCCCCGCCGAAGCGCAGCATGATACCGGTGGTCGCCTGCACCAGATCGTCATAGCCGATGTAGTCGCTGCGCACCCCGCGCCGCACGCCACTGAAGCAGTCGAGCTTGCAGAAGATCGCCTCCGGGTTCAGCTTGCGCAGACTGTCGGCATCCAGCCCCATCCGCTTGATCTGGCTGTCGGGCGCGTTCCAGAAAATGACGTCGACGGATTTCACCAGATCTTCGAAAGCCTTCCGTCCATGCTCGGATTTCACATCGGCCAGGATCGACCGTTTGCCGCGCCCCTGGCTCAGGCCATAGACCACGGTGTTCCAGCTGTCATAGAGCGGATGGGCCGGATCGATCTTGATCACCTCCGCCCCGAAGCGCGCAAGATAGCTGGCCGCATGCGGCCCTGCGATCACGTTGCACATATCCAGCACGCGCACGCCCGACAGCCAGCCCTCCTGAGCGATGCCGTCCTCGGGGTCGGGAATGTCGGTGCGCAGCTTGCGCAGCACCTTCAGCGCCTCGTTGAACTCCACCCACCGGCGCGGCTCGGGGGTCAGGGCTTCCTCGCCGCTCTCCTCCATCCAGACCACCGGGCCGGGCTGGGTCATCTCGCCATATTCGGGATCCCAGACGTCGATCATCAGCCCGGAGGCCTCCGCGAATTCGTCGTTGATCCACTCCTGCAGCCAACGCTGCGGCGCGCCCGGCACCCCGGCCCGCCCGAACATGCGCTTCCACTCATGCGAGGTGCGGGTCATGAACACCTCCTTCATGCGCGCGGCGAGCTTGTCGGCCCAGAACTTCGGCATTGGATAGACGCCAAGCGAGGTATCGGTCTTCCACTCCGCCTGCGGCTTGTAGGTGTTTTCCTCTTCCTGCAGGCCTTCCGCGATCATCTCCTCGTAGATGCCCAGAACCTCGAGGCAGCGGCGCGCGTGGTTCTTGTGGCTGGGGCAGACGACGTAGAACATGCGCCCGTCCTTGCACATGTAGCTGCGGAAGAACGGGTCGAGCAGTTCCTGAAGGTCCTCGTAAGACACGTTCATCGGCAGGCCTTCGATCCGGCGCCGCTCGATCTCGTTCTCGCGCTGGGTGAGGTAGCGTTTGGGCATGTCGGAGACCTGAATGGAGTTGTAGCACAGACCCTCCATCACGGCCGCCGCGAGCGGCACCTCGATCTGATCTCCAAGCCCCGTCAACTGGCGCGACTGCAACGCGAGAACCGTCGCGGAGGCGGCGATCTGCGCCGCATAGGACGACGACAGCGGCAGCGGCGAGAAGGACGGGTTCAACCCCATCAGAACTCGGTTGAGCCCCATGTCGGTGAACACGCCCGAGCTGGCCGCCACGACGCTCTCGAAGGCGCGCTGCTCGCGGCGGAGTTCGTCATTCGAGGCAAAGCCGGGAATGGAAATCGTGATCAGTTCGGGCCGCTCTTCGCGCATCGCGGCGAAATCGATCCCGAGTTTCGCAAGCTTCCCGGGGCGGAAGTTCTCGACGATGATATCGGCCTCGTCACAAAGCGCGCGCGCCTTGGCCAGACCGTCTTCGGATTTCAGATCCAGATTCACGATCAGCTTGTTGCGCATCAGCGCGGCATTGGCCGGGCTGTCCCACATCGGGCCGTCGGGCGGGTCGATATGCACGACCGTGGCCCCCAGATCGCCCAGCAGCATCGCGACTGCGGGCCCGGCGATATACTGCCCGAAATCGATGACTTTGACACCGGTCAGGGGCAGATTGGAAAACGATTTACGCATGTTCTCTCCAGAGGGCAAAAAGACGCAAGGCAACGGCCTATCGGCCGGCAAGAACCCAGCGGGCCGCTTTTTCGGCGATCATCAAGGTCGGGGAATTGGTGTTGCCGCTGGTGATCTCGGGCATGACGCTGGCGTCGACGACGCGCAGACCGGTGACGCCTTTGACGCGCAGATGCGGGTCGAGCACGGCGGTTTCGTCATCCGCGCGCCCCATCTTCACCGTACCGACAGGGTGGAAGATCGTGTTCGCGATGTCGCCGGCCAGTTTGGCGAGTTCTTCATCGCTTTGATATTGCGGCCCGGGTTTGAATTCCTCGGGCTCGTAGGCCTTCATCGCGGGCTGCGACATGATCTCGCGCACCTGCCGCAGGCTGTCTGCG
Source organism: Thioclava sp. ES.031 (assembly GCF_002563775.1). NCBI lineage: Bacteria > Pseudomonadati > Pseudomonadota > Alphaproteobacteria > Rhodobacterales > Paracoccaceae > Thioclava > Thioclava sp. ES.031. The sequence continues at coordinate 1,842,411 of NZ_PDJO01000001.1, read as the reverse complement.
GCAACCTTCCGGTCATCCTCGGTGGCGAGGTAATTGGGCGAAATCATCGGCGCATCCCGGAAATTCGCCGACCGGATGCGCACATGGCCCCGGCTCGTCGGGTTGAGGTTGCAGACGCTGACCGTCATCGCCGGGAAGTCATGCAGATCCTCGCCGAAAGCTTCGAGGCTGAGGGGCTGCACGTGATATTCGAGATTGGCGTAGCTGCGCCCGGCATCGGACCGCGTGAAGGCGCCAAGCTGGCTGGGCGACATGCTCATCGGGCCAGAGCGTTTCAGCAGATATTCCGCGCCGATCATCGCCTTGCCCCAAAGGTTTCCGGCCAGGGTGTTGAGCGTGCGCGTGCCTTTGACCTTGTAGACGGCACGGATCTGCAGGTGGTCCTGCAGGTTCTCCCCCACAGGCGCATCCCGCAGCACCTCGATCCCATGCGATTGCAGCAGCTCCGCAGGCCCGATGCCCGACAGCTGCAGGATCTTCGGCGAATTGATCGCGCCTGCCGACAGCAGCGTTTCAGTCTTCGCGCTGACGGTCGTGCTCTGCCCGTTCCGATTGACGCGGGCACCCGTGCAGCGCGGCGTGCCGTTCGCGTCTTTCTCAAAGGTGAGCTTTTCGACCTGCGCCTCGGTCCAGACCGTCAGATTGGCGCGGGCTTTCGCAGGTCTCAGAAAGGCTTTCGAGCTATTCCACCGCCAGCCAGAGCGCTGGTTCACATCGAAATAGCCAACGCCCGCATTGTCGCCGCTGTTGAAATCGTCCGTCTTCTCGATCCCGGCCTCAACCGCCGCATCCGCGAAACTGTCCAGCACGTCCCAACGCAGGCGCTGCTTCTCGACGCGCCATTCCCCGCCATGGCCGTGCATATCGGAAAACCGGCCATTCTCTCCGGTCGCCGGATCGGCGCCGTCATCGAGCTTGCAATGATCTTCATGGGCCTTGAAGTCGCGCAGGGAGGCCTCCCAGCCCCATTCCTCCTCACCGCTCAGCCGCGCCCAGTTGTCATAGTCACGCGACTGGCCGCGCATGTAGATCATGCCGTTGATCGACGAGCACCCGCCCAGCGTCTTGCCGCGCGGATACCGCAGGATACGCCCGTTGAGCCCCTTGTCGGGCTCGGTGTTATACATCCAGTCGGTGCGCGGATTGCCGATGCAATAGAGATAGCCGACCGGGATATGGATCCACGGATAGGTATCCGCCTTCCCCGCTTCGAGCAGCAACACCCGGTTGGCCGGATCCGCGCTCAGCCGGTTGGCCAGAAGACATCCCGCAGAGCCCCCACCGATCACGATGTAGTCAAACTCCGTCTGAGTATTCGGCATGGCTATGTCCTCCTGGTCTGTCCCGCAGCACCAGAGATGACAGGACACCCGGAAAAACGCCCCGCACGCAGGGGCCTTTCGAGTGCCATACGCTCCTCCCAGCGCAGCAACTTCGCAAAGGCCTAAGAAGCTTATGTGGAATTAGCTAATGACAAATTTTTCAGCGTGATATTAGGTTTCCTAATATGGAAAGATTCTCGAACCTAAACAGTATTCTGGCCTTCGCGACGGTGGCCCGCGAGGGCAGCGTCTCTCGCGCGGCGGAGGTGCTCAACCTCACGCAGCCAGCGATCAGTCATCAGATCAAGCGACTGAGCGAAGAGACCGGCATCACGCTGTTCAAGCGCACGCCACGCGGTCTGGACCTCACTCCGGACGGAATCGCGATGCTGCCAAAGGCCGAGCAGGTGCTCAACGCAATGGCCGAGTTCCGCCGCTGCGCCAGCAAGCAGTGCGGTCAGGTGTCGGGAAAGCTGAAGATCGGCACCATCGTCGATCCGGAATTCATTCGCCTCGGTCGCCTGCTGAGCCGTCTTGGCGCAGAGCACCCCAATATCAGCACGGAACTGATACATGGCGTCAGCGGCGAGATCCTCGAGAAACTGACGCGCCAGCAGATCGATGTCGGCTTCTACCTGACCTCGCCCGACGCGGTGGACAGCATCCCCGCAGAGCGACCGCTGCATAGCAGGAAACTCGCTGACTTCGACTACCGCGTCATTGCGCCGGTCGGATGGGACGCGCGCGTCGCCGGTGCAGACTGGGCTCAGCTGGCCAGCCTGCCTTGGATCGGCACCTCCCCGACGTCGGTGCATAATCGGCTGCTGAAACGAATTTTCGACGCGCATGGCTGCGTGCAGAATTCGGTGGCGATGGTCGATCAGGAAGCCTCGATGCTCGAGATGGTCCGCTCGGGCGTCGGACTGAGCCTGTGCCGAGAGTCGGTCGCCTTGCATCAACGGCAAACTTTCGGGCTCGCCGTATGTGAGGAACTGCGCGTCCCGGCATGCCTTGTCATCCAGACGCTGGAAGACCGAAAAGATCACCCGGTAATTGCCGCCCTCTTCGAACAGCTTTCGAGCGTTTGGTGATGGCTGTGTAGAGGGCGTCGCATCCACACCGCCCTCCTTCGCTGAGACATCGCATTTCGCAAAACTGATGCAGACGCCGTAACCCCGCATCAGCTTGCTTCAGTGACTGCTGTCCTGTTCCGAGCATCTCCCTCTTCAAGGCGACAGCCGAAACCGACGCCCCGAGAGGATCTTAACCGTGCGCGATCGACCCCTTAGCCGATCCGGTAGTTCGGGCTCTCGCGGGTGATCGCGACGTCGTGGACGTGGCTCTCCTTGAGGCCCGCGCCGGTGATGCGGACGAAATTGCAGTTCGTGCGCATCTCGGCGACCGTCGCGGAGCCGGTATAGCCCATCGCCGCGCGCAGACCGCCCACGAGCTGGTGGACCACCGCGCCTGCGGGGCCCTTGTAGGGCACCTGCCCCTCGATGCCTTCCGGCACGAGCTTGTCGTTCGCCGCATCCTTCTGGAAGTAGCGATCCGCCGAGCCGCGCGCCATCGCACCCAAGCTGCCCATGCCGCGATAGGATTTGAATGAGCGGCCCTGATAGAGGATCACCTCGCCGGGGCTCTCATCGGTGCCCGCGATCATCGAGCCGACCATGGCGCAGCTTGCGCCCGCCGCGATGGCTTTCGCGAAATCGCCCGAGAACTTGATGCCGCCATCGGCGATGATCGGCACGTCGCCGGCAGCCGCCACGCAATCCATGATCGCGGTCAGCTGCGGCACGCCCACGCCCGCGACCATCCGCGTCGTGCAGATCGAGCCCGGGCCGATGCCGCATTTCACCGCGTCGGCACCCACGTCGATCAGCGCCTTGGTGGCGTCGGCGGTGGCCACGTTGCCCGCGATCACCTGCACGTCGCTCGACAATTGCTTGATGCGCTTCACCGCGTCGATCACGCCCTGGCTGTGACCGTGTGCCGTGTCGACCACCACGATATCGCAGCCCGCGTCGATCAGCGCCTCGGAGCGCTCGAAGCCCGCATCGCCCACGGAGGTCGCAGCGGCCACGCGCAGGCGGCCCAGATCGTCCTTGCAGGCGGTCGGGTTGAGAACGGCCTGCTCGGTGTCGCGCAGCGTCAGGAGGCCCGTCAGCTTGCCTTCGTCATCGGTCACCAGCAGCTTCTCGATCCGGCGCTCGCGCATCATCGCGATGGCTTGGGCGCGGTCGGCGGGCTCTTGCAGGATCGCGAGACGGTCGGTGGTCATCATCACCGAAACCGGGGTCTCGTCCTTCTGGGCGAACCGCATGTCGCGGTTGGTCACGATGCCCACGACGCGGCGGTTTTCATCGACGACCGGGAAGCCGGAGAAACCATAGCGCTCGGTCAGAGCCTTCGCATCCGCGAGCGTCTGGTCGGGGCGCAGCGTGATCGGGTTGTAGACGATGCCGCTCTCGAAGCGCTTCACGCGGCGGACCTCGTCGGCCTGCTGCTCGACGGTGAGGTTCTTGTGGATCACGCCCACGCCGCCCGCCTGCGCCATCGCGATCGCCATGCGCGCCTCGGTGACGGTGTCCATTGCGGAGGACAGAAGCGGGATGTTGAGCCGGATTTTCTTCGTCACCTGGGTCGAGACATCTGCGGTTGCAGGAAGCACCGAAGAGGCTGCGGGAAGAAGAAGAACGTCGTCGAAGGTGAGCGCCTCGCGAATCTGCATGGGGGGTCTCCAGTGTCCAGATGCGTTTGGCAGTTTGCTGTTTCACGCAATGGACGCGAAGGCAACCCCTCGCGGACGCGAGCACAGGGCGCTGTGCGCAAACGAGGGGTATAGCGCCATCGTGTCAGCCTCCTACGGTGGCGCGGGGCGACCAGCCCCGGGCCGCGCCCGACCCTCCCCCCGGGAGGGCGCATTGGCGATGTCAGCGCAGGCACATCCGACTTACGGGCTTGCAGGATAAAACGCCCGGCCACAATGGAGCAAAGCGCCCACCCGAAGCTCGGGCGCCGCCCTCTCGCCTCACGCAATCGCGGCGTTGGTCTTCATCGCAAGCTGACCCTTCGCCCAAAGCTGCAGCACTTTCAGCGCGATCGGCACCACGATCAGCGTCGCCGCCGTCAGCATCAGCGCGCCGGGCAGCGCCCAGACTCCGCCAAGCGCAAGCCAGCACCCCGCCGTCGCCGCTGCCGGGAATGTGAACGCCCCCCAGAGCGGCGAGAAGCCCCCCGCGAGCAGCCAGCGTATCGACACGACCAGCGCCAGAAGGAAAGCCGCCGCGAGGATCGCCATCGCCTGCGCGATCCCCATCGCGCCGAACGCGCTCGCCACGGTGCCGATCAGAGCGGCCGGCGCAAGGTGAATGGCGAGCAGCGGGCGCAGCGGCGCAGGCACGCGCTCGCGCGAGAATTGCTGCAGCGAGATCATCCAGATCACGACCGCCGACAGCATCGCGACCCAGAACATCACCAGCGCCACCGTATCGAGCCCGAGGATCACCCCCGCCACTGCGCCGACGATCCAGCCCGAGAAGGTCAGCTGCCATGTCGGATTGACGCGGCGCTGCTCCGCCGGGCCGGTTGCGAGCGTGTAAATCACCGCCGCAATCAGCCCCAGATGGACGACCACGCCCAGCCAGAAGACGATCGCTGCCAGCCCGCCATAAGGCGCAAGCGAAGCCGCAATCAGGTAGATCGTCAGCGTTCCCGCGGCGAGCCCCGCGCGCCCGGGCAGCACGCGCAGATCCTCGAACACCACGCCCGGACGCCGCACCACCTTCGCGCCATAGGCTATCAGCGTGAACAGCGCGAGCAGCGTCACCGCGCCCAGAAACAGCTCCGCCAGATCGGGCGGCAGCGCGAATTGCCCGACGCCGCGCCGCCACGCGATCCCGAGGCCCATCAGCCCCAGCACGGGCGGGAACATCGCGGGCGGGGTGCGGCGAAACAGGCCCTTGGGCGTCATCTTGGGCGGGGCGAAGGACATGCGCTCTCCTCGGGCAATCGGAAAATCGTTTCGGTCGCGCAGAAGCTTGCAATATTTCGCGCGCGGCGAAAAGCTGTCCGAGGTGCGACAGGGTGTCAGGAGGCAAGATGGCGGGACATGGATATGAATCGGGGCGGCTGAACCTGCCCTTCGTGGGGATTTCCACTTTCGGCAAGCGCGCTTACGTGGCCGATTGGGATGCGATCGAGGCCGATGTGGCGGTGATGGGCGCGCCCTTCGATTTCGGCACGCAGTTCCGCCCCGGCGCGCGGTTCGGGCCGCGGGCGGTGCGCGAGGCCTCGACCCTGTTCTCCTTCGGCCATGCCGGGGCTTACGATCACGAGGATGACGCGACCTATCTCGGGCCGGAGGTCACGATCGTCGATATCGGCGATGCCGACATCGTCCATACCGACACGGTAAAGAGCCATGCCAATATCGAGACCGGCGTGCGGGCGATGCTGAAGGCGGGAGCGCTGCCGGTGGTGATCGGCGGCGATCACTCGATCAATATCCCCTGCATCCGCGCCTTCGAGGCCGATTGCGCTGAGAAGGGCCCGATCCATATCCTGCAGATCGACGCCCATCTCGATTTCGTGGACGAGCGGCACGGCGTCACCCAAGGGCACGGCAACCCGATGCGCCGCGCCGCCGAGAAAGGGTATGTCTCGGGGATCACCGCGCTCGGCATTCGCAACGTCTCCTCGACCTCGAAGGAGGGCTATGACGCCGCCCGCGCGATGGGCGACGATTTCCTGAGCGTGCGGCAGGTCCGCAAGCTGGGGGCCGAGGGCGTGCTGGCCCGTATCCCGGACGGCGCGCGGATCTATGTCACGATCGATATCGACGGGTTCGATCCCTCGATCGCGCCCGGCACCGGGACGCCGAGCCATGGCGGGTTTCTCTATTACGAGGTGCTGGAGATCCTGCAGGGCGTGGCGAAGCGGCACGAGGTCGTGGGCATCGATCTGGTCGAGGTCGCCCCCGATTACGACCCCACCGGCTCCACCCCGATCCTTGCTGCGCAAGTGCTGCTGAATTTCCTCGGCTTCATCTTCCATGCGCGACAGTCCGGCGGTGCGCCTGCGGCGGGCTGAGGAGCCTCCGGCGGGGATATTTTCCTCAAGGAGAAGGGTTAACCGGGCAGCACCCACAGGGTCGCCCCAAGGCTGTGAGGCTGCGCGCCGGTGCCCAGTTTGAAGTGCATCCGCCCTGCCCCGTCCTCGCTATCCACCGCGCCCAGATCGAGCTGTCGGATGCCGCGCGCTTTCAGCCGCAGCGCCGCGTGCCAGAGCATCAGATTATGCGCGCCCGACGCGCGCCCCTGCGGCCCGGTCCAGCCGATGTGATAGCTCGCCCCGTCGCCATGGAGCAGGAAGATGCCACCCGCGAGGCGCTGCCCCGTGGCATCCTCGATGCGCAGCGCGAGGAGATCCGCCGGACCGTGATCCGCCCAGGCGCGGGTGAAGCCGGGCGGCAAGGCGCGGTAGCCACGCGCCCGTTGCTGCGCGGCATCGGCGGAGAGAAGCCAGTCGATCTCGGGCTCTAACCTCACCTGAAGCCCCGCGCGCTCCGCCGCCGCCAAGCGATTGCGCCATTTTCCGGCCAGTCCGGCGCGCAGTGCCTCCGTCTCGGGGTGCAAGGACCAAAGCGCGTGGTGGCGGGACGTGATCAGCGGGACCAGCCCGACCCCGGCCAGCGGCGCGTCCGGCGTCGCAAGGGTGATCCCCCATCGGCGCGCGATCCGGCGCAGCACCGCGATTTGGAGAGAGCGATCTAGGCCCGGAGCGAAAACCGGCCCGCGCGACAAGAGCCAAAGCCCACCGCGCCCGATCATCTGGGCCAGTGCGATCCGACTGCCCTCATGCGTGATCTCGAGCCGCAGGACGCGCCGCCCCCGCGCGGCAGCAAGCGTCCCATAGAGTGCCGCTTGCTGAAAGGCTGGCGGGTGCCCGGGCGCAAGCGCGCGCAACGCCCGATCCCAGCCCGCATCGGGGCCTGACAATTGCGTGAGACGGATAGGTTTCATCGCCGCCATTAAGGCTTGCTTTACCTAAGCTGGGGTTAATGACGACGCGAAACATGACAACCCTGAGGCGAAAATGGCCCGCGCTCCTGAAGATCCCCCGCGTGCAAAGCGCAGACAGCCTCCGCCTCCCGGGAAATCGTTGCAAGCGCGCAAGACCGACGGGCCGCCACATCTGCCAGCTCCACGCGCCACGCTTTGGAGTGCGTTTTTGGTCGCGCTTTTCGGCGCGGCTCTCTGGCTCGGCCTGCTCGCGATTCTCAAGCTTTCCAAGAGTTTCTAAACTTTTCAGTTCAGAACTTGACGTAAACGTCACCTTCGAGTGGCCCCGAAGACACGTTTTTGATGGCAAGCCGGCAACAGAACGTGACGTCACCGTGATGCGCAGATTGATTTACACCTTCCGGGTGATAGCGTCGCCAAAAGGAATTCCGTCGGGACGTTTGGATCTCCTTCGGGACACGTTAGGGAAGAGGAACATTATGAAACGTGTGATGACTTCGATGGCCGCACTCGCGATTGGGGCAGGCGCGGCCCATGCGGGCGGGGTGGAGCGCTCGACGCAATCGGTCGGCATCCTGTTCGAGCAGGGCAATTACGCTGAATTCAGCGTAGGCGGTTTCAACCCGGATGTGTCGGGCACCTACCCGCTCAACAACTCGAACTCGGGCGACATGGCTCCGGGCTACGGCACGGTGAGCCTTGGTTACAAGCAGCAGCTCAACGACCAGTGGGATCTCGCAGTCATCTTCGACCAGCCCGTCGGCGCGAAAGTGAACTACCCCGCAGGCGCCACCGGCAATCCGCTTGCAGATTACCCGATCGCAGGCTCGAAGGCCTCGATCAAATCGTCCGCAGTCACCGCCCTCGTACGCTATAAAATGCCGAACAACGTCTCGGTTTATGGCGGTCTGCGCAGCGAAAGCGTCCAAGGGCACGTGACCTTGCCGGCTCTCGGCTACTCCATGTCCACGTCGGACGAGACCGATTTCGGGTATGTGGTCGGTGCGGCTTGGGAGAAGCCCGAGATCGCCGCCCGCGTGGCGCTGACCTACAATTCGAAGATCGAGCACGAGTTCTCCGTGACCGAGAATGGCTCGCCGAGCGCCCCCTTCTCGACGACGGTTCCGGAATCGGTGAACCTCGAGTTCCAAACCGGTATCGCGAAAGATACTCTGGTTATGGGCTCCGTCCGCTGGGTGCATTGGAAGCAATTCGACATCACCCCGCTGGGCTACCAGATGGCGACCTCGGGTGACTCGCTCGTCGACTACGCGAACAACACGATCACCTACAACATCGGCCTGGGCCGCCGCTTTACCGACCAATGGTCGGGCGCGATCATGTTCGGCTACGAGAAGCACCAGGGCGGCACCGTCGGCAACTTGGGCCCGACCGATGGTTACAAATCGGTGTCCTTCGCTGCGAGCTATCAGGCGACCGACAACATCAAGATCACTGGCGGTCTGCGCTACGTCGATATCGGCGACGCGAAAACCACGCTTCCGCCGGGCGTCCAAACCGACTTCTCCGGCAATGACGGTTGGGGCGCGGGTCTGCGCGTTGGCGTTAGCTTCTGATCGCAAGCCTCTGATATTTCAGGAAAAGCCCCGCTTCGTGCGGGGCTTTTTCTTGGGGCCTCGGCAATGCCGCAAGTTCCGGGTGGTGCGCGTCGCTGCCGCCCGCTAGATCGAAGCGATGAAACACGCACCCGCCCCTTTATCCCTCACCCCGCTCGCCTGGGCGCTCCTCGCGGCGCTGGCGCTGATCTGGGGCTCGTCCTTCCTGTCGAACCGCGCAGCGTTGGAAGGCGCGGGCGTCTTTACCGTGGTCTTCCTGCGTGTGGCCTCGGGCGCGGTGCTGATCTGGGCCTATGTCGCGCTGCGCCGCCTGCCGGTGCCGCGGCATCCGATCTATCTCGGGCATTTCCTGATCATGGGGCTGTTGAACAACGCCATTCCCTTCTCGCTCATCGTCTGGGGGCAGAAGCATATCGATAGCGGGCTGGCCTCGATCCTGAACGCCTCTACCGCGATTTTCGGGGCGCTGGTCGCGGCCGTTGTCTTTACCGACGAGCGGCTGAGCGCACGCAAGGCCACCGGCATCGCGGTCGGCTTTGCAGGCGTCGTGGTGGCGATCGGACCGGATGCGCTGAAAGGGTTCGACCTGACCTCGGCGGGCCAGCTCGCCGTGCTGGGCGCGGCGCTGAGCTATGGCTTCGCCGGAGCCTATGCGCGCTTTGCAATCAGAGGGTTACGGCCCGAAGTTGCCGCGGCCGGGATGCTCACCGGCGGCGCGATCTGGACCCTGCCGATCCTGCTTGTCACCGACGGCGTGCCGAGCTTCGATTACGCGCCCTCGGTCTGGATCGCGATGCTCTGGCTCGGCTTCGGCTGTTCGGCGCTGGCCTACCTTCTCTATTACCGCATTCTCGCGCTGGCGGGGGCGGCCAACCTCGCGCTTGTGACGCTTCTAATCCCGCCCGTCGCGATCCTCGCGGGTTGGGCGGTCTATGGCGAACGTCTGGGCTGGGCGGAGGCCTTGGGCTTCGCGATCCTCGCGCTTGGCCTGATGATCCTGAACCGCCGTCCCAAAACCCCGTGACGCGCGCGCCTTGCCGGGCTACACCGGGGCGAAAGACCAATGGGGACGACATGATCTATTCCAATCGCGCCGAGTGGCTGGCCGCCAAATCGAGGAAGGTAGCGCTGTTCGGCATGTCCGGCCTCGGCAAGACCTGGGCTGCGAACCTCCTGCGCGACGAGGGCTGGTTCCACTACTCCGTCGATTACCGGATCGGCACGCGCTACATGGGCGAATATATCGCCGACAACTTCAAGCGCGAGGCGATGAAGAACCCGTTCCTGGCGGAACTTCTGCTGTCGGACTCGGTCTATATCGCGTCGAACATCACGTTCGAGAACCTCGCGCCGCTCTCGACCTATCTCGGCAAGCCCGGCGATCCGGCCAAGGGCGGGCTGCCCTTCGAGGAATATCTGGAACGGCAGAGCCAGCACCGCACGGCGGAGATGGCGGCGCTGCTGGATACGGCGCATTTCATCGACCGCGCGAAGCAGATTTACGGGATCGAGAATTTCCTGTGCGATTCCGGCGGCTCGATCTGCGAGGTGGTGGACCCCGACGACCCCGAGGATCCTATCCTGACCTCGCTGTCGCAGAACCTGCTGATGGTCTGGATCGAGGGCTCCGAGGCCCATACCGAGGAGCTGATCAACCGCTTCTCGCGCGCGCCAAAACCGATGTATTATCAGCCCGAGTTTCTGGCCGCGAAATGGGCCGAGTATCGCGAGTTGAACGGCGTGGCGGAGGCGCAGGTCGACCCCGACGATTTCGTGCGCTGGACCTATGCGCAGGCGCTGGCGCATCGTCAGCCGCGCTATGCGGCGATGGCGAAAAACTGGGGCGTGACGATCCGTGCCGAGGATCTCTACCTTGTCCGCGACGCGAAAGATTTTACATCGCTGATCGCTGATGCTTTGCCCGCGTGAGCCAAGACACTTCGCGCATCACTTTAACTTCGCCTTGTAAGAGATTGAGAAACAATGCCGATCAAGCTTCCTGAGAACCTCCCCGCCTTCGACATCCTGTCGCGGGAAGGCGTGATGGTGATGTCGCCCGAGCGCGCATCCCGGCAGGAAATCCGCCCCATTCGGATCGGTCTTCTCAATCTCATGCCGAAGAAAATCCAGACCGAGAACCAGTTCGCCCGGCTGATCGGTGCGACGCCGCTGCAGATCGACTTCCAGCTGATCCGCATGAGCGAGCACCAGACGAAGAACACCGCCGCCGCGCATATGGAAGAGTTCTATCGTCCATTCGAGGAGGTCGAGGCCACCGGCGAGAAGTTCGACGGTCTGATCATCACCGGCGCCCCGATCGAACATTTACCTTTCGAGGAAGTGACTTACTGGGAGGAGCTCAAGCGGATCTTCGAGTGGACCCAGACCCATGTCTTCTCGACCTTCGGCGTGTGCTGGGGCGGCATGGCGATGGCCTATTACTTCCACGGCGTGAACAAGCATATGCTCGATCACAAGGCCTTCGGCTGCTTCCGGCACCGCAATTGCGCGCCCGCCTCGCCCTATCTGCGGGGCTTCTCGGACGATCTGCTGATCCCGGTCAGCCGCTGGACCGAGATGCGGCGCGACGAGCTGGAAGCGGCGGGCATGACCACGCTGATCCATTCCGATGAAACCGGGCCCTGTCTGGTCGAAGATCGCGCCCATCGCGCGCTCTATATCTTCAATCATCTCGAATATGACAGCGGCACGCTAAAGGAAGAATACGATCGTGACGTCGCGTCGGGGAAACCAATCAACGTCCCCGCGAATTACTATCCTGAGGACGACCCTAGCCGGGTGCCGACCAACAGGTGGAAAAGCCACGCCCACCTGCTTTACGGCAACTGGATAAACGAGATTTATCAGGAAACGCCGTATGATCTGGCCGAGATTGGTAACTAGCCTTGTCGTGCTGCTGCTCATCTTGGGCGGCGCGACATGGGGGTTGGAGAGCTGGCGGGCCCGCATGGCGGAGCAGCGCTATCCCCCCAACGGCATCTTCGTCGATGTCGGCGACCAGCGCGTTCATATGGTCATCAAGGGCGATCACGGCCCGGCAGTGGTATTGATCCACGGCGCGTCGGGCTCGGCCCGCGACCTGACCTTCGATCTCGCTCCGGAACTGGCGAAACGCTATCGCGTCTTCGTGCCCGACCGTCCGGGGTTCGGCTATTCCGACCCGCTGCCGGCGGATCAGGATACGATCGAAAATCAGGCCAAGCTGCTGCAGGAGGCGACCAAGCTCGCGGGCGCGGACGTTCCCATCGTGCTTGGCCATTCCTATGGGGGCGCGGTGGCGATTGCCTGGGCGGTGTATCAGCCCGGAACGCTCTCGGGTCTGGTGCCGGTCTCCGCGCCTTCGCATAGCTGGGATAGCGGGCTGCCGCTGCTCTATGAGATCACCTCGCCGCCGCTGGGTCAGGCGGTCGTCGTGCCGCTGATTTCGGCCTGGACCCCGCCCGCGATCATCCGCTCCGAGGTCGAGAGCGTCTTCACGCCGCAGGAGATGCCGATCGGCTATCTGCACTGGTTCGGCCCCGGCATGACGCTGCGGGTGCAGACGATGCGGGTGAATGCCCGTCAGCGCGCCAGCCTGAAGCCGGAAATTCAGGCGATGATCCCGCATTACCCCGATCTCGATCTGCCGGTGGTCTCGGTCCACGGCACGGCCGACACCATCGTGGGCGAGCAGATCCACGCGGTGCCGTTCACGAACGAGGTGCCGGGGGCAGAGCTGATCTCGCTCGACGGGATCGGCCATATGGTCCCGCATGTCGCGTTGCAGCAGACGGTCGCTGCGGTCGATCGCGTGGCCAAGCGCGCGGGCTATTCGATCCCGATGCGCGCGGCTGCGGAGTGAGGGCCGCCTGAGCGCCCGGCCCTCCGGCTTTGCACACAAATCACAGACGCGCGTTCGCCGCCCCTTGCGCATGCGGCGCCGCTTGCACCGCCCCTGCCCGCGCAGCATACTGCCGTGAAACGACAAAAGGCAGATCATGGCCAAGGATAAGAGCGACCCGCCGTTTGACATCCCCTTCGTGGGCGACATCACCCGCTACCTTGAGACCGAAGCGCCCGATGCCGTGCGCGAGGCGATCGAGGAGGCGGGCAAGGATGACATGCTCTCGCCCTCCTATCCCTATGACGAGGAGATGAAGCGCAAGAAATACGACCGCCAGATGGAGGCGCTTCAGGTCGAACTGGTCAAAATGTTCTGGGACGCCAAGGAAACCGGCAAGCGGATCGCGGTGATCTTCGAGGGGCGCGACGCGGCGGGCAAAGGCGGCACGATCGGGCGGATGCGGCAGAACCTGAACCCGCGCTCGGCCTATGTCGTGGCGCTGCCCAAACCCACCGAGACCGAAGCCACGCAATGGTATTTCCAGCGCTATATCGACTGGCTGCCCGCGGCGGGCCAGATCGCGATGTTCGACCGGAGCTGGTATAACCGGGGCGTGGTCGAGCATGTCTTCGATTTCTGCACGCCCCAGCAGCGCGAGCATTTCTTCTACCAGCTTCCCGATTTCGAGAAGATGCTGGTGGATGACGGGGTCATCCTCGTGAAGCTCTGGCTGAACGTGGACCGCGCCGAGCAGCTGCGCCGCTTCCTCAAGCGCGAGAAGGACCCGCTCAAGCAATGGAAACTGAGCTGGATCGACGTCGAAGGGCTCAAGCGCTGGGACGCCTATTCCGAGGCGATTCAGGAGACGCTCGAGCGCTCTGACACCGATCATGCGCCCTGGACGGTGATCCGCTCGGACGACAAGAAACGGGCCCGGATCGCCGCGATCCAGACGGTGCTGAACGCGGTCGATTACGCGCATAAGGACCCCGAGGCGATTGGCGAAATCGACGGTAAAATCTGCGGCGGCATCGACGTTCTGAATGTCTAAGCAAGGCTATCATCACGGCAATCTGCGTCAGGCGCTTGTCGCCTCCGCGCTGGAGCTGATCGAGGAGAAGGGCCCGACCGGGTTCACGCTCTCGGAGGCGGCGAAACGCGCAGGCGTGACCCCGGCTGCGGTCTATCGCCATTTCGAGGGGCGCGAGGACCTGATCGCGGAATGCGCGCGTCAGGGTTATCTGATTTTCGGCGATCTTTTGGATCATGCGTGGAACGGTGGGAAGCCTTCAGCGTTGGCGGCGTTTTCGGCGGTGGGCCGGGCCTATCTCGCCTTCGCCCGGAAATATCCGGGGCACTACATGGCGATGTTCGAAAGCGGCATCTCGCCCAACCGTTCGCCCGACCTTGCCGCGGTGGCGAGCAAATCGAGCACCGCGATGGAACGCGCGACGCGCGCCCTTATGGAACATGTGCCACCGGAAAAACGCCCGCCCGTCGCGATGGTCGCAGCGCATGTCTGGGCGATGAGCCACGGTGTGGTGGAGCTCTATGCGCGCGAGGGAAATCGCTCGCCCTATGCCCCCGAGGATCTCTTGGAAAGCGGCATCGGCGTCTATCTGCGGGGCCTCGGCCTGATCGCTCCGGATTGAGCCGCCCTGCCCCGATTTTGCCGCGCCGCGGCATTGCCCGTGCATAGAAAAACGGGCGGAGGTTTCCCCCCGCCCGCGTAGATCAGACGATCCGCCTGAGATCAGAACTTGTAGGACGCGGTGAGGTTCAGCGTCGTGGTGTTCAGATTGTTGGTGGTGCCGTCGAAGTTGTTGCCGTCACGATAGTCGAGCTCGGTCCCGACGGTCCACTTCGGGTTGATGGCATATTTCATGCCGATACCAACCAGCGGAACGGTGTCGGAATAGCCGTTGCCCGCACCGTCTTCGGCGTCGACATAGGACGCACCGAGCGTGCCGTAGAACAGCATGTTGTTGTAGGGCGCACCGGCGATCATCTTGAGGTCGGTCATCGAGTTGACCTTCGCGCCGGAGTTGCTGTCGTCGATATTCGCAGCGTTATAGGCCAGCTCGCCACCGAGGACATAGTTGCCGAAGTCATAGAGGTAGCCAGCGTGGGCACCACCGACGACGCCGTCACCGTCGATCGACTCGTTCGCTTTGCCGTAGCCGAGCTGAACACCGGCGTAGAAGCCGTCCCAGCTGAACTGCGCCGGCGCCACTGCGACCGGAGCCGGGGTGACCTCGGGGGCCGGTGCCGGGGTGGTGTAACCGCCCGCCATTGCGGCGGAGCCAGCGAGTGCCAGAATGCTCGACGTAACGATGATACGTTTCATGTTTCTCTCTCCTGTCTTGGGGGTTCATCCCCCGTTGAGACGTTTTGGATCAGATCCGTTGCCCGGACCTATGCCCCCTGAATGCGAAATCAATCCGGTTGGTTCCAAGCATAAGCGGCGCTTTGCCGAACGTGTCACAAGACGTGATCGAAGCGACAAATGCTGCAGGCGCAAAATGCATTGGCAAGACTAGACAAAGCGGGGGTTCCTTTGGTTAATGAACACACGTTCATTTCCAGGGAGGATCACATGGAGTTGAGTGAAATTCGTGCCGTCATCACCGGCGGCGCCTCGGGTCTCGGGGCTGCGACCGCCCGTCACTTCGTCGAGTCGGGGGCGCAGGTGACGCTCTTCGACCGCGACCGCGCGGGCGGCGAGGCCTTTGCCGCCGAGATCGGCGCGACCTTCGCCGAGGTCGACGTGACCTCCGAGGACAGCGTCGCCGCCGGGATCGCCGCCGCCGTCGAAGCGATGGGCGGGATCAATGTCACCGTCAATTGCGCGGGCATCGCCACCGGAGAGCGCGTCGTGGGCCGCGAAGGGCCGCACCGGCTCGAGAGCTTCGCGCGCACGATCGACATCAACCTCGTGGGCAGCTTCAACGTCGCCCGCCTCGCCGCCGCCGAAATGGCCCGCAACCCCGGCCCCGAGCGCGGCGTGATCGTCAACACCGCCTCCATCGCCGCTTTCGACGGGCAAAAGGGGCAGGCAGCCTATGCGGCCTCGAAAGGCGGAATCGTCGCGATGACCCTGCCGCTGGCCCGCGATCTCGCGAGCCAAGGCGTGCGCTGCTGCGCCATCGCGCCGGGCATCTTCGCGACGCCGATGATGAAGGGCCTGCCGCAAGAGGTGCAAGACAGCCTCGCCGAGGAAGTGACTTTCCCGAAACGGCTCGGCGATCCGTCGGAATACGCGAAACTCGCCGGTTTCATCGTCCAGAGCGGCTATCTGAACGGCGAAGTGATCCGCCTCGACGGGGCGCTGCGGATGCGTTGACCTCACGTTTATGAAGGCTTTGCGAAGGATCTGAAAAAATCCGCGAAAAACGGGTTGCAAGGGCGCGCGAGGGCGGCTAAATCCCGCCCTACAAGACGACCCCTGATGCGGAGAGGTGGCAGAGTGGTCGAATGCGGCGGTCTCGAAAACCGTTGTCGGTGAGAGCCGACCCAGGGTTCGAATCCCTGTCTCTCCGCCACTTCCCCCTTGCGTGGGGCGTGGGCAAAATCTCCAAAGAAATCAGTATCGCTTAGCTTGATGCGGATCGTGAGCCGTCCTTTCGCGCCGGTTTTCTGCGTCTTCGACTTTAGGCGCGGAAACAGGCCTCCGGGCCGTCACGCCCTGGCGGGAGAGCGCCCTTTCCCGGACCGCTGGACGAAGAGCGCCCAAACGCAGAACGGCGCCGTCGCGACCGTGACGCACTCGGACCGGGCAACCTGCCCCCGTCAGTGGATGCCTCATCACCGGCCCAAACGCGCCGCCATTTCCAAAGAAACCGCCCGGTTCATCACGGACGATTCTCACCACGCCGTGAGACAAACACGCTTCTCAATGACGCATTTGTGCTTAAATTTTATGCACGCCACCCCGAAAATCCCGTTCTGACTCCCGATCCCGGCGCGGTTTCGCAATTTGCGCTTGTCGGCTGACGGGCGCGCTGCAAACCTTAAGACACATCGGAATAACCCGAACGGCATTCGCGCCTCGCTTTGACACCGCACATCCGCGGCAAGTCAGCGGGGCGTTTTGCGTTTTGGCTCAAAGGGTCTGCAAGAGTGGAAATGAAGAAACGGATCGAACTTGGCCTGCTGTATTCCCGCTCGGGAAGCTACTCGCTGATCTCCGAAGCCTGCCGGACCGGGGCGCTCAGCGCGATTGCCGAGATCAATTCGATGCCCGATCTCCCGATCACCTTCGCCCCGATCGAGCGCGACCCGCAGGGCAATATCGACGCCTATGGCCCGCTCTGCGAGGAGATCCTGCGCGACAGCGATGCGCGCCATGTCGTCGGCTGCGTCACCTCGTGGAGCCGCAAGGAGGTGATCCCGACGCTCGAGAAAGCGGGCGGGACGCTTTGGTATGCGGTGCCCTATGAGGGGTTCGAGGCGTCCGATCATGTCGTCTACACCCATGCCTGCCCGAACCAGCATCTGCTGCCGCTGCTTGGCTGGGCCTTTGCGCGGCTCGGGCGGCGGGGCTTCCTGACCGGCTCGAATTACATCTGGGGCTGGGAGATGAACCGGCTTGCGCGGGACGTGATCCTGAGCGCCAGCGGCGAGGTTCTGGGCGAGCGTTACCTGCCGCTCGGTTCGCTGGATGTCGAGCGGATGATCAATGAGATCCGCGCGACCCGGCCCGATTTCATCCTCAACAATCTGATCGGCCCGTCGCAATACGCCTTCCTTGAGGCCTATCACAAGCTCGGACAGGAAGACGCGCATTTCCGCCCCGAGACCTGCCCGATCCTGTCGTGCAATCTGACCGAATGCGAGTTGCCCGCCATTCACCCGGACGCGGTCGAGGGGCTAGTCGCTGCAGGGCCCTATTTCCGGGGCGCGACCGGCTGGCCACAGGCGGAGCGCAATTTCGGCTCGTCGCATGAAGCGGCCGCATGGTCGTCGGTCTATCGCCTCGCAATTCTGCTCTCTGGGCATGACGACGCCGCCGAGCAGAGCCTCGCACAGCTGTTGCACGATGCGCCGCAGGGCTCGGAAGGGATCGACCTGTCGACCCATCACACCGCCCTGCCCGTCCTGATCGCGCAGGTCGAGAACGGCGCTTTCGCGGTCCGCGAGCGGTTCGAGGCCGTCGCGGGCGATCCCTATCTCGCACGCGGCCGCAACCCGATCGCGCCCGGAGCGCCCCGGCTGAAGGTGGTCTCATGAAGCGCAAGATCCGCATCCCCGATCTCGGCGGCGCGCGCGCCTATATCCTGCATCGCCCCCATGCGACCGTGCAGGCGCTCGAGCGGCAGTTGCGCGCAATCGGCCTGACGGTTGTGCATTGCTGGCCCGAGCTACCGGCGGAGGCCCTGTCGGGCGATTTCGTCTTCTTCGACGCCGATCAGGGCTATGACGAGCAATTCCCGTGGAAACCGGGCGAAAGCCCGATGCCGATGATCGCCTTGATCGGCACCGAAGCGCCGGGCCGGATCGAATGGTCGCTGGAGGCCGGCGCGCATGCGCAGCTCCTCAAACCCGTCGGCGATGGCGGGGTCTATTCGGCGCTGCTGATCGCGCGGATCGCCTTCGAGGCGCGGGCGCAGCTCTCGGGCGAGATCGCGGATCTGCGTCGCAGGCTCGATGAGCGCCAAACGGTGGTGCGGGCGGTCACGCTGCTTGCCGCACGCGGCAAGAGCGAGGCCGAGGCCTATGACCAGCTGCGCCAGATGGCGATGGCCTGGCGCGTGAATTTCGAAGATGCCGCGCGCCGCATCGTCGCCAACCATGACGAACAAAGGAAGACCGATGACCGACGCGACCTTGGCTGAGGGACCGGCCCGACCGCAAAGCGCCTTGCGCCGCCTGATGCGCCGCAAGCTCGCGCTTCTGGGCTTTGCGATCATCGCGATCGTGACGCTCGGTGCGATCTTCGCGCCGTGGATCGCGCCATTCGAGCCGCAGGAGCAGATGTTCGACGGGCTGTCGCTGCTGGGTGCGCCGATGCCGCCGGGCGAGAAGTTCTGGCTGGGTACCGACCTGCTGGGCCGCGACCTGTTCTCGCGTATCCTCTATGGGGCGCGGACCTCGCTGATCATCGGCGTCGTCGCGAACGGTCTGGCGCTGATCATCGGCACGCTGATCGGCGTCACTGCGGGCTATTTCCGCGGCTGGATCGGCGCGGTGCTGATGCGCTTCACCGATCTGATGATGGCTTTCCCGGCGCTTCTGCTGGCGATCTGTCTTGCGGCGATCTTCACGCCGTCGCTGTGGATCGTCGCGATGGTGATCGCGCTGGTGAACTGGGTGCAGACGGCCCGCGTGGTCTTCACCGAGACCTCCGCGCTGGCCGAGCGCGAATTCGTCGCCGCCGAGCGCACGCTGGGCGCAGGCACGGTCCGCATCCTGTTCCGCCATATCCTGCCGCATCTGGTGCCGATGATCATCGTCTGGGGCACGCTTGGGATTTCGACCACCGTGCTGCTGGAGGCGACGCTGTCCTATCTCGGCGTGGGTGTTCAGCCGCCGACGCCAAGCTGGGGCAACATCATCTTCGAGAACCAGACCTATTTCCAGGCGGCCCCGTGGCTCGTCTTCATCCCGGGCGCTGCGATCCTGCTGCTGGCGCTGTCCTTCAACCTCGTGGGCGACGCACTGCGCGACGTGCTCGACCCGACGCAGAGAGGGCGTGAGTGATGCTGGCCTATCTGATCCGCCGCCTGATCCAGGCCGCCCTGATCCTGCTGGGCGTGTCCTTCATCACCTTCTTCCTGCTCTTCGTGCTGCCGGCCGACCCGGTGCGCCAGATCGCTGGCCGCTCGGCCACGCCCGAGACGGTGGCCAATATCCGCCACCAGCTGGGCCTCGATCAGCCCTTCATCGTGCAATACTGGCACTATCTGACCGGGCTGGTCCAAGGTGATATGGGGCGCAGCTACCTGCAGAAGACCGAAGTCGCGACGCTGATCGCCGCGCGGCTGCCCGCGACGCTTCTCTTGATGCTGGGCGCGATCGTGGCCGAGCTGATCATGGGGCTCACGCTGGGGATCGTGGCCGCGATCCGGCGCGGGGGCGCGCTCGATCAGTCGCTGATGATCACCTCTTTCGTCGCGGTCTCGGCACCTCAATTCGTGGTCGGCCTGCTCCTGCTTTACGTCTTCGCGGTCAAGCTGAGCTGGTTCCCGATCGGCGGCTACGGCAGCTTCTCGAACCTCGTGCTGCCTGCTCTGACGCTCGGGATCATGGGCTCGGGCTGGTATAGCCGGATGATGCGTTCCTCGATGATCGACGTGCTGCGCTCGGACTATATCCGCACCGCGCGCGCCAAGGGTCTGCGCCGCTTCCGGGTGCTGGCGCTGCACGCGATGCCCAACGCCATCCTGCCGATCATCGCGATGATCGGGATCGATATCGGCATCTTCATGTCCGGGATCGTCGTCGTGGAAAGCGTCTTCGGCTGGCCCGGTATCGGGCAGCTCGCCTGGCAGGCGATCCAGCGCGTCGACATTCCGATCATCATGGGCGTCACGCTGGTATCCGCCTGCGCCATCGTGCTGGGCAACCTGCTGGCCGACCTGATCACCCCTTTCATCGATCCGCGCATCAAGCTGCGCTGATCGCAATCAGATACCTCGGGCCAACCGGGGAGCGAACCAAAAGAAAAGTCCAACTGACGGAGAACACCTCAAATGAGCCTGATGAAAAACATCCTTGCCACCAGCGCGCTGTCGCTCTCGCTGGGTCTTGCCAGCTTCGCCTCGGCGCAGGACTATCAGCCCGATCCGAACGCCAAGCCCGGCGGCAATATCATCGTGACCTACAAGGACGATGTAGCCACGCTCGACCCGGCGATCGGCTATGACTGGCAGAACTGGTCGATGATCAAATCCGTCTTCGACGGTCTGATGGATTACGTCCCTGGCACCACCGAGCTGCGCCCCGGTCTTGCCGAGAGCTACGAGATTTCGGACGACGGCACGACCTTCACCTTCAAGCTGCGCGAGGGCGTGAAATTCCACAACGGTCGCGAGATGACGGCCGAGGACGTGAAATACTCGCTCGACCGCGTCACCACCCCCGCGACCCAGTCGCCGGGTGCCGGTTTCTTCGGCTCGATCAAGGGCTATGACGCGATGGCGGACGGCTCGGCCAGCAGCCTCGAAGGCGTCACCGTCGTCGATCCCTACACCATCAAGATCGAGCTTTCGCGCCCCGACGCGACCTTCCTGCACGTGATGGCGCTGAACTTCGCCTCGGTTGTGCCGAAGGAAGCGGTCGACGAATACGGCACCGATTTCGGCAAGCACCCCGTGGGCACCGGCGCATTCAAGCTCGCCGACTGGACCATCGGTCAGCAACTCGTGCTGGAGAAGAACGCCGATTACTGGCGCTCGGGCGTGCCCTATCTCGATAGCATCACCTTCGAAGTCGGTCAGGAACCGATCGTGGCGCTGCTGCGCCTGCAGAACGGTGAGGTGGACGTGCCCGGCGACGGCATTCCGCCCGCGAAGTTCAACGAAGTGATGGGCAATCCCGACGAGGCCAAGCAGGTCGTCGTGGGCGGCCAGCTGCATACCGGCTACATCACGCTGAACGTCCAGATGGAGCCCTTCGACAAGGTCGAGGTGCGTCAGGCGGTCAACATGGCGATCAACAAGGATCGCATCGTGCAGATGATCAACGGCCGCGCGACGCCCGCGACCCAGCCGCTGCCGCCGTCGATGCCGGGCTATACCGAGGGCTACGAGGGCTATCCCTTCGATCCCGCGAAAGCCAAGGAAATGCTTGCCGAGGCCGGTCTGCCCGACGGGTTCGAAACCGAGCTCTACGTGATGAACACCGACCCGAACCCGCGTATCGCGCAGGCGATCCAGCAGGACCTGTCGCAGATCGGCGTGAAGGTCGACATCAAGGCGCTGGCGCAGGCCAACGTCATCGAGGCGGGCGGCACGCCGAAGACCGCGCCGATGATCTGGTCGGGCGGCATGGCGTGGATCGCCGACTTCCCCGATCCGTCCAACTTCTACGGTCCGATCCTGGGCTGCGCGGGCGCGGTCGAGGGCGGCTGGAACTGGTCGTGGTATTGCAACGAGGAACTCGACGCGATGGCCACCGAGGCGGATTCGATCACCGATCCGGCCATGCAGGACGAGCGCCTGCAGAAATGGTCCGACGTCTACATGAAGGTCATGGAAGACGCCCCGTGGGTCCCGGTCTTCAACGAGAACCGCTACACCATGAAGTCGGGCCGTATGGGCGGCGAAGATGCGCTCTATGTCGACCCGGTCTCGATCCCCGTGAACTACGACTACGTGTACGTGACGGAGTAAGCGCGCATGTGCAAAGCCTGTGACTATACGATCCATGGCGCACAGCACCATTTCGGCTGGGACAACTCGTTTGTCCCGGCCGAGACGGTGGCCCCGGGATCGACCATCGAATTCCACTGCCACGACAGCTCGGCCGGACAGCTCGGGCCGTCCTCGACGGTGGAAGACGTCAAGACGCTCGATTTCGGCAAGATCAATCCGGTCTCCGGCCCGATCTATGTCGAAGGGGCGAAACCCGGTGACGTGCTCAAGGTCACCATCGACAGCTTCACCCCGCGCGAGCAGGAAGGCTCCGCATGGGGCTGGACCGCGAATATCCCGGGCTTCGGCCTGCTGGCGGATCAGTTCGAAGATCCGGCGCTGACGATCTGGAAATACGACGCGGCCTCGCCCGACAAGGCTCTTTGGGGCAGCGAGGGCAAGGTCGGCCTCAAGCCGTTCTGCGGCACTATCGGCGTCGCCCCGGCCGAAAAAGGCCTGCATTCGATCGTGCCCCCGCGCCGCGTGGGCGGCAATCTCGATATCCGCGATCTGGCGGCGGGCACCACGCTCTATCTGCCGGTCGAGGTCGATGGCGCGCTGTTCTCCGTAGGCGACACCCATGCCGCCCAAGGCGATGGCGAGGTCTGCGGCACCGCGATCGAGAGCCCGATGAACTGCGTGCTCAGCTTCGATCTGATCAAGAACGAGACGCTGAAATTCCCGCGCTTCACCACGCCGGGGCCG
Source organism: Thioclava sp. ES.031 (assembly GCF_002563775.1). Classification (NCBI taxonomy): domain Bacteria; kingdom Pseudomonadati; phylum Pseudomonadota; class Alphaproteobacteria; order Rhodobacterales; family Paracoccaceae; genus Thioclava; species Thioclava sp. ES.031. Next base: position 1,819,584 of record NZ_PDJO01000001.1, on the reverse strand, counting down.
GTCACGCGCCATCTCGACACGGCGGGCTACGAGGTCACGACGGGCATCGGCCCCGACCTGATGTCGGGCGCGCGCGATGCTGTCTCGGGCATGATCGACCTTCTGTGCGCACAGCGCGGCATGTCGGCGGTCGACGCCTATATGCTGGTCTCGACCTGTGGCGATCTGCGCATTTCCGAGATCGTCGATATGCCCAACTGGGTTGTCAGCTTCTATTTCCCGAGAAACGTGTTCGAATGATCGAAATGCAACAAACGCAAGCCGGGGCCGTCATGGCCCCGGAGCCCGCCCAGCCGGTGCTGTCCGTCGAGGGTCTCACGATCTCGGTGCGCTCCGAGGGGCACGAGCGGGCGCTGGTCAGCGATCTGAGCTTCACGCTCGCGCGCGGCGAGACCATCGCCATCGCGGGCGAGAGCGGCTCGGGCAAGTCGCTGACCTCTCTGGCGATCATGGGGCTGTTGCCGCCCCCTGCCCTGCGGGTCAGCTCCGGCGCGATCCGCTTCCATGACGAAGACCTCACCCGCCTGCCCGAAAGCCGGATGCGCGCCATTCGCGGCAACCGGATCGCGATGATTTTCCAGGAGCCGATGACGTCGCTCAACCCGGTGCTGACGATCGGCCTGCAACTTTCCGAGGCGATCCGCGCGCATGAGCCGGTCTCGAAACGCGAGGCCCGCGCCCGCGCACTCGAGGCGCTGCGCCGCGTGCGCATCTCCGAACCCGAACGCCGGATGACCCAATATCCGCACGAGCTGTCCGGCGGCATGCGGCAGCGCGTGATGATCGCGATGGCGCTGGCGCTGCGCCCCGACGTGCTGATCGCCGACGAGCCGACCACCGCGCTCGATGTGACGGTGCAGCGCGAGGTGCTCGATCTGCTGCGCGATCTGCAAAGCGAGATGGGCACGGCGATCATCCTGATCACCCACGACATGGGCGTGGTGGCCGAGATGGCCGAGCGCGTCATCGTCATGAAACAGGGTCAGGCGGTCGAGACCGGCGCTGTCTCGCAGATTTTCACCGCCCCGCGCGAGGCCTATACGCAGGACCTTCTGGCCGCGGTGCCGCGCATGGGCGATGGCAGCGGTGCTGCGGGCGCGTCCCCGGATGCGAAACCCGTGGCGCGGCTGCGCGACGTGAAGGTTCATTTCGACATTCGCGGCGGGATCCTGTCGCAGGTCACACACCGGGTTCATGCGGTCGAGGGCGTCAGCTTCGACATCATGGAGGGCGAGACCTTCTCGCTGGTGGGTGAAAGCGGCTGCGGCAAATCCACCATCGCGAAAGCACTGACCGGCCTCGTGCCGCATCAGGGCCGCATCGAGGTCGCGGGCCACACGATGGGCGGGCTGAGCGGCGCGAAGATGAAAGAGATGCGCCGCGACGTTCAGATCGTGTTTCAGGACCCGATGGCCGCGCTCGATCCGAGGATGCGCGTGGGCGATCTGGTGGCCGAGCCGCTGGTGATTCACGAGATCGGCACGCCCGAGGAACAGCGCGAGAAGGTAGCAGGCCTGTTCGAGCGGGTGGGCCTCACCCGCGATCAGCTCGACCGCTATCCGCACGAATTCTCGGGCGGTCAGCGTCAACGGATCTGCATCGCCCGCGCGCTGGCGCTGCAACCCAAGCTGATCGTCGCGGATGAAAGCGTCTCGGCGCTGGATGTGTCGGTGCAGGCGCGGGTGCTGGACCTGCTCGAAGCGCTCAAACGCGAGTTCGGCATCGCCTATCTGTTCATCAGCCACGACATGGCGGTGGTCGAGAATATCTCGGACCGGATCGCGGTGATGTATATGGGCCAGATCGTGGAGATGGGCACGCGCGCGCAGATTTTCGGCGCGCCGCAACATCCCTACACCAAGCGCCTGATGGCCGCCGTGCCGGTTCCCGACCCCGACAAGGTGCGCGAGCCCACGCCGCGCCTGTCCGGCGAGGTCCCGAGCCCGGTCTACAAGCTGGGCACCGGACCGCAGCGCCTGATGCTGCGCAATCTCGGAGACGGGCATCTCGTGGCAGATAGCGACCTGCCCGCGATACCGACCGAGACGGCGGCCGAATAACACGAAATCGCGCTCAGGGCGGGCGGAAATCTCCGCGCCGCCCTGTGCTTTTAAGGCCGGTTTCGCCCCCGAAACCCACCGCTCGCGCGCGAAGACGTGCAAAGGCGGCAAAGCAAAAGCGACATCTACTCCGTAGCTTTTGCGCAACACCCCAAACACACCACCAACTCATTGATGCAAATCAAAGAAAGCAACCGGGCAGACGTTTAGCGCGGGAGCTGAAGTCCGTGCGAGGGAACTTCTGAAACGCGCCGAGGCAAACGCACGGACATATCGTCAGTACGATCGAGTGAAGAGTCGCTTGTTTCGCGTGCGAAATTTATCGTGGCGATCGCCTTGGGAATGGGACAAAAAATGACAAATACTCTGCTCACCAATTTGAAAAGAACCGTAGCGCCGGCGGCTTTGCTGCTGTGCCTCGGGAATCCTGCCTGGTCGGGCACATTTGATGACGCGCCCGTCATCAGCGTGACCGGCGACGGGCTTATCTTCTCCGATCCGACGGAAGGCGTCCTGCCTCCCGGGCTCAAAGCCGTCACGGGCGAGGTCAACGCCGACTTTCCCAACACGGACAATCCGAAGGACATCACCAACTGCCTGATGTCGAACAACCCGGACTTCACCTGCACGGCCCCTCCCGGCTCGGGGAAACGGGTGAAGACGCAGCTGACCGGCCCGACGCCGATGGATATCATGCTCTCGACGCAATCGAGCAGCGGCATCACGGAATACTACACCTACGGCAAGACCTCGAACCTCACCGGCGCCCGTATTCTGGCCTTCAAGGTCCAGCTCGGCACCGGCTCGGGTGACAGCTTCACCCCCTTCGATACGGCCGATCCCGCGACCGCAGCGCTTTTCGATCCCGATTACAACTCGAAATTCAATCTGCCCGACGGGCTCTTCGGGGATGGCGGTCAGGAAGAGGCAGGCATCGGCTTCTTCGACAGCACCTCCGCCGAGATGAGCATTGTGAACAACGCCAACACGCTCGACGCGACCGACCTGTCGAACAGCGTTCTGGCCAACTATTTCGGCAACTCGCTGATCGACAACAGCATGCTGCCGAAAGCCTTCTTCTGGGACGCGACCGGTACGCCCGTCGCCTCGGACGAGGCCCAGCTCATCGCGTGGTACAACCTGAGCGCCGGCCAGTGGCAGTACGGCAATCTGGGCGTCGACAGCTCGACCTATCTGGATGACAAGCTGCAGGCGATGGCCGACTCGCTGGGCGTGACGGTCGCGGATCTCGGCTATACCGGCGGCGGCGCCGTGCCTGCCGATATCGTCGCGGCGATGCAGGCCAATGGCCTCTACACGCAGGACGTGGTCGAGGATCTTCGCAACCTCAACCTGAACTACATCATCGATCTCGGCGATGTCGCGGGCAACAACGTCACGATGCGCATCGCGCCAATCTTCGCGCCGATCGTCGAGCAGACCGCGACCCGCTACCAGTTCGCAACCGCCGGTCGCCTCGATGCGGCAGCCAACATCCCCTATCTCGATATCGGGAATGCGGAGACCTATCAGACCGCGATCAGCGACATCATGGCGATCGAGGATCCGGTCGCGCGCAACGACATGCTTGAGACGACGGGCTACAGCTTCCTGCCCGCCTTCAGCGCTGTCGGCTTCGAGTTCGGACAGAACATCACGAATGGGATCGGTCGTCCGGTTGCGCAGAAGCAAAACGGATCGGTCACGCTTTCGACGATGGGCGGGCCGACCTCGTGGAAGATCGGGGACGACACCTATGCCTTCGTCTCGGCGGGTGCGCAGAAGGCCAATTACGACCGCACCACCAATGCGATCGGCTATGACGTCAACTCGCATTACATGATGGTCGGCGGCGAGAAGTTCGTCGACAATCAAGTCTCGGTCGGCGTCTTCGGCGGCTACTCGGACGGCACGTCCGACGCCGATCAAAACCGTGGCAGCGTCGATGGCTCCGGTGGCTTCGTCGGTGGCTTCGCGCGGACGGCCTTCGGCAATGGCGGCGCGGCGCAGTTCATGATCGGCTATCAGGATCTTTCCTACGACATGAAACGCAATGTCATGGGATCGACCGCACAGGCGAGCACGAATGGCCATCAGTTCTTCGGCGCAGTCGATGCCGAGTACATGTTCGGCCAAGACCGCTTCCGCTACGGTCCGACCGGTTCGTTTGAACTGTATCACCTCTCGGTGGACGGCTTCGATGAGACCGGCGCGGGCGCGTGGAACCTGTCCGTCGGGGATCAATCGGGGACCGTGATCGTCGCTTCCGCCGGGATGCGTGGCCAATATGCGCTGTCGTCGAGCGCACAGGCCCCGACCCTGTCCGGCGCGATCAAGTACAACAAGGTCAGCGGTGACGATCAGCTCGTTCAGACCGCCTTCGTCGGGCTGCCTTCCAGCGCAACCCCGGTCGACGGCTTCAACATGAACTGGGTGACGGCGGACCTCGGGATCGATGTGCCGCTCGGCCAGACCGGGAAATTCTCCTCCAGCCTGCATGCCGGGATCTCGGGGACCTTCTCGAACAACTATGAGAGCCACGCGCTGCAGGTATCCTTCAACGCGAAGTTCTGAGCGCTCACAGGCCTAAAAGAAGACACCGCGGCGCTTTTCAGCGCCGCGGTGCATTTATATTCGCAGGTCGATAACGGATATCCCGCACCGAGCGGGCGTTACCCCTCCATCCCGATCCGTTCCCGGCGCAATGTCGACGCCCCGGATTTCGCATGGCTGGCGATCTCTTCCATCGGCGCGAACCAGACGTCGCCCGCCTCCACGGCGCGCTCCAGCAGACGCTCCATCTCGCGCCAGCGCGCCAGACGGCCCGTCAGGAACGGGTGCAGCACCGGCATCCAGAACCCGCCCGCCTCGTGCATCGCGTCGAATTCCTCGGCGAAGGCACGGATCCCGTCGGAAGGCGCGCGGATCGGCATCAGGTAGTCGATCTCGCCGAAATGCGCGAAGGGCGGCCAGTCGTCGGTGCCCCAATGCGGCGGGACCTCGATCAGGCTGCCTTTCGGCGTCTCGACCAGATAGGGCAACTCGTCGGCCATCATCGAGCTGTCATAGAGAAACCCGTGCTCGATCAACCGGTTAAGCATCGCAGGCGTGAAGGAATAGACCGGGGCGCGATAGCCGCGCGGCTTGCGGCCCGTCATCGTGACATGGACCTCAAGCGCGCGTTCGAACAGCTCCGCCTCGCGGTCGTCGGAATGCTCCATCGGGTCTTCGTGCATCCACGAATGGTGCCCGATCTCGTGCCCCGCCTTCAGGATCGTCTCGACCGTCTCGGGGTAGTTCTGCATCACCCAGGCGGGCATGAAGAAGGTCTGGGTCAGCCCCAGACGGCGATAAGTCTCGAGGATGCGCGGCACGGCGACCGTCGGCCCGTAACGGCCCATCGAGATCGGCTGCAGGCGCAATTCGGCGTCCTCGGGCCGCGCCGTGCGGATCAGCGAATCCGCGTCGATATCGAAGGTCACGCAGGCGGCGCTGCGCTTGCCCTCGGGCCAGGTGATCGGGTTGAGAAACATGTCACTCTCCGCTCAGGAAGGATCGGCGGGCACCGGGAGCATCACCGAGAACAGCGCCACGAGATCGTTGCGCAGCCAGGTCTCGATCTCGTCCCGGCGCGCGGCGTCGGTGGAAATGAACTGGATGAAACGGGCGTTTTGCAGCTGGAACAGCGCCCGGCCCAGATGGAGCGGGTTCAGATCGGCACTGAGCCGCCCGTCCCGCTGCATCGCCTCGATCCGGCGCACCAGCACCGAGGCAAGCTGTTCGTCGAGCTTGAAATAGGCCTTGGAAAGCTGTGTTCCCGCCTCGATCGTCACTGCCGCGATGACCTGACGCCAGATGTCTTTCTCCAGCGTCTGCATCGCGTGAACCATGATCTCGTGCGCGAAGGCCACCGTCAGCTCGACGAGCTCGGCCTCCGGCCCGGGCAGCGTCGAATCGAGCCGTTCCAGCAGCTGTTTGTCGCTTTCGATCACCAGCGCGAGCAGCACCCCGGCCTTGGTTCCGTAGTAGTTATGGACCGTTACGCCCGAGACGCCGGCCGCCACCGCGATCGCCTCGATCGTCGTCTTGTCATAGCCCTTCTCGCGAAAAAGCTCTTTGGCCGATGTGACGATGCGGTTGCGACGGTCTTGTTTTTGTTGGGCGCGCAGGTTGCTCACTGAGTCCTCCTAGGGTTGCGAACAGTTTTCGGCGATGGGTCGTTTTTGGTCAAGACAAATTTTTTATTGCATAAAAGTTTTTATCGAATAAAGTTTTTGTACAAGATCAAGAATCCATACCAACAGCGAGGTCCGCATATGCGCTCCGTACTCAAACTCGCCGCCGCCTCCGCGGTCGCCCTCTCCGCGGGCAGCCTCTCCGCTGCCGCCGCTGAAACCGTCAATGTCGGGGTCTGCGTCTCCTGGCCGGGCTATGCCATGCTCGAAGTCGCCAAGGAAAAGAACCTGATCCCCGATTACGACCTGAACATCACGATCTTCGAGGATCCGCTGGGCGGTCATGCCGCCCTCGCCGCGGGTCAGCTCGACGTCTATGGCTGCACCGCCGATTACACGCCGCTGGTCGTGGATCGCGGCACCGATGTGGTGAACGTGGCCCAGCTCAACCCCTCCTACGGGGTCGATCACGTCATTCTCGCGCCCGACACCGAGCCCGCCGACCTGCCCGGCAAGAAGGTCTCGGCCCCGCAGGCCTATATTGGTCAGCTGCTGATGGGGATCTGGCTCGATTCCGAGGGCATCACCCCCGATCAGGTCGAGTGGGTGAACCTGAATGCCGATGAAGCCGTCGGTCCGATGATGTCGGGCGATCTGTCGGCTGCCTACATGTACGAGCCGTGGATCTCCAAGGTCCTCGAAGCCAAGCCCGGCGCGCGGTCCATCGTGAACACCGCCGATCCGGAGATGCTGAAGACCGGGATCTTCATGGACGCGCTTTACATGAACAAGAACTTCATCGCCAATGACCGCGAGGCGGCGCTGGCCGTGCTGAAAGCGCGTTGGGAAGGGCTGGCCTACTGGAACCAGCACACCGAGGAGACCAACAAGTTGCTCGCCTCCTTCCTGCAGTGGCCCGAGGAAGACATCGGCTACGTCATCGGGACCAACGGCAAGTCCTTCGAGGGCGGCATCTACATGATGGACTTCGACGAATCCGCCCGCCTGTGCGGCGTGCTCGACGGCGAAGGCCCGCTCGGGATGGCGAACGGTTCGATGGTCGACTCGATCGCGATGACCAATGACTGGTGGATCAAGCTCGGTCTGATGGAAAACAAGATCGACGCGTCGAAAGGCATCGACTGCTCGCTGATGGGCGATCTGGTCGAAGCCGGTTACCGTCAGAGCCTGAGCGCTCACTAAACCCCTCGGGAAGCGCCGATCCCCGGCGCTTCCCTTCCCCCAAGCCGGAGCATCTACCTTGAGCGCCCGACCCACCCCCTTTCTCCAGCTGCGCAAGCCCGTGAGCCGCCGTCAAAAGCTGCTTTCCGCGCTCGCCATCTGGGTGCTGTTCTTCGGCATCTGGATCGTCGCCTCGGCCAGCGGCTTGGTGAACCCGCTTCTCGTCCCTGCCCCGCAGCAGGTCTTCGCGACCACGTTCGATCTGTTCTTCAGCCGTGCCTTCGGCGGAGACGTCCTGATCTCCATCAGCCGCGTGTTGATCGCCTTCGCGCTGGCCAGCGCCGTGGCGGTGCCGCTGGGCGTGATGATGGGGTCATTCCCTGCGATCGAGGCCTTCTTCGCCCCCTTCGTCTCGGCCTGGCGCTACCTCCCCGCGCCGTCTTTCATCCCGATCCTGCTGATGTGGTTCGGGACCGGCGAGGCGCCGAAACTGGCGCTGCTGTTCCTCGGCGTGATCTTCTTCCTGATCACCCTGATCATGGATCACACCAAGAATGTGCGCGAGGAACTGGTCGAGACCGCCCTGACGCTGGGCGCACCGCGCCACAAGGTCGTGGCCCGGGTGATCTTCCCCGCCGTGCTGCCCGATATCGTGACCGCGATGCGCCAGATGCTGGCGATGACCTGGACCTATCTGGTGATTGCCGAGATCGTCGCCTCCACCACCGGTATCGGTGCGATGATGATGCGCGCGCGGCGCTTCCTGAACACCGATGAGATCCTGTCGGGGATCGTCGTGATCGGGGTGCTGGGGCTGCTCTTCGACCTCACTTTCTCCGCCCTGCACCGCTGGGCCTTCCCCTATCTGAGAAAGGCGTGACCATGAGTGCCGAAACCGCATTGGAAATCCGCGAGATCTCGAAGGAATTCGAGCTCTCGGGCGGGCGCAAGCTGGTCGCCGTCGAAGGCGCGGGATTCACCGTCGAACGCAACTCCATCTGTGTCCTGCTCGGCCCGTCGGGCTGCGGGAAGTCAACGATCCTGCGCATGATCGCAGGGCTCGAGACCCCGAGCGGCGGCGAGATCGTCATCGGCGGCCGCCGCGTCGAGGGACCGGGCCGCGACCGGGGCATGGTCTTTCAGGCCTATACCTCCTTCGACTGGCTGACGGTGCGCAAGAATGTCGAGTTCGGGATGCAGATCAACGGCGTCCCGGCCGCCGAGCGCCGCGAACGCGCGGAACGCTTCATCAATCTCGTGGGGCTCGGGAAATTTGCCGAGGCCTACCCTTCGCAGCTCTCGGGCGGGATGCGTCAGCGCGTGGCGATCGCGCGCACGCTGGCCAACGACCCGGAAGTGCTGCTGATGGACGAGCCCTTCGGCGCGCTCGATGCCGAGACCCGCTGGCTGATGCAGGAACTGATGATCGACGTCGCCGAGAAGACCAACACGACGATGGTGATCGTCACCCACGATCTCGAGGAGGCGATCTTCCTCGCCGACAAGATCGTTTTTCTCTCGAGCCATCCGGGCCGCGTGAAAGAGGTGATCGTGCCCGAATTCAAGCAAGGCGCACGCATCGCCGACAAGGAAAGGGCCGTGAAACTCGACGGCTACTCCGATCTGGAGGCCCATCTGATGCGGCTGATGCGAGAGGAAGGACGCGGCAAGGAATGAGCGTGACATTCGACTTCACCGGCAAGACCGTTCTGGTCACCGGCGCTTCGAGCGGGATCGGCTATGGCATTGCCGAAGGCTTCGCGCGCGCGGGCGCCGACCTGATCATCCTGTCCGAGACCGAGACTATCTATGAGGCTGCCGAAAGCCTGCCCGGCAAGGTCCGCGCAATCCGCTGTGATATCGCAGACGCCGCGATGGTGACCGAGGCGCTGGCCGATATCGAACGCGTCGATGTGCTGGTGAACAATGCAGGCCTCGAACGCCCCACCCCGCTCAACGGTGCGAACCCTTTGGGAAACACGACCTTCGAGCGGATCGTGGCGATCAACATCACCGGCACGCAGAACGTGACCGACGCGCTGATCTCGCGCATCCCCGAAGGCGGGCGCATCCTGAACACGGCCTCAATCTGGGCGCGCACCGCCGTGCCGGGCTTCTCGGCCTATGTCGCAAGCAAACACGCGCTTCTGGGCCTGACCCGGACATGGGCGCAGGAACTGGGCCCTCGCGGCATCCGCGTCAACGCGATCTGCCCGGGCTGGGTGAAAACCGGCCCCGCCGCGAATTCGCTGCGGGAACTGGCGGAATCGAGCGGCCGCAGCGAGGCCGAGGTCGAAGCCGAGATCATGGCCGCGCAAGCGATCGACGGGCTGATGGTGCCCGCCGATATGGCCGATCCCTACATGTTCCTCGCGTCCGAGGCCGGCGCGAATATCACCGGTCAGGCGCTCAACGTCGACCGCGGCGAGGTAATGTCATGAGCCTTCAGGGAAAAGTCGCACTGGTCACCGGCGGCTCGCGCGGGATCGGGCGCGCCATCGCGCTGGCGCTGGCCGAACAGGGCGCGAAAGTCGCCTTCTGCCATCCCGACGACGCGCAGGCGCACGACACGCTGGCCGAGCTTCAAAAGCTGACCGAGGCGGAATCCCTGCCCGCCGATGTCTCCGACGAGGCGCAGATCGAGGGGATGTTCGACGCCGTCATGTCCCGGTTCGGGCGGCTCGACATCCTCGTGAACAACGCGGGCATCCTGCGCGAAGGGCCGATTGCCGAGACGAAGATCGACGAATTCGACCGCGTGATCGCGGTCAACCTGCGCGGCACGTTCCTTGCGTCGCGCGCCTTCGTGCGCCGTACCGAGGAAGGCCGTATCATCAATATCGCGAGCGATCTGGGCATTCTCGGGCGCGAGGAAATGTCTGCCTACACCGCCTCGAAAGGCGCGATCATCGCGCTGACCCGGACGCTGGCGCGCGAGCTGGCGCCGAAGATCCTCGTCAACGCCATCGCGCCGGGCTCGATCGAGACCGATATGACGAGCCCCGCCTCGATGAGCCCCGAACAGCTGGCAATCGACATGGCGACGCCGCTCGCCCGGTTCGGCCAGCCCGAGGATATCGCCGCGATGGCCTGCTATCTCGCGGGCCCGCAGAGCAATTTCATCACCGGTCAATGCTTCGGCGTGAACGGTGGCAGTGTCATGACCTGACAGGAGCGACCCCATGTCCAGCGATCCCCTTTTCCACCCGGTTTCCGGCTTCGATCTGCCGCGCTTCGCAGGCGTGCCGACCTTCATGCGCCTGCCGCATGTCGAACTCGACGACCCGCGCCTGAAGGATGTGCAGGTCGGGTTCATCGGCAGCCCCTGGGATTCCGGCACCACCAACCGTCCCGGCCCGCGCCACGGGCCGCGCCAGCTGCGCGATCTCTCGACGATGATCCGGGCGCAGAACGGTGCGACCGGCGTGCGCCCCTTCGAGATGGTCAATTGTGCCGATCTCGGCGACGTGGCCCCCAACCCCGCCGACATTCAGGATGCGATGGACCGGATCACCCGATTCTTCGAGACCGTCCGCGCCCAAGGAATCCGCCCGATCACCGCAGGCGGCGACCACCTCAACTCGCTGCCGATCCTGCGCGCGCTGGGCACGCCCGAGCCGCTCGGCATGGTGCATTTCGACAGCCATACCGACCTGTTCCACAGCTATTTCGGCGGCAATATGTATACCCACGGCACGCCGTTCCGCCGCGCCATCGAAGAGGGTCTCCTGGACCCGAAACGCGTGGTGCAGATCGGCATTCGCGGCTCGACCTATGACAGCGAGGACCGCGATTTCGCCGATAGCGTGGGCGTGCGCGTGATCCCGATCGAGGAATTCCACGCTCGCGGCGTCGAGGATGTGATGGCCGAGGCGCGCGAGATCGTCGGCACCAAGCCCACCTATCTCTCCTACGATATCGACTTCATCGACCCGGCCTTCGCCCCCGGCACCGGCACGCCCGAAGTGGGCGGCCCGAATTCCTATCAGGCGCTGCAGGTGATCCGCCTGCTCGACGGGGTGGAAATCGTCGGCGCCGATCTGGTCGAGGTCTCCCCGCCCTTCGACCCGTCCGGTGCGACCGCCTTCCTCGGCGTCTCGGTGATGTTCGAGATCCTGTGCCAGATGGCGGTGCGCATGACGCGCGGGTGACGGACTTGGTTCGGGAACCCCAATAAACAAACCTTCGGCAGCGCGTAATTTCTATTCCGCGCTGCCGAAGAAATCATCGCGAGCCAGCCAGCCCGGAAAGTCGTGTCCGGATTTCCTTACCTTTTCTTGCTGCGCCGCAGCATCCCCATTGACCCAGCGTCATCAACTCAAAACCCTGACCTTGGGGTCTGTCGGAACATGTCCGGCGCAGCACCGGGGGCAGATATATGGGGCCACGCTTCGGGGTAGCGAGATCGCTGCACAGCGATAAATATCGTCCGGATATCGACGGATTGCGCGCTCTCGCAGTCATCTCAGTCGTGATCACGCATGCCTTCCCGAGACTCTGGCCTGCGGGGTTCATCGGGGTCGATATCTTCTTCGTCATTTCCGGCTATCTGATTTCGACGATCCTGATGCGCGATCTCGCCGAGGGGCGCTATTCGATCGCGCGTTTCTACCAAAGGCGCATCCTGCGGATTTTCCCGGCGCTGATCGTGGTGCTTGCCGCGATCTTCGCGATCGGCTGGTATCTTCAATTGAAAGGCGAGTTCGCCTCGCTCCTGAAACACATCCTCGCGTCGATCTTCTTCTCCGAAAACCTGCTGCTCTGGAGCGAGGCGAGCTATTTCGACATCTCCTCCGTCTTCAAGCCGACGCTGCATTTCTGGAGCCTCGCGGTCGAAGAGCAATTCTACATTGTCTGGCCGCTGCTGCTCGCTTTCGTCTGGCGCGGGCGCGGGAGCCTGCCGCTCGTTCTGGCAGGGCTGACGCTCGCCTCTTTCGTCTATGGACTGTTCGAAACCTACCGCAATCCGACCGCCGCCTATTACTCGCCCTTCGCGCGCGGCTGGGAGCTGCTGATCGGCGCGGGTCTCGCCTATCTCAAGCGTCATCACGCCGCCCTCACCGCACGTCACACTCATCTGCAATCGCTGATCGGGGCGGGGCTGATCGCGGTGGCCTTCATCTTCATGGAAGACGGCAGCCCGTTCCCCGGATGGTGGGCGCTGTTCCCGGTACTGGGCGCGGCCTTACTGATCTCTGCCGGCAGCGAAGGGATGGTCAACAAATACCTGCTCTCGCTCAGGATTCCGGTCTGGATCGGGGTGATCAGCTATCCGCTCTATCTCTGGCACTGGGTATTTCTGAGCTACATGCACATCACCTTCCGCCATGTCTATTTCAAGATGGGTCTGGTCGCGATCGTGCTGTCGCTGATCGCGGCCTGGGCCACCTTCCGCTTCGTGGAATTGCCGATCCGGCGCAAAGGGCGTGACCGGGATAAAACGCTGGCGCTGGGCGTCGCGATGGGTGGCTTGGCGGGGCTTGTGTTGCTCGCCGCGCTCATACCCCTGCCCCCACGGTTTCGGATCGACCTGCCGATGCCCGACAAGACCGAATGGTCCTTTCTGCTGAGCAAGGTCGACGCGCCCAAACCGAACGAGACCGACATCTATCAACTTGGCCCCGAGAGCGCGCAGGAGGTTCTGTTCATCGGCGACTCGCATGTCGCGCAATATGCGACGCGGATCGAGAAGCTCGTCTCCGCGGGCGATGAGCCAATCGGCGCAACGCTCGCGATCGGGAGCGGCTGCGCCCCGATCCCCGAAATCAAGACCGATGACCCGAACCGGGCTCCGTGTCGTGACAACACGGTCAATGCTTGGCGACTCGCGAGTCTGCCGCGCTATCACACCGTGGTCATTGGCGGCGCTTGGAATTTCTACGCCGGAAGCCCGGCCTTCTATGTCGAGCGCGCCGACGCGCGCGTCCCGCTCGTCGAAGCACCGGGGCGCCGCGCCGCTTTGTCACGCCTCGCTGAATCTGTTCGCGAACTCAGCGCGGCCGGAAAGAGTGTATTCGTCCTTCTCGACAACCCGCGCCTCCAGGATTTCACCAATATCGCGCCGGAGATGCGTCTTGGATGGGGGCCGGTGTCGGATGCGCGCGCCTTGCTACGCGAGCAACCGATCCCCGCGAAAGACAAGGCGCTGACGGAAGAAATGAAAAACGTTTTGGCAAAGTCCCAAGCGGTTGTGATCGATCCGGCATTTGCCTTTTGCTCCGAGGACCACTGCCGTGTCCGCGAGCCGGATTTGACGACCGTCTATAAAGATAACAACCATTTCAACCCGGATTGGGTGGCGCAACACGCGCGCTTCCTCGATTCGATCTTCGCGAAATAGGCTGTGATGTGCGCGGGACCGCCTTGAAGGGCAGCCCGCGTCCCCCCGATCGTCTCAGCCCACGTGACGGATCGCATCGAGGCGATAGACCGGGGTCATGTTGTTGACGAGGCTCGCACCGAGATCGAGTTCCACGCTTTTCAGCCGCAACACCTCCTGCAGGGCGAGGCCGAGATAGCGCGCGATTTCCCGCGTCGAGAGGCCGAGATCGAGCAGCGCCGAGACCTCCAGCGCACGATCCGGACCCGTCGCCGGAGCGCGTGCGACCCGGGGGATCGCCGTGGTGCAAGGCTGGGCCTGCGCGCTCGACAGGGGCCAGGGAACGGTCTCCGGCGCGAGGCCGTCATCCTCTGCCTTTCGCGGCAGCGGGAGAAGGTCAGGATTGTTTTTGGGGGTGATCCAACGAAACATCCGCACACTCCTTCGATGCGTGGCTATGACGTCCGAACAGCTAAACCGCATCCGGTCCGCCGCGCCATTGATCTCCGTCAATGAGACGCGCACAAAGCCTCTCGAGCGCGCGATCTGAGCAGGCATTCGCCAATCCAGACAAGGCGGCGGTCGGCACGAGAGCATGGTCAAACTTGCGAGACTGCATGTGATCCGAGCGGGCCGGACCCGGCACGCAGATGTCTGGAATATGGCGAAGGGCCATCGTCCGACCTGCGAATTCCGCGTTTTCACATCGCAATTCGCACAGCAACGATGACCCTTCGATCGATGGAGCTCTCCGCGTCACGGCGGGCCGACCATCGGGCAGCAGCGCGCAGCACATCCATATGGCGCTCACCGGTTCGACTCCTCCCATCGATCTCACCAACCTGACTGGATTTCCCCGCGCCGCATTGACCGGCGACAATCGCGCGGGCCTCCAAAGGCGTGCGAAGGCTGATTGCGGTCAATGCGCACCCGCGTGGATCGGGCAGACTGAGAGGATGTGCTTACACTCGGGAGGATGCCATGAAGATCAGTGACGCGATGCACAAGCCAGCCGCATGGGTCGATGCCGATACCCCTGTGAAGGAGATCGCGGACCAGATGGGCAAGGACGATATCGGCGCGGTCCCGATCGGCAAGGATGACAAGCTCATCGGGATGATCACCGATCGCGACCTTGCCCTGCGGGTGGTGGCGCAAGGGCTCGACCCGGCCAAGACCCGCGCCGAGGAGGTGATGACGCCGGGGATCGTCTATTGCCGCACCGATGAGACGGTGGAAGATGCGGTGCATCTGATGGATCAGCGCAAGATCCGCCGCCTGCCGGTTCTCGACGACGAGAAACGGCTGGTCGGGATGCTCAGCCTCGGGGACGTGGCCCACGGAACCTCGCTCGAACTCGTGGGAGAGATGACGCGCGCCGTCGCCAATCACCACCGGTGACCTGCGCCACCTTCGACGCGTCTCGTCTTCGCGCCGCCCGACCCGCTCGGGTCAGACGGCGCGGGTCCGTCATTGCTGCAAGGTTCCGACATGCTCCGCGATGGCCAGCATCCGCCCGCGGATCAGCGCCTCGGTGCCGAACCGCCCGACCATCGGCTCCAGCTCGTTGCGGAAAAGCGCGCCGAAGACCGGCATCGGCCCGCCATGCCCACGCACTTCCGTCCGCCCGTCGAGGATTTGGATCACGTTCAGCAACGGGAACTCCCCGTCATTGGCCGCCGCCAACCCGGTGAGCGAAGGAATGTCCTGAATGAACGCATCCGCGAGCGGGCCATCGCCCTGCCCGCTCATGCCGTGACATGCGGCGCAATTGTCCGCGTAAAGCTGTGCGCCCATCTCGTCGGATGTCATGGCGTCCTGCGCCGCGAGCGGCCCCGCCGCACCGATCAGGCAAAGGGCGAGCAGGAAAGGTCGATACTGTGTCATTTGGTGTCCTCCGATGTCCATGACCCAGCTTTCCCGCGGCGCGCCCCGGCGGCATTGTCGGCGGTCAATGCCACCGCGGCCGAAGGCGGGCGGCGCAGGGTGTCCCGCGGATCCCGGAGCCGCCGATCGCGCGCGCGATCTTTGCCGTGATTGACGCCCGATAATGGCACGCGGGCGGTTCGGGCGTATCATTCGGGCATTCGCGGACGTTCGGGTGACCTCACCCACTCGACCGTGGTCGAAGAGCGTTTCGCGATACCCGTCGGCCACCGCGCGCCTGTCCTCAAGGTGTGGTCGGCGGGGCCATTTCCACCCCGTTTCAGGGGTTTGACGGCACTGCGCCAAACGGCCAACGACCGCAAAAAGCACCCGCAAGATCGCCGGGCGCGACCCCGTTTCGCGTGTCAAAGGTCACATTTCTCTACAATTTGCCGCCTGACAGACGCGCTCCGAGACGGCAAGATTCCTTCAGTCACGCTATGCGACCGTTCCCCGAACGTTGCCAGAGCTCGGGGAGCTGAAGGGGGGAATATGTTTAATTCACAGGGTATTCGACCGGAATACGACGCGAAATGCGAGGATTGCGTTGCGCGCCAGACCGGGCTTTGCAGCGCTTTCGACGGCGGGGCGCTCCTTGATTTTGCACATCGAAGCTATCGCGAAAACTATCACCAAGGGGCCGAGATCGCGGCTCAGGGCGAGGTGGCGGAGCGGGTCGGGATCGTCTCCTCGGGGCTGGTCAAGGTCGTCGTGCTGACCGAGGGCGGCGACGAATACGTGCTGCAGATCCTGCGCGCGGGCCATCTGATCGGCGACCCCGACCGCGAGGTGAACGGGTTCTCGAGCGAGGCCGCCACCGACACCGCGATCTGCTGGATGCCACGCTCGACATGGCACGGTTTCCTGCAAACGCATCCGCAGATTTTCCGGGGCTGCCTGTCGGCGCTGAACCGTCAGTTCGAGGAGCTGCAGTTGAGCGTCGTGAAGATGCGCGGGCGCAGCACCGTACAGCGGCTCGCGCTTTGGCTGATCGAACAGCTCCCCGGTGCGCCCGAGGACAGCACGCCGGAAATCCGCATCGTACTGACCCGGCGCGATCTCGCCTCGCTGTTGGACATGACGGTGGAGACCCTGTGCCGCGCGCTGCACCAGATCGAGGAGCGCGGCGCGATCCGCCTGCTTGCGCCCGATCATCTCGAGGTCAGGGATCTCGGTCGGCTGCGGCGGCTTGCAAAATACCAGAACGAGCGGATCGGTGCGGCCCTCGCCCAGCCCGATCCCGCGCCGCGCCTGTCCGAGCGCGACGGGTGGTCCGGGGGCGCGAAAGCCTCCGGCACGCGCGCGTCGCGCTGGCAAACCGACGAGCAAACGCCCGTCGCCACCACAACGCGCGCCGTATCAGGCCGGAATTGAGGCGCGCGTTTCGGGCACAAGGCAACACGGAGCCTGAACACCCCGTGATCGCCGCCGGTCGGAGCGGCATGAAACCGCGCGCATTGACCTCCATCAATGCATCCAGCCCCGCTCACGACAAAGGTCGGGACGATGTCATCGCAACTCATGGGAGGCCCAGATGCCCAGCAAGTCAGACGCGAAAGCGCGCACCAGCGCGGGCTATGCCGAATTGGTGAAACGCCTGCTTCCTCCGGACGGGCCGGACCCGGCGATGCTCGGCCCGTTCGTCGCGCTGCACACACAGGCGGCGGATCGGATGTTGCAGCACAATCAGGAATGGCTGCGCTTCACCGCCGATCGGATCACCTGCGACCGCGCCCTGCTCGCCAATCTCTCCAATCCCGGCGATCCCGCCGCGATCGCCTCCGCCTGGTCGGAGTTCTTCTCCGGTGCGATCGACGATTATTCCGCGCTCTATCGCCGCCTCTGGGGGCAATATGCCGAGGAGATGACAGCGGCGGTGTTCGACAGCCAGAAACAGGCGCAGGACTTTATCATGACCGCGATGCAAGGCGGGGGTTTCGGCGAGAAACGCCACGCGACGCCGGTCTGAGCGACCGCGACGAAAGGCCGGATCTGCCGCCAACGGCTGGCCCGGCATTTATAGTTTTGTGCGATTTTTCGTTTTTTCCTCCACTGCCGGACACGAAACCGAGTATGATTTCCTGATTGATGGGGGCGTGGTGCCAAGCGCGAAATGAGGTGGCGCCAGTGGTGAATTCCGAACGCGAAGAGCCCGGACCGAAGACGCATGCCTGCCGCGCAGCGCTCGCCGACGGTCTGGAGGATGTGATTAGCGTGATGCCGATCCCGGTCGCGGTGTTCGACACTGCGGCGCGCTTGGTCGCGGCCTCGGCGACCTTTCAGGAGAGCTACGGCGTCGACATCTCCAGCGCCAATAAGCCGGACGACGGTGACCTGCTGCCGTGGCTGCCAGAGGGATACCCCGCCGCCCGCGACAAGGCGCTTTCCGGAGAGGTCGTGCGATGCGACGAGAGCCAAACGACGCTCCCCGACAGGCGCGTGATCTGGAACCGCTGGCTCACCGCGCCGATCCGCCATGAGGGCAGCGTCGCGGGGATCATCCTGATCATCGAGGATATCAGCGTCGAGAAGGACTTGCCGCAACCTGCCGAGCTGCGCGCGGAGCGGGTCGTCGAGGCGATGGATGCCGCCGGGATCGCGCTCTTCGAGATGGATTTCGACCGCGACACGTTTTTCTCCACCGAGTCCGCCCAGCAGCTTCTGGGCACCGATGACGTGCCCGACAGCTACGAGAAATGGATCGCCCTCGCCGCCCCGGAAGATCGCGCGCGGCTCAAGGAGATGCACCGCGCGGCAATCGATCCTGCGGGCAGCCGGAAGTTCTCGATCGAGTTCAAGCTCGCCGACAGTAACGAGCCCAAAGTGATCGAATTGCGTGGCGATATCCGGTTCGACGAGACCTGCGACCCGCCCCATCCGCAAGGCGCGCTCGGCGCGCTCCTCGACCGCACCGAGCGCGCGCAGATTGCGGCGGCGCTGGTGCGGGCGCAGCGGCTGGAGACCGTGGGCCGGATGGCGGGTCTGATCGCGCATGATTTCAACAATCTGCTGACGGTCATCCTGTCCAATCTGGAACTGGCCTCGCGCGCCGAGATGGCCGAGGTCGCGCGCGACCATCTGAAGCGCGCCATCGACGCGACGCGGATCGGCGCGGGGTTCAACCAGCGACTTCTGGCGCTGGCGGGCGCGCGGACGCCCAAACCGGTGTGCTTCGACCTCGATGCCCAGCTCGCCGAGACATGGACGCTGCTGGAGCGGGTCTTGGGCGAACAGGTGCATCTGCGGCTTCTGCCGGGTGCGGGAGAAGGCCAGATTTTCATGGATCGCGGCGAATTGGACGGGGCGTTGCTTAATCTCGTCATCAATGCGCGCGACGCGATGGCGGTCCCCGGCACCGTCACCATCGCGACCGGTCGCGCGCAACTCGACGCGCATCAGGCCACGGAGATCGACGGGGCGCGTCCGGGCCGCTTCCTGACGGTGCGCGTGAGCGATACCGGGCAAGGCATGACCCCGGACGTGCGCAAGCAGGCTTTGGATCCGTTTTTCACCACGAAGGATGCGCGGGTCGGGAGTGGGCTCGGGCTGACCAGCGTCGAGAGTTCGGTGGCGCGCGCGGGCGGGTTCTTACATATCGACACCGCGCCCGGACAGGGTACGACGATCACGCTTTATCTGCCCGAGGCCGAGGGAGAGCCTGCGCCCGCGCCTGCCGACCACCGCGCCGCGCTGCGGATGGGCGATGGGCAGCTCGTTCTGGTGGTCGAGGATGATCCCTTCGTGCGCGAGGCGGTGCTCGACCGGTTGGAGGCGCTCGGCTACGCGGTGATCGAGGCCGGGAACGCGAGCGAGGCGCTGGAACAGATCGAGGCGGGCGAACCTGTCGAGTTGCTGTTTTCCGACGTGGTGCTGCCCGGTTCCAGTTCGGGGTTCGACCTCGTCGATCAGGCCCGCGCCCGCGATCCCGCATTACCGGTGCTTCTGACATCGGGCCACGCGTCGGAGCATTTCGCCCAGCGGCCCGAGGCCGAGCGCGAGGTGGAACTGCTGATGAAACCCTATTCGCTCGCGACGCTGAGCGCGGCGGTCGCGCGCGCGCTCAAGCCCGACGCGCCGCCTATGTGATCTGCCCGGTGAAGACATAGCCCACGCCGCGCACGGATCGGATCATCCGATTGGCATCATCCGACGGTTCGATCTTGCGCCGTAGCCGGGCGATATGGGTGTCGATGGTGCGGTCATAGGGCGACCAGTCGCGCCCGTGCAGCGCCCGGTTGATATCATCGCGCGAGAGGACCTGCGCCGGGCGGCTGAGGAACAGCTCGAGCAGTTTCGCCTCTGTTCCGGTCAGATCCTCGCGGCGCCCGTCGCGATGCTCGATCACGCCTTGGCGCAGGTCGATGCTGCTGTGATCGATGCGCAGGCGGTCGAGCGGGACATTGCGCGCCCGGTAGCCATCGAGCACCCGGCGCACGCGGATCGCGACCTCGCGGGTGTCGAAGGGTTTGACGATATAGTCATCCGCCCCCGCCTCCAGTCCGCGCACCCGGTCGAGCGGCTGGCCATGCCCGGTGATGAAGATGACGGGAATATTGCTGCGCCGTCGCATGACGCGCGCCAGCGCCAGCCCGTCA
The DNA here is from genome assembly GCF_002563775.1 of Thioclava sp. ES.031. Classification (NCBI taxonomy): domain Bacteria; kingdom Pseudomonadati; phylum Pseudomonadota; class Alphaproteobacteria; order Rhodobacterales; family Paracoccaceae; genus Thioclava; species Thioclava sp. ES.031. Next base: position 1,799,327 of record NZ_PDJO01000001.1, on the reverse strand, counting down.
TCGGCCCCCAGCCCCAGATCGAGGGTCACAAGATCGATGCCGCCCGCCTCGATCTGCTGCATCATGCCCGCGGCGTCCTGCGCCTCGCGCACCGCCCAGCCTTCCGCCTCAAGGCAGTCCCGCAGCGCCTCGCGCACGTCCTCATGATCCTCGACGACGAGAATTGTCTGCTGTTCCAAGGCGCGACCTCCTTGCCCCTCCGCACCTATCGGGGCGCCGTAGCGTGACGTTGCCGACGTCACAAAGCGCTGTCCCGAAGTATGTCATGATCCAATTTCTCTGTCCGTTCTGTCTTTGACGGCGATCAAACTAGAAAAGATGGACGAAATTGATCGAAATCGTCCCCTCAAACCCGTGCCGCCAGCGGATTTCGTCATGCCGGACGGTTTCGCCCGTGCTCGAGAGCGTGGCGCCGGACACCGATGCGGAGCCGAGCGCAGCCTGTCCTGACAGGCGCGAGACGAGAACGGTTTGCCCCGTTTCCTGCACTCCCAGAGAGAGCGCGAAGAAGCTGTTTCCGCCGAGGCGCTGCTCGAACACCATGCCCGCGCGCAGGATCGGCTCCAAAGCGGAAAACCGTGACCGCTCGGGCGCGCTGCTGGCCGAGGCGAGCCCCGGGATCGAGAGCATCTCCTCACTGCGCCCGCGTGCCGACACCGCCTTCGCGCCGAGGTCGAGATAGAGGCCGAAGGCCAGATCCTTTGACAGCAGCCGCCGCCCGCCCAGCCCCAAGGTGAGGCTCTCGCTGCGCGCGTGCAGGCGGGTGCGGCGGGTGGTCTCGATGGCCGGGAGCGCCCGGCTCGCCGTCAGGGACGCCGTGGTCGTGTAGGTTTCGCTCGTGTGGCGCGAGAGGTCCCCGAGACCGAGCCTTGGCCCCCAGCTCCAGTCGCGGCTACGCCCCAAGGGGCTCGCGATCACCCCGCCCAGCTCGCGCACGCGGCTGTGGGTGCTGACCCGCTGCTCCACCCGCGCGCTGTCCGGCGCGCCGAGGCCAATGACGGAAAACCCGCCCGGATCGAACACCGCCGCCAAGGCCGATGCCGTGCCCGTCGCCCCGTCGAGGCTAAGCTCCGCGAGACCGCCCCCGCCTGAAGCGGGCGAGAACGCATAGGTCTCGATGTGATTTCCCGGTGTCGCGGGCGAGAAAGACTGTTGCGCGATATGGAGAGTGCCGCCCTGCCCATCCGGGATGGTCAAGGAGGCGACCGCATGCGCCCCCGACAGCGCGCCTCCCGCGCCGAGCGCCGGGCTGAGGTCGACCGAGATATCGCCGCGCCCCGCATGCGGCCCGGTCATCACGAGCGGTCCGGACTTGGGCAGCCCCGAGACAGCCTGCGCCTGCGCGAAACCGGAGCCCCGCCCGAAATTCAGACCAAGCTGAGGTCGCGCCGAGAAATCCGGTATCCAGCCCGCCTGCGGCAACAGCCCAAGCGGACGCACGGGCCCGAGCAACCCGAAGTCCAGACCGCGCCCGTCCTCCCCTCGGATCGGCGTCCCAAGCCCCGGCAGGAATGGCCCGCGCGGCTGCCGCGCGAGCGACCAGCCTTGCCACGCCACGGGCGGCTGAGCCTGCGCCTGCGGCGCCAGCACGGTAAGCGCGACGAGCCCGCCAAGCGCACAGCAGAAAGCGCGACCTATGGGGTCACGCCGTCGCATTGAGCGTGGCAAGGCGTCCGAGAAGGGCGACCAGCTCCTGTTGGCGCGACGTCTCGGTCTTGCGCATCACCGCCGCGAGCTGATTGCGCAAGGTTTCCTTCGACATCCTCCGGCGCGAGGCCAGCTCGCCGATCGACTCCCCTGCCAGCAGCGCCAGCGCGAGATCGGCCTCCTTCGCGTTCATGCCAAAGAGCCGCCACAGCAGATCCTGATCCAGTTCGAGCGGCATATCGAGGTCTTCGTAGATCACCGCGAAACTCGGCCCGCCGCCCGGCAGACCGATCGCCTCGCCCGCGGCCAGCCGGATGACGGTGAGGATTTCACGCGTCTCGCCGCAGGTTCGCGGCACGGTCATGATCGCGACGCGCTGGCGCAGACTGCCTTGCAACGACTGGAGGAGCGTCGCGAATTCGTCCTCCGCCACGGGATCGGAGAGCCGCAGCGTCCCGTCGGGCGAAACCTGCAAGGCGCACCCGTTGCGCAGGATCGCCCGCGCCCGCCCGTTCATCCGCGAGACGTTGCGCCGCTCGTTGCACAACACCACCGAGAAAGGTAGAATTTCCAGAAGGTTGCCGCTGAGCCGTTCCGCCGCATCGAGCCGCCGGCGCAGCTCCATGATCCGCATCGCCACATCGAGCTGCCGCGCGAGCCGGGTCAGAAACTCCTTCAACGGTCGGTGCAGCTCCGCCTCCAGATGGCGCGGATAGCGCAGTTCGATCCCCATGAGGTGACGCTGGCCCCGATCGAACAGCACCCCGGCGAGGCAGGACTTGGGCGGGCGCATCCGGCGCAGCACGTGACCCAAGGGCCCGCCATTCACCGCATCCGCCCCCAGATCGCCATCGTCATAGACCCGGCCGATCTCCTGCTCGCGCAGCCTGTGCGCCCAGCCTTCGGGGGCGCGCATCTCCTCGGCGAAAGCCCGTCGCAATTCGGGGTCCGGCACGTCGAGAAGCATGAAATTCCCCGCCCCCGGCGCGGCTTCCAGACCGACGATCATCGCCGTCGCTTCGGGAAAATTCATCGAAACGACCGCGAGCACAGACCGAAATAGATCCCCTTCGATAGCAGATGTGAAAATTTGTTCGACCGCAGCCCCGTTCTCAGCATGCGTGTTCCAAGACATGGCACACCCCTTGATTTCCTAATGAGGGAAATCCTCTGCCTAGGGGCGATGTGGACAATGACAGCCATCAAGGCTGCCTATGCGCGCCGACAATGAACGGCGCGCGCAATGGGGGATTCACGCAGTTCCGGCGATCACTTTGTCGCGTGACAGGTCAAGCCGCCCTCGCCTTCGACCTCCAGCCGGGCCGAGACGACCGCATGGGGGCCAGCGGAGACATAGACCTTGGACAGGGTCTGCGCCGCGTTCGCGCGGGTGGTGAAAGCGCCGCCCTGCGTGGTGCTGGAGGTTCCGCCCGCGCCGCTCGAGATCACGGTGAAGGAGTAGCGTCCGCGCATCGCGCGCGCCGATTGCACCCGCGCGGTCAGTTCCAGTTGCGGATCGACCGTGCGCTCTGCGATCTCGCATTGCAGCGGGGCCGCGCCTTTCACGTTTTGCGCGGTCATCGCGAGCGCCATTCCGACGGGCGTGCCCCCGGCGATGACAAGCAATGCTCCGCCGCGCAGATAATCGAGGAGTTGCAGCTTCCGAGGCATAGCGTGCTTCCTTTCTCGTCTCCCTGCCCCGCACGCGGTGCGACGGGCGGGGCTGCACGGACGGCTAACGGTTTCATTTCAGCTCGAACTGAATACCGATCGAGCCGTTTCCGCTGGTACGGCTCCCGCTTCGGGTCACACCCAGCCGGGTCTCGCCCTGGAAATGGGTCTCCGTCTGGTTGTTGCCGATCTGCGAGATCGAGCTGCTGAAGCCAGAGCCCGCTTGGACCGTCCCCGCGACATTGTTCTGGCCGCTCTGCGTGGTCGAGGCGTCATTAAAGCTGCCCTGCTGCTGCGTGACGGCCACATTGCCGCGTGAAGGCTGCGGGGCGATAGATGCAACGGGTGCGCTGCTCGGATCATAGAAAGGACGGCTCTGCGCCGAAGCTTCCTTCGCGAACATGCCCAATGCGAGAGCGGCCAACACCCCGGACGCGAGGATCGCGGGGCGCGCCGCTGCGGGTCTCATCTGTGTTGCGATACTCATATCCCTTCTCCTTGTTGCTGTCGCGACTGCGCAGCAGCCGTTTTCGGGTCGTGGATCGGGCGGATCGCGACCCGCCCGATCATCCATTGGAAATCAGTTCTGAACGGTGCTCGACACGTTGCCGACGCCGGTCTGGATCGTGGACGACGAGTTGCCGATGCGACCCTGAACGGTGGTCGAATAGTTCCCGTGGCCCAACTGGTCGGTGATCGACGAGTTGAAGGCGCCGGTCTGGCCGGTGCCCGAGAAGTTGGCACTCCCGCGCTGAACGGTGATGCTGGAATTGGCCAGATCGCGCTGCACGGTGATGGCCGCGTTGTGGTGGCCAAGCTGCGTCGTGCTCGACCCGTTGAACCAGCCCATCTGGTCGGTGAGCGACACGTTGCCGCCTGCGAGGGCGGCTCCGGCGCCGGAGAGAACGACAGCGGTGGCGAGAAGCAGATGTTTCATGGTGATGGTCTCCAGGCTTAAAGAATGTTGACCGATCAGGATCCGCGCCCTGATCGTGCCTCCACGCTACGCCGGAGCTGCGCCGGAATCGGCACCGCAAACGCAACCGAATCCGGCCCATTTGCCATCGCCCTCGGTCTGAAAGACGCCCGGACGGCACTGCCAGACCGCGCGCCGCCCGGGATCGTCCGCCCGCCGACGCAAGTGGCGCATCGGACGCGAAATCCTTGCCCGGTGCGCGCGGATGGCCATGCGGGTGACCCGAACGGGCCATGTCCTGCCCCTCGCAGGCAAAGGAGCGCGATGCTTGGGGCGCGGGGCGTGCCGGTCGCGCTTGCGCCCGCGCAATGACGGGCGGCATTATCCGGGGGACTCAGGCCGGGATGTGGGCGGGCATCCGGTGGCAAGCGCCTCCCCGCGGGGTGACGCATCGCCCCACCGGGGCAAAGCCACGTCGGATCGGCGCTGCAAAGATCGGGAAACCTGACCGCATAGGGCGACCCGGACGAGACCGCCGCAGGGCGCGTAACAAGCTGCAACGAAACGCGGGGCGCGAGAATGTGCAACGCGCGCTCCCGCTCGATGCGGAAACGCGCGCTGCTCCCCCCGACAGACCCTGCGAGCGGCGTCTTTTATCGACCCCAACCGCTCATGCGGCCTGTCCCCACACTCGTACCAATGGCGATCATCAACTGCGCCGCTCCATCAACAGAGCGACGAGGAGCCCTGCCCCGACCATACCCAGAATAGCCCCGGCCCACGGCACCGGATGGCTGCGCACATTGCGGCTCAGCTCATGCTCGGCCTCGCTCAGCGAGCGGCGCATTTCCAGAACCGCGTCGCGGGTCTCATCCACGAAATCATGCCCGCGCCGCGACGCTTCTGCGCCCAGATCGGTGGCACGCAGACGACCGTAACGCTGCAACGCCTGCGCCAAGGCTTTCACATCGTAGCGCAACTCCTCGAGATCGGTCTGGATTGCCTCTGCGGCCTTGCGCTCGCGCTCCTTGAGGGCGGACGTATCGACATGCTCGGAACCGACGGTGCTGGATGCATGGCTCATGGATTGTCTCCTGTGATCAGGTTGGACTCCGTTCGACTGGTCCAGAATGCGAAGCCCCGAAGCGGCTCGCATTGACGGCGGTCACTGCAGGCGAAAATTGCACCGCTCAACTCACCTTCAGCGCCTCTTGCAGCTTTTCGCGGAAATGGCGCGGCGAGAGGCTCGCGAGATTGGAGTGGATTTCCCGGCTCACGCGCGCCGCCAAAGCCGCGGGCATCGCCTCGCGCATCGCACCCAACATGCGCGGCGGCGCGACGAGGACCAGCGTGTCGAACTCCCCCTGCCCAAGACTGCGTTCGAGCCGTTCGCTCAGATCGCGGGCGAAAGCGATTTCCTGCGCATGTTCGGGATCGCCATGCGGCGCCATCGCGGCGCGCCGCCCCGGCGACCCGATCGCGAAACTCCGCCCGGCCCGGTCGCGCGGGGTTGGATGCGGCGCCTCCAGCTCGAAGACCTTCGCACTGGCACTCGCATCCGCCAGCACATGCGCGCTGGCGGCGTTCATCACAACGATCCATTCGGTTTTCTTCGGCTGTGGCATCGGCTTACCTATTTTGAGAACAGCACCGGCAGATGGGATTTTTCCAACAGGCGCGTGGTTACCGCGCCGATCACGAAGTCATAGAGCCGCGAATGGCCGTAAGCGCCGACCGCGATCATCTCGGCCCCGCGTTCGCGCGCGGTATGGAGCAACGCATCGCCCGCTTCCGAGGTCGTCTTCATCCGGTCCAGAAGCGTCACATCGAAGCCGCGCCGGTCCAGCGCCGCTGCGAGGTCGTCGCGCAGATCGTCCACAGCCTCCCGCTCCCCCTCGGAGGGAGAGACGGAAAGCAGATCGATCCGCGCACCGTGCGCCGCAAGATAGAGCATGTCATGCACCGCCCGCATCGCCTCGCGGCTGCACGAAACCCCGACGAGGATATGCTGCGCGGGCTTGTCCAGTTGCGCAGCCTCGCTCACCACCAGCACCGGGCGCCCGGCCTGGCGGATCAGTTGCTCTTGCATACGCAGATCGGCCGCGCGCCCGGCATGGGTCGGCACCTGCGCGGACAGGACGAGGTCGGCGGCGCGGCAGCTATCGACGAGGAAATCGATCAGCGCGTCACGGGCACCGCTCGGGCTGCGGAACTCGCCCTGAACATCGTCGGCCTTCAGCGCATGCTCGAAGGTCTCGCGGATCGCGGCCGCCTCCTTGCGCTGCCAATCGACGAATTCGGGATAGACGATCGGATCGCTCGCAAGATCGCCGCCCAACAGCGGCAGCGGCTCGACACCATGCGCCCCGATCAGATGCGCCTCGAAGCGGCGACACAGCGCGGCCGCCATCGGGGCGAGCCAGCGCGCTTCGTCTGTGTCGAGAAAGGCTGCGGCGAGGGTGCGCGGAATCATCTTGGGGCTCCTGACTGGGTGGTATCGCGCCAAGACTGCGCCGCTGCGCGCGCGGCGGCATTGATCACGCGCAACGTCCAAGCGGTTCATGCGCCTCGGGCCGCTGGCCGCCGCTATGCGCGCCGTCAATGCGGGTGCCGCGCCGGTCATGAGAGGCTTGAACTCGTTCCACCGAGACACTTTGCACGGGAGATCCAGCATGTCGGAGCGACGGGGTCCTGACCGTGACCCTGCCGAAAACCGCCGAAGCGCGCGCAAAAGATCGCCGCATCGACGTCAAGGCGCGATGAGCGCGCATCACCCGGGCGGCCCTTCGCGCCCCAAACTGTCAGCGCGACGGGCCGCCCCCTGAACCGGAAGGACAGTCCGATGACCAGAGCCATTCTTGCAACCCTCGCAGCCCTCGCATGGGCCCTGCCCGCCAGTGCGGAAGAGGCCTCCAGCAGCCCGATGACCGCGGCGCAGATGGGGGCCGATCTTTACCAGAATTACTGCGCCACCTGCCACGGCAAGAGCGCGGCCGGCGACGGTCCGCTCAGCGAATATTTCACCACTCAAGTGCCGGCGCTGACCCAGCTTTCGGCGAATAATAATGGGGAATTTCCGCTCGCGCGGGTCGTGCATCTGATCGACGGCGGCCAGCAGATGCCCTTCCACCGGGGCGCGATGCCCAGCTTCGGCTCTACGATGATGGAAGAGACCGCAGGGACGGTCGGCGCGCTCAACGCGGAGGTCTATACCCGCGGGCAAATCCTGCTGATCGCGGAATATCTCGCAAGCATCCAAAGCTGAGGCAGCGTCCTCAGCCATCCACCCGGGAGGTTTGACCGATGAAAGTGACCGGCCTGAGTGCCATCGACCACGCCCCGCAGATCGTGGCGGAATGGCTCAACGATTTGGAATATCGCTTGGACAACAAGGACCGCAGTCACGCCTATCTGCTGCTGCGCACGACCTTGCACGCGATCCGCGATTTCCTGACCACCGCAGAAGCTGCCGATCTCGGGGCGCAACTTCCGGTGCTGCTGCGCGGGATCTACTACGACGGCTTCGTGCCCTCGCGCCAGCCCGCCCATCCGCGCAATCGCGACGCCTTTGTGGGACGGGTCGCGGAGGCGTTTGCCGACCGACCGCTCGACAATCCCGAAGCTGAAGTGGCGGCGGTGTTCGATCTGCTGCATGAACGGATTTCCGAGGGCGAATACCGGCAGGTGACGCAGGCGATGCGCCACTCGCTGCGCAGCCTGATGGCCTGACCGGGAGGGGCCGCTAGGCCCGATCCTTGCGCGACGGTCGCGCCTGCGCCGTGGCGAGGATTTGCGCGACCTCCGCATCGGGAACCTGCCCGAAATAGGTGTAATAGGCCCCGACCGCCCCAAAATACGACGGCACCAGCGGGCAGATCACGCGGTCGGCCTCGGTGCGGATCGCCTCCAGAGCGTCCTCTGACGCGACCGGGACCGCGCAGACCAACTCTTCGGGACCGGCGGCCCGCACCGCCCGCAGCGCCGCGCGCATGGTGGCGCCCGTCGCCACCCCGTCATCCACGATAATCGCGACCCGCCCGGCCAGCGGCAGACCCGGCGCGCCGTAGCGCTTGATCCGGTCCGCGATCACCTCGCGCTCGCGGGCGGCGAGGCCCTCCAGCGTGGCCGCATCGCAACCGCTGGCGCGGATCACATCGGCATTGCGCACCAGCACCTCACCGCGCAGCCCCGCAATCGCTGCGAGCGCCACTTCGGGATTGCTGGGCGCGCCGAGCTTGCGCACGAAGACAAGATCCAGCGGCAGATCGAGGCTCTCGGCCACCTCCCACGCGACCGGCACCCCGCCACGCGGCAGCGCAAGAACCACCGCGTCGCGCCCGCGATAGGCCTCAAGCTGACGCGCGAGGACGATCCCCGCCTCGGTCCGGTCGGTATAGCCTTCGAGATCGCTCATGCGGGCCTCCCCTGCCCATGGGTGCAGTCGGAAGCCAGCGTGCCGCGCCATCGAGGGCGCGGCATTGATCGCGAACAAGCGCGCCCCTTCTGCCCCGCTCTTCTGATCGTGAAAAGAAATGCGGGACCGCCGAAGCCGTGGCCCTATGTCGATCTGGAGCGGCTGTGGCGTACTCGAACGCTGCGGACCGAGAGCGGGAGATCAGCGCCATGAGCTTGAAAGACAACCGCATTCTCGTCGTGGGCGACGGGGCCGCGCGCTGTTCGACACTGCGGCCGAGCTTCTGCCCCTGGGCGGAGCCACCCGATCCTCCCCTCCCGACCGGACCCCGTTTACATGTATGAAATCGTTTTGCTGATCGTGGCGGCTCTGATCGTCGGGATGTCGAAGGGTGGGCTGTCGACTGCCGCGGCCATCGCGGTGCCGATGCTGGCGCTGTTCATGAACCCCGTGAAAGCGGCGGCGACGCTGCTGCCGGTCTATATCGTGACCGATTGGGTGGGCGTCTGGCTCTACCGCCACCATTTCTCGAAGCGGAACCTGTTCATCCTCTTGCCTGCGATCCTGGCGGGCGTCGCCATCGCGACCCTCATCACGCCCTACACGCCCGAATGGGCGCTGCTGATCTTCACCGGGTTGATCGGGATCTGGCATGTCGCGCGCGCCTGGCTGAAACGCCATGACGACAGCCAAGCCGAGGCTCATATCATGCCGGGGCTGTTCTGGGGGACACTGACCGGGATCGCGAGCTTCATCACCCATTCCGGCGCGCCGCCGGTGCAGGCCTATCTGCTGCCGCAGAAGCTGCCGAAACTGGAATTCGCGGGCACCATCGCCATCGCTTTCGCGATCGGCAATATCGTGAAACTGCCCGCCTATTGGGTGATCGGTCAGCTCGACGGGCTGAACTGGTCGCTGGTCGCGGGGCTTGCGGTGGCGGGCATCGCGGGCACCGTCGCAGGGCGCTGGCTGACCGCGCGGCTGTCGCAGCAACTCTACATGCGGGTCATCCAGATCATGCTGGCGGTGCTGTCGGTTCTGCTGCTGATCCGCGGCGGGATGCAGGTGATCTGATCAGCGCGGCGGGTAATGGCTGCGCAGGGTCATCGCGTCCTGCCCGATCAACCGCGTGACCGAATTCCCGTTCTCCGAGAAAATCGAGTTTTGCGTATAATACGGGTCTTCCAGATCGGTCGAGAAGCCCAGCGATTGCACGATTTCCTCCAGCACGACCGAGCGGATGTCGCGCATCTGGATGTCGCGGCTGAAGGCGATATCGGCATCGGTGATCCGACCCGTATTCGTCTGCCAGTAGAAGGTCACTTTCGCGACCGTGCCCCGACCGAGCCGCCTGCCGTTGAGGCGGTGCGAGGGCGTTCCCCGCACGGTGCCGCCCACGGGCGTGTCGGTCAGATAGAGATTGATATCCGCGGGACGCGCCCCGGCATAGCTCAGATGCAGCGCGGCGCCGGTCTTGTTGATCTGGTCGATCGCCGCGCGGGCGGCCTCTTCGATGGCATGGGCGCGCTTGGCGGGGAAATGCTTTGAGCGGAAAGCGAGGCCCACCGTCAGATCGCGGCACTTGCTGGCCGCCCATCGGCGATAGGGCAAGGTGCAGGCGCCCCCGGGTCGCGCGGCGCAGGCCATCGCCCGGTAGAAGTCGCGATCGCTCATCTTGCCGGAATTGGCGATGTTGCGATCAGCGGCGGTGTCGCGCGCCTGCGCGGGGAGCGCAACGCTCAGCGCAAGCGCGATACTGGCTGCACCGGACATCACCCGGCGCGAAATTCCTACTACCTTTTCAGACCCTTGCAGACCGATCTTAAAGCCCCCTCTTAACTCAGAACCGAACAGGCGCGGCGGGTGGCGAGGGCGTAACCCTCGATCCCGAAGCCCGCCAGAACCCCCTCCGCCCGCTGCGAGATGAAGGAATGATGGCGGAAGCTTTCGCGTTTGTGAACATTCGAAATATGCACCTCGAAAACCGGGCCCTCGAAGGTGTTGAGCGCATCGAGGATCGCGACGGAGGTGTGGGTATAGGCGCCAGCATTGATCACGATGGCGCAGGCTTCGTCGCGCGCACGGTGGATCTGCTCGACGATCTCGCCTTCGAAATTCGACTGGAACAGCGCCACCTCGAAGCCTCGGGGCTGCGCCTCCTCGCGGCAGATCCGCTCCACATCCTCGAGCGTGTCCGAGCCGTAGATCTCGGGCTGGCGCTTGCCCAGAAGGTTCAGGTTCGGGCCGTTGAGGATATGGATGGTCTTCGACATTCTGCGCTCCGGGTGGCGCGTGGGGCGGGCGCGCCCTGCCCCCAGCGCGGATCATTTCCCCAAGCTATAGGGCCTTGCGCGGGTTCGCGTCCAGCAAAAGCGGGGCAATCCTCGACCAACTCACCGCGATCGAGACATCCCGGACGCCGCCGCGCCCCGGTCTTTCCCGCATGAAAAGGCCGGGCGCTGTGGCCCGGCCTTCTCTCGTCATGGGTCTTGCGATCACTCGGCGGGGTTGGCTTGCGCGCCCTGCGGTGCCGGTGGTGGGGTCGGATCGGATCCGTAGAGATCGCCCGGCAATTCGGAGGGCATCGCGTTATCGGCCTCCTCGTCGCTCCGGTAGCGCTGGTTGTGGCGATAGAGCATCAAGGGGTCCCATCGCAGCGCCTTCAACAAGCCCACGAGGATGAAGAAGCACACGATGGCAAAAGGGAAACCCGCCACGACCGCCGCCGCCTGCAGCGCGTTCAGCCCGCCCGCGAGCAGCAGCACCGAGGCCACCGCGCCTTCCGTGATCGCCCAGAAGATCCGCTGCACCTTGGGCGGATCGGCATCGCCGCCCGCGGTCAGCATGTCGATCACGAAGGAGCCCGAGTCCGAGGAGGTCACGAACCACATCACGATCAGGATCACAGCGAAGCCCGAGGTCAGGCTCGCCAGCGGGAAATGCTCGAGCAGCGCGAACATCGCATCGCCATAGGCGTTCTTCGTCGCGTCCACGATGGTGCTGTCACCGCCCAGCGAGATGTCGAGCGCGGTGCCCCCGAAGGCGCAGAACCAGAAGAACATGATCGTCGTCGGCAAGAGCATCACGCCGACCACGAATTCCCGGATCGTGCGCCCTTTCGAGATGCGCGCGATGAAGACGCCCACGAAGGGCGACCAGGAAATCCACCACGCCCAGTAGAAGATCGTCCAGCTATTCTGCCACGAGCCGTCCTTCTGCCACGCCTCGGTCCAGGAGCCCCAGCTGACGAGCTCCGCGATGTAGTCGCCATAGCTTTGGACGAAGAGGTCGAAGATGAAGACTGACGGGCCGACGATCACCATGAAGGCAAGGAAGACGATCGACAGGCCGATATTGAGGTTCGACAGCCGCTTGATCCCGCCGTCGAGACCGGCCACGACCGACAGGGTCGCAGCCGCGGTGATGCAGGCGATGATGATGATCTGCACGGTGGTCGACTGACCGATGCCGAAGACGGTGCCGAGGCCCGAATTGATCTGCATCGCGCCGAGGCCGAGCGAGGTCACGATCCCGAACATGGTGCCGAACACCGCGAGAATATCGACCGCAGAGCCCCACGGCCCGTAGATCTTCTCGCCCAGAAGCGGATAGAGCGCCGAGCGGATCGTCAGCGGCAGGCCCTTGCGGAAGTGGAAATAGGCCAGCGCCAGCGCCACCACTGCATAGATCGCCCAAGCCTGAAAGCCCCAATGCATGCAGGCGATGGTCATCGCTTGCCGGGCGGAGGCCGGGGTTTCCGCCTCGCCGATGGGCGGGGCGAAGAAGTGATAGAGCGGCTCTGCCACGCCCCAGTAGATCAGGCCGATCCCGGCGGAGAACAGCATCGCCGTCCATGAAAAAAGCCCGTAAGCGGGCTTGTCGGTCATGCGACCCAATCGGATATCGCCGTAAGGCCCGAAAGCGAGAAAGACGGTTGCGGCGAGGAACAGGTTCACCTCGACGATCAGCGCCCAGCCGAGATTGGTCGCGAGCCAGCCCTGCAACCCGGTGAAGAGCGCCTTGGCCTGATCGCTGAACATCGAACCGAAGACGATGAACCCGACGATGAGGACCGCCGAGACGAGGAACACCGTCTTGTGGACCTTGGGGAATATGAACAGCCGTTCTTGCGGCATCTTATCTTGCATTGCTCTCCCTTTCTGAGGGCGCGGCGGCGCGTCGATTGACGCAAACGGGGCGCCTGCTCCCCACACTGTCCGGCGAGGTTCCCTCGGCTCGATCAATGTTCCACGCGTGCGCCGGGTTCCGCCGATCGGGAAAAAGAGCAAATCGCATGCGACGGAATGTAAGGACTTGGCAGTGGCGACATTTTCGCCCAATCTGCCGCGCAGGGCTTGAGGCGATGGCGTCGCCGGCGCGTAGCGCGCCCGCCCGATCACCCATCCTGCACGCCGGGATCTTGCTTTGTCGTAGCGCGCGACGGGGGAAGATCGACCCTCGGCGCGGTACGGCCTCTGAGAAGGAAGAGTGCCGATGGACCGTCCTGCTTTTTACCGATTTCACCAAGGCGAGCGCATCCTGCCTTTCGCCGCCACCGAATACGAGGCGCGGCTCGCGGGTCTGCGCGCGGCGATGACCGAAGCGGGCATTGAGGCCTGCCTGTTCACCTCGATGCATAACATCGCCTATTACTCGGGCTTTCTTTACTGCGCCTTCGGGCGGCCCTACGCGCTGGTGGTGACGCCAAGCGAGAGCGTGACGATCTCGGCGGGGATCGATGCCGCGCAGCCGTGGCGGCGCTGCCATGGCGACAACATCACCTATACCGACTGGGCGCGGAACAATTACTGGCGCGCGATCGCGTCGGTCACCGGCAAGCGCCGCGTGCTGGGCGTCGAATCCGATCACCTGACGCTGGCGCAGGCGGCGCTCTTGCAGGATTTCCTCGAGCCGTCGGTGACCCATGACATCGCCCCCGCCACGATGCGGCAACGGATGCACAAATCGCCCGCCGAGATCGCGCTGATCCGGCAAGGCGCGGCGGTCGCCGATGTGGGTGGCTACGCGATCCGCGAGGCGATCCGCGAAGGTGTGCGCGAGATCGATGTCGCGATGGCGGGCCGCGACGCGATGGAGCTGGAGATCGCCAAGCGGTTTCCCGAGGCCGAATATCGCGACACCTGGGTCTGGTTCCAGTCGGGCATCAACACCGACGGCGCGCATAACCCGGTGACGGGCCGCGTTTTGCAGCGCGGCGACATCCTCTCGCTGAACACCTTCCCGATGATCTCGGGCTATTACACGGCGCTGGAGCGGACGCTTTTCGTGGGCGAGGTCGATGACGCCTCGCGCGCGATCTGGGAGGCGAATGTCGCCGCGCATGAATACGGGATGAGCCTGTTGAAGCCGGGCGCGAGCTGCGCCGACGTGACCGAGAAGATCAACGCCTTCTTCGCCGAGCGCGATCTGCTGCAATACCGCACCTTCGGCTATGGCCACAGCTTCGGGGTGCTCTCGCATTACTACGGGCGCGAAGCGGGGCTGGAGCTGCGCGAGGATATCGACACGGTGCTGGAGCCCGGCATGGTGATCTCGATGGAGCCGATGCTGACGATCCCCGAGGGCCAGCCCGGCGCAGGCGGCTACCGCGAGCACGACATCCTCGTGATCACCGAGGACGGCAATGAGAACATCACCGGCTATCCCTACGGCCCCGCGTTCAACGTGGTGGGATGACGTGACCGGCGCGCGGGCGGCACGTCTGCCCGCGTGACTGCCGGACCGCTTGACTGCCCGACCGTGCGGACATGACCGAAAAGAGATCGCGCGCGGCCTGCGCAAAGCGGGTATCATTGGCGAATGCTGGGGGATTGTGGCGGAGCGGAAGGGATTCGAACCCTCGAGACGGTTCCCCGCCTACACACTTTCCAGGCGTGCGCCTTCGACCACTCGGCCACCGCTCCGCCGGCGGGTTTATCCGCAAATCCGGGCGGGATGCAAGACCCGATCCGGAATAATGCGCAGGTCATGAAAAAGCCCTGAAATCACGCGGGTTCGGCGCTTGCGCGCCTGCGCGGCGGCTCCTAGCATAAGAAAAACCGGTTACGACCCCGTCAGGGTCAGGCACAGGAAGATGATGAAGATGAAGGACACTCCCGATGAGGGCCGCCCTGCCCTGATCGATGGGCGCGCGTTCGAGCCGCGTGCGCTCACCAATGTGCTTCTGGGCATCATCGCCTTTGCGCTGGCGCTGTTCCTGATGGTGCAGGCGAAATTCATCCTGATCTCGCTGGCCATCGCGATCATCCTGTTCTCGCTGACCTCCGAGGCGATCAACGCGGTCGGGCGGCTGCGCATCGGGCCGGTCTCGATTCCGCCGCGTCTGGCCTCGCTGGTGGCGCTGGCGCTGATCGCGGGTAGCCTTCTGACGCTGAGCGCGGTGCTGATCTCTCAGGTCAACACGGTCGTCACGATGGTGCTCAACTATGCGGGCCCCGCGCAGCAGGCGATCGCGCAGCTCTTCGGCTGGATGGGCCCCGAGGTCGAGCAATCGGTGCTGGAATCGATGCAGAGCATTCAGGTGGCGGGCTATCTGACCACCTTGGCGGGTCAGGCCTCGAACCTGCTGTCGGCCACGATCCTGATCATTCTCTTCGTGGGCTTCCTCTTTGCCGAGCGGATCTGGTTCGACGCCAAGCTCAACTCGCTGATGGGTGATTCCGAGAGCGCCGAGCGGATCGCGCGGATGGTCGGCACGATCATGCGCCGGGTGAACCACTACCTTCTGGTGAAAGCCATCGTCAGCGCGGTCACCGCCGTCGCGGTCTATGGAGTCTTCACCGTGGGCGGGTTCGATCTGGCGCTGCCGGTCGCGATCATCACCTTCGCGCTGAACTTCATCCCTTCGATCGGCTCGATCATCGCAACCGTCATCGCGACGCTCGCGGTCTATGTGCTGACGCAGAACCCCTACACCGCGGGCACGGTGCTGGTCGCGGTCGGCATCCTGCAATTCGTGATCGGCAATGTGATCGACCCGATGCTGATGGGCCATGCGCTGCGGCTGTCGAGCTTCGGGATCATCATCTCGCTCGCCTTCTGGGGCGCAGTCTGGGGGCTGCCGGGGATGTTCCTCGCCGTGCCGATCATGGTGGCGCTGATGATCATCTGCGCGCAAAGCCCGCGCCTGCGACCCTTGGCGGTGCTGCTGTCGCGCGAAGGCCTGCCCGATATGGACCATTGAGGGCTGCGGGTCGCGCGCGGGGATTGGATTGACCGGCACATGGCTTAGATAGGGAGGCAAGGAGACCCCATGACCATTCCCTTCGACAACAGCTATGCCCGCCTGCCCGACAGCTTCTTCGAGCGTCAGCCGCCCCAACCGGTGAAAGCGCCGGAGTTGGTGGTCCTGAACCGTGACCTTGCCGAGCGTTTGGGGCTCGATGCCGATTGGCTGGAGAGCCCAGAAGGGCTCGCGATGCTGGCGGGCAATACGATGCCCGAAGGCGCCGAGCCGATCGCGCAGGCCTATGCGGGCCACCAGTTCGGCGGCTTCGTGCCGCGTCTGGGCGACGGGCGCGCGGTGTTGCTGGGCGAGATCGTGGCACCGGACGGCGCGCGGTTCGATCTGCAATTGAAAGGCGCGGGCCGCACGCCGTTTTCGCGCGGCCGCTCTGACGGGCGGGCGTGGATCGGTCCGGTGCTGCGCGAATATGTGCTCAGCGAAGCGATGGCGAAGCTGGGCGTGCCGACGACGCGCGCGCTGGCTGCCGTACGCACGGGCGAGACCGTGGTGCGCGATGCCTCGGGCCGCCCCGGTGCGATCCTGACCCGTGTCGCGCGCAGCCATATCCGCGTCGGCACCTTCCAGTATTTCGCGGCGCGCAACGACCGCGATGGATTACGAACGCTTCTCAACACATTGATAGAGCGTCACTATCCTGATTGCGAGACGCCGCTTGAGGTGCTGCGCGCGGTCGCGGCGAAGCAAGGCGAGCTGGTCGCGAAATGGATGGCAATCGGCTTCATCCATGGAGTGATGAACACCGAC
This sequence comes from Thioclava sp. ES.031, assembly GCF_002563775.1. NCBI lineage: Bacteria > Pseudomonadati > Pseudomonadota > Alphaproteobacteria > Rhodobacterales > Paracoccaceae > Thioclava > Thioclava sp. ES.031. The sequence goes on along the minus strand of NZ_PDJO01000001.1, from coordinate 1,782,668 downwards.
AATATGGCGCTTTCCGGGGAGACGATCGATTATGGCCCCTGCGCTTTCATGGACCATTACCATCCGGGGCGCGTGTTCTCCTCCATCGACCAGCAAGGGCGCTATGCCTATGCGCGCCAGCCGCAGGTGGCGGTCTGGAACCTCGCGCAATTCGCGACCTGCCTGATGCCGCTGATCGGTGACGACGATGCCGCCATCGAGCAGGCGAGCGCTGCGGTCGACAGCTTCATCGGCGTCTATCAGCGCGAATGGCTGCGGCTGATGGGTCGCAAGATCGGCATTGCAGAGGCGACCGAGGACGATCTGACCCTGATCGAGGATCTGCTGAACCGCATGTCGACGGAGAAAGCCGATTTCACGCGCGTCTTCAGTGCGTTGCGTCGCGATCCTAAGACAGCGGGACAGGAATTCACCGAGCCGATGGCCTTCGATCTCTGGCGCGAGGGCTGGGAGAAGCGGATTGCCAGCGAAGACGATCCGCACTCCGTCATGGCCACCGCGAACCCGCTGCGAATCCCGCGCAATCACCGGATCGAGGAGATGATCGCGGCGGCGGTCGAGGGCGATGACGGCCCGCTCCATAGCCTCATGGCCGCGCTCGCGGATCCCTATGCGGAAGATCCGCGTTACGCCGCTTATGAAGCCGCGCCGAAAACCGATGAGCGGGTTTTCCGCACCTTCTGCGGCACATGAAGACCATCCTGTAAGGCACTCAGAAAAATGACACTTCGGATCGCTTCCTACAATCTGCACAAATGCGTGGGGACCGACCGCAAGCACGATCCGGCGCGGGTCGTGAATGTCATCAATGCGCTGCATGCCGATGTGATCGCCTTGCAGGAGGTCGACAAGCGCATGGGCGAGCGGCCGGCGGCGCTGCCGCAGAAATTGATCGAGGAAGAGACCGACTTCATCCGCCACGACATGCCGCGGACCACCGCCGCCTCGTTGGGCTGGCATGGGCAGGTCGTGCTGGTGCGGCGCGGCTCGCGGGTGCTGGGGGTCGAGCCGGTCACCCTGCCCGGCCTCGAGCCACGCGGGGCAATCGCAGTGAATATCGCCCCCGACAGCGGCGCGCCCTTCCTGCTGATCGCCGCGCATCTGGGGCTGCGGCGCACGGATCGGCGCGCGCAATGGGCGCGGATCGCGGAGATCATGGCCGGGGTGAAACCGCACCCCGCCCTCGCCATCGGCGATTTCAACGAATGGCGCGCGCGGCACGGGTTCGAGGCGCTGACCGGGTTTCACATCCACGCACCGGGCGCGACCTACCCCTCGCGCGCGCCGATCGGCCAGCTCGACCGGATCGTGACTTCGCCGGGGCTGCGGGTGGTGCGCAAGGGCGTGCTGGATACGCCGCTGGCGCGGGTGGCCTCGGATCACCTGCCGATCTGGGCCGATATCGGCGGCATCGTCACCCGGGCGCATCCCAGTTCGTGACGCGCCTTGAAGGCCGATCACACCCGCGCTAGGTGGGCTCTGACCACCCGGTCAGGAGCACCCCATGACACCCGATACCAGCGAAAACGACAACCTGCGCGGCTCGATGCTGATGATCCTCGCGATGGCGGGGTTCGCTCTGGAGGACATGTTCATCAAGATGCTCGCGGGCGACTGGCCGGTGGGGCAAATTCTCGCCGCGGTGGGGCTTGGCGGCGCGACCATCTTCGCGGTGCTCGCCAAGCTGACGGGGGAGCGCATCTTTACCCGCTCGCTGCTGTCGCGGGCGCTGTGGCTGCGCAATCTGGGCGAGATCGTCGGCACCGGCTTCTTCGTCTCCGCCGTGGCTTTCACCCCGCTGGCCCAGGCGACCGCGATCCATCAGGCGACGCCGCTTGCAACCACGCTTGGCGCGGCGATCTTCCTCAAGGAGAGGGTCGGCTGGCGCAGGCTCTCGGCCATTCTGATCGGCTTTCTGGGCGTGCTGGTCGTGATCCGTCCCGGCACCGAGGAATTCTCGATGCTCTCGCTTCTCGCGGTCGGCGCGGTCATCGGCCTATCGATGCGCGATGTGACCACGCGGCGCGTGCCGCGCGACGTGACCTCGCTGCAGGTGGCGACGCTGGGCTTTTTCTGCGTTTTGCCGCTGGGGCTGGTGCTGCTGGCCGTGCTGCCCGAGCCGATCGTCACGCCTGCGCCGATGGACTGGCTCTATCTGCTGGGCGCGCTCGCGATCGGGCCGGTGGGTTATTACGCGCTGATCGCCTCGGTGCGGCTGGGCGAAATCGCGGTAATCATGCCGTTCCGCTATTCGCGCCTCGCCTTCGCCGTGGTGATTTCCACCGTCGTTTTCGCCGAGCCGCCGGACCGCTGGACACTGATCGGCGGGGCGGTGATCGTGGGCTCTGGCCTCTACGCGCTGTGGCGGCAGGCCAAATTGCGTCGTGAAGGCCGCCGTTAGCGGCAACATTTCCTCCAGAAATCGCCCTTACGGCCTTTTCGCAGGCGCAGCACGGGTGTATGCACCTAGCCAAGCATCAACCGGAGCCCGAGGAGAGCGCCCCCATGAGCACCATCATCGACATCCACGCCCGCGAGATTCTCGACAGCCGTGGCAACCCCACCGTCGAAGTCGACGTGATCCTCGAAGACGGCACGATGGGCCGTGCGGCGGTACCGTCGGGCGCCTCGACCGGCGCGCATGAAGCGGTCGAGCGCCGCGACGGCGACAAGGCCCGCTACATGGGCAAAGGCGTTCTGGAAGCGGTCATGGCCGTGAACGGCGAGATCGCGGAGAACCTCGTCGGCGAGGACGTCACCGAGCAGGTCGAGATCGACCGCGCGATGATCGAACTCGACGGCACCGAGAACAAGGGCCGCCTCGGCGCCAACGCGATCCTCGGCGTCTCGCTCGCCTGCGCGAAAGCGGCGGCCGATTTCTCCACCCTTCCGCTTTACCGCTATGTCGGCGGCACCTCGGCGCGCGTCCTGCCGGTGCCGATGATGAACATCATCAATGGCGGCGAGCACGCCGACAACCCGATCGACATCCAGGAATTCATGATCATGCCGGTCTCGGCGGGCAATATCCGCGACGCGGTTCGCATGGGTTCGGAAGTGTTCCACACGCTGAAAAAAGAGCTCTCGGCAGGCGGCATGTCCACCGGTCTGGGCGATGAAGGCGGGTTTGCTCCGGAACTCAGCTCGACCACGGCGGCGCTCGACATCATCCTGAAGTCGATCGAAAAAGCGGGCTACAAACCGGGCGAGGACATCTACCTCGCGATGGATTGCGCCTCGACCGAATATTACAAGAACGGCAAATACGAGATGACCGGCGAAGGTCTGTCGCTGACCTCGGAAGAGAATGTCGACTATCTCGAGAAGCTGCTGGGCGCCTACCCGATCATCTCGATCGAAGACGGTATGGCGGAAGACGACTGGGAAGGCTGGAAGCTCCTGACCGAGCGTCTGGGCGACAAGGTGCAGCTGGTGGGCGACGATCTCTTCGTGACCAACCCGACGCGTCTGGCCGATGGCATCAAGCAGGGCGTCGCGAATTCGATGCTGGTGAAGGTCAACCAGATCGGCACCCTGACCGAGACCCTGCAGGCGGTCGATATGGCGCATCGCGCGGGCTACACCAACGTGATGAGCCACCGTTCGGGCGAGACCGAGGACGCGACCATCGCCGATCTCGCGGTCGCCACGAACTGCGGTCAGATCAAGACCGGCTCGCTGGCACGTTCGGACCGGCTCGCGAAATACAACCAGCTGATCCGTATCGAGGAATCGCTGGGCGAGACCGCGGAATATGCGGGTCGCTCGATCCTGCGCTAAGCGCTCTTTCGAAGTGAAGAATTACCCCGCCGGAGGCAGCCGCCCTCGGCGGGGCTTTCTTTTGCACCTTGCCCGGATCAGCCGCGAAGCGGCCCGGGCAGCGCCCACCCGGCGGTCGCGCACAGCCCTCGATCACAGCATCTGGCGCGAACACGCGGAACGATTGCGCCGCGCGGCGATCCGGGTCAGTGTCGGGCCATGATCAAGGCTCTGATTTTCGATGTGTTCGGCACCTGTGTCGATTGGCGCAACTCGGTCGCGCATGAGGTGGAAATCGCCTTTCCCGGGATCGATTCCCTTGCCTTCGCCGATGCGTGGCGCGCCGAATACGATCCTGCGATGCGGCGCATTCGCGACGGCGGGCGCGGCTATGTGGCGCTCGACGATCTGCATCGCGAGAACCTGCACCGGGTGGCCAAGCGCTTCGCGGTCTCGGCGCCCGACAGCCTGTCGCATGTCTGGGAGCGGCTGAACCCGTGGCCCGATGTGGTCAGCGGCCTTCACGCGCTGAGGCGCCATGCGATCATCGCGCCCTGCTCCAACGGGTCCATCGCGTTGATGACGCGGCTTGCGCGCCATGCGGGGCTGCCGTGGGATTGCATCCTCGGCGCGGATATCGCGCGCGACTACAAGCCCAAGCCAGAGGTCTATCTGGCCTCCTGCGCCGCGCTGCGCCTGCCGCCCGAAGAGGTGATGATGGTGGCCGCGCATAATGACGATCTCGCAGCCGCCCGGGCGCTGGGGCTACAGACCGCTTTCGTGCCGCGCCCCACCGAATACGGGCCCGCTCAGGACAAGGACCTTGTGCCGAGCGAGGAATGGGAGGCCATCGCGCCCGATTTCGAGACGCTGGCGAAGGAGCTTTTCGCATGAGTGAGGCCGACGCGATCATCGAAGCCCTCGGCCTCGCGCCCCATCCCGAGGGCGGGCATTACCGCCAGACCTGGGAGGCCGAGGCCGCCGACGGCGCGCGTCCTTCGGGCACCTGCATCTATTTTCTGCTCAAAGCCGGCGAGCGCAGCCATTGGCACCGGGTGGACGCGACCGAGATCTGGCATTTCCACGCAGGCGCACCGGTGCAGCTCGATATCGCGCCGCAGGAGGCGGGGCCGGTGCTGGAACTACTGTTGGGGCCCGACGTGCTTGGCGGCGATCAACCGCAGGGGATCGTGCCCGCGGGCCAGTGGCAATCGGCGCGCTCCACCGGGGCGTGGAGCCTCGTCAGCTGCACCGTCTCGCCGGGCTTTCGCTTCGAGGGGTTCGAGCTGGCCCCGAGAGGCTTCGACATCCCCCGCTGATCACCAGAGCCCGATGCTCGCCCAGCGGGCCAGCTGATCGAGCCAGCTGATCGGCGGCCACCAGAGCAGCGTCAGCACGATCACCGCGCCCACCAGCCCGACCGCCAGCGCCAATTCGCGCCGGTGACACAGCGTCTGCGCCGCCGCCGACCAGAGCAGGTTGCGGATCACCGGCCAGTGCAGCTTGATGTGCCAGACCCCGGCGAAGATGAAGAGCACCCCCATTGCGAGGTGCAACAGCTCCCAATCGGCGCGGTTCAGCGCGAGGAGCGACCAGTCGATATCCCGCGCCACCCGGCCCGAGGGCGCGATGCTGACGACGAGGCCGGAGACGACCATGACGACGAAACTGAGCCCCGCGAGGAAGACCGCCGCGGCCCGGTTCGAGAACGGGGCCTGCTTGCGCGCCTGCGGCGTGGGACAGGGATCGGTTGGAGTTTCAGACATCGGATTCCCCTCTTCAATGAGGCCGATCCTAGCGCCTTGCGCCGCGGCGCGGCATGATCGGCGTCAAGTGATGTGAATTTAGCCGGGGCGCGAGACCTTGCCGCCGCCGATCAGCGCCGGAACCCCGGTCGTGGACGGCCCCGAGGTCGCCATGCCGCGCGCGACCCGCACCGCGAGATAGGCGAAGGCCTGCGCCTCGAGCATGTCGCCATCGAGCCCGATATCCTCGACCGGCTGCACCGGCACGTTCATCCGCCGCTGCAAGGCCACCATCAGCGCGGTGTTGAGCCGCCCGCCGCCGCAGACATAGATCGCTTTCGGCGGCGTCGGGTAATGCTCGCCCGCGCGCGCGACCGAGGCTGCGGCACAGGCTGTGAGCGTCGCCGCCGCATCGGCATCGTCCAGCTCCGCCACGCGGGTCAGGATGTCGTGGAAATCGTTCCGGTCGAGCGATTTCGGCGGCATTTTCAGGAAATAGGGATGCGTCAGGAAGGCCTCGACCGCGGCCTCGTCGACCTCACCTGCCAGCGCCAGTTCCCCGCCCGCATCGAACTCGGCCTTGCGCCGGAGCCGCATCAAGTCGTTGATCGGCGCGTTGGCGGGGCCGGTATCGAAGGCCAGAACGGCGCCGGGCACTTCTGCCGAAGGCTGGCGCGGATCGACCCAGGTGACATTGCCGACGCCGCCGAGGTTCAAAAACACCGCTGGCGCATCGAGCTTGGCATATTTCGCGCAGGCGAAATGGAAGAACGGCGCGAGCGGCGCGCCCTGCCCGCCCATCTCGACATCGGTGGAGCGGAAATCCCAGACCACCGGGCGCGACAGCACCTCGGCCAGAACCGAACCATCGCCGGCCTGATGGGTGCGGCGCGGGCCCTGCATCCCGTAAGGATCATGGGCGAGCGTCTGGCCGTGAAACCCCACGACCTGCGCCTCTCCCAATCCGCTGAGCAGTTCCGCATGGGCGGTCTCGACCACCTCGCAGGCCTCTTCCACGCCCGGCTCTCCGGGCCAATGCCCGAGAGCTGCGTGAAGCGTCGCACGCTCCGCCTCGGTATAGGGGCGGTAGTCGCTGCGGCCGAAATCGAGAATTCGCGTTCCGTCGGTCAATACGAGCGCCGCGTCCACCCCGTCCAAGGACGTGCCCGACATGGCGCCAACTGCCCAGACCGGCCCGGATTTCAACATGGCTTCCCTCTCGTCGCCTGCCCCGATATACGCACGCTCAGACGAAAGGAACAAGCACGATGACCTACCATCCGAAATCAGACTTCATGCGCGTGATGATCGAGCGGGGCTTTCTGGCCGACTGCACGGATTATCAGGGGCTGGACGAGGCTTTGGCGAAGGGCACCGTGCCGGGCTATATCGGCTTCGACGCGACGGCGAAGTCGCTGCATGTCGGCTCGCTGATCCAGATCATGATGCTGCGCTGGCTGCAAAAGACCGGCCACCAGCCGATCACCCTGATGGGCGGCGGCACGACGAAGGTGGGCGACCCCTCCTTCCGCGCCGATGAACGCCCGCTGCTGACGCCCGATCAGATCGACGACAATATCGCGGGCATCAAGCAGGTGTTTGCGAAATACCTCGATTACGAGGCCGAGACGCCGGCGCTGATGCTGAACAATGCGGAATGGCTCGACGGGCTGAACTACCTCGATTTCCTGCGCGATATCGGGCGGCATTTCTCGGTCAACCGGATGCTGTCCTTCGAGAGCGTGAAATCGCGGCTCGATCGCGAGCAGTCGCTCAGCTTCCTCGAATTCAACTACATGATCCTGCAGGCTTATGACTTCCTCGAGCTGAACCGCCGCTATGGCTGTCTGCTGCAGATGGGCGGCTCGGATCAGTGGGGCAATATCGTCAACGGGATCGACCTGACGCGCCGCGTGCTCGATTCCGAGATCTTCGGACTGACCTCGCCGCTTTTGACCACCTCGGACGGCAAGAAGATGGGCAAATCGGCCTCGGGCGCGATCTGGCTGAACTCGGACATGCTGAGCCCTTACGAGTTCTGGCAGTTCTGGCGCAACACAACCGATGCCGATGTGGGCCGCTTCCTGAAGCTCTATACCGAGCTGCCGGTGGCGGAATGCGAGCGTCTGGGCGCGCTGGAAGGCTCCGAGATCAACGAGGCGAAGGTGCGTCTGGCCAACGAGGTCACCGCACTCTGCCACGGCTGGGACGCGGCGCATGCCGCCGAGGCGACCGCGCGCGAGGTCTTCGAGAAAGGCGGCGTGGGTGAGGATCTGCCGACGCTTACGCTGACGGTCGAGGAACTGGGCGACGGGATCAGCCTCGCGCAGCTCGTCGTGCGCTCGGGGCTTGCAAAGTCGGGCAAGGACGGCAAGCGGCTGATCGCGGAAGGTGCGCTCAAGGTCGATGACGAGACCTGCGCCGATCCGGGCCGCATGTTCACCGCCGCCGATCTGGAGACCCCGGTGAAGCTGAGCGCGGGCAAGAAGCGCCACGCGCTGGTCGAAGTCGAGTAAACCTTTCGGGCGCGCCTCACGAGGGCGCGCCCAAGCCCCTTTCCCGATCCGATCGGCTGTGGCACTCTTTGCTTATGAGCAAGGTCACCAATCTCAACCAGTTTCGCAAACAGCAGGCCCGCGTGAAGAAACGCGAGCAAGGATCTGTGAACGCTGAGAAATTCGGGCGTAGCAAGGCCGAGAAAACGCTGCAGGAAAGCCGCGCCACGAAAGAGCGGCGCGATCTCGACGGGCATCAGCGCGAGCACGACGAATGAGCCGACCGAAGAAACGCTCCCTGACGCTGGGCGGGCACCGCACCTCGGTCACGCTGGAGGATGAATTCTGGCGTGCCTTCCGCGACATCGCGACCGAAAAGAACCTTGGCCTCAATGAGTTGGCAGCCGAAATTGATGTGGATCGCGGCACCGAGACGGGGCTTGCCACGGCAATACGCCTCTACGTTCTGGCCTATTACCGGGCGCGCGCGATCTCGTAAGGCAGGCCGCGGCGCACGGCGCTTTCCGCCGCCCAAGCAAGCTCCTTGCGCGAGCGATAGTCGGAGACGGAGAGCGGCGTGTGGAACACCACCTCGACCGCGCCCTGCCGCTTCTGGGCCAGCACCTTCAGCAGATGCGGCCCGAAGCCCATATCGCCCCACCAGCCATAGAACCGTACGTCTTCGCCCGCGGGGGGCGTGTAGACGACGGTGACCGGCTGGATCTGCATCACACGCTCCAGCCCGTGGCTGTAGAAGGCCTGAAACAGCGTCGGCTTGAAGGGCAGCACTCGGCGCGCATCGGTCGAGGTGCCTTCGGGGAAGAACAGCAGGTGATGGCCTGCGCGGATGCGATCCTCGAACAGCCCCTGCTGCGTCTTGGCCTCGCGCGGATCGCGCTTGATGAACACGGTGCCGGTGGCCCGCGCGAGCCAGCCGACGAAGGGCCATTTGGCGACCTCGGCCTTGGAGACGAAATAGACCCGCTGGCAGGCGTTGAGCGCGAAGATATCGAGCCACGACCCGTGATTGGCGACCACCGCGCCGATCTTGGTCATCGGGCGCCCGGTGACGCGGTAGGAGATCCCGAGGATCGGGAAGCTCATCCGGCACACCACCTGCGTGATCCAAGGCGTCCAGGGCCGCGCCAGCCCGTGAACCGGGCGCTCCACCAGACGCACCAGCAGCAGCACGATGAGCCCGATCAGCAGCATCAGCCCCCAGATCAGACAGCGCAACCCCGCCCGCGTCCAATCGAGCGCGCCAAGTGGTTTGGGATCGGGCTCGTCCTCGATCCAGCTCACGCGCGGCCCTCGAAACGACGGGTGTAGAAGCTGCGATGCTTGTCGCTCATCGCCTTGGCATCCATCAGCAAAAGGACATCGGTGGTGTTGAAGGGACGGTCGATGAAGGCGCCCTCACCCACGAAGCCGCCAAGCCGCAGATAGGCCTTGATCAGATTGGGCATCTGAGCCAGCGCCGCGCGCCGATCCAGCGCGTCCTCTGGCACGAGGTCCATCGGCTGATAGGCTTCGGGCCGTGCGCGCGGGCGCATGTGTTCGGGCGCAAGATGATGGTGATGCAGCCAGGAGAGCGGCGCTTTCAACGTCTCGGCATCGGTGCCGTGGAAGGAAGCCACGCCGAAGAGAATCTCGATGTCATGGGCGAGCACGTAATCGGCGAGCGCGTTCCACAAAAGCAACATCGCCGCCCCGCCGCGATAGTCCGGATCGACGCAGGAGCGGCCAAGTTCCAGCAACTTGCGCCCGGTGCCGATCAGCGGCGCGAGGTCATATTCGCTGTCGCAATAAAACTGCCCCGCGCGTTCCAGCCGATCCGAGGGCAGCAGCCGATAGGCCCCCACCACATGCTCGCCTTCCGCGCGTGCGGGATCGACCAGCAGCAGGTGATCATAGACCGGGTCGAGCCGGTCGCTTTCCAGACGATTTTCGTGATCGACCGTCTCACCGCCGCCGCCGAGCTCTTCGACGAAAACGCGGTAGCGGAGCCGCTGCGACGCCACGAGATCGGCGGCATCACGGGCCAGCCTGATTTCGAATGCGGCGCTGTCGATCACGGGCGTCCTCCTGCCGATCTTCGCTGGCCCGGTTTAGAAAGCCGCGCCCGGATTGGCAATATCGCGCGGCGCGACCGGCGGCATCGGCACCAGGAGCGTGACGGGAAAATATCACACCCTGAAGTTGCAAGTTTTTCTCCTGCCATTCGAAGAAGATGTTAACCTTTCATCAACTTTGTTCAGAGAAAACCAATTCCAGCGCTACCCGTCGACCGTCCAGGACAAGCTTGCCTTGATGCTCAAAATTCACCGTTACTTTTTCACCGATACGCGATTGCACCTGTCCGGTGCCCCAGTCCGGCTGGGCCGGGTTTCTGACCAGCATGCCGGGTTCGAGAATTTCATAGATCACATTTCACCTTTTGGAGATTTTAATGCCATTCGAGACCGCCAATGCGGCTACGGACGACGATGATTTGACCGCCCTTGTGGGCTCGCGCCTGTGTCATGACCTTATCAGCCCGATCGGGGCGATCGGCAATGGGGTCGAATTGCTCTCCATGACGGGCGATACGCCCGGCCCCGAGCTCGAGTTGATCACCCAAAGCGTGGCGGCGGCGAATGCGCGCGTCAAGTTCTTCCGGGTGGCCTTCGGGCGAGCTGGCGCGGAACAACAGCTTGGCGAGGCGGAAGTCGCCGGAATGCTGGGCGAATTATCGGCGCAGAGCCGTCTGGACTACGAGTGGAAAGTGCCGGGCGATGCGCCGCGTACCGAGGTGAAACTCGCATTTCTCGCGATGCTTTGCCTGGAGACCGCGCTGCCCTTCGGCGGCACGCTGCGCGCGTTGCCCTGCGGCGATGGCTGGATGATCACCGCACGGTCCGAGAAAGCACGGCCCAATCGAGAGGTTTTCGCCGTGCTCGATGGCGCCCAGATGGAGCTGACGCCCGCGCGGGTGCAATTCGCGATGCTGCCGCGCGAGGCGGCGCGGCAGGGTCGCAGGCTCGACTGGTCGGTCGATGCCGAGGGCGGCACGATCGCGTTCTGAGCGCTTCGGGGATGTTCGGTGCGCCTTAGGGGCGCACCGTGCCCTGCCCCGTCACCAGATATTTGAACGAGGTCAGTTGCTCGGCGCCCACCGGGCCGCGCGCATGCATCTTGCCGGTCGCGATCCCGATCTCTGCGCCCATCCCGAACTCGCCACCATCGGCGAATTGGGTCGAGGCGTTGCGCATCAGGATCGCGCTGTCGAGCCGCTCGAAGAAGCGGTCGGCGGCGGCGTCATTCTCGGTCAGGATCGATTCCGTGTGCTGGCTGCCATAGCGGCGAATATGTTCGATCGCGCCGTCCACGCCATCGACGATCTTCGCCGCGCAGATCATATCGAGGAATTCGCGCCCGAAATCTTCCGCGCTCGCCTCGGTGACTCCCTCGATCGACAACAGATCCCCCGTGCCGCGCACCTCGACGCCTGCCTTGAGCAGATCTTCGATCAGTACGCCGCCATGGGTTTCCCAAAAAGCGCGGTCGATCAGTAGACACTCCATCGCACCGCAAATCCCGGTGCGCCGGGTCTTGGCGTTCACCACCACGGCCCGCGCCTGCTCCACATCGGCAGCCCCGTCGGCATAGATGTGGCAGATGCCCTCGAGATGGGCGAAGACCGGCACGCGCGCCTCTGCCTGCACCAGCCCGACGAGCCCCTTGCCCCCGCGCGGCACGATCACGTCGATGAATTCGGTCGCGCGCAGCATCTCGGCCACGGCGGCGCGGTCGCGGGTGGGCACAAGCTGGACCGCCGCTTCGGGCAGCCCCGCGGCGCGCAGACCTTCGAGCAGGCAGGAATGGATCGCACGGCTGGAATGGAAGCTCTCCGAGCCGCCGCGCAGGATCACCGCATTGCCCGATTTCAGGCACAGCGCGCCTGCATCCGCGGTCACGTTGGGCCGCGATTCATAGATCACCCCGATCACGCCAAGCGGCGTGCGCACGCGCTTGATATGCAGCCCCGAGGGCATGTCCCATTCCGCGATCATGTCGCCCACCGGATCGCGCTGCGCCGCCACCGCCCGCAGCCCCTTGGCGATCGCCTCGATCCGCGCGTCGTCCAGCATCAGCCGGTCCATCATCGCGGGGCTCAGCCCCTTCTCGGCGCCGTAAGCCATATCCTCGCCATTGGCGGTGATGATCTCGCCCTTGCGCGCGAGCACCGCATCGGCGGCCGCTTCCAGCGCCTTTTGCTTCACCTCGGCGCTGGCGAAGGCCAGTTCCGCGCTCGCCGCGCGCGCGGCCGCGCCCATCGTCTCGATCAGCCCCTTGGCGTCCATGTCATCTTTCATTGCGCACCTCTACCGGATTTCCCGGTCTGTCCCGTCTTCACCCATTGCGCCAGCTTCACCGCCAGCACGATCCACGGCAGCCCGTGCATCACCAGATCGAACCAGTCGATCGGACGCACCAGCGTGCCCGCCACCAACATCTTCAGCTTTTCCCAGATATGTGGCTCTGGGGTGAATGGCGCGAGACCGAGCAGCGCTGCCAAAAGCACCGCCTGCAGCAGGGTGATGTGGTCGAAAACCTGTTTGATCCAGCGCATACGCTCCTCCCGAAACTTCGCCCGGATATAAGCGACAGATGCGCGTTTCACAAACGCAACTTTGCCGTAAAAGGGGGAAAGTGGCGCGGTTGACGGGGCTCGAACCCGCGACCCCCGGCGTGACAGGCCGGTACTCTAACCAACTGAGCTACAACCGCGCATCTGCGCTCGGGGCGATCCGGATGATGGCGCGGTTGACGGGGCTCGAACCCGCGACCCCCGGCGTGACAGGCCGGTACTCTAACCAACTGAGCTACAACCGCTCGCATCATCTGCCCGGATCGCCGTCCGAGCGTGGGGAGGGTATTACGCGGGCGACCTGCCCCCGTCAAGCGGCCTAAGAGCAAAAAACCGACGAATTTTCACCTGCCGTTCGGGCAAGCAAATCGCGGCTCTGCGACGCACGACCGCAGGAGCCTCCGGCGGGGATATTTGGAGCAGTTGGAAGCGCGAGCGCTCGGCTCTTCCAACTGCGTGAAATATCCCGGGGGCAACCGAAGGGCGGGGGCGGAGCCCCCTCTTCTTTTAGTTTTGTCGCCGTCCGGCGACGGGGAGCAGAGCCCCCTCCTCAACGGGGGCAATCAGCGTTCGGGAGCGGGAATGAACTCCGCATCGTCTGCAGGCGGGAGCTGGAATCGGCCGTGCGCCCAGTCGCCCGCGCGCCATGCCTCTTTTGCCGCGTCGATCTTGTCGCGCGAGGAGGCCACGAAATTCCACCAGATGTAGCGCGGCCCGCCCATGGTCGCGCCGCCCAGCACGATCAGCCGCGCGCCCTGCCCGCCCGCCTTCAATGAGACCCGGTCGCCGGGGCGGAAGACGAGCATCCGGCCTTCCTCATAGGTTTCGCCCGCCACCGTGACGGAGCCCTGCAGCACATAGACGCCGCGATCTTCGTGATTGTCGGGCAGCGGGATTTGCGCGCCCGGATCGAGATTCGCGTCGGCGTAGAACATCTCGGAGGGCAGATCGATCGGCGCATGCGCGCCCCAGGCATCGCCCAGGACCAGACGGACGGTCTTGCCCTCGGCCTGCAGTTCGGGAAGCGCCTCGGCGCCGACATGCTTGAACGCCGCCTGCCCCTCTTCGAGATCCTCGGGCAGCGCAACCCACGTCTGGATGCCCGCGAGATGCTGGCCGGTGTCGCGCACCTTGCCGTCGGTGCGCTCGGAATGGGTGATGCCGTAGCCCGCATTCATCCAGTTCACCGCGCCCGGCGTGATCCACTGATCGGTGCCTAGCGAATCGCGGTGATGCAGGCGGCCCTGCAGAAGGTAGGTCACCGTCGCGAGGCCGATATGCGGGTGCGGGCGAATGTCGATGCCACGCTGGCCGGAGAGGAATTCGACCGGACCGATCTGGTCGAAGAAGATGAAGGGGCCGATCATCTGCCGCGCAGCCGAGGGAAGCGCGCGGCGTACCTCGAATCCGCCGAGATCACGCGCCCGCGGCGCGATGACGGTCTCGATGGCGTCGACGGCGTCGCCGATAGGAATTTCGGGGTCGAGGGCGGGGTTCCAGCTCATCGGGGCGCTCCTTTCCTGTGGTTGAGGGAAAGGTAGCATCGTGGCGCGCATATCATAGAGCCATGCGCGAACAGAGTCTGAGCGCGGCCGCGCAACGAGGCGCAAGACTTTGATATCGTTATACTTAAGGGGGGAATGGTGGGCGGTGAGGGGCTCGAACCCCCGACATCTTCGGTGTAAACGAAGCGCTCTACCAACTGAGCTAACCGCCCCCGGCCCTTCCTCTAGCCTCGCCTTGCGCGGGGATCAAGGCCTCAGATGCCCTCGCGCATCCGCACCTTGCGGGTCGAGGAGAGTTTCATCCCCGGCGCGGTCAGCCGCGACTCCGGTCCGACCCAGGCATAGGCCAGCAGGCAAGGGTCGAGATCGGCGGTGGTGATGCGGTGTTCGTGATCGGGCCGGTTCAGGATCAGCGAGCCCGGCGCATGCACGGCGGTATCATTCTCCGACCACGGGCCCGCGACCGAGATGTAGCTCTCCTCGATCTCCTTATGGCTGTGCTGCGGATAGGTCGTGCGCGGCGCGAAGAGGACGAATCCCAGCACCAACCGATCGGAAGCCACCGGTCCGCGCGGGCCCAGCACCTCGCAATAGGCATATTTGCGCGCCAGCGCCTTCGGCACTTTCTCGTAGCCATATTCCCATGTCAGCTGTCCCGTCACGCGCGAGAGCGCCCGCGCCATGCCTGCAACCGCGCCGCGCTCGCCCAGGTCGAGCGCCCGCGACAGATGCGCCGTCACCGGTTTCGGCTGCGGTTGGCGCGGCGTCACCGGGGGATTGGTGTCGATGATCTGCGAGAGCGTGTCGCGCACCCGTTTGCGATGGCTGCGGATCAGGCGGCTGCCACCTGCCGAGCCGTGCCGGTAGAGCGTGTCGAATTCGCGCAGCAGATACAGCCAGTCCGGGCAATCGGAGACGCGCAGCCCCTCGTCGGGCCGGGCGTCGGATATCGGCGTGGTCTCGGTCATCGCATCCTCCGCATCTTGCGCATGGGGCGCGCATCTCTGGCGTGCTGTCTGGCTCATAATCTGACGCCGCGGGGCGCAGAAAACCAACCGGAAAACGACAAAGGCGCGTCTGTTCAAGACGCGCCTTCGTAGGAAGATGGTGGGCGATGAGGGATTTGAACCCCCGACATCATCGATGTGAACGATGCGCTCTACCACTGAGCTAATCGCCCTCCGTGGCGGACTTTTAGCGCCCCTCTTCTGGCTCCGCAAGAGGGTTTTCGTCGAAATCTCCACCGCCCTGCGCAGGGTCATCTCCACCCGCATTCGTCTCTGCCGCGACCGCTTCGAGCATGCCCGAGGGGCGGCGCAGTTTGACCACGAGGATCTCGTCTCCGTTCTTCTCGAACTGGCGGTTGATCTTCAGCTTGCCGAGCGGCGGGATGCTGAGTTCCTCGCCTTCCGAGAGCGCCTCGCCCAGAACCTTGAGGACCGCTTCCGACATGGCCTTGGCCTCGCCGCGCTTCACCCCGGCCTCGACCATCACCCGATCCACGAAGCTCCTCTTGCGCACGAGCGCCTTCGCCTCGCTCGGCTCGGGCGCCGGGTCGGGCGTGGCGGGCGTGAGCGTCGCGGCGGAGGCCGGAGGCGCCTCGGGCGTCGGGACGGGCGGCTTGCGGGTCGATTTCGGTTTCTGGCTCTTGGCCATAGCGGCTCCTTTTTTGACCGTAATAAAAGGAGGTTACGTGCAAATGTCCTCAGATGCAAAAACGCCCGCCGCGATATGCGACGGGCGTTCTCGTTTTCGATCTCAAGACGATCAGTGCGCGGTTGCGCCCTGCCCGTCCGATTTGGCCGCGGCGGCGGCAGCGGCTGCTGCCTCTTCGGCCTCCTCGTCCCAATCGACCGGCTCGGGCTGGCGAACCAGCGCGCGGGCGAGGACTTCGCGAACGTGGGTGACCGGCACGATTTCCAGCCCCTCCTTCACGTTGTCCGGGATATCCGCGAGGTCTTTTTCGTTCTCCTCGGGGATGAAGACGGTCGTGATCCCGCCGCGCAGCGCCGCGAGCAGTTTCTCTTTCAAGCCACCGATCGGCATCGCGTTGCCGCGCAAGCTGACCTCGCCGGTCATGGCGATATCCTTACGCACCGGGATCCCGGTCAGCACCGACACGATGGAGGTCACCATCGCCAGACCCGCAGAGGGCCCGTCTTTCGGCGTCGCACCATCGGGCACGTGGACGTGGATGTCCCACTTCTCGAAGCGCGGCGGCTTGATGCCGAATTGCGGCGCAACCGAGCGGACGTAGCTGGACGCCGCGTCGATCGATTCCTTCATCACGTCACCCAGCTTACCGGTGGTCTTCATCCGACCTTTGCCCGGCAGGCGCAGCGCTTCGATCTGCAGCAGGTCGCCGCCCACGGAGGTCCAGGCAAGGCCGGTCACGACGCCCACCTGATCTTCCTTCTCGGCCAGACCATAGCGGTGCTTCTTGACGCCCAGATAGTCGCCCACCTTCGCCTCATCGACGGTGATGTGCTTGATCTGACCCTTCGACTTGATGATCTCGGTCACCGCTTTCCGGGCGAGCTTCGCGATATCGCGTTCGAGATTCCGCACGCCCGCCTCGCGGGTGTAGTAGCGGATCACGTCGGTCAGCGCGCCATCGGTCAGTTCGAACTCGTTCTTCTTGAGCCCGTGACCCTTGATCTGCTTCGGGATCAGGTGCTGCTTGGCGATCTCGGCCTTCTCGTCCTCGGTGTAGCCCGCGAGCGGAATGATCTCCATCCGGTCCAGAAGCGGGCCCGGCATGTTGTAGGAGTTCGCCGTCGTCAGGAACATCACGTTCGAGAGGTCGTATTCCACTTCGAGATAGTGGTCCACGAAGGTCGCGTTCTGCTCGGGGTCGAGCACTTCAAGCATCGCCGAAGCCGGGTCGCCACGGAAGTCCTGACCCATCTTGTCGATCTCGTCGAGCAGGATGAGCGGGTTCGTGGTTTTCGCCTTCTTCAGCGCCTGAATGATCTTGCCGGGCATCGAGCCGATATAGGTCCGACGGTGGCCACGGATCTCGGATTCGTCGCGCACGCCGCCCAACGAGATGCGGATGAATTCGCGCCCCGTTGCCTTGGCGACAGACCGGCCGAGCGAGGTCTTACCCACGCCGGGCGGGCCGACGAGGCACATGATCGGGCCTTTGAGCTTGGCCGAGCGCGCCTGCACCGCGAGATATTCGACGATGCGTTCCTTGACCTTCTCGAGACCGTAGTGATCGGCATCGAGCACGGCCTCGGCCTTGCTGAGGTCTTTCTTCACGCGGGATTTGGTGCCCCACGGGATCGACAGCATCCAGTCGAGATAGTTGCGCACGACGGTGGCTTCCGCCGACATCGGCGACATCGACTTGAGCTTCTTCAGCTCGGCCTCGGCCTTTTCCTTGGCCTCTTTCGAGAGCTTGGTGTTCTCGATGCGCTCTTCGAGCTCGAGGATCTCGTTCTGGCCGTCTTCGCCATCGCCGAGTTCCTTCTGAATGGCCTTCATCTGCTCATTCAGGTAGTACTCGCGCTGGGTCTTCTCCATCTGCGTCTTCACGCGGGATTTGATCTTCTTCTCCACCTGGAGAACCGAGACCTCACCCTGCATGAGCCCGTAGACCCGCTCCAGCCGCTCGGAGACGTCGAGCGTTTCCAGAAGCTCCTGCTTCTGGGCCACTTCCAGCCCCAGATGGCCTGAGACGAGATCGGCCAGCTTGTCCGCTTCGGTCGCATCGGCCACGGCCGACAGCGCTTCTTCGGGGATGTTCTTCTTGATCTTCGCGTAGCGCTCGAATTCCTCGGCAACCGAGCGCAGCAGCGCGCGGATCGTCTCCACGTCGCCTTCGGTCTCGATCAGCGGTTCGGCATTCGCTTCGAAATAGTCGTCATTCTCGACGAAATCGGTGATGCGCACGCGGCTCTTGCCCTCGACCAGCACTTTCACGGTGCCATCGGGCAGTTTCAGCAGTTGCAGCACGTTGGCGAGCACGCCAACGCGGAAAATCCCGTCCGTATCGGGGTCGTCTTGCGACGGATCGACCTGGCTTGCGAGCAAGATCTGGCGATCCTCCGCCATCACCTCTTCCAGTGCGCGCACGGATTTCTCGCGCCCGACGAAGAGCGGCACGATCATGTGGGGGAAAACCACGATGTCGCGCAGCGGCAGGACCGGATGGGTGACAGAGCTAAATTCGGTCATCGGCGTTCCTCTCTTGGCAGGAGGGTCCGGCCCCGTTTTCGGCGACCACGTCCCTCCCCTGTTCAACCCGCTATCTAGGAGCCGTGAAGCATCCGTTCAACTAGGGCATGTCACTCAACGGTCACAATGCGTGGCCCCGGGACAGGCCGCAAGGGGCGATCTCGCTGCCGTGAGCAGTTCGTGCGCGCGCGTGATCGAACGTGTAGCCGCTCAGCGCGGCAGGATCATCTCTGCCATCAGGCCGCCAAGCCGTTCGGATCGCCCGAGTTTCAGCGATCCACCGTGGCGGCGCAGGATGTCGGCGGTGATCGAAAGCCCCAATCCGACGCCCTGCCCGCGATCTTGATTGCGCGCCGGGTCGAGCCGGGTAAATGGCCGGATCGCCTCTTCGCGGCGCTCGGGCGCGATGCCCGGCCCGTCGTCATGCACCGCGATTCGCCACCCCGTGCGCGCGATCGAGACGGTGATCTCCGCGCGCGTGCCGTAGCGCACCGCATTGCCGATCAGATTCGCCAAGGCGCGCTTGAGCGCATCGGGGCGGAAGGTCGCCTCCTCCTCGCTGGTGCAATCGACCAGCGTCACATCGCGCCCCATCCGCCGCATGTCTTCCACCACGCCGACGACGAAACCGCAGATCGGCAGCGTCTCCGGCTCACCATGCGAGGCGCCGTCGCGCGAGAAATCGAGAAACGCATCGACCAAGCGCCCCATCTCGTCGACGTCACGCTCCATCGCGCGGACCTCGTCAGTCTCCTCCATCATCGACAGGCCGAGCCGCAGACGCGTGAGCGGCGTGCGCAGATCGTGGCTGACACCCGAGAGCATCAGCGTGCGCTGCTCGATCTGCCGCTCGATCCGGTTGCGCATATCGAGGAAGGCGCGGCCCGCGGCGCGCACCTCCGTCGCCCCCGAGACTCGGTAATTCAGGTTACGCCCCTTGCCGAATTCCTCCGCCGCGTGGCTCAGCCTGCGGATCGGACGCAGCTGATTGCGCAGGAAGATATAGGCGATCAGCGTCATCAGAATGGAAACAAAGACCATCAGAACCAGCAATTGGTGAGGATTTGACGCCGATACCCGGCTGCGCCCGAAGGTCACCGCCAAAGGCCCTTTCGGCGTCTCCTGCACCACGCGCACCGTGTTCGTGTCATTGTCGAGATCGATGGAGCGGATCTGTGACAGGTTCGCGCGCAGCGTCGAGATCACCACGATCCCGGTCAGATCGAAGAAACTGCGCGTATCGCCCCGCTGCGACGCAAGATCCGTCGGCGCCGGAAATTGCGAGGTGAAGTTCAGCGTCTTGTCGAGCACATCGAGCCGTTCGCGCGCAACCTCTGCCGTCGGCGCATTGGTCGCGACCTGATCGAGCAGAGCGATCTCGCGCACCATCCCTTCGGTCATCTGCTGCGTGACGCGTTCGAAATGGCGCTGAATGAAGACAATCGAGACCACGAGCTGGATCGTCACTACCGGCAGAATCAGGATCAGCGCGGCCCGCCCATAGAGCCCGCGCGGCATCATCTGTTTCAGCCAGCGAAATTTCATGCCAGAACCCTAACGATGGCCGCGATGGAGGGAAAGATGGAAGAATTGCAGCCCGGCTTGCGCCGGATCATCGCACCGAACCCGTCGCCCATGACCTATACCGGCACCTGCACCTATGTCCTCGGCACAGGCGAGGTCGCGGTGGTCGATCCCGGTCCCGCCGATCCGGCCCATCTGCAGGTACTCCTGGACGCGCTCGCCCCCGGAGAGCGCGTCAGCCATATCCTCGTCACCCATGCCCATCTCGACCATTCCCCCGGCGCGCGGCTTCTGGCCGAGGCCACGGGCGCGCCGATCCTGGCCTTCGGCCCGCCCGAAGCCGGGCGCGCGCCGGTGATGGCGGAACTCGCGGCGCGCGGCCATGCGGGCGGCGGTGAAGGGGTCGATCACGCCTTCGACCCGGACATCCTGCTCGAGGATGGCGAGGAACTGAGCCATGGCGACTGGTCGCTCACCGCGCTGCACACGCCCGGCCATTTCTGCAACCATCTGAGCTTCGCGCTCGGCGATGCGCTTCTGACCGGAGATGTGGTGATGGGCTGGTCCTCGACGCTGATCTCGCCGCCCGACGGCGATCTGGGCGATTACTACCGCTCACTCGCGCGGATCGAGGCGCATCGCCCGCGCATCCTATACCCCGGCCACGGCGACCCGGTGACCGACCCCCAGACCCTGATCGCGAGTCAGCGCGCGCATCGCGACGCCCGTACCGAGCAGATCCGAAGCGCCCTCATCGAGCGCCCCGCCACCCCGCAGGGCCTCACCCGCGCGATCTACACCGACGTCCCCGCAGCCCTCCTGCCGGCGGCCGAACGCAACGTCTTCGCGCATCTCGTTGAAATGTCAGTGCAAAACCAAGTCATCGCCGCGCCCGACCTGCGCCCAGAGGCGCTATTTTCGCTGACGTGACGAAAGCCTGAATTTTTTCGCCAGAACCCTCTGGACATCCCAATTCGAGATTCATATACACCCTCACATGTTCCGGCGTAGCTCAGCGGTAGAGCAGTTGACTGTTAATCAATTGGTCGTAGGTTCGATCCCTACCGCCGGAGCCAAATCTCCCTGATCCATCATAGATTTGCGAGCTAGCCCCTTCGGGGGCTTTTCGCGTTTTTGGGCATGCGGACGGACCGGGCGCAGCGGTCGTCGCGCGTGACGACATGCCTCCGGTCCTTCGGCGCTTTTCGTTAACGCAACCCATCGCGCTTGATGAAGATAATCCCGCTCGGTCCCCGTCGGCCGTAGACCCTCGGCTGTATGGGGTTTTCGGGAAGCAGATCGCGAAACGCTCCATCTGCGCATTACTCAGCCAGACGAGATCAGAGATGTCGTCTCTGTGTTTTCGCGCGCTGGCTCATCTCTCTGGGCTGAACGCAATGCGTCCTGACCCCAAAGCGGTCAGGCTGACTTGCGCGCTTCTTCGGTGCGTTTCGCCAGCCAATCTTCGAGCCAGAGGGTCGACACCGTGCCGGAGACGACATCGGGCGCTGTCAACAAGGCGGCATGAAGGCTCGCTGTGGTCGGATTCGGACCGATCTCGAGCTCACCGAGCGCGCCTGCGAGCCTCGCCAATGCCCCGTCGCGCGTGCGATCCCAGACGATGAGCTTCCCGAGAAGCGAGTCGTAAAAGGGCGGAATGGTATCGCCTTCGCTCACGCCGGTGTCGAAGCGAACACCGGGGCCACCCGGAACTTTCAGCGTTTCGAGAATGCCGGGCGCGGGAAAGAAGCTCCTGTCCGGATCCTCGGCATTGATGCGCACTTCGATGGCGTGGCCCTGCGCGATGATGTCCCCCTGCGCAAGCGACAGCTTGGCACCGCCCATGATCAGAAGCATCTCGCGCAGGAGATCGACTCCGGTGATCATCTCGGTGATCGGGTGCTCGACCTGGATGCGCGTATTCATCTCGATGAAATAGAACGCTTCTCGGTCCATGTCGTAGAGATATTCCAGCGTCCCTGCCCCGCGATACGAAACGCCCTCGGCCAGGCGCACCGCGGCGGCGCACAGATCGGCACGCACGGAATCGGGCAGCGCCACGGCTGGCGCTTCTTCCCAGACCTTCTGGCGGCGGCGCTGCAAGGAGCACTCCCGCTCGAACAGGTGGACCGCACGGGTTCCATCGCCGAGAATCTGCACTTCGATATGACGCGCGTTGCGGATGAAGGCCTCGAGATAGACGCCGTCATCGCCAAACCCGGCCCGCGCCTCGTTCATCGCCGTCGGGAGCGCAGCGATCAGTTCCTCGCGGGTCTCCGCGATACGAATACCGCGCCCGCCTCCGCCAGCGGCAGCCTTGATCATCACCGGGTAGCCGATGCCCTCGGCCACGTCGACCGCAGCGTCTAGATCGGCGACACGCCCGTCGCTGCCGGGCACGACCGGAACGCCCGCCGCAATCGCAGCGCTGCGCGCGTTCACCTTGTCACCCATCCGCTCGATGGTCGCCGCGTCCGGGCCGCAGAAGGTCACGCCCATCTCGCTGACCCGGCGGGCGAACTCTGCGCTCTCGGACAAGAAGCCGTAGCCGGGATGCACCGCGTCCGCGCCGCTCTCGGCGACAGCCATCAGGACGGCGTCGATGTCGAGATAGGATTTCGTCGCCGGCGCCGGCCCGATCACGACCACCTCATCGGCCATCCGCGCGGCCAGCATATCGCGGTCGGCTTCCGAAACGACCTGAACCGTCCGAATACCCAGATCTCGCGCCGCACGAATGATGCGCACCGCGATCTCCCCGCGGTTCGCGATCAGGAGCTTCCTGATGCCGGGCTTTTCCGACGTCATTCGGACACCTCGATCTCGCACAGCGCGTCGCCCGGCTCGATGCTTTCGCCATCGGGCGCGGCGTAACCCTTGAAAGTTCCCGCCACCTCGGCCTCGATAGGAATGTAGGACTTCATGACCTCCACGAGCGCGAGAGTATCCCCCACAGCCACGGCATCGCCGGGCGCCTTGAACGGCTCGGATTCAGGCGACGGGCGGTGAAAGACGAGCCCCGGAAGTGCAGCTTCGATTTGCGTGATGGCCATATCGGGCCTCCTGTTGGTCTCGTGTTACTTGATGCGGGCGAGAACCCGGTCGAAGGCGGCCAGAAACTGGTCGGCATTCTCGCGGGTGAAGACGAGCGGCGGGCGTATCTTGAGCACGTTATGCGTCTTCGAGCAGGCCGAGATCAGCACACGCTCCTCCCGCAGACCGTTGACGATGGCCGACGTCGCGGTCGCATCCGGCGTCTTGGCGGCGCGGTCAGACACGATCTCGACCCCGAGGAACAGCCCCGCGCCCCGGACGTCGCCGATGCAAGGATGGGCCTCCGCCCGAGCGCGGATCCCGTCCTGGAGATAAGCGCCGATCTCGCGCGCGTTCTCGGTCAGCCCCTCGCCCTCGATCACGTCGAGCACGGCGGTCGCGGCGGCGATCGCGACCGCGTTGCCCCCGAAAGTGTTGAAATATCGCGCCTTGCGCCCGAATTCCTCGACCAGCTCCGGGCGCACGGCAACGCCCGCGACCGGGTAGCCATTGCCCATCGGCTTGCCCATGGTGACGAGGTCGGGGACCACGTCATGACGCTGGAAGCCCCAGAGCGCGTCTCCGGTCCTCCCGAAGCCCGACTGCACTTCGTCGGCGATGTAGACAGCACCAGCCGCATGTGCCGCGTCGACCGCCCCCTTGAGGAAACCGCGCGGCCCGTCGAAGACCCCGTCGCTGGCGAAGATACCGTCGCAGATGAAGAGCGCGGGCTTGATGCCGTGCCGCTTCAGATCCGCGAAGGCGGCCTCGACGGCGGTGGCGAAGTTAGCCGCCATTTCCTCGCCCTGACGATAGGCATCCGGCGCGGGCACGGTGCGCACATGCGGACCGAGATCGACATTCGCGCCGAGCGAGGGCGAAAACTCGGATACCGACTGGGTGATGCCGTGGTAGGCCGTCTCCGTCACGACGATCCCGAGCCCCCCGGTATAGGCCTGCGCGATACGCACGGCGAGGTCGTTGGCATCGGACCCGGTGCAGGTGAACATCATGTGCCCGATCTCGTCCGGCATCGTGTTCAGAAGCCGTTCGGCATAATCGAGGATGCTGCCGTGGATATAGCGGGTGTTGGTCGCGAGGATGCCGGCCTGCGTCGCGATCGCCTCGACCACCTTTGGGTGGCAATGCCCGATCGAGGTCACGTTGTTATAGGCATCGAGATAGGCGTTATCTTCTTGATCGAAGAGCCAGGCCCCCTCGCCGCGCACGAGATGCAACGGCTTGTCGTAGAAGAGACGATACGCCGGACCAAGCAGCGCCTTGCGCCGCTCGATCATCTCGCGCGTTTCAGGGTCGAGATCCGTGGCGCCTTCTTGGAAGGCGTTCACCATGCCGGTGTCAATATTCATGCGTTCACTCCATATCGCACGCGCTGAGCAAAGCCCGGGTCACGTCCTGGGTGGGAAGGGTCGCGAAACGGGCCATGGCCGTGCGGGCCGGC